>JASLHI010000038.1 GCA_030149815.1 Aquirhabdus sp. | reverse complement strand
AAATACAACGGAATTGATCGAAAAACATTTCCCTTGTTTCTTAAAGAATGTGAGTTTAGATTCAATTATGGGAGTCCAAAAGAGCAGCTAAAAACACTACTCATTTGGACAGAAATTTAACCTGTTCTACTACAGCCCCTTTATTTTTATTGAAAACATGTCAGCCCGCTGGTTTATTTAGTTTTATTGGCTATAATAATTTTTCAAGTAGTCTTCACATGACATCGCTTGGGCTGTTAGCTCAGTTGGTAGAGCAGCGGACTCTTAATCCGTAGGTCGTAGGTTCGAGCCCCACACAGCCCACCATATTCATAACATAATTAGAAATTTTTTCGCTTTAATGTGCAATAAGCCAAGACATATCGCACACCATCAACGCGAATTTTAATCTCCTAAGTCATCCAGAAAATCAAACGTCGGCACAAAGAATAAACAGCCTGTGAGTGGCGTACTGAAATCAAGCAGCTTATCAGTATGCTTCTCTCGGTTGCCTAAAAACATATTGCGGAGCATTTGTCTGGTAGTGCTAAAGTGCCGTGCATAGCCAATGAAGAACGTGCCATATTCATTTTTTGACGGATTAGAAAAAGGCATATTAGCGCGGACGATCTTGAGTTCGTTGCCCTCAGCATCATGTGCTTTACTCACCACATTGTGCGCTGTCGCAGGTTTGACATCATCACCCAATTCCACATCGCTATATTTTTTGCGACCGATCACTTTTTCTTGTTCTTCATCAGATAGCGCACGCCATTTATCCATGTCATGTACATACTTCTGGATAAAGGCATAACTTCCACCTTTAAAATTAGGGTCTTCATCGCCGACAACGGCGTATTGCGATGCAATTTCCTGCTCAGGATTTTCCGTACCGTCTACGAAGCCAATAATCGCTCTGCCGTCAAAATAGCGAAAACCATGAACTTCATCGATGGAGTAGGTACTGTCTTGTAGTTGTTGTTGAATGATTGATCCTAGCTCATAGCAAATGCCTTGCTTATTGGCTCGGATATGAAAGAACAAATCACCTGCTGTCGAAACAGCCGTATATTTTTTACCTTGAATCGCCTCAAAAGGTACAAGTTCTTTAGGCTTGCCGATATCAGGGAAAAGGCGAGACCAAGCTTCAGCGCCAAAACCTAATGCAGCATTAAAATCATCATGTGGAAAGCGGTTTTTTAGGCTTCGGACCAAAGCAGAAAAGTTTGCGGCAAAGTCTTTTACAACATCTATGGATGATGCATTAGGATTAATTCCTAAAACGATAAAGAGTGCATTCTCACCTGGTGGGCTCATCACGGGCTGGATTCTTGTACTCATATTGCGTTCCTTTTAAAGTCTTTCTTGAAATGTGCTTAGCCATTATGAGATGGCAGGTTATAGACAAATTCGCCAGTCAAGAGTATTTAAAAATAGGTAGTGTTTCTTAAAGGTACTACAAGGACAGACTCATGGAAATAGTTAATCGTAGGTACAAACTTTATCAATACAAATTTAGTAGTTCGTATCAATTGAAATAAAAATGAAATTGGCGCACGATAAAAAAATTACTAAAGATAAATGACTTGTCTTACGATTGTTAAAAATTAGTGTTTTAATTCATATTAAAAAATGCGAATTGATGTTGTCATAAATAGTAATGAGCATCAGAAACGAATAAGAGGGTTGATGGCAATGATTGATAAACATGATGACCAACATGAGTCAACTGAAGCTCCGCATCATGGTCATGCTCGAATTGAGGACTATACTCAACCCGCAGCAGGATGGGGCGCTTTGCTGAGTGTCGCTCGTAATCTGACGCAGCAAGGCATTGTCAAAAAAGGTGCGATTACACTTCTGAATATTAATCAGCCAACTGGCTTTGATTGTCCAGGTTGTGCATGGCCTGAGAAGAAACACAGCCATACTTTTAATTTCTGTGAAAATGGTGCCAAAGCCATTGCTTTTGAAGCGACGAATAAGCGTGTTCCTCCAGAATTTTTTGCGGAGCATAGTGTCAGTTGGTTATCGCAGCAGAGTGATTATTTCCTTGAACAACAAGGACGTTTGACCGATCCGCTGCGTTACGATGCTGTGACGGATCATTATGTACCAATTCCGTGGGATGAGGCCTTTGGTATTGTCGCACGTCATTTACATGCGCTGGATAATCCTAATCAAGCGGCGTTTTATACATCGGGTCGAACCAGTAACGAAGCGGCTTTCTTGTATCAACTTTTCGTCCGTAATTTTGGCACGAATAATTTCCCAGATTGCTCCAATATGTGCCATGAAACGACAAGTTATGCACTTGGCGAGTCGCTTGGATTGGGTAAGGGAACTGTCACGTTGGATGATTTTGAAATCGCCGATGCTGTTTTTCTCTTTGGTCAGAATCCGGGAACCAATCATCCGCGTATGCTGAGTACATTACGTGAGATGTCGAAACGTGGGGCAAAAATTGTTGCGATTAATCCGCTGAAAGAGCGTGGTTTAGAGCGTTTCCAAGATCCGCAAAGTCCGATTGAAATGATGACCAATGGTAGCACTAAGATTAGCAGCAATTACTTTCAGCCCAAAGTGGGTGGTGATTATGCGCTGCTGATGGGCATGATGAAGCATTTGCGTGAGTGGGATCGCAAGGCTTTGGCAGCGGGTAAGCCGAGCTTATTTGATCAAGCATTTATTGAAATGAATACCGACGGCTTCGCGGAAATGATTGCCGAAGTGGATAAAACAGATTGGTCGATGATTTACGATTACTCAGGTTTGTCACCTGATGACTTAAAGTCATTGGCAAAAATATACTGCGATGCCAAGCGAGTGATTTTTTGCTGGGGCATGGGCATTACCCAAAATCGTAATGGGGTTGCCAATGTCCATATGCTGGCTAATTTGCTGCTGGCGCGTGGTCATATTGGTCGTCCGGGCGGCGGCGCGTGCCCAGTCCGCGGTCATAGTAATGTCCAAGGTGATCGAACCATGGGCATCAATGAGCGTCCAGTACCAAAGCTCTGGGATCGATTAGACCATGTTTTTGGGATTCAATCGCCGAGAACTCATGGGCTAGGAGTCGTTGAAACGATTAGTGCGATGGCGAAAGGCGAGGTGAAAGTCTTTTTTGCTTTGGGTGGTAATTTTGCAGTGGCGACGCCTGATACACCATTTACTGAGGGTGCGCTGCGTCGTTGTACATTAACCGCACATGTGGCGACTAAACTGAATCGTAGTCATCTCATCTGCGGTCAGGATGCTTTGATTTTACCGTGTCTGGGGCGTACAGAGGTTGATATGCAAGTGCATGGGCCGCAGTCTGTTTCAGTTGAAGATTCTATGAGTAATGTGCATCTTTCGGTCGGGAGAAATGAACCTGCATCAGATAATTTATTATCTGAGCCTGCAATCGTTGCACGTTTAGCTGAAGCTGTTTTACCTGATAGTCCAGTTAAGTGGAGTTGGTACGTCGAGAGCTATGATCGTATTCGTGATGCGATTGCTGAGGTTTTTGATGATTTTCATGATTTCAATGCGCGAGTCTATCAGCCGGGAGGATTTCATTTACCGCATCCTGCCAATCAACACGAATGGCATACCAAGACTGGGAAAGCAGAGTTTCATGTCTTGCCAATCAGTGATGTTTATTTAGATCAAGTTTATAGCTATGCAGCGCAAGTGAAGGACAAAACGGTCTATACGCTCATGACGACACGTTCACATGATCAATATAACACGACGATCTATGGGCTAGATGATCGTTATCGCGGTGTTTTTGGTCAGCGTCGTGTCTTGTTTATGAATAAAGATGATATGCAGCAAGCGGGTTTTGCAGCGGATGAATGGGTGGATATCGAAAGTATTTATCCTGATCAGGTGAAGCGGATAGTTCAGAGTTTTCGTATTGTGCCGTATAACATTCCACGCGGTAGTTTGGCGGCGTATTATCCTGAAACCAATCCATTGGTTGCACTCTGTAGCCATGACAAACGCGCCAAGATTCCTGCGTCGAAAAGCGTTCCTGTGATTCTGCATCGAGGCTCGGCGCCTGAGCATTTTGATTTGGCGATTCCAGTCGAATCTGAGGCTGAGGTGGTTCATGCCTGAGTTTGATGCGTTACAACGTCCTGATATTGAAAATGTCAGCGATGCTGCATCTAGCGGTTTTGCGGACGTCGCAGTACGTCGATTTCAAGATCATCAATTCGTTTCGATCACTGACCAAGTGGTTTGTGAGCTACCTGTTGCACTCGTCTATAACGGAATTTCACATGCGGTGATGATGGCAACACCGACGGACTTGGAATTATTTGCCAAAGGTTTCAGCTTGTCAGAAGGCGTTATTTGCAGTCTGAGGGAACTATACTCATTGGATATTCAGCACAGTGAGCTGGGCATACAAATTGATATGACGATTGGCAGCAGTGCATTTATGGCACTGAAAGAGCGGCGTAGAACGATGGTTGGTCGTTCGGGCTGTGGCTTATGTGGTATGGAAAGTCTAGAACAGTTTCAGATGACGCTGCCGGTTGTTACGACAAAAATGCAGTCAGATTGGCTTGTGCAAATTCCTAGTGCTGTTGCCAAATTAGAAGCGCAACAGCATATCACGCGAATGACTGGCGGCGCACATGCGGCAGCTTGGGTGGTTGCGGGGGAGATTGTTGCATTATTTGAAGACGTGGGTCGCCATAATGCGCTCGATAAGTTACTTGGGTTCTTGTCGCTGAATCATTGTGATGTACAGGATGGTTTTATTGTGATGACCAGTCGCGCCAGTTATGAGCTAATTCGCAAATGCGCGCAGTTGAATATCGGGTTGCTTGCTAGTATTTCTGCGCCCACCACAATGGCGATTAACATGGCGAAACAAGCGGGTTTAACACTGGCGAGCTTTTGTCGTGGTGATGGTTTTGTGATTTATACGGATGGTTGTGTTGGGTTTTGATGATATCAAAACCATCCCCATCTAAATCTTCCCCTTGAAGGGGAAGACTTCAAAGCAAAAGCATTAGAAAATACGTTTCAACTGTTAATCAGGACATAGTTCTCTCTAAGAGGGGGGAATATTCCTCCCTTTAGGAAAGGGAAGTTAGGAGGGATTTGAAGGCATTCGATAAGTAGCCTTCAATTAAGCAGGCATTTCTTCTTCAATCCCTTTCAGACGTCTTGTTTCTTCCAAGCGCATATTGGCATCTAGCTTGGCAAATGCGTTTGGTACATAGCGACGAGCGAGTTTGTTCAATGGATTTTCAATAAAGCTAGGTAGCTTAATTCCAATCGGATTCGACTCTTGTAAATCCACAGAAGAAATTACACGTGTGCCCATGATGTAATCAAACCACGGTTTGGTCACACACCAGTTAGCATCTTGGTTGGTGTTCATGTGGTGATCGTAATGCCAAGGAATTTTCTTCTTGCCCCATTCTGGATCAAGATGTGATTTGCGATGGGTGTTGTAGTAGTTCCAACCACAATAATACGAAGTCAGTGTAAAAAATGGCGCGACAGGAAAAACAATCGTCGTCAGCCCTGCAAGGAAAATCACGCCTTTAATTTCTGCTCGTCCAGCGTCATTTTCGAGTGGATGTTCATACAGTGAATCATCACGATATTTGTTTAAACGAACTTGGCGATGATGTGTCCAGTGGTTTTTCATGCCGAGGTTGTAGAATGATTTACGACCACCTTCAGGCTGTTGTACGCCATGTAATGCGTACTTATGCATATACCACTCAATGCCATTGGCACAAAATAATGCAACTGGAATACCTAACATAATTCTTGTCCTGCTTCGATTTGATGAGAGAATCATCGCAGAACATGAGTGATCAAACTTTACTCATGATAACCATATTTTTGATATTTCACGCCAAGCAATTTATACTCGGTGGCATGTGAAATCGTTAAATTAGAGCATCAAGGATGAGTGCGTCAATGTATGTGAATGGTGCTTTAGTCGGGATGCTGATTGACTATTTAGAAGCAAAGCAGGTCGATGCGCCAGCCTTTAAAGCTCAGTTGGTTGAGTTGCAAACTCAAGAACGCATTGCGATTCAGACTTGGATCAGCCTACTCGATGAGGTTGCGCGATTAACACCAATTCCTGCTGTGGGTTTATATCTTGGTCAATATATCAAAGCATCGCATACAGGAATCGTCGGTTATTTAGGGTTATCCTGCGGCAGTGTGGGTGAAGCGCTGGCATTGTTCGAGCGATTTGCTCGGCTGATCTATGATGTCAATTCATTGTCGATGACGATGGAAAATGACACCGTGACCATCAGTTGGGGAAGTGAACATGTTGCGCCTGGGCAGCTTGCGGATGAAACGGCAATTTCAGTGTTTTTTACGATGGTTCAAGTGATTGCAGGTCGAGCACTGTATCCCACTAGAGTCAATTTTATCAATCCTGTACCTTCAGATATTAAGTCTTACGAGGATTTCTTTCATTGTCCAGTTAGCTTTGGTGGCATCCGAACCATCGTGGAATTTCCTGCGGAATATCTCAGCATTACCTTAGAAAAGAAAGATACGATGTTGCTGGATCTGCTCGAAGGTCATGCGCAGACATTGCTCAGTACGTTGCCTACCGATGAGTTTAAAGACCGACTCAAACAACTGTTTACCGATATGCTGAAAAAGCAAGAGATGCCTTCGTTAGAAGAAGTCGCAAGTCGTATGCATACATCTGTTCGTACCTTACAACGCCGCTTAAATGAGCATGAAATCAAGTTTCAGGAGTTGCTAGCAGACGTCAAACTTGATCTATTCAATCAATATATTAAGGATGAGTCTCTGACTTTGTTTGATATTGCGCTACTCCTTGGGTATTCAGAGCAGAGTGCATTTACGCGGGCAGTGAAGCGATGGACAGGAAAGTTGCCCAAAAGTTTTAGGAAATCATAAGGCAATAAATAGACTTGTTTGATCGCTTATGTGATATTCAAGCTAGATGTGTTTATGTTTTAAAAATAAGGTTTTTGATATTCCCCGCGCGTTTCGACAGGCTCAACGAGCTATGCTGTTTTTAAAGTACGTCAAAATATGATTTGAAATTGCAATCAATAAGGAAAATAGAAAATGACCATTATTACAGGACTATCTGGCAACGAAATTTATTGTTTAAAAAAGAAAGAATTATTGCCGGGTAATTTGGTGATCGGGAATAGTGTTTATTCTTTGGGTTTACTACGCAGTATCGGTTCTGGCTTGAAAATATTGGCAGGTGGTGAAGTTAAACCTGTGACTGAGCTGATTCATACAGGACGTTTATTAGCCTATAAACGGATGTTAGCCGAAGCGAAAAGCCATAGCGGGATTGGCATCACAGGTGTGTCAAATGATTTGATTTTTCAGGGTACCAATATTGAGTTTCTCTCGATCGGTTCAACTGTTCATCATGATCCGAGTGTAACCGATGGTGAGACGAGTGATCGTTTCAAATTTTCAACCTCGGCAGATGGCCAAGCGTTGTATTGTCAGTTAGATAGCGGATTTAAACCGAAGCAATTTGTGTTTGGTAATGTGGCGTATTCGATTGGCATTGGCGGTGGGATTGTTGGCGGTCTGCGCAGTTTGGCACGTGGTGAAATTAAGCAATACTCTGAGATTTTTAATAAAACACGTCATTTAGCTTTAGAACGCATCGCAGCTGAGGCGAGTGCGGTGGGTGCAAATGCAGTGGTAGGGATTAAAACATCGATTCTGCCGCTTGCAGGTATGCAAGAGATGGTCATGATTGGCACTGCGTCACGTCATGCGATGTTGCCTGAAAGTAATTATAAGAATCCGATCACTAGCGACCTGACCAACGAAGAAATGTGGAATCTGGTCAATCAAGGCTATATGCCTGTCAAACTGGTATTGGGCGTGTCGGTATATTCATTGGGTTTTATTGGTGGGTTGAGTACCTTCTTTCGCTCGTTTGTGAAAGGCGAAATTACGACGATGACGACGCTGATTTATGAAGCGCGTGAAAATGCACTCAAGCATATCGAACTGGATGCGCAGCAATGCGGTGCGGATCAGGTCGTGGGCATTAAGACGTATGTATATGATCTGGGTGGTGGAATTATTGAGTTTCTTGCGATTGGAACCGCGGTTAAACGGATGGATGGTTTAACTACGGATTCTGATGAGTTGATTCCGCAGGCGATTATTCGTGATCAGGATACGTTTATTAATTCTGCGGATGGAACGCGAGACGTGTCTCTCAATCGTCCTGTTAATTCAGCCAGTATCATGTCGATTATTTTTGGACTACTGATATTCTTCTTTATTGTGGTGGGGCAGTTGGTGAATATTTTTAGTCATCATTGAACTGTTAGTTGCATTCGTAAAGCGGGCTGATACAAAGTTCTTAGTTACATAAATAGGATGTAGATAACATTTCACTCCCTTTTATCGGAGTAAACTCACATTTTTGCTGCAAAAATATACATTTTTTTATTCATTCAGTTATTTTTTAGTTCTATGATGAGTTTTGAATAGTAAACCTAACTGGGAGTTTAATAATGACATTATCAAAAAAATTAACACCGCGTCATATCGCTATTATCGCTTTGGCTGTTGGAATGAGTGCTCCATTGTATGCAATGGCAGATACTCCGCCTGCTGCAGATACAGCTACAGCCGCGAAAGTGATGGCAGATACAACAACGACCGTCAAACATAAAGCCCACCGAGCTGAACATAAGGCTCGTGCTGCGGTAGAAAATAAGGCTGATGCAGTTAAAGCCGATGCAGATACTGCCAAAAAAGGTGTAGAAAAACGTGTAGTCTGGAAAAATGGTGTTGTTTTCCATGACGTAGAGCCATCTGGACAAGCGACAAGTTCTTTTGCTGCGCCAGCATCGACCTCAGATACATTACAAGGCGGAGTCACAACAACACCTGTACATTAATCATGATTTGATTATTGATTCGACATTTTTCAATTTAAAAAACCAATGTCAGATTGTTGTGGGCATTGGTTTTTTATTGTCTGCTTTTTTGATGTCTATTTCTTGCTATCTGATCGTTGGCGAAATTCACCTGGCGTCAGGCTTGTCCATTTCTTAAATGCGCGATGAAAGGCACTGGGTTCAGCAAAACCTAATGTTGTGGCAATTTCAGTCACACTTTGCGTTGTATGGCTGAGTGTATGAATGGCGAGATCACGACGTAGTTGGTCTTTAATCATTTGAAAAGGCTGTCCTTCCTCTTCCAAGCGTCGACGTAATGTTGAACGTGTCATATTCAACTTTAATGCAAAGGTATCAAAATCAGGCCATTCGTGACTCGGCATTGCTCGCAGCATTTTACGAATCGTCGCTGAAAAGCTTGAGTTGTTTTTATATTTCAACACAATATTGGCAGGCGCAGCGCGAATAAATGCAAGAACGGTTCGTTCATTTTGAATGACTGGTAAATCAAGATATTGAGAATCAAATGTCAGTGAAGTTGCTGCCTCGTCAAAGTGGAGTTCAGGAGAGTACATGAGGTGATATTCCTCGCTGTAATCAGGTTCTGGATAAGCAAACCCTGCGATGAGTATTGGAATACGTCGCCCAACTAACCAACAAGCAATGCCATGTTGCATGATCAGCAAGGTTTCATGTCCAAAGATCCGTGGCTGAGGATGTTGAGTTTGTTCCTTGATCACAATTTGGCTGTATTGTCCTTGGCTTTTGATGCTGCAGTGATAATCATCGAGCAGTAAATTAAAGAACCTCATCATACAAACCAACGCACTTTTTAGTGTCTTACAATGAACCAATGTGCGACACAACATGGCAAAACTGCCCACTTTCATACGATGTGAATCTTGACCAAAAAACTCGTCATCTAAGCAGCGTGCAACCGCTAGCCAGAGTGCGCTGAAATGATCTGCCGTGACGCGTGAGTGGGATGATTGCAATAAAGTCGGATCAATGCCAGATTCAAGTAATACAGGGGATATATCAAATCCACGTTGTGAGACTGGGTGTAGCGCGGAGTGAACAAAATGGATGGAGATACTATTTTTTTCCATACAGGATATAGATTTTTATCAGAGTAAATAATGTGAGTATCATCGCATAGAATTAGACCAACATGGTAAATTCTCTCACTAAATATGAGGTTATCTAGCATTGGAGATAAAGCGGATTTTGAATAATCTGACGAAATCATCAGCAGAATTGAACTGCTTAAGATTTTTCAGATTTTGTGTAAATCCAGCATAAGGAACTCGTCACATGGCTACTGCTATTCCAACCGTCAAACTGCTCATTAATGGTCAATTTGTTGAATCGAAGACGAATGAATGGCGCGATGTGGTGAATCCTGCGACGCAACAAGTTTTAGCTCGCGTCCCATTTGCAACCATCGATGAAATCAACGCAGCTGTTGCGTCTGCAAAAGCTGCGTTTAAGACATGGCGCTTTACGCCGATTGGAACGCGTGCACGTATTTTCCTGAAATACCAACAGCTCATCCGCGAAAATATCAAAGAGCTTGCAGCGATCCTGACTGCAGAACAGGGCAAAACATTAGCTGACGCGGAAGGTGATGTGTTTCGTGGTTTAGAAGTTGTTGAACATGCTGCCAATATTGGCAATTTGCAAATGGGTGAATTGGCAAATAACGTCGCAAATGGTGTGGATACTTACACGATTCAGCAAGCGTTGGGCGTGTGCGCGGGGATTACACCATTCAATTTCCCAGCAATGATTCCACTGTGGATGTTTCCGATGGCGATTGCTTGCGGCAATACATTTGTCCTGAAACCGTCTGAACAAGATCCGATGGTGACCATGCGTTTGGTCGAGTTAGCGTTAGAAGCGGGGATTCCTGCTGGCGTACTGAATGTGATTCATGGTGGTGAACAAGCCGTAAATGCGATCTGTGATCATATGGATATTAAAGCCGTATCTTTTGTCGGTTCAACCAAGGTTGGTACGCACGTTTATAATCGTGCATCGCTTGCGGGTAAACGCGTGCAATGCATGATGGGAGCAAAGAATCACGCGATTGTTTTGCCTGATGCCAATAAAGAGCAGACCTTGAATAATCTTGCTGGCGCAGCGTTTGGTGCGGCGGGTCAACGTTGTATGGCGCTGTCGGTTGTCGTGCTGGTTGGTGCGGCAAACGAGTGGATTCCTGACATTGTTGCACGAGCGAAAACGCTGAAAGTGAATGGCGGTGCTGAGTCAGGTACGGATGTTGGGCCAGTTATTTCTTGTGCGGCGCGTGAGCGAGTTGAAGGCTTTATCGCGAGTGGTATTGAAAGCGGCGCGAAGCTGGAATTGGATGGTCGTAATCCAACAGTGACAGGTTATGAGCGTGGTAACTTCGTGGGCCCGACTATTTTCTCTGGTGTGAAATCAGGTATGAAAATCTACGATCAAGAAGTATTTGGCCCTGTGCTGTGTATTGTGTCGGCTGCAACATTGGATGAGGCGATAGATTTTATTAATCAAAATCCAAATGGTAATGGCACGGCTATTTTCACCCAATCAGGTGCTGCTGCTCGTAAATTCCAAGAGGAAATTGATGTCGGTCAGATTGGGATTAATGTGCCGATTCCAGTGCCTGTGCCGTTATTTTCTTTCAGTGGTTCACGCGCGTCTAAACTTGGTGATTTAGGGCCATACGGTAAGCAAGTCATTTTGTTCTATACCCAAACCAAAACGATTACTGCGCGTTGGTTTGATGATGATGCGGTCGTAGGTGCTGTGAATACCACGATTTCTTTGAAATAGCTGTTAATACTGCATAGCTCATTGAGCTTGTCGAAATGTGCGGCATTCACGCAACCACTGAGATCTTCACTTCGACAGGCTCAGTGAACTGACCGCAAATTTGGGTCAGTATTGAACTTCTAATGCAATGCCAACAAATCCTAGGAAAAGCAATAAACCATGAACTTTGATTTATCGGAAGATCAGTGTGCATTTCAGCAAAGCGCGCGTAATTTCGCGGCAATAGAAATGGCACCATTTGCTGCGAATTGGGATGCAGAGTGTATTTTTCCTATTGATGTTATTCAAAAAGCCGGTGATTTAGGCTTTTGTGGCATGTATACGCCAGAAAGTGAAGGCGGTATGGGATTGTCGCGTCTGGATGCGTCGATCGTGTTTGAAGAACTGGCCTATGCTTGTCCGTCAACGGCTGCCTATATCACCATTCACAATATGGCAACTTGGATGGTCGCGAGTTGGGGTGCTGAAAATGTACGCGCAACTTGGTGTCCATTATTAGCCAGTGGACAGAAGTTGGCATCATATTGTTTGACTGAGCCGAATGCGGGATCAGATGCAGCGTCATTGAAAACTCGCGCTGAATTCATCGATGGATATTATCGGTTAAATGGTGCAAAAGCGTTTATTTCTGGTGCTGGCGCAACTGATCTATTGGTTGTAATGGCTCGTACTGGCGGAGATGGCGCGGGTGGTATTTCTGCATTTGCTGTTCCTGCTGATAGCGCAGGGATTACCTATGGTCGCAAAGAACAGAAGATGGGGTGGAATAGTCAACCGACGCGGATTATTAGTTTTGATAATGTGATGATTCCTGAAGATCATTTGCTAGGGCAGGAAGGCGAAGGCTTCAAGATTGCGATGCGGGGGATTGATGGCGGGCGGATTAACATCGCGACTTGTTCGATTGGTGCAGCGCAAGCGGCATTAGATGCTGCGCGACTTTATATGAGTGAACGCCAGCAATTTAAGCGGAAGCTTGCTGATTTTCAGGCGTTGCAATTTAAGCTCGCTGATATGGTGACAGAGTTAGTGGCTGCACGTCAGATGGTTAGATTAGCCGCTTGTAAGCTTGATCAACATACACCAGATGCAAGCGTGTATTGTGCAATGGCGAAGCGTTTTGCCACTGACATTGGTTTTCAGGTGTGTAATGATGCTTTACAGCTGCATGGTGGAAATGGCTATATCCGTGAATATCCGTTAGAGCGTTATTTGCGTGATGTACGCGTCCATCAGATTTTAGAGGGAACGAATGAAATCATGCGCGTGATTATTTCACGCCAGATGTTAAATGGAATTGCTCCTGAGGAGATTCGATAATGGATGACACTCATATTGATCTAAAAAGCCCTGTTTTATTTGGGACACTGACTGCAGATAACGGTCGTCGCATTGGCATGATTACGCTCAATGCAGAAAAGACTTTGAATGCTCTGTCGCTCGACATGATTGATTTAATCACTGAACAACTCGAAGCATGGGTCGCGGATGAGGATCTCGCTATCGTTATCCTGCAGGCTGCAGGGGATAAAGCGTTCTGTGCTGGCGGTGATTTGCAGAACCTATATCAATCGATGCTTATACACCATGATTCCACTGAAAAAGATGATATTCGCGCGAACTCATATGCGCGTGATTTTTTTGATCGTGAATATCGGTTGGATTACTTCATTCACACTTACCCGAAGCCAATTTTGTGTTGGGGGCATGGTATTGTGATGGGTGGTGGCATTGGTCTGATGGCGGGTGCAAGTCATCGTGTGGTCACAGAAAAATCACGTCTTGCGATGCCAGAAATCGCGATTGGCTTATTTCCTGATGTTGGCGGAAGCTATTTCCTTAATCGGATGCCAGGAAAGCTGGGATTATTCCTTGCGTTGACGGGCGCGATGATTAATACAGCTGATGCTAAATTTGTTCAACTTGCAGATTATGCGATTGCGCAGGTGGATAAATCTAAAGTGCTCGATGAACTGCTCCGTCAGCCATGGGGCACGACGCATGATGGAAATAGCCAACTTCTTGATATTGTGTTACGTCGTTCAGAAATTAAATTAGAAGTGGTTCAAGGGCCACTGCACGTTCATTTCGAGGCGATTAATGAACTGTGTAATAAAGCTGATCTCACTCAAATTGTTCAAGCGATTATCTCGCTAGATCCTGAAGAAGCGTGGCTGAAAAAAGCAGTCGTATCGCTAAAATCAGGTTCGCCTAGTTCTGCGCATTTAGCCAATCTACTTCTGAATCAAACGGTAAATTTGCCGCTTGCCGATGTATTTCGCCTTGAATATATCGCGGCGCTGCATTGTGCAGCACGTCCAGATTTTGCTGAAGGAATCCGTGCGCTACTGATTGATAAAGATCAGAAACCAGAATGGAAACCTGCAACACATGCGGAGATTACTTCAGAATGGGTCAATGGCTTTATCGAAAGTCCTTGGTCGATTGAAGGTCATCCGCTTGCTGATTTAGGCATCAGCAAAAGTCATTAGCATACAAAAAATAGAAAATTACGGAGTGAAATGATGAGTCAAATTGCATTCATTGGTTTGGGAAATATGGGCGGGCCAATGGCGCAAAACCTGCTGAAAGCAGGACATCGTCTAACGGTATTTGATTTGTCGCCAACAGCAATTAAGGTTCTGGCTGATGCAGGTGCAGCAGTTGCGAGCTCTGCAAAAGATGCAGTGAGCACTGCTGATATTGTGATCTCCATGTTGCCAGCCAGTCGGCATGTTGAGGCGCTGTATTTGGGCGATGCAGGCTTGCTACCGCATATTCCCAAGGGCACTTTAGTCATTGATTGCAGCACGATTGCGGCGCAAACGGCAATTACGGTGTCTAAAGCTGCAACTGCATTGGGTCTAACAATGCTGGATGCGCCTGTGTCTGGTGGAACGGGTGGTGCGATTGCTGGCACATTGACGTTTATCGTCGGTGGTGAAGATGAGGATTTGGAACGAGCACGTCCTATCTTGAGTGCGATGGGAAAAAATATCTTTCATGCAGGTGGGCATGGTGCAGGTCAAACGGCCAAAATCTGCAATAACATGCTGCTTGGTATTCAGATGATTGGTACCGCAGAAGCGTTGGCACTTGGTGTGGCAAATGGTCTGGATCCGCATGTGCTTTCAGATATTATGGTGAAGAGCTCTGGTCGCAATTGGTCGCTTGAGTTATACAATCCATACCCCGGTGTGATGGATAATGTGCCTGCGTCACGGGGTTACAGTGGAGGTTTTGGTGTGGATTTGATGCTCAAAGATTTGGGTCTGGCGACTGAAACTGCGTTGAATGCACAAGCCTCAATTCCGCTGGGTGAAATGGCTCGTAACCTGTATTCACTTCATAGCAAAGCGGGTGCGGGTGCTTTGGATTTTTCGAGTATTTTGCAGATATTACAGAAAGCCGATCAATAATATTTGTGATGTAGGGGCAATCCCTTGTGGTTGCCCTTGTTGATTTTCGATAGTACCACCCACAAGGAGAGCCCCAGTTTTAATCCTCAGTTTTTTACATCTAATTGCCACATTTCGCCTGCTTATTCTTTGAATTTTTCATTTCATGAAATAACTCACAAAAAACAGTAAAACAATCCCCGTTTCTCTTGATATATTCTGTAAAATAGTACCAATTTTCATGTACTTTCCTTTTTTGTGATGAGGTCTTGTTCACGTTTATTGCCAAAGCGTTTTGCGAGATGTTACCAAGATGTCACGATGTCATGTGATGGACATGACGTATGATGATATAAAGAAAAGGATAGTCATACACAATTAGGCATATTGGAATTGTTGCAATGATAGATGCAGAAGGCTTTCGGCCCAATGTCGGCATGATTCTGTGCAACGCGCAGGGGCAGGTGCTGTGGGCGAAACGAATTGGTCATAATGCATGGCAGTTCCCACAAGGTGGAATTGCCGAAGGTGAAACACCAGAACAAGCATTGTACCGTGAGCTATGGGAAGAGGTGGGGTTATATCCAGAGCATGTAAAAATTTTAGCGCAGACAGAGGGCTGGTTACATTATCGGTTGCCGAATCGTTATGTACGCCAAGATGATGTGCCGCCTGTGTGCATTGGTCAAAAACAAAAATGGTTTTTACTTCAACTGATTGCTGACGACTCAGAAATTCATCTGGATACGACTTCACCTGCTGAATTTGATAATTGGATGTGGGTCAGTTATTGGTTTCCATTATCTGAAGTGGTTGCGTTTAAACGCGATGTGTATCGAAAAGCCTTATTACAGCTTGTAGGAAAGTTGCCGATTTAACGTAGTAGTCTATCGAGTTGATTTACTTTATATAGAATGGAATCTATATTCGGTAAAAGGATACGTGAGAATCGTAAAACCTGATTCGACATATTGGAGATGTCATGCAGATAGAAAGCCTGCGCAAGATTGTACAGGACGTTGACGCCGCACCTAATTTGCATGCGGCGCTTGAGGTCATGGTACAGCTTGTTGCCGAAGCCATGGAAACCGAAGTGTGTTCGGTATATTTGCTAGATGAACGCAATCAGCGTTACATCTTGATGGCTTCTGTCGGGTTGAATGCAGATTCAGTGGGTGAGGTTTCTCTATCCACAACCGAAGGATTGGTGGGTTTAGTTGGGCAACGTGAAGAAATTGTTAGCCTTGAAGATGCATCAAGTCATCCTCGGTTTCGCTATTTACCCGAAACTGGCGAAGAACGTTACAGCGCTTTCTTGGGTGTCCCAATCATGTACCGCCGTAAGGTCATGGGCGTCATGGTTGTTCAGAATCGTGAACGTCGTGCGTTTAGTGAAGCGGCTGAATCTTTCCTTGTCACTTTATGTGCGCAGCTCTCAGGCGCGATTGCGCACGCGCATGCAGTCGGTCAAGTTGATGTCTTCAGAAAGCCGAGTAGTGTAGCGTCACCACAAGTTTTCCAAGGTGTTGCAGGTGCTGGTGGTGTTGCGATTGGGCGAGCTGTAGTGCTCTATCCACCTGCTGATTTGACGCTCGTTCCTGATCGAAAAATTGATGATGTCAAAGCAGAACTGGCATTGTTTAATGATGCGCTTTTGATGGTGCGTCAAGACATCAAAGATCTTGATGACAAGATGCAGAAAGCACTGCTTGCTGATGAGCGCGCCTTGTTTGGTGTCTATCTACGGATGTTGGACGATCATGCGCTTCCCTCAGAAATTATTGCCCGAATCAAAGCGGGTAATTGGGCACAAGGCGCTGTTCGTGGCGTGATTGATCAGCATTCTGCACATTTTTCGCAAATGGAAGATGAGTATATCCGTGAGAGGATTGCAGATTTACGAGATTTAGGTCGTCGTCTATTGGCTCGATTGCAAGCGTCAGATAGTCAGCATCGGGAAATCACAGAAGGCAGCATTCTGATCGGTGAGGAAATTTCTACTGCGATGCTCGTCGAGCTACCGATGGATAATATTTCAGCAATTGTGACTGCTGAAGGTGCTGCCAACTCTCATATGGTCATCGTAGCGCGTGCTCTCGGTATTCCGACGGTCGTCGGTGTGACTGAGTTGCCGATTACTGCGCTTGATGATGTGGAAATGATTGTCGATGCGCATCAAGGTCGGATCTATGTGCATCCGATTCGTCAATTGCGTCAACGCTATAAAGAGATTCAGAAAGAAGAACAACAAGCCGAGCAAGATCTAAAAGCCTACGAACGTCGTGAGACCATTACGCCTGACGGTTATGTGATGCCGCTATATGTCAATACAGGTTTGATGATTGATGTGATTCGTGGTGCGCAGCGTGGCGCAAAAGGTGTTGGACTGTATCGTAGTGAAATTCCTTTCATGCTCCGTGAGCGTTTTCCAGGTGAAGAAGAACAACGTCATGTTTACCGTCAGCAACTCAGTCATTTTGCTGGCAAGCCTGTCGTGATGCGGACGCTGGACATCGGTGCGGATAAAGACTTGCCGTATTTTTCGATTGAAGAAGAAAATGCGGCATTAGGTTGGCGTGGGATTCGTTTTACCCTTGATCATCCAGAGATTTTTTCGGCACAAATGCGCGCAATGCTCAAAGCGAGTATTGGGCTAAATAATCTGCATATTTTGTTTCCGATGATCACGTCGATTAGCGAAGTCGAAGAAGCGATGTACTTATTGCACCGATCTTTGCATGAAGTACAAGAAGAAGAACAGGTTAAGATTAATATGCCGCGTGTTGGGGTGATGATTGAAGTCCCCAGTGTACTGACAATGATTGATGAGCTTGCTGAGTTAGTCGATTTCTTCTCCGTTGGGTCGAACGATTTGACGCAATACTTACTTGCTGTGGATCGTAATAATCCGCGTGTTGCAGGACTCTATAGTTATTATCATCCAGCTGTTTTACGAACTTTGAACCAGTTGGTGATTCGTTGTCGTGAATTAGATCGTCCAATTAGTTTATGTGGTGAGATGGCGGGTGATCCAAGTACTGCGATTCTGATGATGGCAATGGGTTTTAATTCGCTATCGATGAGTTCTTCCAATATCTTGAAAGTCCGTAAGACACTCATTCAGACACCTATGTCAGAAGCACAACATTTATTGAGTGAAGTTTTGAAAATGGACAATCCAGCTGTGATTCGTAGTTGGGTTGAACGATATATGCAAAGCAAAGGTCTCGGTGGAATGATTCGTCCAGGTCCAACCAATCTGGCTGCAACTTAAGCTGAATTGATCAGCAAAACGTATTGGGCTTCGATGGAATTTTATTGATCCATCGAAGCCATCATTTTTTTGGCACTATGAATTTTCAATCATTCACAAATCAAGCAGGAGTGAGTTATGCAGTTGGCGTTATTTGATTTGGATAATACTCTGCTTGATCTCGATTCAGACCATGAGTGGGGCGAGTTTCTGATTGAGCAAGGCTTGGTCGATGAGCAAGCCCACCGTGCGCAAAATGATAAATTTTTTGCAGATTATCAGTCAGGTACGCTGGATGCTGTTGCGTATAACGAGTTTGTATTTCAATTTTTGGTGAATAAAAGCCAAGAAGAACTAGCTGTTTTGCACGATGTGTATATGCAAAAAATCATTCGACCTGCGATGCGACCACTGGGTTTTGCTGCGATTGAAAAACATCGTCAAGCTGGACATGAGATCGTTATCATTACCGCAACCAATCGTTTTGTCACTGCGCCGATTGCACATGCGTTTGGTGTGAAGCATTTGATTGCGAGTAATCCAGAGATGATTAATGGCGCATACACGGGCAAATTAGACGGCGAGCCATGTTTTCAAGCGGGGAAATTGCATCATTTGCAGGCATGGTTAGCCACTCATAAAAAGCCTGAAGAAACGCTCGAAACTTGGGGTTATTCAGACTCATTTAATGATCTACCGTTATTGAATTTTGCTGATCATGCGATTGTGGTGACACCTGATAAACGTTTACACGCACATGCACTCGATCATCATTGGGCTGTGGAAGACTGGTCAATTCATCAATCATGATGGGATTTCTCAGAACTTCGCTGACAGCAGTGAGTGTGACATTAGGTTGTTTTATTTCGCCTGATGCGTTTGCTGATTTGGATGTTTATAAATGCAAGGATGCGCAAGGGCGTTTGAATTACACAGATAGCCCGTGTGCGAACAGTCATACTATCTCTTATTCTAAAGTTGTAGAACGTCCAGCCCAATATGTGCCGCCGAAAGTTTCCTCTGTACGAGAGTCGAAGGCCGAGCATGTGATTACAAAGCATCATCGCGTATCGCCACGGTCAGATGTGAATGTCTTTACGGTGAATGAGAAGTATAAGAACGAAGTATTTGCTGAGCGGTTTAAGCATCCGAGGACAAAAGAGCAGGATAAGTTGAATAAAAATCTGGAAAAGATTGAGGTAAAAAGGCGTAGGGAGTTGAAGGGGAGTTGAGAAATTTAAACTGATTTTGTATGTTGGAACATGATAGTTCATGCTATATATTTGAATAAAAGTGAGAAAACTTATACTGATTTTCATATTTTTTTGATTTTAGGAGGTGTTACATGTCAGGTGGTACCACTATTTTCCCAGATCATCCAACATATGGAAGTTTTAAATATAGTTTCCAGAGAGCAGATTTCTTAAGTTCATTCAATAATCGTGAGATATGGATGTCAGATCCAATGGGTTTTAACGATCCGTTAGATTTTAAAAGCAATATTGATACAAGCAATTATAAAAACTATCCATTTGATAATATTGATAAATATAAGAAAATAATTAAAATTTTGTATACTAATCCTACCCATTTCCCTGATTCTTCAGTGCTCAATCAAAGTCTTATTGATTCTTTGCTAATGTGGGCTGATGGTAATAATTTAGGGCTCTATTTGAATTCAGATGCTTCGCTTGATTTTCTGAAAGATATTTTGAAAGCTAATTTAGCTAGAAGCGGTGTAATGTGTCTTACTTCTAGTATGCAAAATACACTGATGTGGTCACATTATGCGGATAGTCATAGAGGGTACTGTGTAGAGTATGAGGTTTCTGCTATTGATATTGCAATGAATGGAGGTAAGATTTATGCATATGATGTCCAATATTCATCAAAAATAGGCAATATTCCAATATTTGATTTTTTCATTTCCCCATACGAGGCTACAAAAAGATACTACTCGACAAAGAGTATTGATTGGGCATATGAAGATGAGATTCGTCTTATTCATTTAGATACCAAGGGTGCTAAAGTTCCTATGCCAAGTTCGATGAATGCGAGAGCTCTTATAGCAGGATGTCAAATGACTCAGGCAAATAAAAGGATTCTCAAGGATAAGGCTGACTCTTTGGGCATAGATGCATATGAGATGACTTTAGATGCTCAACGTGGCTTTGTTAAAAAGTCTATGAGTTCTTAATTCCCCGCCTGAATCGCCGTCAACGCAATCGTATAGACGATATCCTCAACCAACGCACCGCGGGATAAGTCGTTTACAGGTTTATTCAAACCTTGCAACATTGGGCCAACGCTGACGACATTCGCGCTACGCTGGACAGCTTTATAAGTGGTGTTGCCTGTATTCAAATCTGGGAATACAAACACCGTTGCACGTCCAGCCACTTTAGAGTTTGGAGCTTTTTGACGACCGACACTTTCAATCGCCGCCGCATCATATTGCAAAGGCCCATCAATCATTAGATCAGGACGACGTTCTTGAGCGATGCGCGTGGCTTCGCGGACTTTATCGACGCCTGAACCTGTACCTGATTCTCCAGTCGAGTAACTGATCATCGCCACACGCGGTTCAATACCGAATGCCGCAGCTGAGTCAGCACTCTGAATTGCAATTTCTGCTAATTCAATTGCAGTCGGGTCTGGATTGATCGCGCAATCACCATAGACCACGACTTGATCAGGAAGCAGCATGAAGAAAATCGAAGAGACTAAGCTAAAACTTGGTGCGGTTTTAATCAGCTGAAATGCAGGACGTACCGTATTGGCAGTCGTATGAATTGCACCCGACACCAATCCATCAACTTCACCAAGTGCCAGCATCATTGTGCCAAGAACCACAGTATCTTGAAGTTGCGCATCGGCAAGTTGCGTCGTGAGTTTACCTTTACGCAGTTCAACCATCGGTGCGATATAGCGCGTGCGGATGCTCTCAGGTTCAATGATTTCTAAGCCATCAGGCAGAGTAATGCCGCGAGCTTGTGCGACAGCTTCAACCTCTTCACGTTTAGCCAGCAATACGCATTGTGCAATACCACGCGTTTGGCAGATCACAGCAGCTTGTACAGTTCGTGGCTCTGCGCCTTCGGGCAGCACAATTCGTTTGGCTGAGGATTGAGCTTTTTTGACCAATTCATAGCGGAATGCCGATGGAGATAAACGCTCTGAACGCTGCGCTGCAAAGTGCTGATTTAACCAATCAATATCCAGATGTCGTGCCACGGTTGCCATGACTTGCTCAGCGCGTTCGTTATCATCTACAGGAATTTCATTGCTCATTTGGTCGATGCGTTTCATGGTGTCTAGCACATTACTGTGCACCGAAAGAACGGGTAGTCCTGATTTATATGCACTATTACAGAGTTGATGAACTTTATCATCAGGCACATAACCATCGGTTAGGACAACGCCTGCAAGTGGGACGCCATTCATCGCCGCTAAACTTGCTGCGATGAGAATGTCTGTACGATCCCCAGGGGTGACGACTAACGTGTCAGACGTCAATTGATTCAGCACATGATCCACAGCATGTGCACCAAGAGCGACTTGTTTAACACGTCGACGTGCGGCTTCGCCTTCATTTAAGACTGTTGCAGATAAGACTTGAGCCACATCCAGCGTTCGCGTCGCGTTCAACGCTGCATCATAAGGCACAAGCCCGATCAGGTGAAATTGATCATTACTATGCGTGACAGGTTTAACGGCTTGGGTAATTTTTTTCTGTAAATTAAGCAGTTCAGCGGGCTGCTCTAATGCTGTTGCTGTGATGCCTTTGACGCGATTCAAGACATAGCCTAATACGCGAGATGACCCTGTGCCCCCAAAAGCCTGCGCAGCAAGATCTAAACGTTCAGCAAGACCTTGAGTATGGTTCATATCCACCGAGGTGACGATGATGATATTGGCATCTAAAGACTGAGCAAGTGCGGCATTGAGTTGTGGCGCATAACTGCTTTCACTGGTCGGCACCATGCCTTCAACGATGAGTACATCACAGCCCTGACGGCTTTCGTTCTTCATACTCATGATTTGTTCAAGCAATTCATCGAGCAGACCATCACCAAGCATGTGTTCAACGACAGATTGTTCAATCGCAGGCAGGATTGGGCGTTTCAGCATTTTGCTAATCAGGAGGCTAGAGCGATCTTTGATATCACCATCGGCATTGAGTTCAGTTTGAGCAAAAGGCTTCATAAACCCCGCACGAATCCCCACAAGATCCAGCGCACGAATCAAACCTAAACAAGCTGAGGTTCGACCAACAGATACGCCTGTTGGAACAATCAGAAATGTTGGCATGGAGAAAGTTCCTTCATTTTTCTAAACTCATTGCTTTGAAGTCTTCCCTTTTAAGGGGAAGATTTAGATGGGGATGGTTTTAATTTTAGTTGAAAGTCAAAACCATCCCCATCCCAGCCTTCCCCTTTAAGGGGAAGGAGTAAAAATCGTTAAAGTCCCAAAACGCCACGCGTTTCTTGGGCGATCTGACCTTCTTCATCCGTTGGAATCACCCAGATTTGTCGTCCACCATTGATATTTTGGTCGATACGACCTTCTGCGCCACGAATCATTTTTTGATTCTGAGCATCATCAAGGTGTAAATTAAAATGCGGCAACAGTGCTAATGTTCTTGCACGAATTTCTGCTGAATTTTCACCAATCCCACCTGTGAAAATGATGCCCGTAAACTCAGGTAATGCACAGCTCATTGCAGCCAGTGATTGGGCTAAACGGTAGCAGAATACTTCGATCGCGAGTGTCGCGCCTGCATGTCCAGTTTTGGCCATGTCCGTGAGTGTCCGCATATCGTTGGATACGCCAGACAAGCCGAGCAAACCGCTTTTTTTATTCAAAATCTGATCAATCTCATCGAGTGACCAACCGAGAGTCTTTACCAGATGTAAATGCAAACTCGGGTCGACATTACCACTGCGTGTGCCCATGACCAAGCCTTCTAGTGGCGTTAATCCCATACTGGTATCGACACTTTTACCGATCCAGACTGCACTGGTCGAACAGCCATTACCGAGATGAGCAGAAAGCCAGCCATGATTTGTGCTACCGATTAACTGATTGAGGTGCTGGGTCACATACGCATGGCTTGTGCCATGAAACCCATAGCGTCGAATCCGATGTTGTCGATATAGGTCTTCAGGCACAGCGTAACGGAATGCGTGTGCTGGCATGGTTTGATGAAATGCGGTATCAAAGACAGCGACTTGTGGCAATTCTGCAAACAATTTGAGCGTCGTCTCAATGCCTAATAGATTCGCTGGGTTATGCAGCGGTGCTAGGGGAATCGTCTCACGGATAGCGGAGACAACGTCTTCATTAATCTGCGCCGCTTGGGTGAATTTCTCGCCACCATGAACCACACGGTGACCAATCGCAATGGGTTTCTCATCGCCGAGTGCGCCGAGAATATGAGTCAGTGCGATTTGATGATCAGCATTCGGAATGGCGATCGAAGTTTTTTCGCCATTTTCATGGACGATGTTGAGTCGTGCGTCTGCTGTCCCGATGTTTTCAGCTAACCCAGATCGTCTGGTGAGTGAGGTGTTCGCTTCTATATTTGGATTTCTTTTTTCTGGAACGACGGCAAACTTAATCGAAGAAGAACCACAATTAATGACTAAAACAGAGCGCGACATCATAGAACTCTTCCGTGATTAATATCAGTTGCTGAATCAAGTGTCTCATGGACGAAATCATTGAGAAATCTTGATTTTATCAATGCGCATGATGAGTCAATTGCTCATCATGCGTGATCAGATTATGGCGTATCCTTTACCACATAATGACGCGTTGATCGGGCGCTAAGTACATCTTATCGCCTTGCTTCACGCCAAATGCATCATAGAACGGTGGCTGATTGGCAAGTGCGCCATCACCACGGAACTGTGCGGGGGAATGAGGATCACTTTTGAGCTGAACAATCATTTGTGCTTCGCGTGTCTTGCTCCGCCACACTTGCGCCCAACCAAAATAAAAACGTTGATCGCCTGTCATTCCGTCCATGATTGGCGCAGGTTTGCCAGCCAGTGATAGTTGATAGGCTTTGTAGGCAATCGCAAGACCTGAGTTGTCCGCGATATTTTCCCCCAGCGTCAATTCGCCATTCACGTTGTAACCTTTGACTGGGCTGTATGCGCTGTATTGAGCAACGAGCGCTTTGGTTTTTGCAGCGAAGTTCTTATGATCAGCTTCTGTCCACCAGTTACGCAGGTTACCAACCTCATCAAATTGACTGCCTTGGTCATCAAAACCATGACTGATTTCATGTCCAATGACTGCACCAATGCCGCCGTAATTCACCGCATCATCTGCGTTTGCATCGAAGAATGGCGGTTGTAAAATCGCTGCTGGAAATACGATTTCATTCATGGATGGATTGTAATAAGCATTGACCGTTTGTGGCGTCATTCCCCATTCTTCACGATCCACAGGCTTGCCGAGTTTGTTGATATTGCGCTGATATTCGAAGCGACTCGCACGCATTGAGTTCCCAATCAAATCATCTTTTTTAATTTCTAGTGTGCTGTAATCACGCCATTTGTTTGGGTAACCAATTTTAATGGCAAGTTTGTCCAATTTTTTCTGAGCTTCTTTTTTCGAGTCGGCACTCATCCAATCCAATGTATCGACACTGTGGTGATAGGCGGTAATCAAGTTATTGACCAGCTTCACCATCCGCGCTTTATTTTCCGCAGGGAAATATTGCTCAACATACAGTTGTCCCAAGCCTTCACCAATTTGACCTTCAACGGTTTTTACGCCACGTTTCCAGCGTACTTCATTCTGAGGAACACCGCGTAATGTCGTGCCATAGAATGAAAAGCGTTCATCCACATAAGCTTTAGACAAGTCGCCAGCAAAGCCATTCAGCACATGCCATTTGAAATAAACTTTCCAGACATCCAGAGGTGTTTTCTCAATTAAATGATCAAAGCCTTTTAAGTAGCTCGGTTGTCCAATGACGAGATAAGGTGTTTTATTTTTTAATTCTGCATCAACGAGATAGCTATTCCAGTCGAAATGCGGTGCAAGCGTTTTAAGCTTACTCAGTGTCATGGGATTATAAGTTTTAACGGGGTCGCGATTTTCAACTTTGGTCCATTGCACTTTTGCGATTTCGGTTTCGAGCGCGAGGATTTGAGCGGCATGTTGTTTTGCCGCAGTATCGCCTGACATCGTGAGCATGTTTTCGATATAAGCGAGGTATTTCAGGCGTGTGTCTTTGAGTTTTGCATCGTCTTTTAAATAATAATCACGATCAGGGAGTCCCAATCCACCTTGATCAAGCCCAGCAACGACTTTGGTTGAGTCTTTTGCATCTTGTCCAATACCAAGCTCAAGTGGCACACCAACGTCGATCATTGAAAGATGTGCAACGAGTGGCGCCAGTTGTTTTTTATTGGTCATGGCATCGATATTTGCAAATTCTGAATGAAGCGGGGTAATGCCGAGTTTTTCGAGAGTCGGTTCATCCATGTAACTCGCGTATAAATCGACAATCTTTTGTTGAATTGATCCAGCAGGAATATCTTTCTTTGCGCTTTCTGCATCAATAATACTGTGCAGTTGATTCAGTGATTGTTCAGCGAGCTCATTGAATGCACCCCAGCCAGATTTGTCGGCTGGAATTTCTGTATTTTTGAGCCAAGTGCCATTTACATAATTATAGAAATCATCTTGTGGACGGACACTGCTATCGATGTTTTTCAGGTTGAGACCCGACGCCAATGTGGTTTGTGTGCCCGTTTGTGGGGTTGTAGTCGGTTCGACAGATTGAGTTTTTTCGATGACGGTCGGTGCAGTCGGTGAGTCGGCAAAAACAGTCCCAGTCATCTGAGCAACCACGGCGGCGGCGATGAGTGTTTGAGTCATCAAGCGTTTCACGTATAAACATCCTTATCGTTAAAAATGGCTAATAAAAACGTTGCGCAAAAATGCTGGCAAAGCGCTTGCGCGTATCTCGCAACTTTTCAAATGAATGACTGACTATAACAGTTTGTGAATGAAAAAATGCTTTGGAAATAGTATCTAAAATGTGTCGTGAATCTCGATTTTGATCAACAAATCAGCAACAGAATCGATGCGATTCTAAGAAAAAGAGCGACTATGCTTGTTGATCGCGACATTGAAAAGAATATTCTGATAGACGTTCTTCCTTCTCTATTTTTGGAGTTTCAAATGAGCCTAATTAGTGTTGGTATCGAAAACTCATTACATATTAATTTGCATTATGAAGATCTTGGCGTTGGTAAACCTGTTGTCTTAATTCATGGCTGGCCACAAAGTGGTGCATCATGGGAAAAACAGACCGCAGCGCTGCTTGAGGCAGGCTACCGCGTCATAACTTATGATCGTCGTGGTTTTGGTAAGTCTACACAGCCATCGACAGGTTATGAATATGATACGTTGGCGCACGATTTAGATAAGGTGCTGACTAAACTCGATTTACATGATGTGACGTTGATTGGCTTCTCAATGGGTGGGGGCGAGGTTGCACGTTACCTTGGCAAATATGGTTCGGAGCGTATTAGCAAGGCGGTTTTCATCGGTGCGATTCCACCTTATTTGCAGAAAGCCGCTGATAATCCAGAAGGCGTGGATGGTAGTGTTTTCGATGGAATCAAAGCTGCGCTTCGTGCGGATCGACCTGCTTTTCTCGCGGGATTCCTACAGAATTTTTATAATACCGATGTATTGGGTGAGAATGGCAGTCAGAAAATTAGCCATGAGGTGGTCGCTGCAAATTGGAATATCGCAGTGGGTGCGTCACCAAAAGGCACCGTGGATTGTGTCACAGCATGGGGGACTGATTTCCGTCAGGATGTGGCAAAGATCAACATTCCAACGTTGATCATACATGGCGATGCGGATCGTATCGTGCCTGTTGCCGCGACTGCTACACGGATGCAAAGCTCAATCAAAAGTGCGCAGTTAGTATTGGTGAAAGATGCACCGCATGGTTTGGTCTGGACACATGCGGATGAAGTGAATCAGGCAATATTGAGTTTCTTGGCGAGTTAGATTTTATTTCTGATTGAGCTATATGTTTTATAGGCTGGGACTTGTCCCAGCTTTTATTTTAACCGTCGTTTTGACAGGATTCGTGAAACCAAGTCACCAATTTCCTCAGCGACAAAATAACCTGCCGCTGCTGCATTCAAGGTATATTTTTTAATTTGTGCGCTGGAATGCATGCCTGAAATGCACCAATTCACGAAGTGTTCGCAGTTATTAAAAATAATATTGTATCTGTTTTCACCGAGGCGGCTAAAAGCACGCTCGACACTTTCTTCAGGGCTAAAATTTCTGACGCGCGGTTCTTCAATCCAGAAACCAAAACCATTATCAAAACGCTCTAATGTCGTGATTGACACAGGTTTTTTCGAAAGTCCTCCAATGTAACCTGCGTACTGAATCACGCGTTGATCACCGACATAAATCCCATGATGAGTGAAGCCCAAGCGCGGCGTGACGAGGTGATCGCCGATATTGATCATTGCAGTCATATATCCCTCCACGCTATGCGATTTTTTTTGGTAGTACAAAAAGTGATCTTTGTTTGAGGTGCGAATATTAGGATATGTGCAATAGTTGCGTCAATCTCATAATTCCCGTTTTATGCAAATTTTGTGTAACTGGTTTGCTCCGTAATCGGTAATGGGTGTGCTAAGATTTCTCGAAAGTTTTTTTCGACAAGTTAAGGATGGCGTATGCCTACAGAGTTAGATCTTCATACGAGTATTCCTGCAATTATTGGCTCATTGATCGCCAAACGTCGGATCGAGCGCGATCTGTCACAGACTGATGCTGCGCATTTTTTAGACATTGGCACATCGTCGTGGTCACGAATTGAAAATGGCGAAACATCGATGACGCTTGATCAGCTTTTTGCGATTTGTAAGGGATTAGATTTAAAGCCAAGTGCTTTTTTTATTTTGGTTGAAGAGAAGATTGCAGTGCTAGAAAGCAAAGGCATAGTGGTGCATGCCCATAAACTGAAGAATAAGAAAAAAGTAAAACTCATGGATGCTGCGAAGAAAAAGGGGAGTGTGGTTTCTGTGCTTGAGGTGACAGGCATGGGATTGTGGCCGCTGATTGGTTCGGTGATTTTTGTGGCGGGGGCAGTGGCGATTCAGGGGGCGAGTAAGAAGATGCGCATTGATGGTGGAGTATAGAAGTAGGGGAGAATATGAGTAAGAAACCAAATAAGGCTCTATTCATGGAAAATTTTAAATCCATAGTTGCAATGTCTAGTAAAAGATTTATTTTTAATTATGTTAATAATAATAGGGATCAGACAAAGGATTTCCATGTTGATTGGATGAGCGGTGGAGGAACTGGAATACTATTAAAAGTAAATCGCAATTTTTTCATCTTGACTGCGTATCACGTTGTAAAAGATGTTTTAGAAAATCCTCTACAGAACTCATCACCATTTTGGTTTACTGTTCAAGACAAGCAATAGGATTCAGTATATGATTTTTTATGTCCTAAGAAAGCTTGGTTAATTGGAGAGCTAATGCCTGACATCGAGAAGACGTGGGTAGATTTCCAAGATATTTGTTTAATTGAGTTATTTCCACCTCTTACCATGATCCTTGTACGACCATCTAATTTTATTGAAATTAATACTTTGAGCACAATGCCTGTAAAGAATATGCTTAATAAAGGACAGTTTTTTGAAGGACAGTTTTTAGGTGCAAGCGGCTTTCCATTAGCATTGAATACCTTTGATTTTGACGAGGGGTCAGGACTTCTAGATGGTATTACTCATTCAACAAAAATGATTAGACATCATCCATTAGGGATTTGTATGTTTGATGAACATGGTCTTCCATATATTGATTATACAGAAGAAATTCAAAAAAAAAGCAATGTAGAGCATAATGGGATGAGTGGTGGTGTTATCCATAATATGAGTGGGAATGGCAAAGCCTTATGGGCGGGGATGAATATATCTGGGAATAACAAGATTACTCGATTCATTCCTGCCTATAAAATGATTCATGCTATCAAAAACTACAAACATGCTAAGTCAATAGTTTTGGACTATATTGATGAGCAGCGAAAAAATGAAGATTTAGATAGGTACTTAATGGATGCCGTACGTGTGTATAGAGAGTATTTTGACTCTTTTATAAAATAAGAGCGTTGGATTAAGTTTATTAACGACATACATATGAGATTTTAACTCATATAAAGGAGGAAGCCATTTAGGCTTCCTCCTTTATTTCATTGATTAACTATGTATTAGTAATCAAATGAAAAGCTGCTGATATCCATTTGCATTAATGATTTAGATGGCTTAACCATTGATTCTGCATGACCTTGCGCACGTGGCAACAGGTGCTCAAACAAGAATTCAGCAGTTTGGAGTTTGACTTGATAGAATTCTGGTGATTCATTTAGCTTGTTTCAAGTTGTCGCTTGAGTTCAGCAAGTGCATTCGTGAGAGTTTCCTCAAATTCCCTGAGAAATCGTGGAACCAAGAGATTAAAGGGATGGAGTTTACTAAATTCAAAGTCGGCTTCCCAGCGTAAGCGCGAACGCCCATCGCCCAGATCTTCGACGAGGACTTTGCCTAGACTGTCTTTTAATCCTGGCATGCCTTTTATCACGGTGTAGTGAAAAGCGCTTGGAGGATTAAATACAGTGATTTTTTCATAGACTGTAGGCCATTTGGCCGACTTAAATTCGAGTACGCGCACAGCACCGATGCCATTTGGAGATGGTGTGCCAGTTTTGTCTAATGTCACTTGCTGCACAGGCTCAATCCAGCTTGGTGAATCCACATAATTCGAGACACGTGCCCATACGGCGCTTTGTGGTGCGGAAATTTCGCTACTAACACGGATCTCGTGAATCTTAGACATTAGGCAACCCCCATAGCATTCTAAATATATTGAAAAACATACTTGTTTATCAGAGCGATTTTAACTGAATCTTGCCCTTGATGCAGCGCCCATAAAAAAGGAAGCCACTAGGGCTTCCTCCTTTCTATCACTGATTAACTAGCAATTAGTAATCAAATGAGAAGCTGCTGATATCCATTTGCATCAATGATTTAGATGGTTTAACCATTGATTCTGCATGACCTTGTGCGCGTGGTAGCAGACGCTCAAAGTAGAATTCTGCAGTTTGGATTTTAGCTTGGTAGAATTCTGCTGATTCTGGTCCACCTTTTTCCAAGCCTTTGAATGACTTAGCAGCCATACGTGCCCACATGTACGCCATCATTGCATAGCCTGAGTACATTAGGTAATCATTACATGCACTTGAAACGACATCACGATCTTTACGTGCCATCAGCATGAGACGCAGAGTCAATGTGTTCCATTGTGCGCAGATTTTGGTTAGATCCCATGCAAAACCGCGCATGTTTTTGTGGTTTGCTTGGTTACCACAGAATTTCAAGATGTCGCTGGTGAAGTCGCGAACCACTTTACCACGGCTACCGAGCAATACTTTACGGCCTAACAAGTCGAGTGCTTGGATACCTGTTGTACCTTCGTACAAGGTAGAGATACGTGCGTCACGAACGATTTGTTCCATGCCGTGTTCTTTGATGTAGCCGTGACCACCGAATACTTGCATACCCAAGTTTGCAGATTCCAGACCCATTTCAGTCAAGAAACCTTTCAGAATTGGAGTGAAGAAGCCCAATTTGTCATCCCAGTATTCGTATTCAGCGTGATCGCCTTTCAGAACGCCGTCAGTCATTTTGTCAGCTAATTGTGCTGCGAAATAAATCATTGCACGACCGCCTTCAGCAACTGCTTTTTGGGTCAACAGCAGGCGACGTACGTCTGCGTGGTGAATGATCGCGTCAGCAACGAGGTCTGGGTTCTTTTTGCCAGACAATGCGCGCATTGAAATACGCTCTTTTGCGTATGGCAATGAACCTTGGAATGACAATTCAGCGTGTGCGATACCTTGAACCGCAGTACCGATACGTGCAGTGTTCATGAAGGTGAACATCGCGTTCAAGCCTTTGTTTGGCTCGCTGATCAGATAACCAGTCGCTTCATCGAAGTTCAATACTGCAGTTGCAGAAGCGCGGATACCCATTTTGTGTTCGATAGAACCACAATTTACAGGGTTGCGTGCGCCAACTGTGCCGTCTGCATTTGGAATGAATTTAGGAACGATAAAGAGAGAAATCCCTTTAGTGCCTTTTGGTGCGTCTGGCAGACGTGCAAGAACGATGTGAATGATGTTTTCAGTCAGATCATGCTCACCCGCAGAGATGAAAATCTTGGTACCAGAAATTTTGTATGTGCCATCAGCTTGTGGCTCTGCACGAGTTTTTACTTGACCCAAGTCAGTACCACATTGTGGTTCTGTGAGACACATTGTGCCACTCCATGTGCCTTCAACTAGTTTAGGCATATAGGTGTCTTTTTGTTCTTCAGTACCGAATTGCAGAATGGTATTCATACAACCCATTGAGAGACCTGGGTACATGGTGAACGACCAGTTTGCTGTGCCCATCATTTCTGATTTCATCAGATTCAATGACATTGGCAAGCCTTGACCGCCGTATTGTTCTGGGTATGACAGACCTTGCCATCCACCTTGAACGAATTGGTCGTAAGCTTCTTTATAGCCTTTTGGTGTGGTTACATTACCATTGTCAAAGTGACAACCTTCCGCATCGCCTGATTGGTAGAGAGGTGCGAGAACGTTTTCGCACATATCCGCACTGCCTTCCAGAATCATGTCTACAGTGTCAGGATCGGCAAGTGCACCATTTGACAATGATTTGTAGTGACCTTGGTAATCAAACATTTCGTTCATCAAGAAACGAATGTCGCGAAGAGGAGCTTTATAAGCTGGCATAAGTAACCCCGTTAAG
>JASLHI010000058.1 GCA_030149815.1 Aquirhabdus sp. | reverse complement strand
AGTGATGCGCGCATCAACAATTGATCCTTTTGGATAATTGTTCATGATTGCTACCCATGGATCTTCGCCCAATTGTTTCAGACCCAAGCTGACGCGGTTACGATCGCGGTCAAATTTAAGAACTTTAACAGTAACTTCTTGACCCACTTCAACCACTTCAGAAGGATGCTTGATGCGTTTCCATGCCATATCAGTGATATGCAACAGACCATCAATACCGCCCAGATCAACGAACGCGCCGTAGTCTGTGAGGTTCTTGATCAAACCAGTAACGGTTTGGCCTTCTTCCAACTTACCAAGCAATTGCTCACGGTCAGCTGAACTTTCAGCTTCCATCACTGCACGACGGCTAACAACAACGTTGTTGCGTTTTGCGTCAAGCTTGATAATTTTGAATTGTTGATCGATACCTTCAAGATGTGTGGTATCGCGGATTGGACGTGTATCCACCAGTGAACCTGGCAAGAACGCACGAACTGGACCGATGTCAACAGTGAAACCGCCTTTAACCTTACCAGAGATAATACCAGTAACGATTTCTTGCGCATCAAATAGACGCTCAAGTTTAGTCCAAGTTTCAACACGTTTAGCTTTTTCACGTGACAGTACAGTTTGACCCATACCGTTATCAAGCGCTTCAACAACTACGTCAACTGTGTCGCCAATCGCAACTTCGAGTTCACGTGATTCGCTTAAAAACTCTTCACGAGGCACTACGCCTTCAGATTTCAGTCCAGTGTCAACAGTAACCCAATCGCTATCAATGTTGACTACTGTACCTTGAATCACCGCGCCCTTTTCGACGTCAAGCCCTTTGCCCTTTAGGCTTTCTTCAAATAGGGCGGCAAAAGATTCCATCATGGTATAACCTGTTTGTGTATAGCCGCGCAGGGTCAATCTGCTGCGGATCGGATTGAACTAAACCAAAACACTCTGACCTAAAAAGCAGATCATTGACCGCGCTTTGGCTTAGTTTAGAAAAAAACTAAAAGCTCTCAGTCAACATGACTGAAAGCATAAATATTCAAAATATCTTATTGAATACGAGAGTCGACAATCTTTGAATCAATGTAGCGGACTAGCTCAGCAAACACCTCTTCAATCCCCTTCGATGAGCTATCAACAATCAGTGCATCATCAGCAGGTTTCAGCGGTGCAACAGCACGCTCCGTATCACGTCGATCACGTGCTTCAATATCGGATAAAATATCGCTCATATTAGCATCAATTGCCATATTTCGCAATTGATTTACACGACGCTCAGCGCGCGCAACCGCAGAAGCTGTCAGGTAAATTTTGGCAGGTGCGCCAATGAAAACAACCGTTCCCATATCGCGTCCATCAGCTACCAGCCCAGGCAATACTGCAAAGTCATGCTGGCGTTGCAATAACGCTACGCGTACCTCAGGAATCGCAGCGACTTGAGATGCCAAACTTCCCGCTTGCTCAGTACGAATCGCCTGCGTCACATCTTGACCATCAAGAAGAACAACGAGCTGCTGGTCTTGATGCGGGATAAACTGAATATCTAGCGTTAATGCTAAATCAACCAATTGTGCTATCGGCACAACTCCATCGCGATAAGCACCATCAACAAATAAACCTTGCAGCTGCGCCTTCAAACCTAGTAAGCGATATAGAGAACCAGAATCAAGCAGATTGTAGCCATAATGCTCGGCTAAACGTGCCGCAAGTGTTCCTTTTCCAGACCCACTCGGGCCGTCAATCGTAATGATATTCGGCTGTTTTGTTGGCTCATACGTCATGACAATTTCCGCACTCAAATCGTCTTAGCCAGTTTTTTCAGACCTTTAGTTAATCCAAGTTTGATGCCTGCCAAGATAACCTCACCGGAGCCCGGAATTTTACCTTCAAGTTCGATCGTATAATTCAGCAAAGTGCCTGTGCCTTCTGGCGTAAAAATCAAACGTCCAACATGATGTTTGATTAGTGGATTATTAATGAGTACATATTCAATGAATTTATTTGGTTCATATTCAGTAATTTGCTCATATACAGGCGTCACAGAGCCGATACCCATTTTACGTACAGAACCCACACCATCTGGATGATGCGTATCCGCAGAATCTTGAACTCGCGTTACTTGTAACGGAGCAAAACATTCACCAAGACCTGCATGCGTACCCAACACAGCAAAGACTTGTTCTGGTGATTGTGTAAAACGTTGTTGAACGCTAATTGTTGCCATGACCATGTCCTTTTTTCAAAAAAATGATGTCGTATAAAACATGCTGCATTAAACGCTAAATTGTATTTATATTACCAGCAACTTTTTACTTATATTCGAATCAAAATTAGCCTTCCCATCGACTAATTACCACTGACGCCAATGCATTGCCAATCACATTCACAGCTGTACGCGCCATATCCATAATGCGATCAATCCCTGCAATAAACGCCAAGCCCTCAGCAGGAATACCGACCGATCCTAATGTCGCCAGCAAAACAACAAAACTTACACCTGGAACACCCGCAATCCCTTTACTCGTCAACATCAAAACAGATACTAAAGTGACTTGCTGTCCAAGAGACAAATCTATCCCATACAATTGTGCCAAAAATAATGCTGCTATCGACTGATACAAAGTACTACCATCTAGATTAAATGAATAACCCGTCGGAATGACAAATGCCACAATATGCTTTGGAACACCAAATCCATGCATTTTTTGAATTAAGCGCGGCAGCACCGTTTCAGAGCTCGCGGTACTGTAAGCCAGAATTAACTCTTCACGCAAAAGCTTAATAATATCAAATATTCGGATTCCCACCCAACGCGCGATTAGACCAAAAACTACGATAACAAAGGTAAACATCGCGAGATAAACAACACTGACTAACTTCGCCAGAGGAACCAACGCTGCCAACCCAAATTTACTCACCGCGACTGTCATTAATCCAAAAACACCAATCGGTGCAACTTGCATAATGACGCGCGTCACCCAAAACATAGTTTCCGCAGCTTGGCTAAAGATATTGACGAGAGGCTTCCCCTTTTCGCCAAGTGATGCCACCCCTAAACCAAACATCACACTAAAAAAAATGATCGCCAGCATGTCGCCTTTAGCCAAGGCATCGAAGATATTGGTCGGAACAATATGCAGCAAAGTATCAGCAAATGAATGGTGAGAAACAGTCTGCTCAGATGCAACATAACCTGAAATATCAGTCTTGGTTAGACCTGAAAGTACAATCCCTTTACCTGGTTGAAGGATATTGGCAAACAATAATCCAATCAAAATTGCAAATGAGGTAATGAGTTCAAAGTATAGTAGCGTTTTGCCACCTAATCGTCCCAGCGCCTTAATATCGCCTGTTCCCGCAACACCAACAACGAGTGTACTCACAACAATAGGAACAACGATCATTTTAATGAGGCGAAGAAAAATATCTCCTAACGGTGCAATCCACACACCAATCCAATCTTGACCTGCAAATAGCCAACCAACCAAAATTCCAGCAAGCAAACCAATGACAATCTGCCATGCCAGCGAAGGCAGTCGAATCAACGACTTTTTTGAGGGAGGTTGAGAGTGAACAGCTGCATCCATATCTGTCATGTCTACCGACCCTGATCAATGTTATGATATTTAGTCGTATTGATAGTAAATCCAATCGAGTGCATTGATTCTTGTTTTTTGTAATCTTCATAAAGCCGCGTAAGCCTAGTACGTGAATGCACCCGAAAAGCATTATTCAGAAATGCTTTTTACATGATTCACAAAGTTACAAGGCTTGGTCTCACTGTTGAGTTGCGATTCCAAAATCGTCGTCCAAGCCGTTTTGCATGCGCCTGTCGAACCTGGTACACAGAAGATCAAGGTACGATTTGCCATGCCCGCCAGTGCACGCGATTGCAATGTACTTGTACTAATTTCAAGCAGTGAATAGTGACGGAATAACTCACCAAACCCCTCGACTTCTTTATCAAATAAAGGCGCTAATGCCTCAGGCGTACTATCACGACCAGAGAAACCTGTACCACCCGTCGTAATCACAACTTGAATATCTTTTGATGCAATCCATTTCGATACCACAGCACGAAGCTGATAAATATCGTCTTTGACAATTTCACGAGCAGCCAGAGTATGTCCTGATGCAGTTAACACATCGCACAAGTATTGTCCTGATGTATCTGTTGCCAATTCACGCGTATCAGATACCGTTAAGATCGCAATATTTAATGGTTTCATGTAACTTTTCTCAATGATTTAAAGAAACAATATCTAGTCAATACAACTACATTCAGATCAGCCACGTCTAGCTTTAAAAAATGCCTTTAATAATGCTGCACTTTCTTCTGCCATTAACCCACCAGCAAAACTAAATTTATGATTATAAAAACCACTATCAAGCAATTGTCTAGCACTTATCAATGAACCAGCACGAGGTTCTTCTGCCGCATAAATCACTCGCGCCACACGTCCGTGAATCATCGCACCAACACATTGAGTACAAGGCTCAAGCGTCACATATAACGTGACATTCAATGGTAATCGATAATTTTGTAGCTTTTGACAAGCATTACGCAGCGCACAAATCTCGGCATGTGCTGTTGGATCATGTTGGGTAATCGGCTGATTAAAACCTTCGCCGATAATTTGCCCATCATGGACTAAAACCGCACCGACTGGAACTTCACCGAGATCAGCTGCACGTTTAGCTAAATTTAAAGCAGCAGTCATCCAGATGTGGTCTTGAGGAGTAAATATCTCAGGTATAGGCTCAATACTAACTATGGTCATAAAATACTTCAGCCTACTTCTTTCATCTGCTAATGAGCAAAAGTAAATCGAATCGCACTCATCGTAAAAGCAAAAATAAAGCTATATACGAATCGATCAAGACGAACCAACTCCTCTCCACGGCGACGACGCCATGCACCCAAACACACCATGATAGAACTTGCCACCAATGGCGTAGTAAAAAGCCCAAGAATCTGAAGAGAATGCGATAAAATCAAATGTCTAGGAAAAATCCAAAGACTTAAACCGCCTGCTATCATGCCAAATATTGCATAACCGAGTGAGGCAACGAATGGATTACGATTTCGCCTGACTTCGAACGGCTCGCGCATAATATGTAGACCAATTTCTGCAAGTAATTCAACAACAACTTGCAGCAGCAGCTCACCAAAAAATTGGAATATTACAAATAGCAGCTCTTCCATGTAGCTCGTATCCTTTTAGTTAATCTTTTTAAACAATTAACTTAGCACCCCAAACTTCTTCAAAATCTCACGCCAACTTTCATCATCACCACTCGGCACGCCACCAAGTGCCTGCTTAAGCGACTCAACCTTTTGAACTTGCCAAACAGGCTTATTATCTTTATCCACTAACCGCGCACGTACACCTTCATTGAAATCTGGATGACGAATTTTCCACTCGGCAAGTTGAATCTCCAGTGCAAAAACCTGCGCCCACGGACGTTCTGCTGCACTCGCCCACTGCCACAATAACCACGTCAATGCCGCCGTAGACGGTGAACCGTTTTTCAAATTATCGGCAGCTTGCTTGAGCCAAAGATTACTCGTAATTTCCGACAACACAATAATCGCGTTGTAATCCTCAAGGAAATCAACGCCGCGACAAACTCGACCGATTTCATCTAAGCTATTTTTTAAAACATCACCACCAACAGGACGATGAATTGCAGCAAGCGCATCAGCTACTAAATGATAATGTCCAGTAATTGAATTCTGCGTTTTCCAATTCAGATTAACTAGCTTCGCTAAAACATCTTCTTTAGTCAAATGACTGATATGTGTCGCCCAGTTAATCATATGTGCATCACCCGCATCGACTAACGCACCAGTCAAACCTAAGAACAATCCAATCAATCCGCGCTCTGCCAGAAACCGCGTACCACCGACATCTGGAAATAAACCAATATTAATTTCAGGCATTGCCAACTTCGATGTTGGTGTCACCAAGCGAAATGGCGCAGCCATCAGCAGCCCCATACCACCGCCCATGACATAACCTTCGCCCCAAACCACAATCGGCTTACTATACTGATGCAACATCAAATCAGCTGCGTATTCCTCTCTAAAGAAAACATCCGCGCCAATAGCATTCCCATCCAATGACATCTGGCGTAATTGACGCACATCGCCACCCGCACAAAATGCTTTAGGTGTCGTGCTATCCATCCAAATCGCCAAAGTTTCCTCATCATCCGCCAGCGCAATCACAACCTCAAAGATTGAACGTGCCAGCGACTCATCTAACGCATGCAAAGATTTAGGACGATTTAAACGGACGATTGTCCAGCCATTGCCAGCGCGTTCAACAATAAGATCAGGATGATCCGTTAGGTATAGCTTTGTCATTCAACCACTCTACAAATATTTTTTCGTTACATAAAACCAATTACAATATTTACCCTAAGCGCCAATCGATCGGCGTCTTACCATATTGAACTAGATATTGATTTGCTTTTGAAAACGGACGACTACCAAAAAAACCACCACGATTCGCAGCAAGCGGTGAAGGATGAGCCGCAGTTAAGACGAGATGGCGCTCACTATCAATACGCTTACCTTTCTTTTGTGCATACGCACCCCAAAGAATAAAAACCGTATGTTCTGTCAGATCATTCACCGCATCGATCACTTGATCCGTGAACTCTTCCCAACCTCGTCCTTGATGGCTCGTCGGCTGTCCTTCAACCACAGTCATCACACTATTAAGCAGCAATACACCTTGTTGTGCCCAAGCCGTCAGATCGCCATGACCCGCTGGCTTAATCCCTGTATCCGTCGAAAGCTCATGCAAAATATTCCGCAATGACGGGGGAATAGGAATGCTACGTTGAACGGAAAAGGACAAACCGTTGGCTTGGCGAGCGCCATGATAGGGGTCTTGCCCAAGAATCACGACTTTGACTTGACTTAATGGCGTCGTATTGAATGCATTAAAAATTAAATTATTCGGAGGATAAATCGTAAGATTCTGCTTTTTTTGTTCAGTCAAAAAATGCCGCAAACTACTCATAGACTCACTGGTGAGCGCATCGGCTAATGCATTCTTCCAACCATCTTCAAGTTGAACGCGAGCAAGCGTAGCAGCTTTGTTATTTTCAGCGGGATCCTGTGACAATTCGGTCATATATCAATACTTTTTAGTCAAATGAATGTGATTTATTTCAGGTAAATGCCTACATAGTTCGTTGAGCTTGTCGAAACGCACTTGAAACCTAAGAGCGCTGAAACAAATACCAACTCCATCTAAAACACCAACTCCTGCCCAGTTAAATCAGACAATTGTTGGCGAGCATATTCATTGAGCTTACGTTTATCAACCTTTAAATAAGCCACATGCTGATCAAGCAAAATCACAATATCTTCAACACCATCAACTTCTAGCAAACAGGCAGCCCAATCATTTATATTGGTTTTAAATCCTGCAAGAGGATGATCAGGCAAACGAATCGATAAACTCGACAAATATGGCGGAGAACCTAAGTAGCTCACAATCATCAACCAAATCAGAGCAAGAACCGCCAATATCCCCCAACTCACCTGGGCATTCGCATAGGTCAATAATTGCCCGCCCAGCACACCACCTGCAAATGCACCCAGAAACTGACTTGACGCATTAATTCCCATCGCTGTTGCCCGTGCAGCAACTGGCGCACGTTTAGCCAACCAAGAAGGCACCATCGCTTCAAGCAAATTAAACGAAACAAAAAACAATCCAACACCCAACACCATACCAAAACGATTTTGGCCAAACATCAGCACGATAAGCGAGACAACAACAAGTCCAACCGCAGCAATAAAGATCCGCCGCATTCTACGCTTAACTTCGGCAACAATGATTGCAGGAATTGTCATCATTGCACCGAGTAGCAATAATGGCAGGTAATACCAACCTTGATGAGCAAGTGGAATATGTGCGTATTCAACCAATTGTTGAGGCAGCATCACAAATGCAGCAGTCATAAGGAGATGAAGTGCAAAAATCGACACGTGCATGCGATTAAGGTCAGGCAGCGCTATCACTGACTTCAGTTGAACACCAAAGCCCAATGGATTCTGCTTCAATAACCGCAGTGGTGAAGGAACAATCGCGAGTAAACTAATTGCCAATACACCAGCAATCGAAGTGAGCCAAAATAAACCTGACAATCCAAACTGTTTGGTCAGCACAGGCCCAAGACTAAACGCAACAATAAACGATAGGCCAATCGTCATGCCCATCGTTGCCATTGCCTTGTTGCGATGCTCTTCACGAGTCACGTCAGCGAGCAACGCCATCACAATTGCCGAAATTGCACCAGAACCCGCAATCGCGCGTCCCAGAATCACCCCCCAAATCGATGTAGACATTGCTGAAATTGCTCCACCTAGAGCAAACACCAACAACCCTATCATAATGAGTGGCTTTCTTGCTGTCCGATCAGCAAGTAAACTTAATGGAATCTGTAAGATAGCTTGCGACAAGCCATAAATTCCGATTGCCAACCCAATCAATGCAGGCGTTGCACCTGTGTAGCCTCGTCCATAAATTGCAAATACAGGCACAATCATAAACAGACCAAGCATTCGCAAGGCAAAAATACTACCCAATGCAAACATTGCACGTAGCTCAGATCGATTCATAACGAATTGGATTTCTCAAAGTGAATTTTCAATAAATGCATACCATACATTTCAAACAATGCAGGGATTTAAAGTGCATATGAATTATGCCGTAGATTACTAAACCTCAGCATACTAAATTACGGTGAAACAAATTTATAATTATAGGGCTAACAGATTAATAAAAAAAAACTCAAAAGTCACAAACAAATATTTTGCTTTAATCATTGAATAAAAAAGTCTTTTTCAAGGAACTGCACAATAAAAGAGCCGAAATGATGTTATCAATACAAACATCCTGATATAATCTTTGAGGGCAAGCCATACGATTCAATGACATAACTACTGCGTAACTCACGAAGTTTTCTATTTGTTACAGTAACTTAGACTGTAACAATATGTTTTCAGTACAAACTGTTCTTTTATTTAATGTTACGAGCCGTATGAGCAACAATTGTCCAATTTCGTTGCAGATTGCTGAGTAACTTGATTTGTCGAAGATGCTCCCCCTAATTTATAGTAAGGTCGCAAGATGAGTAATCAACCATACACTAAACCGCTTCGTATGCTGTCAATTTTTGGCACCATACTTGTTGCAAGCTTGTTAAACGGCTGCGACAACGCGCTTCTCAACCCGAAAGGTCAGGTTGGTCTTGATGAGCGTAATCTCATCATTACATCAACTTTGTTAATGCTGATTGTGGTTATTCCAGTCATCATCATGACATTGTGGTTCGCATGGCGCTATAGAGCGTCAAACACCAAGTCAACTTATCTGCCAAACTGGGAGCATTCAACTAAAATTGAAATCGTTCTCTGGGCAGTTCCTTGTATTATTATTTTTGCATTGAGTATTATTACTTGGAATAGCTCACACGAGCTGAACCCAAGCAAACCACTACAATCAACTGAAAAACCAATTGTGATTGATGTTGTCGCACTCGACTGGAAATGGTTGTTCTTCTACCCTGAACAAGGCGTCGCAACTGTTAACGAAATTGCATTCCCTGTTAATGTACCTGTTGAATTTCACATTACTTCAGGCACTGTCATGAATTCATTCTTCATTCCACAACTCGGTAGTCAAATCTACGCAATGGGTGGTATGGAAAACAAACTGAATTTGATCGCAAATCAGCCAGGCACATTCCCAGGTCTTTCTGCAAACTATAGTGGTGCTGGTTTTGGTGCGATGAAGTTTAATGCCGTTGTCGGCACAAAAGAAGACTTCACAGCATGGGTCAATAAAGTCAAGCAATCTCCAAAAACATTGGATTTGACTGCCTATACCGCATTAACTCAGCTCAGTGCAGAAGAAAAAAGCCCACATTACGAGCCTAAAGTTTATCCGACTACGTATTTTGCATCGTTTAAACAAGATCTCTTTAAAGACATCATGGTTAGCTCTCGTGACGGTATTGATATTGAAAAAGCTGCTGCTAAAAACGCGCAAGCGCCAGTTGCACACTCTGACAAAACAATGCAAATGTCTGACGACTCAATGTCGGACATGCCACAGTCTCCCGCTCATTGAGTATCTGAGGAATTAAGAAATGTTTGGAAACTTAACTCTGGATGCGATTCCCTACCACGAACCGATTCTAGTCTGCACATTTATTGCAGTCGCCCTACTAGGTCTCGGTCTTTTTGGTTTGGTCACGTATTTGGGCAAATGGAAATATTTGTGGACCGAATGGCTCACAACTGTTGACCATAAAAAAATCGGTATCATGTACATTATTGTTGCACTCGTCATGCTACTCCGCGGTTTCTCTGATGCGTTCATGATGCGTACACAGTTGGCTCTTTCATCTGGCGACAACCATGGTTTCTTGCCGCCACATCACTACGACCAAGTCTTTACTGCTCACGGCGTGATCATGATTTTGTTCATGGCGATGCCAATGATGGTTGGTCTAATGAACATCGTCGTTCCACTACAAATTGGTGCACGCGATGTGGCATTCCCATTCCTGAATGCGATTAGCTTCTGGTTATTTGCAGTTGGGGCAGTATTGATTAACTTGTCATTGTTTGTTGGTGAATTTGCTCGTACTGGCTGGTTGGCATACCCTCCTCTCTCTGGCTTGGCATACAGCCCAGGTGTGGGTGTTGATTACTGGATCTGGAGTATTCAGATTGCCGGTATTGGTACGCTACTGACTGGTGTTAACTTCTTCGTAACGATCATCAAAATGCGTGCTCCTGGCATGACATTAATGAGAATGCCTGCGTTTATCTGGAGCATTCTATGTACAAACATTTTGATTATTGCTGCCTTCCCAGTTTTGACTGTGACCATTGCATTACTGACGCTTGACCGTTATCTCGGTATGCACTTCTTCACCAATGAACTTGGTGGCAACCAAATGATGTACGTCAACCTGATCTGGGTTTGGGGTCATCCTGAAGTATATATTTTGGTTCTTCCAGCTTTCGGTATTTTCTCTGAAGTGGTTGCAACTTACTCACGTAAGCGTTTATTCGGTTATACATCACTCGTATGGGCGACCGCAGTTATTACGATTCTGTCGTTTATCGTTTGGTTACATCACTTCTTTACCATGGGTGCAGGCGCAGACGTCAATGCATTCTTCGGTATTGCAACGATGATTATTGCGATTCCAACAGGTCTCAAAATTTTCAACTGGCTGTTCACGATGTATCGTGGTCGCTTAACATTTTCACCATCAATCGTTTGGACAATCGGCTTCCTGATCACTTTCACCATCGGTGGTATGACAGGCGTATTGCTCGCAGTTCCTGGTGCTGACTTCGTATTGCACAACAGCTTGTTCTTGATTGCTCACTTCCATAACGTAATTATTGGCGGTGTGGTATTCGGTTATTTGGCTGGTTTTGTTTATTGGTTCCCGAAATCATTTGGTTTCAAACTGAATGAAAAAATCGGTAAAAGTGCTGCATGGTGCTGGATTGTTGGCTTCTTTGTTGCGTTCGTACCGCTTTATATCCTTGGTTTTATGGGTATGACTCGTCGTTTGAACCACTATGACAACCCAGAATGGCAACCTCTCTTGATCGTTGCATTCTTCGGTATGCTGATCATTGCTCTTGGTATCTTCTTGCAATTGGTACAGTTGTTTGTCAGCTTCTTGCAAAAAGACAAAAACCTCGACGTTACTGGTGATCCATGGGATGGCCGTACACTGGAATGGTCAACTTCATCACCACCACCGTTCTACAACTTTGCTGTCATTCCTCATGTTCATAGCCGTGATGCATTCTGGCGCATGAAAGAAAAAGGTACTGCAGACAATCATCCAACCCATTACTCTGACATTCATATGCCTCGCAACACTGGCGTTGGTGTTTATGTTGGTGCGTTCGGCTTCGCTTTTGGTTTTGCCTTCATCTGGCACATCTGGTGGCTTGTTGCTTTAGGTCTTGTTGGTATGGTTGTTTGTATCATTGTTCGTAGCTATGACAATGATACTGATTATTACGTGCCTGCAGCCGAAGTAGAGCGTATTGAAAATCTACATATCCAAGCTAAAGCAAACGCTAAACAAGGTGTTTAAATCATGTCCAATGAAGTATTAAGTAATCACGATCATCATGATGCACATGCGCATCATGATACTGGTCCAATGAAAGTCTTTGGGTTCTGGATTTACATCCTTAGCGACTTGATTTTGTTCGCGTCCCTTTTTGCAACATTTGCTGTTTTACATAACAGTTATGCTGGCAACGTCACTGGTAAAGATATTTTTGAATTGCCATACGTTGCTGTTGAAACTGGTGCTCTCTTGCTCAGTAGTATCACCTATGGCTTTGCCATTATCGGGATGTACAAAGGCAGTAAAGCGCAGGTTATTAGTTGGCTCATGATCACATTCGTATTCGGTGCTGTGTTTATCGGCATGGAAGTCAACGAATTCCATCATCTGATCTCTGAAGGACACGGTCCTGACAAGAGTGCATTCTTATCTGCGTTCTTTACGCTGGTCGGTACCCACGGTCTGCACGTGACTTCAGGTTTGATCTGGATGGCGACCATGATCGCATTGATCAGCAAAAACGGCATTACACCAATCAACAAAACTCGTCTACTCTGCCTCAGCCTCTTCTGGCATTTCCTTGACGTAGTTTGGATTTGTGTATTCACTGTTGTTTATCTCATGGGAGTGATGTAATGGGACACGATCATAATAATGACCACGCTGCAGGCGGTCATAGCACTTACAAGTCCTACATGATTGGTTTTGTTCTGTCCATTATTTTGACAGCAATTCCTTTCGCAGCAGTCATGTTCAAAATGTTCTCACCAGAAGCAACACTGATTTGTGTACTTCTTGCCGCTGCAGTTCAGGTTATTGTGCATTTGCACTACTTCCTGCACATGGATACATCGCCTGAACAACGTGAAACTGTAGTGTCTTTCGTATTCACCGCGATTATCCTTGCAATCATCATTGGTGGATCAATTTGGATCATGGACAACTTGAATCACAATACAATGATCATGGGGAACTAAGAGCCTATTTATGTTTAGGCCCTATTTTCTTCTTACCAAGCCAGGAATTATCTTCGGTAACTTAATTACAGTCACTGGTGGTTTTTTTCTGGCTTCCAAAGGAAACTTTGATCTTGCTCTATATGCAGCAGTCGCGCTCGGTGTTTCGCTGATTGTTGCATCTGGATGTGTTTTCAATAACGTCATCGATCGTGATATCGATAGCAAAATGGAGAGAACCAAAAATCGGGCGCTGGTGACAGGTCTAATCTCTCCAGTTTCTGCACTCATCTATGCCAGTGTTCTTGGCATAGTGGGGCTAACCCTCTTATACACACAGACGAATCATCTTAATCACCTCTCTACAGAGTTGGTTCTCATTGGTTTTGTGGTGTATGTTGGTTTTTATAGTTTGTATTTAAAGCGTCATTCGGTTTATGGCACGTTGATTGGCAGTATCTCTGGTGCGATGCCTCCTGTCATTGGATATTGCGCTGTGAGCAATCATTTTGATGCAGCAGCCGCAATTCTTCTGGTGAGCTTGAGTATCTGGCAAATGCCACATTCTTATGCAATTGCGATTTTTAGATTTAATGATTATGCAGCCGCTTCAATTCCCGTCCTTCCTGTTAAGGATGGGATTTTAACCGCGAAGAAGCACATTGTGGCTTGGATCATTGCATTTACGATTGCAACGCTGATGCTAACCGTGATGGGTTATACAGGGTATGTTTACTTTGTTGTTGCCGCGGTTATGGGTGCTTACTGGTTATATCTTGCGATCATCGGATTTAAGACTGATGATGATACAAAATGGGCAAAGAAATTATTTCTAACCTCAGTCATCATCGTAACGATCTTAAGTATCGTCATGTCGGTTGATTATCAGTTATAACATCGAATGGTTGTTTTTATAAAAAGCGAATAACTTGGGTTGTTCGCTTTTTTATTGACTTTGATTTATATAGATAATTTGCACAGCAGGCTAAACTAGTCGTTGTTGAACTAGCCATCGTTCAGTATTCATCATGCCATCTTTTAAGCTAATTGCAGGCTGATAATGAAGTATCGTCTGTGCTTTTTGAATGGAATAGCCTGCTTGACGCGTAAGCATCGCGAGAGAGCCTGAACTGATTTCCGTATTTTTCTTCAGTAATCCATTGAGTAAGAATTCCCCAGCAGAAGTAATCATCTGTGCCGTTCGAGTAGACATAAGTGGTATAGAGCCTGTATTCATCGCCCATCGCCAATGATGAGAGAAAAACTCATTACAAGATAAACCTAGACCATCAGTAATATTAAAAATTTGACCTGCCGCTGCAGGGCTCGTAACAGCCAACATTATGCCATCAAGCAAGTTATCAATATAAACTGGACTAAACACGCCACGACCTTGCGCAGGAAGTATAAACTGACGTTTTTTCATCATTTCCAAAGGAATCAAGACCCACGGACGAGAACCTGGCCCGTAGACATCTCCCGGACGAATAATGGTACAGTCAATTTCTCCAGCGGCATGTGCTGCTAAAGCAGCATGTTCACTAGCTGCTTTAGCATCACAATATGCATAACCACTTAGCAATGAAATGGCATCTGTTTCTTTGCGCTCAGTTGTAAAGTCCAGTCCATAAGCTGCAATCGAGGACAGATGCACAAAGCGGCTAGCACCACCTTGTATTGCCGCATCCAAAGCAAGCCTGACACTACCTAAACTCACCTGCCGATACAGCTCTGCTGGTGCAGAATTAGACACAACTGCTGCGGTATGAATCACCAGATCACAACCCTTAGCAAGTTGTTGCCACTCTCCTGCAACAGCGACATTACCCGCATAAACACCTAGTTCCTGATTGGCGGATAAATCCACACCAATCACAGCAGAACCTGCTTTGCGAAAACGATCCATGAGGGCGCGACCAATAAACCCATTCGCACCCGTGATAAAAATTTTTGAAGGAATTTTCATGAAATTGCTCTATTCTTTCATTGCAAATGCATACTATTTCGACACTACTTTTCCGAACGAAGCCTCGCCCAGTAAGTAGCTCACACTAATACCCGGTGTTTGCCATCCTGGTGTGCACTCACTGCTTGAAGCAAAATTCGGATAATCTGGATTGATTGAAGGACCAGCAACAGTCTTTTCAAGAACCATCGACAAATACTGATCATTGCTATTTTCTAAGGTATTGCCATTTAAGATGACTTCTACGCCAGTCGCTTGAGCATAGCGACGAATCGCATTTACTCGCGAATTCATTGGCGCATAAGAATCTACACCTACTCCATTCTCCGATGTCACCCGAACACCATCTGGAACACGTGCTGCTAGAGAATGATTCCCCTCTGTATGCCCCGGCGTATGAAGTAGTGCAACACCCGGCCCTAATCCAAGACTCCCTTCGAACAGCACAACACGATCAGCAGGTAAACCATGAATACCTCCTGGGCAATACCAATCAGCCTGACAAGGCAGCAAACTTTGAGTAGAAATCCACTCTTGTTTATGAACGAGTAATTTTGCGCGAGGAAAAAAACCCGAAATGCCATCGCTGCCCAGCCATTTACGAACATCTTGCGTATGCAAGTGGTCATAACTAATAAAATCAACTTGATCAGGACGAATACCAATTTCACCGAGAGCTTGCTCTACATCACGAAAAATAGGAGACATCAGATCCTGAATCTTACGCGGTGCAGGGAATCCATCCGCTAATCGTCGGAAGAACGGCGTTTCGCGGTTTCCTTCCAAGTCAGAAGGAGAAAATAATAGTGTACGTACCTCGCCTTCATAATCCTTGTACTGAACCACAAATAAGCGATTCAGAATGTGTACAAAAGGAAACTTATAGGTACTTTGGGCAAATACACCAGAGTACGCATACCATGTTGGATAAGGCACACGAACCAGATTAATGCTCTTATAACAAATCACCTCAGGCTCATCCATGAAACGTTCACGAAATGCCTGTGCTCGCTTACGAACTTCTTTCAGACGATGTTGAGGCTGAGGGGCATTCCGCGCACCATCAAAATCATCAATTCGGCGCATACCAGTTGGTAATGTTTCTTTTAGGGATGCTTGCATGAAATGCTCCTTAATTTTTTAAGATGACTCACTGGAGAGATTGGTTTCATAACCAATAAAGAGAATGTGCCTAGTTTTGTGTAATTCTATCAATCTGTCAATATAGATTGATAAATTGACGATAAGTGGTTCTTACGACTATCCTATCCGTATGAAAACAGAAACCCATATGAAAGAAACCTTGACTACAGGTCGCCGCTATAAAGGAATTGATCCTGCTGAACGGATCACTCAACGTCGTGAAAAGATTTTCGCTGCGGGTATTGAGCTATTTGGTACTCAAGGCTATCCACAAACAACGATGGCCATGTTGAGTGTGACTTCAGGCGTGCCCCACCGTTACTTGACCCAACTCTTTCCAAGTAAAGAGGATTTGCTCAGAGAAATTTATCTGGTAATTACCAACCAAGTGATTGAGGCCGTGCAGAACGCTAGACAAGGTGCAGTATTAGACCCTATCGGACAAATTCGCCGTGATGTGGATTCTGCTTGCCGTGCTTTTTTGGCAGATGAACGCTTTTTGCGGATTAATTGCTTGGAAGTTGTTGGTGTTTCTCAGGAATTTGAACAATTACGGCGCAAAGTCATTAGGGACTTTAGCCAATTAATTCTGAATGAAATCAATAAATTTGTTACTGCGGGGTTATTACCAGAGCGTGTGGATTATTATAGTGGAACGCTAGGCTTAGTCGGTGCGTTTCATGAACTGATGACCGAATGGGTATTAACACCAAAGGCTAATCGCCCTCAAAGCACGATGCTGACTCATCAGGTTCAAGAGTTTTTCCGAGGCATGTTGTTGGCTGCCATGAATCCTTTGCCAGATTAATGACTGTTGATAAGGACTATCCATAATTTTAATATCTCAAGGATGATAGAAATGAAAGGACACTTTGATGCACCGATTTTGGAATTAACGCTATCTGAAAAAAATATTGATATCACGGATACGCCTTTTTTCTACAATAATGATGGTATACCAACCTACCTTAAGACATTACCTGAAAATATCATCCCTTTATCACCTTCCAGGACAGATCCTCATGTCGCAATAGGTCGAGAATACACAGTCCCTGACTGGATTGGGCAAAAAGATCTGCCGAGTGGTCAGGAGGTACAACTGGATTTTGAGGGTCACGAAATCGAGTATGAACCGATGTGGGCAACCCGAGAAGTCACTGCTGCTTTTGGGATTACATTGGTTGAAAAAGGACAGGCGGTTGAACTCTCTAGCCCAGTTTCTATGCTGACACAGGCTGAATACGAATACGGTGTATTTGCGGGTCATTGGTCACCTTATCAAAACACAGGTAATCAGTTGCTTACTATCGTTTGTACTGATTTAGAGCATCATGATTTCCCACATATCTTTGCATCTACAGATCCTAATTTCCCTTTGGTCATCTCAGTTGGACGCTACTGGCGTAATCAAAAGAAAATTCGACTAGCAGATTTATGGATTCCTCAAGGCTGTGCATTATATATTCCACCCAAACCTCTGCTGCTGGGGCAAGAATGCATCGATCTGCATAACAATCGTAATTCTGCACGCGCTTGCTGGGGAACTTTGGGAGAAAATAGCGTCAAAACACATACTCTACTGCAAATGAACGGTGGTTATTTTTATTGGTTTTGGAATCGGAAACCGACGGTTCATCGTAATTTAATTTGAACTTGTTTGGCTTAGGGTATCAGCTAAAATGTCGAATGGTTGTTTTATAAAAAACGAATGACTTAGGTTGTTCGCTTTTTTGTTAACATCTTATTTTATCGATGATAATTTTTCGAAAAAAATAAATGTAACTTTAATATGCCAATTAGGTGTTTGATGGCATAAGTAAGGATCTATATGTCACTTTTATTGTAAAACGATTAAGAACATTATGAATTCCAATAAACTCGAAATACAAAAAATTATTGAGTCGGCATTTAATGGCGTACGCCGTCCAGAAACTTCACTTCGGCAGTTTGTACTAACAGATAAAAAAGGTATGAAAGGAACTATAACTGACGAAGAATGGCGTATTGCAGGAATTACTCGAACAGACTCAAAGTGGCAAGATATATCTGAGCTTGAGATTGAATACTGTGACTGTCAGTTGGCTCACATGCAAGCTGAGGAATTTTGTTACTATCTCCCTGCTTATATGATTTATTCATTAGACCATACACAAGACTCAATTTTGGAAGGCATGATTCCTGGCTCTGTTATCTTTGGACTTAGGCCAAGCACAGACTATCCGTCCTATTCATTTAGCCAATACAGTCAACTCAATTTGCCACAGAAAAAGGCTATTGTTGCTTTCTTAAAATATATGATTAACAACGCAGATGCATATGACCAAAAAACTGCAAAAAAAGCACTCACCTTTTGGGAAAATGATTGGACATAAAAAAGGTGAGCGACTCAAGTCCTCACCTTTTTCTTTATCTGTATAACCAAAAGATATTAGAAATGCGCTTCTAAACCCAAATACGGCCCTTGCACTTTAATATCACTGGTTGTTCCTGAATGATCAACATTGACCTGCGTAGCGCGATAGCCTACTTTTGCACCTAAATCAATCGCCATATTTTCAATGAAATTATATTTAATCTCGGCATTCAGATCACTGAAATCAGAATCAATCCCTTTACCAACAAAAACTTCCGCTTTAGCGCTCAAACCCGTAAATGGCAATTTACCACCAGCAGAAACATATGCTGCAGGAATAGTCTTATCAATATTGGCGCCCTTGTCATCCACACGTTTCGCACCTAGGCCAATATTTAATTTCACGATGTTATCCAACACCTGATAGAAACCAATTGCATCCACAGAATTACCGTTTGATCCACTTTGGTCAAGTTGCGTATAACGCAGTTTAGCATTGGGCAAAAATGGCACAGGGTGATCGAATACCAAGTAGTAAGAGCCAACTACCTTATTATCGGCGGAGATATGGTTTGACTCACCTGTATTGATAATCCCATCAGCACCAGCATAAATACCCAAGAAGGTATCAGCCTGAGCTGAAACACTCGCTGCACTCAACAACACTGCACTTAACAACGCAAAAGAAAACTGACGCATAAAAATTCCATTTAAAAAACTAAAATTAAACCACTAAAACTGTTTTAATCATTTGATGGGCTATAAAACCCATCAAATGATTAAAAAACCATTACTGAACTTTTATCACTAAACCCGCTTGCTGCGCTAATACCGTAAAGTTCGGGAAACTAGTCGCAACAGTTTCAGTGCCGTTAATCGTTATCACGCCACTCGCACGCAATCCCGCAATCGAGAAACTCATCGCAATACGATGATCATGGTGACTTTCAATCGTACCTGAACCAAATACCGCATTCAGATTGTCCTGACCATTACCCTTGCCTTCGATAATCATGCCATCTGGCGTTGGCGTACAATCCACGCCCAGAATTTTTAAACCATCCGCCATCACTTGAATACGATCAGACTCTTTCACGCGCAATTCTTCTGCACCTGTCAGCACAGTCTGACCTTCAGCACATGCCGCAGCAATAAACAACGCAGGAAACTCATCAATTGCCAACGGCACTTGATCTTCTGGGATATGAATACCCTTCAACTTGCTCGCTTGAATACGAATATCAGCTACTGGTTCTCCACCTGCCATCGCTTCATTTTCGAGGCTGATGTTTGCGCCCATTTGTTTCAGAATTTCAATCACGCCTGTACGCGTTGGATTGATCCCGACTTGACGTAAAACCACATTGGCATTTGGCGTAATCGCAGCCGCCACCATATAGAACGCTGCCGAAGAAATATCCGCAGGAACTTGGATATTGGTCGCAGTGAGTTTGCCACCGCCTTCAACAGTGACTTTATTACCTTGTACGTCAACATCGTAACCAAATGCTTTCAACATACGTTCAGTATGGTCGCGTGTTGGTTCTGGCTCGGTGACAGTGGTTTTACCTTTTGCCCAAAGTGCAGCTAAAAGAATGCCTGACTTCACCTGTGCACTTGCCATTGGTAATAAATAATCAATGCCTTCTAATGCTTGACCACCGCTAATGCTGATTGGTGGCGTACCACGCTCGCCTGTGGTCTGAATTTTTGCACCCATTAAGCGTAGTGGCTTGGCAATGCGCTCCATTGGACGTTTGGTCAGTGATGGATCACCAGTCAACACCGTATCAAACTGCTGTGCCGCCAAGATTCCCGATAATAAACGTGTGGTCGTACCTGAATTGCCCATATACAACGAACCGTGTGGTGGCTTTAAACCATGTAAACCCACACCATGAATCGTGACTTCGCCATTTTTCGGATCGGTAATCACCACACCCATATCACGGAAGGCCTGCAAAGTTGCCAGCGCATCCTCGCCCTCAAGAAAACCTGTCACATGCGTCGTACCTTCAGCCAAAGCTCCAAGCATAATCGAGCGATGCGACACGGATTTATCGCCTGGAATCGTGAGTGTTCCCGTCATGCTGCCACCTGGCTGCACGAGGAATTGTTGGGGTGTCGTACTGTTGTTCATAACTGCTTCCAAATAAGGCGTTTTTTCAATCATATGGGTAAAGTGTGTCCGCGCAGCTTGAGCACGCGTCAAAGTCCCAATCAAAGGCGTTGAATCATCATGTTCGATTAAAGTTTTAAGCTGTGATAATTGACTGGTAAAACCATCAATCGCGGCGAGAATGGCTTTTTTATTGGCGAGAAAAATATCATGCCACATTTGCGGATCACTTGCGGCAATCCGCGTAAAGTCACGAAAACCACCCGCAGCAAAACGGAAAATATCTAAATTATCTGCACGGCTTGCCAACTGCTCAACCAGATTAAACGCGAGCAAATGCGGTAAATGACTAGTATGCGCCAAAATTTCATCGTGATCAGCAACAGTCATTTTTAGTACGTCCGCACCTGCAGCTTTCCACATTTGCGTGACTTTATTTAAGGCAACTTCGCTGGTGGTATCTAACGGCGTCACAATAACTTTGTGATGGCGAAACAGATCAACTTTCCCCGCCATCACGCCGCTTTTTTCTGCGCCTGCAATTGGATGAGCAGGCACAAAACCGCTCGGTAAGTTTGAGCCGAATACATTGATCGCGGCCTGTAGCACATTGCCTTTGGTACTGCCGACATCGGTGATAATCGCATCAGGTTTAATCTTGCCTTGAATAGTGCGCAAGACTGTTTCGGTTGCACCAACTGGCATCGCCAAGACAATCAAATCGGCATCAATAACCGCTTGAACTGGATCAGAAAACCCAGCATCAATCACACCAATCGTGATCGCCTGATCGAGTGTGCTTTGTGAACGCGTACTAGCTACGATTCGGCGCGCTAGACCTTTCGCACGAAGTACGCGCGCAAGGCTTGAACCAATCAAACCTAGGCCAATAAAGGCAACTTTTTCAAACAATACGTTTTCAGGCGTAAGGTCTATTTCAGACATAAGCGCAAATCCTAGTTTGATACCTAATCAAGCTTATTCCGTCGCTTGAAGAACTTGAGATAACGCTTCTAGGAAGCGTTTATTTTCAGTGAATGTCCCAATCGAAACGCGAATATAATCAGGCATACCATAACCTGCAATCGGACGAACAATCACGCCAAGTTTGAGTAAGTCGTTGAATACTTTTGTGCCCTGACGCTCAACATCTGTGCTCACGCAAATACTCAGGAAATTAGCACGAGAAGGAATCCACGATAGACCTAACGCCGTACAACCCGCTTCTAATTGCGCCATGCCTGCATGGTTTAGCGTACGAGTTTGATTCAAGAAATCCTGATCACCAAGCGCCGCAGTAGCAGCGGCCAAAGCAAAGGAATTGACGTTAAAGGGTTGGCGTACACGGTTAATCAAATCTGTGATTGCAGACGATGCCAATGCAAAACCAACACGCAGAGACGCCAAACCATAGGCTTTAGAAAAAGTACGGCTAATTAATAAATTGGAATATCGCTCCAGAAATTTAATGCTATTAAAATATTCTGGAAAATATTCAACGTAGGCTTCATCAAGTACCACTAAAACTTGGGATGGTACGACGCGCATAAACGCAGCAAAGTCGTCTTCAGTGAACCACGTCCCTGTCGGGTTATTTGGATTGGCGAGGAAAATAACGCGGGTATCTTCACGCACTGCATTCGCCATCGCAATCAGATCATGACCAAAATCTTTTGCAGGCACTTCAATACCTGTTGCACCAACAGCTTGTGTTGCCAGTGCATAAACGGCGAAAGCATGTTGACTATAAACCACAGTATCTTCAGGCGAAACAAACGTCCGCGCCACTAATTCCAAAATATCATTGGAACCATTGCCCAATGTAATTTGCGACATCTCGACATCAAAGACTTCGACGATTTTTTCTTTGAGTTTAAAGCCGCTACCATCAGGATAACGTCCTACATCCGCAAGCTCATCTCGCACGGCCTGCATTGCACATGGAGAACAGCCAAGTGGATTTTCATTACTTGCCAATTTGACAATATTATCTAAACCCAGCTCACGCTTGAGCTCATCAATCGGCTTGCCTGTTTGATATGGCGCAATATTCGCAATGCCTTGATTGGCGGGTTGGATCGGCGTTGATGCAGTGTTTTCGGATGACATTTTTATTCCACTTAATCTTGATTTGAATCAAATTTCTGAATCTGAATGCTTTTATCTTTCCCCTTCAAGGAGCAAGGTCGGAATAGGGATGGTTTTATTGAAAACTTACAATCAAGCCATCCCCATCTAAGTCTTCCCCCTGAAGGGGAAGACTTCAAAGCAATAACAAAACTTTTAAAGTACCGCCTTCGGATATGAACCCAACACACGCAGCTCTTTCACCGTCGTGCGGATTTCATCTAATGCTGCGCGAACATGCGGTTCGTCTTGATGACCCAATAAGTCGATAAAGAACACATACGCCCATTTATCTGGCAATGCTGGACGCGTTTCGATACTGGTTAATGAAATCCCATGCTTGGCAAACGGTTGTAGAATATCGAGCAATGCGCCAGCTTTATCGTGTGCAGCAATCAGCAATGAGGTTTTATCTTCGCCACTGACAGGCACAGCTTCACGACCGATAATCAAAAAGCGTGTTGTATTATTTGGACTATCTTCAATCTTGGCGTGTAAAATCTCAAGACCATATTCTTTTGCCGCGACTTCTCCTGCGATCGCAGCAGAATGCCATTCACTTTTAATCTTACGCGCAGCTTCAGCGTTGGAACTCACAGGCACACGCTCAGCTTTCGGGAAATGGCCATCTAACCATTTACGACATTGAGCAAGTGATTGTTGGTGCGAATAAATCCGCGTAATTGCATCAACACGAGTCTTATCACTGACCATTAGATTTTGATGAATCCGCAGTTCAACCTCACCAATCACATTGAGTGATGAAGAAATAAAACTATCAAGTGTATGATTCACAACACCTTCTGTTGAGTTTTCAATCGGCACAACGCCGTAATGTGCATTACCCGACTCGACTTCACGAAACACTTCATCGATGTTTGCAATCGGCACCGTCACCGCATCCGCACCAAAATGCTTGAGTGCAGCGGCTTGGGTAAAAGTACCTTGAGGCCCAAGATATGCAACCGTTTGCGGTGCTTCAAGCGCTAGGCAAGCCGACATAATTTCACGAAAAATGCGCGCAACCGTTTCACCTGCCAAAGGGCCTTCATTACGTGCCATCACTGCACGGAGTACCTGTGCCTCACGCTCAGGACGGTAAAATATTGGATGCGTTTCATTTTCTTTTTTGGAAATCGCAACGTGTTCGGCAAGGGTTGCACGCTCATTCAATAGACGATGAATTTCTTGATCCACCGCGTCAATCCGCGTACGAATTTGGTCTAATGTTGGTTTAGATGAATTAAAGAGCCAACCGCTTTTAGCAGAGTTGTTCGAACCTTGCGATGTCGTGTTGTCGCTCATCAGCGTTATTTCCTTTCTTGATCGATGATGATTG
>JASLHI010000031.1 GCA_030149815.1 Aquirhabdus sp. | reverse complement strand
CCAAATGTCTGGCACTTCGACTGGCAAAAAAGCCGTACTCACGCTCAACGAACAACAAATTGACTTACCGATTTATAGCGGTACGCTTGGCCCTGACGTGATTGATGTCAAAGACATTTTAGCAAAAGATCACTTCACCTTCGATCCAGGCTTCATGGCAACTGCTGCATGTGAATCAAAGATCACCTTCATTGATGGCGACAAAGGTGTATTGCTGCATCGTGGCTACCCAATCGCTCAATTGGCAAGTGAATCAGATTACCTCGAAGTATGTTACTTGCTATTAAACGGCGAATTGCCAACTGCTGAACAAAAAGCAGAATTTGTAGGCTTGGTCACTAACCACACGATGGTTCACGACCAAATTCGTAAGTTCTTCGACGGCTTCCGCCGTGATGCGCATCCAATGGCAGTGATGTGTGGTGTTGTTGGTGCGCTGTCTGCGTTCTACCACGATGCTTTGGACGTAAACAACGTTGATCATCGCAACATTACTGCGATCCGTTTGGTTGCTAAAATCCCAACGATTGCTGCAATGTGCTACAAATATTCAGTTGGCCAGCCGTTTATGTACCCACGTAACGATCTCGGCTATGCAGAAAACTTCCTACACATGATGTTTGCTGTTCCTGCGGATACAGACTACAAAGTCAATCCAATCCTTGCAAAAGCAATGGATCGTATTTTCACATTGCATGCAGACCATGAACAAAATGCGTCTACATCGACTGTACGTCTCGCAGGTTCTACTGGTGCAAACCCATACGCGTGTATCGCGGCAGGTATCGCAGCACTATGGGGCCCAGCACACGGCGGCGCGAACGAAGCTGTTCTGAAAATGCTTGATGAAATCGGTACTGTAGATAAAGTACCTGAGTTCATGGAAAAAGTTAAAACCAAAGAAGTTAAACTGATGGGCTTCGGTCATCGCGTTTACAAAAACTTCGATCCACGCGCTAAAGTCATGAAAGAAACATGTGACGAAGTATTGGCAGCGTTGGGTATCAACGATCCACAACTCGAACTTGCGATGAAACTTGAAGAAATCGCATTGAACGACCCGTATTTCGTTGAGCGTAAACTCTATCCAAACGTTGACTTCTACTCAGGTATCATTCTGAAAGCAATCGGCATCCCAACCAGCATGTTCACTGTGATCTTCGCATTGGCACGTACTGTCGGCTGGATCAGCCATTGGTTAGAGATGCACTCAACTGCATACAAAATCGGTCGTCCACGTCAGCTGTACACAGGTTCAGTACAACGTGACTTCACACCAGTTGATAAGCGTTAATTTTTAACGATATTGATCGAATAAAAAAAGACTGCTAAAGCAGTCTTTTTTTATTTCTACATAATTAAAAGATCATCGTAAACATATTGGGTCAAGACCTATTCTGATCTTGTTGCTCTAGCCAACTTACTTTAGATTGGATTTTGCTGTAACTTTTTTTGAGAAATAATATCAATCACTCGCCCACTCTCATCAAAATGATAAGTGCTGATTTGACTACTCTGCGCTTCTTCAACTAACTTGCTTTCCACTTCAAAAAAATGTGCCATTTCTGCGGTCGTTGTATCTTTTGCATGAGCACGCTTTTCATGGCCTCGAAAGCGAATCAGGTTATATGCTGCCCAAAATAGAAAGATCACGCCCAACACAAAGACAATAGGGAGAATGCCTTCTATTTGTTGAAAAAGGCTGTAGTTACTGAGCAGGACATATCGATCAAAACGACGGTAACCTAGCCACCATGCGAGCAGACTAAATAATGGAACAAAAAAGTAAGCCCATATCGTCCATCCAATCATCGCAATCACTACAGATGTGGTTTTCTGTCGTAGTGTCTGCAAGTCTGGTCTAAAAATTAAAACCGGTAAAATAAGACCATTTTCATTCATTTCACGGATATGCTTCATGATTAGACCTGCCTATCTATGGTTTCACGCCACGATCTGGACTCTCCCAGCGCGCACGCTGACCTCGTTTTTTAAGTAATGTCTTAGGTACCGCAACAACTGTTGTCAGCATTGACAAAATCCAATACAGCAAGGGATACCAAATAATCCAAATATAATTGCGTAGAAAATGTCCCCGCTCATAACGGCGATCAATCCATAAGCTAACGAAAAATTGAGTGAGGCAAGTCACGCCGAGGATCAATCCGCCCCACGTCGGAAACAACGAATCAACACGCCAAGCCAGTGGTATAGGAAAAATCAATCCGACAAAAAACATAATACAAACAAAGAACATGGAGTATGACCAAATCACTCCAATCGTAAACTCAAGAGGAATAAGCCAAAAACGACGTTGCTTCCATCCCAGCATGCCTTTGGTATATCGTAAGATTACCTCGACGCCACCTTGCGCCCAACGTAACCGTTGCCGCCATAGACCGTTCAACGTCTCAGGCATATAGACGTAGCACAACGCTTCAGGTTCATAACGAATATCCCAATGATCCATCTGAAGTCGCCATGAAATATCGATATCCTCAGTAATCATCTCCTCATGCCAATAGCCCACCCGATGCAGTGCTGTACGTCTAAATCCAACAATTACTCCAGAAACAGTAAAAATTCTGCCATAAGTCCGCTGCGCACGCTTAATCAAACTGATAATTGAAGAAAACTCTCCGACTTGAATTTTTCCCAGTAAAGTTGATCGATTCAGAATACGAGGATTGCCTGTCACTGCACCGACACGAGGTCCGCTCATCAAGTGAGACATAATCCAATTGACGCAATTGGGGTGTATCAACGCATCGCCATCAATACAAATCAAATACTCGAAGCGACTGCTCATTGCGCCTGATCTTAATGCAATGGCTTTACCCTGATTCTGCGCCAAATGAACCACCCGAAGACGCTGCTCATGAAGCGCCAATTCATCTAAAATTTCGCCAGTACGATCACTACTTCCATCGTTAATTGCGATCACTTCAAATTCAGGATAATGCGTTGCTAAAGCATACCGAATCGTGTCATGCACATGATCTTCTTCGTTATAACAAGGAATTAAAATGCTACATCCTTGCGCATCCTGAATCACGGGGAGCTTAGGTCGTGGCACTTCACGATGCATAAAAAAATACAGACCCCCAATCATCCACATCCACGCCATGATTAGCGGATAGTAAAAAACAAATCCAAGAACAAAGTGATGAATTGCTAAAGGAATCATATCAATATATGTAAGGGCATTCATTTTTGATCCCCTTTATTCGTGTTTGGATTTGGCTGACTTTTTACAGGGGACTGATACAGTTCAGGAAAATTATTTAAACTGATGCCTGCATACACATCATCAAATGCAGGGATATTCTTCATAAAATCATCTGGATAATAAGAAAGATTCCTAGCGCCATGCCGCGTCAGCATTTCCATCTTTTCTCGTAATTGATGACCATTCAGAGACTGTGGATCTTTTGGTGATTTTACGAGTAACTCAAATGTGACTTTGCTTAAGCCATTTGGAGTTTTAGCAATATGATCAATCAGCGGCTTCCATTCCTTAGTCAAGCTCTGACGACTTTGATCCGCAGGCAACATCAGCACCACTTCATCATAATGCTGCACCAATTGATCAAAATCTGGATAAGTATTTAATGCATCTCTTGCTGAGACACACAGTGCGATATTAAAAAAAGTACTGGAGTCTTTTTGATGCATGAGTCCAGCAACAGCAACATCACTAAAATCAATCAACGCAGTTGTTTTTTGTTTTTCAGTCAAGCGCTGGCAATCCGTGATTTGTAGACCAGTTTTAGGCCACCGCGCGGCAGGTAGACAACTATCCCCCTCTTCTTTATGGATCATAGAAGTATCGCCATTCATCAAAATACCGTTGATTCCAGGTGAGTTCTTGCCTAAATCCTCATAGATATCGCTGACAATTTGGCTGGTTTCAGGCAAAAATGGATTCAAGTGACTTTGCGGCTGAATGTCATGTTCCTGAGATTGATTGGGTAATTGAAATGCCAGAAGCGGCAATACGGCATAGACCCTAACGCCTGCACGAGTCCGCAGTTGCCATGCGACACGATTAAATAAATCGGCACGCATCGGTAAATGACGATTTGGGAAATACAACTGGGATGCGACGCCATCGCCATTAGGATCAGAAAATGCCTTTAAATAGACTGATTGAATGCTAAATGATTTAATTCGATCGAGCAGCAATCCGAGTTTCATATTCACTTGCGCTGGATCAGGATCATAGAGTTGATCAAGATCAATCTCGACTGCGCGCTGAATCGTCGGTTGTGTGGTCAGCACGCTATTAATTTGCTGTTCTATTTCAACTGACGTTGGGCTTCTCGCAATCAATACTCGCGAAATTGGCATATAAACACTCTCAACTGTGTTCACATTTTCATCGCCTAAAGAAAACGAAATCGGCAAACCAACTGATTTTGCAATTTCTCTTGTCTGGTCATTCATTGCACCATAAGGCCAGACTACAGCGACTGGTCTAGTACCCAGTTCTTTTTCGATAAGATTGGCACTGTAATTCAAATCATCTTGGATACGTTTGACATAAACAGATTCAGCTTCATAACTATTTGTACTAGGGTTATAGAGTCGAATAATTGCCGCAGGCTCTAAATTTCCTTGGGGATTGGCCATGATGCCCTGATGCAGATTATGCGTATGCGTTGCAAACTCGACTAAACCTGAAGCCTTCATTTCACGCAATTGATTCCATGTGACAAAGCCATCTTTGCCATACAGATCAATTTTAACATCACCTGAAATCCATCCAGTTTGTAATGCCAAAAGTGCTGGATATTGATAGCTTTTTAACAATGGAAATAATTGGGTATAGTTACTCTCAGGCCCATCATCAAAGGTCAGCAAGACTGCATTTTTAGGAAGTTTTGAATGACCTTGTTGAGCATCTAAAATGGCGGTTAAGGAGACAGGATGTAAATCATGCTGTTGAACCCAATCAAAGAAATTCGCCAATCGCGTCGTGCTCATCGCATAAGGATCGCGATCCACCTCCGTTAACACGCGTTCGCGCTCATCATGGAATGCCAAAACCACAAACTTATGATCAGGAATCTGAACGGTTAACGGTGCCTCGGCATAAGCCTGTACGGATGAGAAAATACCGATACCCACCAAAACCGCTTTGATCAAATATGACATGAGGGTTTTCATTAAAATACTCCCCCAAAGCCGAGTAATCCTGCGATACGTCCTTCACGTTGTCCGTCATACGCTTGACTGCCCCACGAGATGCCGTAGTTTAGACTCCACGTGCGAGACAGCTGCCAAATATGCTGGTATAAGAGATCAATCGTTGAATCCGTACCATAGCCAGATTCGGTCGATAACCCTGTAGCGACTCTAAAATTTTGTGTCCATGAATGTTGATCATTACGCCATGTAATCCACTGATGCTGCAGATAAATCGACTCACTGGTTAAACTCTCAGGATTGAAATAATCACCACCTGGTTTAGAGTTATTCTCATGACTAATATCAATACCGACAGTCGTGATGTAATGCGGACCCGCCAATAAGCGTTGCATCATCCCGACAGAGATGCTTTCTCGATGATTGCCATCGCTCAAGTCCATCAAGCCTAAATTGAAATACGCAGAACGTGACTCATTTTGCAGCCATTTAATGCCACCACCGACACTTTTAGCAGATAATCCTGCGTTTAATGCTCGCAATGGAATATCCATAGCGTTGGTTGAACCATTGAAGGAATATTGCCAGTGATCATTGAGCCACTGCGACCAACCGCCACTCACCCCAGTGTAATTTCCTGAAGCTTGCCCACTGACCAACAGCCACGCATCGCGACGATTATTACTCCACTCAACCCCTGCGCCACCACGGTTATCATGCGCATTATCAGTGTCAAAATCAGCCCAGCGCATACTCTGTTGAACAAATCCTCGCCAATTATCCATCACCCACGGCGTATTGATTCGTGTTATCCACTCTCGATCTCGGCTGCCATTCACATTAGTGATGTTGTTATTGCCCGAACTGTCACCGATGGTAAATTCACTCGTGATTGAAGGTCGATCACGATCCTTAAAGAAGGCATAGTTTTTTTGAACATTGACGTCATCAGGTAAATCTTGTGCGAGCGGAACAATCTCTGCTTTCCAGCGCTGAATCTGATCCATGTCTTGAGCATTATTCGCAATGCTCAGTCTGGTCGCGGCATCATTAGGACTATAAGCAGCCGCTAAGAAGGTTTTTCGATCGGCCGATTCAGGTAAATCACGCCAGCGCAGTACCGATGCATTATTGACTAAAATTCCACTGTTTCGCGGCGCACGTGTCGCTAGACTTTCAAAATCATTTTCAGACTCAGCCATGTGATTGCTGTATGCTGCGTGCATCGCCACAGCTTGATCAACATCTAAACGCTCCCAATTTGGGATAGAACCTTCACCTACGACTTGAGAGGCGCGTGTTGTCGGCGTTTCACGTGCAAGTAATGTTAGAACTTGATTTGCTTCTACGTAATCTTCTTCTTCGATCAGCGCATCGTAATAACTCAAATACAGTGGAACTTCGTAGTCATCCGTGAGAATAGATTGATAAAGCTCAGCGGCCTTTTTCGGTTGATGAACCGCCAAATAGGCATCAGCTGCGGCTCGCACGACATAATCAGGAATCGCAGGTACAGGAGGGAGATGTTGATATGCATCGATCGCATCATTCATCCGATCAAGCATACGTAACACATAAACTCTATCGAATAATGAACGCAGGTATTGAGGACTTGTATGAGGCAAATTATTAATATTCTGATTAATTTCAAGCAACACATCATTTAAAGGCTTATTCCTTAACCTTAATGCGGTTTGATCCTTCCCTTCCAGCCGACCTCTTTCCTTAATGGCATCGCGTAGATTCTGAGCAGTCACATTGACACGCAGGTAATCCAACGTGTCTTGTGAAAAGTATTTGGGATATTTCAAAGCCAACTGATAGGCTGCATACGGTGAATTTAAATCAGATAATGAAAAAACAGATTCCTGTATCGCGAGTGCCGAAGTGGGGTCTTTTGCTCGCGCCCGAAGACTCATCTGCAGGGCATCTGCAGGCTGATCTACCAAGCGATATACATAGGCCATATGCGCATAGTCATCGGCATCAAGTGTGTGACTCGTCAGGGGCAAGACCGATAAAGCGGCTTGATCCTGATCCGTTTCTGCACAAATAGCAGCGTATAAAATCTGCGCTTTGACTCCAAGTCGGTCTTTCACAGGTTGTAAAATTTGCTGGGCATCGGCAAATCGTTGGACATCCCGCAGTGCCGATGCCCAAGGAATATAAGCGTCATCACTAACCTGACGAATCAAATGCTGCTCTGTAAACTGTGCAATTTCCTCATTACGTCCTGCTTGGCGCAATAAAATAATAAAATCGCCTGCGACTTGCTCATCATGAGACAACACATCTCGAACCACCTCATCCTCTACAAAAGATGGAGACGGCATTAATGTTGGATTGGCAGCATGTTGAACACTCAAATCAAACAGAGCCAAAGCAACTTCATGTTCTGCCAATACTGAATTGGCATCTTTTTTACGCGCTTTTAAACTGAGCTGCAACGCATCTGTAGGTTGTCCAGTCAAACGATAGACATATGCCATATGCGCGTCATCATCCGCATCAAGATTTGGATCAGATAATGGCAGTGCCGCCAAAGCCACCTGTGGCTGATTGGCTTCTGCAGAAATCATGGCATACAAGATTTCTGCTTTAACACCGAAGCGTGTTCTTTCAGGCTCAAGAATGCGCTGGGCATCATGAAATCGCTTGGCATCCCGTAACGCAGAGACCCAAGGGATATATGCATAATCAACGACTTTACTGATGGGATGCTGATCATATAACTGCGCGACCTCATCATTTCGCCCCGCTTGATGCAACAGCATGATGAGATCACTGAAGACGCGTTCATCTTGAGGATGCTGCTCATGCAATTTTTTGAGGATCATGATGCCTGCATCTAACCGCCCTGATTTCGCTGAAATCACGGCTTGCTCACGTAATGCAGTCACATTATCAAGCGATGCTGACCAGCTCGAAGTCGAAGAAAGACAACCGACCAGAATCAGAATTGTTGTTGGAAAATAATGAAACGTTATTTTCTTTTTTTCAGCAACAGCATTTGAATTGAAATCAAACATGTCGGCTTACTCAGATAAACCAATGACGTACAACGCCAAACCACTTTATACTTAAAATCTTTTCTAAAAATATGTACTTAAAATATTAAATTAAGAAATACTACAACCAACAAAACCAAAAGACTCATCAACAGGGAACATCTAAACAATAATCCAAATAAAAACAACAAACATCAAAAATGCGACGAAATGCATAATTCGTCACACTTTTACACATATTTTGATGTGATATTTTTGTAGAAGGATTTCTGAGAACTTATGCGTTGACAAGATTAAAGTGCGATCATGATTTTTTAGATACAAATACATTTTTGTATAGATATTAACTGCCACTTAACATCGTCAAGTAAGCCGTTTAGCATGATCTGCACAACAGAAGAACTGCCCATTCACAACGACTATTTTGTCCACACGAACCAATATTCCACAATAGGCACATGCTTTTAACTCTATAGTGGCTAGAGTTTTTGGAGTTTGTTGCTGAACTCGGCGGTAAACTAAACGAATGACATAAAATGCAACGACAAGAAGGATTATTAATCTAAACATTTCAAACAATCTCTATTCATACCCAATAGCCAGCATCTTGAATTTGTGCAATATCGAACCAATTAACCACCGAACTATCGCAATTTATCTAAAAATCTCCGCTGCATTTTGTGTATAAATGCAGTCGCCTGCGATATAGTGAGCACACATAAATTATAGTCACAGCCGCTTGGGAATCGAGTGTGCTTTCTTTGGAAATATGATCAAAAATGAGTGTTTTAACCCTCGCACTAGCGCAATCCACGTTTCTTGTCGGCGATATCGCGGGCAATACCAAAAAGATTATTGAACAAGCCAACACCGCACGCGAAAAAGGTGCACAAATTATCGTGTTTCCTGAATTGGCATTAACAGGTTATCCACCAGAAGATTTACTGCTACGCCCAAGTCTTGCAACACGTATTAATGCCGCATTTACCGAAATTTCCGCGATCGAAGGAATTGTTATTGTTGTTGGCTATCCACTCAACGATGGCAAAAAACGCTTTAACAGTGCGGGAGTCTTTGCTCAAGGCGCACAACGTGGCATTTATCGTAAACAAAAACTGCCTAACTATAGTGTTTTTGATGAAGCACGTTATTTTAAAGCTGGAACTGACAGCGTGATCTTTGAAATTAGCGGTCGTAAAGTCGGCTTGCTGATTTGTGAAGATATTTGGCATCGTCAACCGATCAAGACACTGAAAGAAAATGGTGCAGAACTCGTCCTCGTGCTGAATGCGTCACCATTCCAAATTGGCAAACAAGAACTACGCCGCTCATTACTGACTCATCGCGCACAAGAAAATAGCATTGCGATTGCGTCAGTCAACTTGGTTGGTGGACAAGATGACCTTGTGTTTGATGGTGGTTCATTGGCCGTCAATCCTGATGGTCAAGTCGCCGCAGAAGCAAATCGTTTCGAAAGTGAATTACTACTGGTCAACTTTGATCTTGAACAACGCGATTTTGCTGTTCAAGAACCCGTCAAACCATTACCCAAACTTGCAGAAATCTATCAAGCACTGGTGCTCGCTGTCAGTGATTATGTCAATAACTCTGGATTTCCAGGAGTCATTATCGGTCTCTCAGGCGGAATTGACTCAGCATTATGTTTAGCTATCGCAGTTGATGCGCTTGGTGCAGAACGCGTCAATGCCGTCATGATGCCATACGCTTATACCGCAGCAATGAGTATCGAAGATGCAGAAGCACAAGCCCAGCGCTTGAATGTTGGTTTCCATGTCGCAGAAATTCATCATATCGTGGACAGCTTCACCCAGACACTCGCGCCATTGTTTGGTGACTCACCTGTTGATTCTACTGAAGAAAATCTACAGGCACGCGCACGCGGCACGTTACTCATGGCGCTATCTAATAAGTTCGGTCACCTAGTCCTCACCACTGGAAATAAATCAGAAATGTCAGTTGGTTATGCGACATTGTATGGCGATATGGCTGGTGGATATGACGTACTCAAAGACGTGTATAAAACCCAAGTGTACGAGCTGGCTCACTTCCGTAACTCGCTGGAAGAAACTCCTGTCATTCCTGAGCGCGTCATCACTCGCCCGCCATCCGCAGAACTACGCCCAGATCAAAAAGATCAGGATTCACTGCCGCCATACGACGTATTGGATGCAATCCTTTACGGTTATATTGAACGTGATATGAGCCTAGATGCGCTTGTTGAACAAGGCTTTGAGCGCGCAACTGTTCAACATGTGATTCGGTTAGTGGATCGTAACGAACATAAACGCAAACAAGCAGCGCCTGGTCCACGTATCAGTGGTCGTGCGTATAGCCGTGAGCGTCGTTATCCCCTAGTCAATGGCTGGACTGCAGGCGAATAACTAACAAATAAACTTCAGAGTGAATAAGCACATGGATGACAGGGCTCTAAAAATTGCTGCACAACAACTTGCCGCGAATCTCCTTGACGCGCAAGCAGAAGAGCTGCGGCAGCGATTAGTAGGTTCTCAATTGATTGATCTTGCGGCGGTGGAAGTAGAGAACCTTCTTGCGCTTGCAGAAAATGTGTTACTTGGCGAGGTTGTCGATCGTCAATCCATCAAAGATGTCGTCCGTGTATTTGCTTTTGAACTAGATCTGGGTAGCGGTGTCATTGCACTATCGGGAGAAATGGCACAACAGCTGCATATCACTGCAAATAAAAACGCCCCAAAACTCAAAGAATTAGTCAGCAATACCTCTATCGCACAATGGCTCGATAAGATCCTTGAACTTGAGGACTTTCGTTCAATTGTGCTGAACAAAGTGAGTGAAAGTACGACTTTGCATGAATTTGTGTCAGATCACGTCCTCATCCTGATAGAACAACAAATTGCACAAAGATCACCTCATTGGTTGCAGCAACTGACCTCTGATGAAACCTCAAATAATCCGATATTAGGTTCGCGTGTAGCAACAGGTATACGCCGTAAACTCAACAGTACGGTTCGCTCTCAAGAAGAATTTCTCGAGAAAAAATTAAGACATTCCGTCTCTAAAGCGATTCATCAAGCCTGCACGGAACTGAATGAATTAGATGAAAGTGTTTGGCGAGATGCGATTTGGCAACTCTGGCAAGCGATTCGTGACGAGTCGGTTTCACAATTTGCCGAAGGACTTGATCCACTCGATATCGAAGAGTTCTTCGTATTGGGTTATGACCAATGGCGCAGACTACGCCAAACAGAATACGTCAGACGCCTGATTTATACAGGAATTGATGTATTCTTTGATGCGTATGAAGAAACACCGCTGACTGACCTACTCGATGATATTGGCATCACTCGTACGCATATGCTTGCAGAAGTTGCACGGTTTGCACCTAAAGTGATTCAGCTCTTAGATGAGCGAAGCTATATCCAAGATTGGCTCAAGCGCCAGCTATCGCCGTTTTATGGGAGTGAAGCGACTTTGAAAATGATGGAGACTGCGCTGCGTGATGCTAGTCAGTCGACCAAATCATAATGATTTATAGCAAGGTTTTATCGTAAAGACACATTGACTCCAGATCACAGAACTAACTTTAGCATTTTGCAATTTATCTTGTTCATGGGCGTGTACTCCTGCAAGTACGATATCTAACGCAAACAACGACCCACCCCATGCTATTAATAAAAAGAGTATTCGTACACTGCGACTTGAAAACACAGAGTCTCTTATATAAGCCATCGTGGGTAACAATCTGAATAAAAAAAGGTAACTTGCAAAATAAGAAATTAATTGTAGAAGCAATCCAAATCCAATTGAAAAATGATCAACATTACCATCATGATGGTTGCAAAAAATACATATATATGAATTAACTGTCCATACTACTAATAAAACAAAAAACAGCATCTTTAAAACGAATATGATTTTTTCCATTTCTTCTCATAATCCTAAAGCTTTAATAACTTATTTTTTATGACTCAAAAGTTACTCTGATCAAAACAACCAGCTGAGGCCCAATGTGAAGAACAGCGGTAAGTAATTTACCTTAGCTTCTCACTAGATCAAAAAATCCTAGCCTACAAAATCCACATCTCCAATCACTCAGGAAACTGTGGCAGCCTTGCAAGCTCCGCCTCAACATAACTGTTCGTCATACGACTTAAACCTTGTACCATATCCTCAAACGACACATTTGGCGGTGGCGAACTCAAGTGACGCACGATGCTATAAATTCCACCATTAATACAAATATAATTAATCGTCGGCATATTGGTTAGCCGTAAATACTTAGGATTATTCATCACATAATGCATCGCCATTTCCATCAACGCACTTTCAATATGCGGGGAATAACGCGAATAACGCACATATTTCAAATAAACTGCATTATCTTTTTGCAATAAATCGCTAAAATTCCTCAGTAATAATTCCACCAAATCCTGTATATTTAACCGAACAAGCTCTGGCGTCAGCCGACGCAGCATCAAAACAATGTCATCAACAAAGCGTTGATTCATCGCCTCATAAATCGCTTCTTTATTTTTAAAATACTCATAGAGAGAGCCAACACCAATTCCTGATATTTCAGCAATTTGGCGAGTCGTCGCATCTCGCATTCCACTTTTTGCGACCGCAATAAATCCCGCTTGGATGATGGTATCTACGGTGACTTTTGCACGTTGCTGAGTAGGTTTTCTGACCATAAAGTTACCGACTTGTATCCGAACAGATAGTCGGATTATTCTGATTCATAGCGTAAATTAGGTCAATTGCATGATTGATCTTATCCATGACCTAAATGAGTAAATTTGCTATTTCAAAAAGTGACTTTCAAGAAATAGTGATTCTGAATATGCCTTCATTGTCGTTACAAGGGCATGAAGCGCTATCTACGTTCAGGCTTATAACATCTAGGTTAGTGTCATAAATCCCCCCTTTTTTAAATGTGCTTCATGGAGAACATCATGGCTTCTATTGATCTCGACAAAATGCTTGCCAAAGTCAAAAAAACGCAATGGTCGCTTGCTGATATTGACTGGAACGCGCCGGGAGCAGAACTGGTCACAGGTAATCCAGAACTATATGCAAAACTCAAACCATTTATGGCTGATCTGATGTGGATTGAACACATTGGCGCACGTGCATTTTCTGCCATGTCAAAAAAAGCGCCGACTGAAACACTCAAACAAATATATAGCCACTTCCATGCCGAAGAACAACGCCATGCTAATGCAGAAATGGCATTAATGAAACGTTGGGGCATGCTGCCCGAAGATGGTTCTATCCCTGAACCGAATAAAAATCTGCGTATCACCATTAAATGGCTAGATACCTATGCGGACAAAATGCCGTTCTATGTCCTCGGTGCAGTCATTCCAATGCTCGAAGTGGCGTTAGATGGCGCACTGTGTACCTTCTTACTAGAAACTGTAGAAGATCCTATTTGCCATCGTGCTTTTGATCTGATTAACGATGATGAATCACGTCACTTAGGCGTTGGTTTCTCTGTCATGGAAGCGCAGGGTTACAACAAAAACTTGATTGAGCTGTCAAAAATGGCTGCTCGCATTATTGATCCACGCTTACTACTCGGTATTGCGGCATACCTCCCGCTCTTGAACAAAATGCGAGACAACGTGATTAAGATGGGATTACCTGAAGAAAAGCTTTATAACGCAATGAGAAAATTCGAGAAAATTGCTGGACGTACAGCTGAAGGTCGCCGCAATCCTTGGTTCCAGATCATCAGTTGGAATGGTCGCATGGTCGTCAACCGCAAAAACAGAATCTATCACTCGCCTGTCGATGCAATGGTCAAAGCAACTGATATGTTGCCTCAAAGCAGCATGCCAGAAATGCCAAGTTGGGTAAAAGAACTGACTTATGAGCCTGTTGCAGTTCATTAAAACCATTCTACTCCCAACCTCCCTCTGCTAGGGGGAGGAACAGTCCATTTCTCATTTTAACTTCTGAGTACAATCATGACTTCACAAGCTAATATTACAGCACCAACCGCTGAAAATACGCCAGTCAAGCCACGTAGAGCTACACGTACAAAAGCAGCCACTACACCAACCCAACCCATCTCAGTCGTGAACACACTGATTATCGGTGCAGGTTTTGCTGGTCTTGGAAGTGCCATTCGCTTGAAACAAGCAGGTCTGAATGACTTTGTGATTTTAGAACGCGGCACCAAAGTTGGCGGCACATGGCGTGACAATAACTATCCAGGTGCAGCATGTGACATTCCATCTAATCTATATTCTTATTCATTCGCACAAAACCCAAACTGGTCACGGGGTTTTTCTGGTAGCCCAGAGATCCTAGATTATATTAATCACCTCGTCAGCAGTTTTAACCTCGGTGAATTAATTCGCTTTAATCAGAATGTTTCAAGTTTAAGTTTCGATGAGGCAACTGGTTTATGGACAGTGAGCCTCAGTGATGGCAACTTTTACCACGCACGTACCGTGATCGCAGCTCAAGGTCCGTTATCTAACTTTAGTTTTCCAAAGATTGATGGTCTAGAAAACTTCAAAGGCAAAAAAATCCACAGTGCAAACTGGGATCATGACTATGACATGAAAGGTAAACGCGTTGCTGTCATCGGTACTGGCGCAAGTGCAATTCAGATCATTCCTGAACTAGTCAAAACTGCTGATTTCGTTAAAGTGTTCCAACGTACACCGGGTTGGGTCACTCCACGCCCTGACTACAAAACACCAGAATGGAACAAAACCATTTTCCGCAAACTCCCTGCTGCCCAAACCGCAATGCGTCGCGCATTGTATTGGACCCATGAGTCGATGGCACTCGCAGTGATCTGGAATTCACCGTTGACTAAAGTCGCAGAACAATTGGCAAAAAGCCACTTAAACCGTCAAGTCAAAGATGCATGGTTACGTCGTCAACTTACACCAGACTTCACAATTGGTTGTAAGCGCGTATTGGTATCCAATGACTACTATCCTGCCCTACAACAACCAAACTGCAAACTGATTACATGGCCAATTGTCAAAATCACCGAAAATGGCGTACAAACCATGGAAGGTGTGGAACATGCTGTTGATTGCATCGTGTTTGCGACGGGTTTTGATGTGAGTAAATCTGGCTCACCATTCCCAATCACAGGCTTAAATGGTCGTAGTCTGGATGAAGAGTGGTCGCGCGGTGCGCAAGCGTACAAGAGCATTAACGTGTCTGGTTTCCCGAATTTGTTCTTCACGTTTGGTCCAAATTCAGGGCCAGGACACAATTCTGCTCTGGTCTATATGGAATCACAAATAGACTATGCAGTTCGAGCCATCAAAACTATCGTTAACGGCAAGATTAAAATGCTTGATGTCAAAGCAGGCGTTCAAGCTAAGTACAACAAAGAGATTCAAAAGCGTCTGTCTAAGACCAATTGGAACTCAGGCTGTAAGAGCTGGTATCTGACTGAAGATGGATTTAATTCGACCATGTATCCAGGTTTTGCAACACAATACAGTAATCAAATGAAATCATTTGACTTGAAAGACTACACAGCGACTCCTGTTTAAATTTCAAGCATTAAAAGAAAGCCTCATGTTCATCATGGGGCTTTTTGATATTTAGTATTCAGCGTAATCATGCTATAGATAGCGTCTTAGCAAAGCATGATTGATTGACTTTTCTGACAACAATCGAATAAGACTTGCCATAGGGAATGGTATTTTTTCGTGACAGTATCGAACTGTGACTTATCCAAAATGGAATTACTTCAATGCATACTCAAGATACATTTATGGGAAATGTGCAAGGCTTAGGACTTCGCATGTTGACCCAATTCGCCTCCAGCGATATTGCGGATCGTTTAAAAATTCGTAAACCGATTGAAGGCCTTCTCTATCAAGGCTCCAAAACTGGTTTCCAAATCGCGACCAAAGCAGCTCGCATATTCACTCCTGCAAAATCCGCAGGTGCGGCAACACGTTTACCAAGCCAAAAACGTAACAACTTATTTGATCTGACATTGTCAGATGAACAGCAAATGACGCGTGACTCGTTGTCACGTTTTGCAAAAGAAGTGATTCGCCCAGCAGCACACAATGCAGACGGATCTCATGCAATTCCAGCAGAACTCCAAGCACAAGCGGGTGAGTTGGGTCTAATGTATTACGCAGTTCCAGAAGCGCTGGGTGGTGCGGCAACCGAAGACAGTTTGGTGACACAGATGCTAGCACTCGAAGATTTAGGTCATGGCGACTTTTCTCTTGCTGCCGCGATTTATGCACCAGTCAGCGTTGCAAACGTATTGACTCGTTACGGCACAGCGTCTCAGCAACAACAATATTTGCCTGCATTCATTGATGAAGCAAAACCAACGATTGCCTCTCTTGCATGCAATGAACCTATTGCTGTGTTTGATCCGTATAACCTGAAAACAACCGCAACGCTATCTGGCAACAGCTATGTGTTGAATGGCGAAAAATCTTTAGTTCTACTTGCTGCTGATAGCGAATTGTTTATTGTTTCAGCTCAACTCGATGGAAAACCAGCATTATTTATCGTAGAAAGTGGTCTTGACGGTCTAACTCTCTCTGATGAACCAGCAATGGGTCTAAAAGCAGCAAAAACAGCACGTCTGCACTTCAATAACGTCAGCACGCCAAAAGAAAACCTGCTGACCGAAGCTAATTATCGTGAGTTCTTGGACTTGGGCGCATTAGCATCTTGCGCAACGGCTGTCGGTACAGCACAAGCAGTTCTAGATTATGTCACTGTGTATGCCAATGAACGCGAAGCCTTTGGTGAGCCGATTAGCCACCGTCAAGGCGTTGCCTTCATGATCGCAGACATGGCGATTGAAGTAGATGCGATGCGTTTATTGACTTGGAGTGCGTGTTCACTCGCTGAGGCGGGCAAACCATTTCATCGTGAAGCACATCTGGCTCGTATTTTATGTGCCGAAAAAGCGATGAAGATCGGCACAGATGGCGTTCAAATTCTTGGTGGTCATGGCTTTACCAAAGAACATCCTGTTGAGCGTTGGTATCGTGATTTGCGCAGTGTTGCAATCACCCAAAATGCCATTAGCCTATAAGGAGTTCGCCAAATGAATTTAGAAACCCCAAAGAAATTTGCAATGCTCGTTGAGCAAGCCCACCAAGTTGCAGCCAATGTATTTCGTCCTATTTCACGTAAATATGACAAAGGCGAACATGACTATCCGAAAGAGTTGGATATGCTCGCCTCCCTGCTCGATGGCATGAATGATGGTGGCGACAGCGTCACTGGCGCAACCAGCGCAACTGGCAATCCTTCTGCGGAAGGCATGAGTGGCAATGTTAAAAACGGCTCAAATATGTCTACTGCACTTGGCGTTATGGAGCTTTGTTGGGGCGATGTCGGCTTCTGTTTAGGCATGCCACGCCAAGGCTTAGGTAATGCTGCGATCGGCGCTGTTGCCAATGAAGAACAGCTTAAACGCTTTAATGGTATTTGGGCGGCTATGGCAATCACCGAACCGAATACAGGTTCTGACTCTGCCGCGATTCGTACGACTGCGGTCAAAGATGGCGATGATTACATTCTCAATGGTGAAAAAATCTATGTGACCTCTGGTCAACGTGCGGGTGCGATTGTAGTGTGGGCGACGTTAGATAAAAATGTTGGTCGTGCAGCGATTAAATCCTTTGTCGTTGAAAAAGGTACACCAGGTATGGAAATCGCCCGCCTAGAGCACAAACTCGGGATTAAATCTTCTGATACAGCCGCGATCAACTTTACAGACTGTCGCGTTCCTGCTGCAAATCTGCTTGGCTCACCAGAAGTTGACGTACAAAAAGGCTTTGCGGGTGTGATGCAGACTTTTGACAACACACGTCCTTTGGTTGCGGCTATGGCGGTTGGTATTGCTAAAGCATCACTCGATCTGACACGTAAGATCCTCAAAGATCATTTGTCAAAAGACTACGCAAACCTCCCAATCAACGCTTCTTATATCGAAGCAACGCTTGATCGTTTGGAAGCTGAATGGGAAGCATCACGCTTACTGACCTTGAAAGCAGCATGGATGGCTGATAACAAGATTCCAAACTCCAAAGAAGCGTCGATTGCAAAAGCGAAAGCTGGTCGTACTGCCAATGAAGTGACACTGAAATGTATTGAACTCTGTGGTTCAGTCGGTTACAGCGAAGTTGATTTGCTTGAAAAATGGGGACGCGACTCGAAGATTCTCGACATCTTCGAAGGTACACAGCAAATCCAATTGCTTATCGTTGCTCGTCGCCTGTTGAATAAATCTTCTTCTGAATTGAAATAATTGGGATTGAAATGAAAAAAGCCCTGTCGAAAGATGGGGCTTTTTTGCTAATCATGAAAACTATATAAGCCGACAGACTTTATAAGAGGTGCTAGTGCCTCCACTGCACCTATATTCTTATACCAGATAATAAATGTGTAATCCCAATCCTCAGTAATTAAACAATCAAGCTCTGGGATAAGTAGCCTTATAAATTGTGATGAATCTTTTTCTTGAGAATCTGCATGTGTTTGCAAAATTGAATTAACACTTTTTACTGGAATACAACTTTTTTCTTCACAGTTAATTACTTGTAGATTATATTTTTTAAAAATACATTGAATAAGATCATTAAACTTATCCCAATCACTCTCTTTAACGTCATCAAGTTTATGAAGATTACTAGCGCCTAACCACCCATTAAATATGCTAACAAACTCCCTGTGAAACTCATTCCGAACATCCCAACCATCAAAATACTTTTCGTACATTTTTCAAACACCAATATTCTAATCTTTCATTACTTTACTATTTTAACTAATAACTCATCCACCTCTTTAACTGAATCTGCATCCCCAAAAACATTCGCCTCATCTCTCGCTTGAATTAATAAATCATAAGCAAGATTTGATTCACTCAAATCAATATGCCGTAATGCAAGAGCGATCCTTTTGGTATAAATTGGCTCGCCTTCAAATGCAACACTCTGACTAATTGCAAGCTCATATAGTTTTATCGCATGTCGATCATCCTCTGTGAAATCTGCCAAAGTTTCAGTCACAAAGGGATCCGACGAATTTGCGACCCTTAGCTCTGCATACAACTCTTGCAGCTCTAAAACCGCTGCAGCTTGAGCTACTGAATCTTCAGCTTCAGATGCATTCGTAATTTTAAGTGCTAAGTCCAAAACTTGTGAATAAAGAAGCTCTGGAATCTTGCGAATAATGGTTGAATTCATATAAATTTTCTTCTAAAAATTACTATTCACTAAACTCGGCGTCCTACCCTTAATCGCCTTATCAACCCTACTCATCACATCATTCTTTTCCTCACTCAATAAATGCGCCCCGCGTATTTCCTCAAACAAACCTCGAATCTCTCGCGTCTGAGTCAAATTATAAGGAACAATAAAGATCGACATCTGACTACGCAATTGCTCAACCTTAAAATCATCATGCGCTAACTGCTGCAATTTTTCTTGAATCTGGGCAAATGGAGATTGAGCATCGACAATCAAACCTTTCGCAATCAACACATCAAAGTCATGCTCTATTTCTTCTTGATGCTGAATCAATTGCTGCGCAATACACTCACTTAAATCACGATAAAACCGCTCAATCTTCTTTTTATTATCATTATTCAGAATGAACGACTTCGGAATCCAATGTCCTAAATGCGTTTCAATTCCGTCATTCAACAACTCAAAAAGTTCACGGCTAAGCTGAATATTGTAAAAAATTAAATACTTGCAACTAATCCTATCTACATCAACCGTAAACCCTAACGCCTGCAACTCTCCAAGATCAACGCACTGCTGCCCAAACTCCGTCAGTCGATATTGCACTGAAAAATACTGGTTAATCGTACCGTGCCAAGGACGCATAAATAGCCCTTCTCGAACCAGCGCATATTGAAAAGTAAAACTATCGACTGAGTCAAAGACATCCAATTCATTCAGTCTTTTAAGGTAGCGCTGTGGAACACTCGTAAGAAAGTCTTTCACTAAACTCAAATCTGTCGTCAATAAACCCGATTCATAATTTCCGATCTGATCAAAGAAACCATGCTTAGAAAAATTACTCGAACTCACCACCAAAGCACCAGACGTTTCGTCTGCACTCAGCAATACAAAACCTTTGCTATGAATCAGCGTCGGAGTATCAATAGCTAAAATCTCAAACCAGCCTTCGCCCTGCTCACGACAAATCTGTGCCGAAAGCTCAACCAGTGGCTCAATACCAATTTTTAGAATTTGCCGTGAATCGATATAAAGAGAGAATTTAGAAAGCTGAATCTCATACGTGAGATCGTGAATAAATGTGAGGAGATCACTGACATCATCAGAGAGAAAACAAGAGACTACACTGAAATGATAGGCTTTCTTTAAATCAACCACAGAAGCCAGAGAACTAATGAGCTTTGATGCTTTAGAGTTTGGCTCATTAAAGAAAACCTTCATAGCCATCCTCCTATCGCCTCATCGCGCATTAAATCTCTGGCAGAGATGATTTTGATAGTACATCTTTTCCGATTAATGCGGTTGGGATAATGCCTCAATATCCTTTAATACCTGCGCCGCATGAGACTCGGTATTCACACTTGAATAGTGATACACAATCACGCTTTGCGGATCAATTAAAAAAGTCTCGCGTTTTGCATACGGCAATATTCCAAACCCGCCTAAGACTTTAAATGCCTTGGCCAAATCATGATTGGTATCCGCTAACAACGGAAATGGCAAACCTAACTTATCCGAAAAAGACTTATGCGATGCCACGTCGTTCAAGCTAACGCCCAACACTACTATATTCCGCTTTTCATAGGTAGGGTAAAGATCACGAAACTGACGCGCCTCTTCAGTACATCCAGGCGAATTATCCAAAGGATAAAAATAAAGAACCAACCACTTCCCTTTATAGTCTGCCAAAGCATGCCACTGGTCATTCTGATCTTTTAAACGAAAATCTGGAGCACTTTTACCGACCCATTCACTTTTTAGTCCAGCATCGCTAACCTTGAGTAATGATTTTTGTTTAAATCCAGAGTTGTCATTTGAAGTTTCGGCATGGCTGAGAATAGTAGCTATGCCTAAAAGAATACCCAAGGTGACAATTTGAATTCGGGTGCTTCTTATAATGTTTTGCATTGCGATCTCCTTATCACAAGCAGCAATTATTAACTTTTGTTACCAACATATTTATAACATAGTCAATAACTTTGGTTACAATTGATTATGTGACTCTCATCACAATTAGTCCTGAATTTAAAGAAATTTTATCCTAAAAATGTGATGGTACCCCCACTCTTGATTCATTACATGAATTACATTACTGCATAGCTAACTCCATAATTAGAACAAATTCTGCAAGATTCGAAACAAAAAAGAAAAAGAAATAAACCGCTAAAATATTTTTTTAAGCATCAATGTATATGCAAATTTGCTACGCTCAGTATTCCAAAAATTGTCATAACTCAATTGGACACTATATTCTGAATTGATGCGCTTTGATTGAGTCAACTTGATCGCGTTGTAAGGACGACTAAATTGCTCTGTGCTATAAATACGCTGATATTGGATGATCGACTTCATGTCCCATCTTTCATTTGCAATTGCTGTCAAACTTGGCGAGACATGAGCTTGAACTTGATAATCGAAATAATCCACACCTCCCAATAGCAGTGCGGACACAGTCAAATTCGGCATGAGTTGTTTCGTCAATCCAGCACCACCTTCAAGGGTCGTCGATTGCCGCTCCCGCATCGAGGAATCAAATCTAGGCGCATAAGTTAGTGACAATTGCCCAGAAATCACACCAGTAAAAACATCGACTGGAATCAATGATGACATCGAATACAAATTTATATAATCAATCTTAAGTTGATGAGTCTGCATCAAATACTTCAGCCCGACATTCCCAAGTAACAACTCATGTTCACTTGCAGACTGACTATTATCATCCTCTAACTTCTGTGCTGTAGGGAGATAATCTAATTTAAGCACATGCTGTTGGTTGTCATAACCTGCACCAATCGATAACTGACTATCATTAGGTGCTTTCAGAGGATTTTTATACTGCGAAAGATCGATTACAAAATCACGAACAAATGGCTTTGACTCCTCTAACTGTTGATCCTGTGAATTGCCTATAGCCTGTAGTCGCCCCTGATCTTGCAGAAAGTCCCTATAACGTGAAGCAACTTGATACATTACAAATTGATCTACAGGAGATGCAGTTTTTTCAATCAGTGTGGTTAGAGAATTATTATCTATAGCTGCTTTTAAATTTTTTTGCCAAACAGAATCATATTGATCCGTTAACATTCTGATCGCAAAAGTGTCTGAAGGTGATAGTGTTGTACTCTTCACGATCTGCGCAGCATCAACACTTTTGGCAATATCGAGGGGAGATAATATTGCACCAAAACTATTGATGATCTTTTGATTACCAGTCGTTGCCAAAACAAAGTGCGTTAAGGTCGCACAGTTATAGCCTTTAAAATAATAAGTCAACGGAGCCGTTTTTAGCTCCCAAATATGATATTGGATTCGTTGTTTTTGTTCATCGGTTAGATTGAGATCATATGTCCAAATATTCCGCTGTTCCTGATGATGATATCTTTCAAGTTTTTCATTCAATGGCGTTAATGAGAAATAGCCTTTTTTTCCAGTCACCAATGCCTGAAACATAAATTTTGGTGCATTAATACCACTAACATCGGTATAAAAAGAGACCGCATGATCGACATGTTTATTATTCTTATTCAATCCGGAAAGCTGAAGCAGCACATGTCCCATCATGCTAGAAGGTTGCGTAATATTTTCAGCAACATAAACTAATTTAATTTGATCAACAGGTGCATTATCTAGGTAATTGGTAAAGTCTGTACACTGGGTAAAGGATATTGGCTCTAATTGTAATTGCTGCTGTAACCACAGCGTCCTTGCGGGAAACTTACAAATAAATTCATCATGCGTTAACGGATTTAAAATAGTTTTTAAATCCAAAATCAGTTCATTCTTGACTGAAAAATTAGGCAGACTTAATAAAAAATGAGCATCATTAATATAAGGTTTATCTTGATCCACATGAAGCAAGGCACTCCATTCTGGCTTCGTATAAATCGCTTGGCTCAGTGCTTTCTCAACAAGCTGATCATCGACTGCTGTACCTGATACAAAATTATCTTGTTGTGCGAGAGATGTATTTGAAAAGCACACCAAAAAAAGGAGAGCTAAAAAGCCCTCCTTCCATTGCAGCATGAATGCCAAGATTACTTGTTACAAGTGATAACTAGGTTGTTATCATACTTCCACATTTTTTCAGTTGCGTAGTCCGTTGTTGAACCCAAAGCGCCACCAGAAAGAATATTGATGAAGAAAATTGGATCGATAGTGCGAGGAGCAAGCGTTTGCGGATTACAATTGCTTTGTGAAGTAGTAATAATTTTATCAGCTTGAGAACGTTGTAAACCAACAATTCCAGGAACTTGGAATGGCTGACCATCTGCTGTTGCAACGATTTTCTCACCGTTTGAAGTTGTGATATTAACCATTTGTGTTTTGCTGTTCAAAATAGATGCACAACCCGTCATCAAAACAACAGTTGCAATTGCTGACAGACCTAAAAGTTTTTTCATATTCTTCACACCCTCTCCATAAGATTAAATTTATTATCAACTTGAATCGATTAATATATTGTTGATAGCGGCATATCATACCTTCGCACATAAATTTACACAAATGAAATATAAACAACACACTAAACACATAATTTCAGTTTTCTTTAGCTTTAAAGAAGCGATCTAAGTAAACTGAGTTCAGATCAGAACCCGCTAAAAAACAGATTGACAATATACCCAGCCCGCACTCATTATCGACGCATGATGACCTATTCTATGTTGTGCTCGATTTGTACTGTTCGTGCCATTCGCAAACCTGCGGTGTGGCATATAGACACGCATGAGCTTCTTTCGACGAAATAGATCATCCTACAGTCAAAGCCGCTCATAAAAAGCGGCTTTTTTTATATCTAAATTTTGGTCAAAGGAGGAATGAAATGTTAACCCCATTAGAAGAACCGCCACAGAGTTTGCGTACGTCGGGAGCCTATGTCAGCTTAATTTTGATTTGGTCGACCACACCACTTGCAGTTGTGGTGAGTCTCCGTGGACTCAACCCCATCTGGTCTCTCAGCGTGCGCTTTCTACTTGCGATTGCGATTGCTCGCATTATTTTATGGTGTATTCGTGAACCCTTGCCTTTAAATAAAGGGGCTTTACGATGTTATCTCGCAGGAACTTTAGGTCTATTTTGGGCAATGCTCTTTACATACCTAGGGGCACAATATTTGCCATCTGGACTAATTTCTTTAATTTTTGGTCTATCGCCACTCATGACAGGATTAGTTGGACACTTTATCAACTCTAAACTCAATCGCTTACAGTGGTTTGGGATGACATTATCCACCCTTGGTCTGGTGGGAGTTTTTGGCTCAGTACATATGCACACAGGTATGCTTAAAGGCATGATCTACGTCCTCATCGGTGTGATGGCTTATGTCGGCTCAATATTCTGGTTACGATACGAAAAAGCCAACTTGCATCCTCTGGCGCAAACAACAGGTTCGCTTATTTTGTCCATGATCGGGCTAATGGTAATAATTCCCTTTTTTTGGACACTAAGGCCAACGCATATTCCGGATCAGACAACCATTACGGCTATCTTGTATTCAGCAACGATCTCATCAATTGCAGCCATGATGTGTTACTTCTATCTGATTAAACGCATGCAGCCTTCGACGCTTTCGCTTGCAACTGTGATTACGCCTGTACTCGCGCTTATCTTAGGGACATGGCTGAATGCTGAACATATCAGCAGCGTCATGATGATTGGAATTGGTGTGGTGATGTTGGGCTTGTTTATTTACTTTGCTTATGACTTATTTCCACACTTAAAGCGAATACTTGCATTACGCATAGTCTAATTATAAACGCTATGTGGTGCAGGATCTGCAATACCAGCCCCTGCACTCACTCAGATGACTATTTAATAGTCTAATCATTTAGCCAGAGTAGCTATTACAATTCTAGCTGTCCATATATAATCAAAAGTCTAAAAATTCCACTACCTATTGAAAAGAAATACTCTAACTATGAAAATTTATCGAAGAATTGGACTTACTCTCGCATTCATGGTGCCGACATGGGCGATAGCAAGCAGTTGTATGATTATAAATGAAGGCATTCCATCGTCTCCTACTAAATGCAAAGTTGACTTGGATTTTGGGGCTGGCGGTAGAGCTTTCACCATCAAAGCACAAGGTAAATCGTATACCTATGAGGAAAGTTTAGATCCTACGGCAGAAAATCCTGCAGATGCAAAAGTTGTACATCAAACCTTAAATGATAAAGAAGCTAAAGGCTACGCAAGAAATACGAACAATACGATAATTAAGTTAGTCGCAAACTCAGACAATACGCCTAAAAATACATTCCTATGCGTTAAACAAGTTAAAGGCAAATTAGAGGTTTGCTTCAAATAACCCAGAGAATTAATAAGAATACGAAAGAATAAACTAACTCTCTGAATCTAATTTAGAGTGTAGTTATCCATGTCTTTCAGATATTGAAATCTCTGCTTTGTCAGCTCAACCCCACTAAACCACCTACAGGACTATGATCTCTATCAGTATCAACAAAATCACTAAATTGTTTTCACGGTATACAAGCCATGCTTTTTACGATGCTTCAAACTGTTGCTTAGAATTTGTCATCACGTATATCTTGGCATAAAGCTGATTCAACTCTAGCTTTTTCAACTTTAAGAGTAGTAGCCAAGCAACTCTCATAACCAAATCGATTATCACGAACATTGCATGCACTAGACCAAGCATTTACGCTGGTCATTACCATAATAATGCTGAAGTAGATTTTTCCATATTTCATTATTTAATAATCAATCGAATGTAAGTATTCAATACGTTGTTTAGTCAGAGCAATTTCGCAACTTTTAATCAGCAACGGTAGTTCAGACTCAATCATTTGCGGTAACTCTGATGCAGTCGCATTTGCATCAGTAAAATCTTCAGAGATAAATGCACCGCACTGCTTGTTACGATAGTTTAACCAAGCCTTTTGTGCTGCCTCGAACTCAGCTTTAGCACTAGTTGCGGCATAAGCTTTATCATAAAGTTGATTGAGCTGTATTTTTTGGTTTTGAAAAACGCTATTAAGGCATTTGCCTTCCGCAGTATTACTTAGATTCTGCTTACTACAATCTTGCGATTGCGCCCATACACTACTACACATAAAGAGTAAAACTACAGAAATATTCAACATGACCAACTTCATTCTGACTTCCTTTTTTAGTATTAAATGCCTTACTTTAGTTGCTTCTTAAGATAAAGTCGTACGCTGTAGGGTAAGGTCGATTAAACAGGATAATGAGCTCGGATCCTCACCCACTTTAAACTGTTCATCTGGATCAGGCTCTTGATGTCCAATACACTCTTGAAAACGGTAATTCAACCAGGCTTTTTGAGCAATCTCTAAATGCTTGATGTATTCAATTTGATCAGGCTGACGATTTTTATCTTCTATCGCTTTGTAAGTCTTATTTAAATCATCTTTTGCGTCTTGCAGGATTTCTTTTTGACAATCGGCAATCGCATCGTAAGCATTATAAGTTTTCCAACAAACCGCATCAGGTGCGTTTTTTGCAGCGAATGCATTTGTCGATAAAATTAAAGATACACTGAAAAAGAATGTAAGTTTTAATAGAGTCATATGTCCATTCTAGACCATTTTTTTGTATATTTTACTAATTTATCTCAATAAATCAGATTAACGAAGTGATTTAAGATATTCAATTCTGTCAGATATCAGAGTTATTTCGCAAGCCGAACTTAGTGCGCCTGAAGCAGGACTATATTCGGAGTCTTTATCCACAAAATCATTACATTGTTTATTTCGATACGTCAGCCATGCTTTCTGCGCTGCTTCAAACTCCGCTTTAGCATCGGTTGCAGCATAAATTTTGTCATAGAGTTTATTTAAGGTGCGTTTTTGCGACTGAAGATCTTGCTGCATACATAAACCAATCTTATCTGCAGTAGCTTTATCTCCTTCGCAACCTTTAGCCCAAATAGTCGGACTAAATATAAAAAGTAAAATGATTAATGTAGGTTTTATTATATTCATGAAAATTCCCTATTTAAACGCTTATCCAATTCATGGTACTTGAGTAACTTATCATTTTTGAAAAAGATTTAGTATATTCAACAGCAATAAAACTTAAAAAAGAAGTAGTCTGACCGTATATTCGAAAACAAAAAACCCTAGAGTTTTTAGCTCTAGGGTTTTTTGTTTTCATCAATTTGGCGGAAGCGGTGAGATTCGAACTCACGGAGGGCTCACACCCTCGTCGGTTTTCAAGACCGGTGCTTTAAACCGCTCAGCCACGCTTCCAGTGGTGCATAGATTAGCGATTTCAGTTTCAAAACACAACTGCAAAACGCTGATTTAACGACCTATTGAATGAAATTATACTTATAATTTCCTTCAAATGTATCAAAATTACCCGAACTGAACTGATA
>JASLHI010000025.1 GCA_030149815.1 Aquirhabdus sp. | reverse complement strand
TGATTATTTTTAGTATTCTTCGTATGTATCGCTTGCCAAGCCTTGAACTCATTGATATAAAGGTCGCACGTCTTTTGTCGGACACATTTTTAACAACCTATAGGATATTTCCGTTATGAACAAATCTGAGCTTATTGATGCAATTGCTTCTAAAGCCTCTCTTTCTAAGACTGCTGCGGGTGACGCATTGGATGCGCTGATTGCTTCTGTTGGTGAAGCATTGAAAAGCGGTGACAGTGTAACTCTCGTTGGCTTTGGCACATTTAGCGTCAAAGAGCGTGCTGCACGTACAGGTCGTAATCCAAAGACTGGTGCTGCAATTCAAATTCCAGCAAGCAAAGTACCAGGTTTCAAAGCTGGTAAAGGTCTAAAAGATACTGTTGCTTAATAGCGATTGTTGTGAAACATCATAATATGAAGTAAATCTTTGATATTGTAATGTTTCAAGAGGCGCGCCCTGTGGCGCGTTTTTCATTTAAAATTCCTGCTTACACTGGAAATATGATTTATGGAAGGCTTTAGAACATTGGTAAGAGGTTGGATGGGCAAAGTGCTCATGGCTCTTTTAACTTTACCATTCGTATTATTTGGGGTCGAAAGCTACTTTAAAGGTAGCAGTGATAGTGAAATTGCGGCAACCATAGATAAAAAAAATATTTCTCGTCGTGAGTTAGATCAGAAAGTTGATGAGCAGCGTAAATCACTTTTGCCCAAAGTTGGTGGAGATGCTGACTTAATTGATGACAGTGTTTTGCACCAGCAAGTGTTAGACAATCTGATTGCTCAGAGTGTTATTTTAAGCCAAGCGAATCGACTTGGTCTGACTATGACAGATAATCAGATTGTTGCGATGTTGCATAAAGAGCCTTCTTTTCAAAAAGATGGTAAGTTTTCTGATGAGTTATTCCAAGCTTATCTAAAAAATAGCGGTCAAGATCGATTTACGTTATTTAAAATGGTGCGTGAGCAGACTTCATTAAGTTTAATGGCTCAGGGTATCGCTGCTACTAGCGTTTCTGGTGGAAGTGAAATTGATCGCATCATGAAGCTACAAACAGAAAAACGAGATGTACAACTCGCTACAATGCTTGCTTCTCCATATTTAGCACAAGTGAATGTGACCGACGCACAAATTAGTAATTACTACAATGCGAATAAGGCACATCTAAACAGTTTGGAACAAGTAAATCTCGACTATGTGACTTTGGATAGTAGTTCTTTTGCGAATCAAGTCAAAGTATCGGATCAAGATTTACAGGCACGTTATCAGACGATGGTTCAAGCAGCCGCTGGAAATGAACAGCGTCATGCACAGCACATTTTGATCTCTACAGACAAAATTGGTGATGCAGCTGCTAAAAAGAAAATTGAAAGTCTAGCGGCGCAGATTAAAGCGGGTGCTGATTTTGGTACGCTTGCTAAAGCAAATTCTGATGACCAAGGGTCAGCTGTTAATAATGGTGATTTAGGCTTTGCAGGGCATGGTGTATATGTGCCTGAGTTTGATAAAGCACTCTATGCATTGCAACCAAATCAAGTGTCGGAACCAGTTAAGACTCAATATGGCTATCATTTGATCAAATTGCTGGAAGTGAAGAAAGCAGATGTACCTTCATTTGATAGTGTCAAAGCACAATTGATGGTCGAAGCAAATCAAGCCAAATTGGATGCGGCTTACGGCGATGCTCAAAGCAAGATTAATGAGCAAGCTGCAAGTGCTGATTCATTGGTTGACTTGGCTAAGTCAAATAATCTGTCAATTTCACATTCTGGTTTGATGGGTCGTACTGGTATCGCAGGTGATTTTAGTAATAAAGATCTTTTAACGACAGCATTTAGTGATGAGTCTACAAAAGACCGTAAGGTTTCAAGTGGTCTCACTATTTCGCCAACACGGATGATGTGGATTCAAGTTACTCAATATTCACCTGTTAAGCCTTTAACCTTGGCAGAAGCGACACCGAAGATTCGTGCCATTTTACAGATGCAAGGTGCTCTTGCGATGGCTAAAGCCAAAGCGAAAGAAGTTGCAGCATCATTGAACTCTGGTAAAACCATTGAGCAGACAGCGGCTGCGATGGGTGTAACTTTCCAGAATATGGGTGAAGTGACGCGTGATAAAGGATTACCTTCAGCAGCGCTCTCGAATGCTGCATTTAGTATTACTGCACCAGCGGCTGGTCGTACAAATGCAAATACGGTGAGTGTTGCGAGTGGTGTTGTTGTTTTGGCGGTGAGTAAAGTGACCGATGACGCAGCAGCCGTGACTCCAGAACAACGTAAACAAATCCAAACTTCTTTGAGTAGTTTACGTGGACAGCAAGAACTTGAAGACTATGTTGAATATCTCAAGGGTCAGGCTAAAGTTGAGAAATTTAGTGCGAAGAAAGCTGGATCTTAAACGCTAAAGCTTGATCTATAAAAAAGACCCATCATATTGATAGGTCTTTTTTTATTGGAGGTGATTAATATTTTAAGGATTTTGAGTAAGTCTCAACAGCACTTAGTAAACATCTCGAACATAACGTTTTTCTTTCGATAAACGATTGATATATTCCTGTGCTTTATCTTCAGATAAGCCGCCGTGTTTGGCAATGATAGATTTCAAAGTTGCATCAACATCTTTAGCCATTTTGCTTGCATCACCACAGACATAGAAGTGCGCACCTTCTTCTAACCAAGCCCATAGTTCTGCACCGTGTTCACGCATACGATCTTGGACATAAATTTTTTCTGCTTGATCTCTTGAAAAAGCAAGGTCTAGACGGGTGAGTAAACCATCTTTTTGCATTTCCTCAAGTTCTTCACGGTAGTAGAAATCAGTCGCAGAGTATTGGTCACCAAAAAATAACCAATTCCGTCCTTTATCGCCACGTGCACGACGTTCATGTAAGAATCCACGAAATGGTGCGATGCCAGTGCCAGGACCGACCATAATCATCGGTGTGTTGCCTTGATGTGGTGGGCGGAAATGCGCAGATTGTTGCACGAAAACAGGAACGGTTATGGTATCAGCTCTTTCTGCAAGAAAAGTCGAAGAAACACCTTTACGGAGGCGTTGTTCGTGTTCATATCTCACTGCTGATACAGTCAAATGAACTTCACCTGGATGAGCTTTGGGGCTTGATGCAATTGAATACAGGCGAGGTTGCATTCTTTTTAGTATGCCAAGTAGTTCCGAAGCTGTCATTTTGACAGGGAATTGATGTAGTACATCGACGAGTTGACGATTCCACAGCCATGTTTTTAGATCTTCTTTACGATCTTCTTTGAGGAGTCGAGTTAGTTCGTCCCCTTGAGTATGGGTTGCGATGAATGTCAGCGCATCATGGCTAGGACGTGCAATTTCAAAATGCTTGGTTAATGCTTCGACGAGCTCAACTTCACCGACTTTTGCAACATTCACCATCATATCGGGTTTGAGCCCAACGAGTCCGATTACTTCGTGGACGAGATCAGGGCAATTGCTCGGCCATACACCCAGAGAGTCACCAGCTTCATATTCCAAGCCTGAATCACCAACATCAAACGCAAAGTAGCGAGTATCCTTGGTTGCACCTGCGGTATTGAGACGTAGATTTTTCACAAGGCGAGCAGGTGCTGGATTGGCTTTTGTCGGCAATGTTCGTGCTGGAACAGCCGTAATTTCGCCAGCAGGTGTTGCATGGATCAGCTCGTCTTCTTCTTTAATTCGCGCAATCACACGTTCTAGCCATTGATCTGCAGTGGGTTGATATTCAGTATCGCAATCCACTCGATCTGTGAGGCTGATCGCACCCAATTCAGCCATGCGCTTATCTAAATTTTTGCCATGACCGCAGAATTGATCATAATTTGCATCACCAAAAGCGATAACTGCATAACGAACGCCATTCAATTTTGGTGCGTTATCTGCTTTTAGTGCTGACCAGAATGTTTGACCATTATCTGGTGGATCACCATCGCCAAATGTACTACTCATCATGAGAACGTATTGAGTTTTTTCTAGATTAGATGCTTGGTAATCAGACATACAGGATAATCTGATTTCAAATCCTGCTTCCATGAGTTTTGTGGCGTAACGCTCGCTCAGCGATTCAATATTTCCAGTTTGTGACGCCCATAATAATGCGACTTTTGGGCGCATACGCATCACACGTGTGTTATCAGATTCGTTACTTAATGCCAGTGGTGCAGCGGCAGAGCGACTAAATAATCCTGCCAATACACCATCTAACCAGAGCTTGGTATGTGAGGATAATGGTGCTGCTGTTGGAATAGTCGGTATTCCTCCTGCTTGTCGTCCTTCAGTCGTGCGCAAACCACTGATGAAACCTGCCATATAAGTTTTTTCGGCGTCATCGAGCTTTGGTGCTTCAAGTAGTGGTAGTCCAAGCAGTTCATTGAGCGCATCAATATGAGACATGTCTAGTTCCTCTGTCACATGTGAATTTGTAGTAGAAGCAGAAATATTTTTTTCTGGCGACGCTGTCGAGTTGTGCGGCGCGGCTACTTTTTTGAGTTGAACGGCACAGAATTTAAATTCAGGTTGTTGAGAAATAGGATCAATTGCATCGTTAGTCACTGCATTGATGCACAGATTTTTGCCAAAACTATCATTCCAATGCATTGGAACGAAGCAATTACCAACGCGAACACGTGGTGTAACCACGGCAGGTAGATGAGCGAAACCACGACGTGAACGAACTTCAACGGTGTCTTGATCTTTGATGCCTAGAGCAGTTGCGTCTTCAGGGTGAATTTCGACAAAAGTACTGGGATTGAGCTTATTCAGCATTGGAATCTTGCCAGTCTTAGTCATCGTATGCCATTGATGTTGCAAACGACCTGTATTGAGTACGACAGGAAAACTGGCATCGGGCATTTCGTTTGGATCAACATGCGGACGAGCAAAAAATACGCCTTTCTTTTTAGGGGTCGGAAAAATCAGACGAGGACGTTTACCATCAGGTTTTTCATAAGATGTTTGGCTAATCCCATCATTGATGTAACGAATAGGATTGCGATTTTCTACGCTTTCTGGAGAACAGGGCCATTGCAATGGTGTTTCTTTCAGTCTGGCATGACTTGCACCGCGTAAGTCATAGCCAGTTTTTAGATTGGTTGCTGCACTGATTTCAGCAAAAACTTCCGCAGCAGAAGCATAGTTGAATGCTTCTGAAAATCCCATATCACAAGCAATAAGCGCAATGATTTGCCAGTCAGGTAATGCCGCGTCTGGTGGATCAATGGCTTTTTGCATGAGCGTCATATTGCGCTCAGAGTTAATCATTACGCCTTCAGCTTCAGCCCACAGTGCTCCCGGAAGTAAAATGTCAGCATAGCGATTGGTTTCTGTGTCAAAGAATGCATCTTGTGAAATCACAAGTTCAGCAGCTTCAAGACCATTAATGACATTTTGACGGTTTGGAAGGGTTGCAATAGGATTGGTGCAAATGACCCAACACGCTTTGATTTCGCCAGCAGACATGCGCTCGAACATATCGACCGTGCCTGTACCGAGTTTAGTGGTGAGTGTTCCTGTTGGAATCTTCCAGAGGTTTTCAATAAACGTACGATCATCATCGACCAACACTGAGCGTTGACCTGGTAAACCTGCACCCATATAGCCCATTTCACGTCCGCCCATGGCATTGGGTTGACCAGTTAATGAAAAAGGACCACTTCCAAGGCGGCAGATTTTTCCAGTGGCGAGATGAAGGTTACAAATCGCATTGGTATTCCAAGTACCATGGGTGCTTTGATTCAGTCCCATCGTCCAGCAACTGATAAACTCAGGTGCTTCGCCAATCATTTGTGCCGCTTGGCGAATATCAGCTTCTGGAATTCCTGTCATTTCAGAGACTTTTTCTGGAGTGTACTCTTCTAAAAATGCAGGCAGATCATTCCAGCCATCGGTAAAGTCTTCAATAAACTCAGCATCTGTATGACCATTTTTATGCAATAAATGCAATAAACCATTGAGCAGAGCCAAGTCTGTTCCGGGTTTAATTTGCATAAAAAGACTTGCTTTATCGGCGGTTGCATTGCGACGTGGATCGACGACAATGAGTTTTGCCCCAGCTTTCACGCGATCCATCATCCGTAAGAACAAAATTGGATGACAGTCCGCCATATTGCTGCCGATGACAAAAAATAAGTCTGTGTGATCGAAGTCTTGATATGAACCAGGAGGGCCATCCGCACCTAGTGATAACTTATAACCACTGCCAGCACTTGCCATACACAGGCGAGAGTTGGACTCGATGTTATTGGTGCCAACAAAGCCTTTAGCGAGTTTATTGATGAGGTATTGCGCCTCAATCGACATTTGCCCTGATACATAGAATGACAACGCATCAGCACCATGTACATCTAAAATATGACGAAGGCGAGTTGCTGTTTCTTTAATCGCGTGAGTCATCGGCAATTGAACAGTTTCCAGATCGCGATTGGGGCGTATAAAAGCGTTTTCTAAGCGTCCTGATTTTCTTAAGGCGAGGTGAGATGACGAGCCTTTGGTGCAAAGACGACCGAAGTTAGTCGGATGATCTTTATCACCTGAAACTTTGACTACTTGACCGTCTTCTACGTGTAGGATTATTCCGCAACCCACACCGCAATAAGGACAGACAGATTTGATGTTTTGGCTTGTCATCATATATTCGGCGAAGTGAAAAATCCGCCTTATTCCTGCTTGATCAATTACACATCATGAATTAAGCAAAAATCACACCAAAAAATCCATCTTCTAAAAATATAATTGCAAAGTTTCAGTCACTTGGCGAATTATTAATCACAAAATGATATATTTATGAATAACCTACAGATCAAAATTAACAGCGATATAAAATAAGCACATCACCTTTTTCTTGACTGTGATATAACAGTTAAATTCGATTTGCCGCATCCATTATTGATTTGTAGATACGCTATGAACCTTTCTGAATCATTTTTATTTCGACTAGAACAGTTGGTAGAGCAAGCGCACAATGTTTTACCACCAGTGCCTAAAAGCCCAGATTTCAATGCACCAGCATTTATCTGGCAGAATCGCGGCTTAATACCAGTCTTTGCCAAGCAACCTGTCAGTTTGGTGGATTTGTTGGGCATTGAACGACAAAAAGAACGAGTGACCCAAAATACAAAGCAGTTTTTAGCTGGATTTCCTGCCAATGATGTATTGCTGACTGGTGCACGTGGAACAGGTAAATCGTCTCTCATTCGTGCATTACTGAATGATTTTCAGAAAGATGGACTTCGTGTGATCGAAGTTGCACGCGATGATTTGGTGCATCTGCCTCAAATTCGTGCATTGATTGCTGATCGTCCAGAAAAGTTCATCGTGTATTGTGATGACTTGGCGTTTAACGCAGAAGATGAAAATTATCGTGCGCTCAAGAGTGCATTAGATGGTTCCGTGCAGTCGAGTGCAGGCAATGTGCTGATTTATGCGACTAGTAATCGTCGTCATTTATTGCCTGAGTTTATGCATGAGAATCTTCCTGTAACTCGAACAGACGCAGCATTTCAAGGCGAAATTCATCCGCAAGAGTCGGTTGAAGAGAAGGTCTCGTTGTCTGATCGTTTTGGACTTTGGCTGGCATTTCATCCGATGGATCAGGAAACATATTTAGACATCGTGACGCATTGGTTATCTAAGCAAAATATTCCATTGGATGATGAAGCGCGCAAAGAGGCGCTGAAATGGTCACTGACGCGTGGTCAACGTTCGGGTCGTGCTGCGGCGCAGTTTGCAAGGCATTGGTCGGGGGTGAAGTTGTTGGCTGGGAAAAACTGACTAATAATTTTACTTAATATTTAATAAGTTGTCTGCTTAATATAATAGGTGGTTAATGTATGGATTTAAGCCCACAGTTTAAAAAAGAAAAATTTATTTGCCCGCATTGTAATGTAGCATCACAACAAAAGTGGTTCGATGCAAACGTTGCTAGCAGTTGTGCCAATTTAATTCTGAATAATTTTTTCTATAGTTATAGAACACAAATACAAGATTATCAGCAAAAAGCCATTTTAGGCTTTGTTCAGAGGGTGGAAGAGGTAAATAACAAGCATTTTCCTGAATTTGTTCCTAAGAGCTTTTCAGTTGCCACATGTTTAACATGCTCCGATATTTCCCTTTGGATTAAGGGAGAAATTGTTTATCCAAGAAAATCTGCTATTCCACCACCAAATTCTGATATGGAACAAGAAATACAAGATTTATATATAGAAGCATCAACTATAGTTGTTGATTCACCTAAAGGTGCTACCGCTATATTAAGATTAGCTTTGCAACTCTTACTTAAGCAGTTAGGGAAATCGGGCAACAAAATAAATGATGATATTAAGGAGCTAGTTTCTGAAGGTTTGAGTCCAAAAATCCAAAAGGCATTGGATTTACTTAGAGTTGTAGGAAATAATGCCGTTCATCCAGGGCAAATAGATCTTGATGATGGTCGTGATATAGCTTTGAAACTATTTCATGTTCTTAATTTTATTGCTGTTGAAATGATTACAAAACCTAAAGAACTGGATCTTCTTTACGCTGATATAGTTCCCGAAGAAACTAAACAACATATCAAAAGTCGGGACGGTAAATGAGATTTTAAAATAGCATTGCGGTAGCATCTGTAATGCTAGTCTTTTTTGTAAATCAATTTTGAATGAACCGTCCATCCCACATCTTTTGTGCCAACGCCATCGCTTCATCCATCAAATCAGCTTTTTTCAACGCAACTAATGTCAATGCAAGCGTTCCCACAACCGCTTTTTCCCCATACTCATGCTTGGTTTTACCTTGCCAAACCGAAACAAACTCATCCAAATTAAATGATTCTTCGACATCGCTACGTGATTCATTCAGCATATCCCATTCAGTTTCATAACTGACGCCATCTTTAATTCCAAGAACCAAAGTCCGCGCATCAGGATTACGCTCAAACTCACCACCTTCACCTTTGATCACCGCAGCATTTTGATAACCTAAACGCAGCGCAGTATGCTGGTGTGACGTGCGATAAGCAGGGTGAAAAATGGCTTGCAAGGTCACACTGGCATTAAAGGGATTAATTAGACGTGCAAGCGTATGCACAGGTGAACGTAACCCCATAACATTACGCAAATCAATCATTTCACTCAATTTTGGTGACAAAACGGATAGGGGAAGAAACGCAAAATTATGCTCATCTAAAGCTTTTGCAACTTCATCGGCTGATTTACATGGATTAAAACCAAGTACAGGTAAAACATCTTCTGTGTATAAACGATTAATCGTATGACCTGCTGCGCCATGCATAAATACGCGTACGCCAGATTTAGCTAGTGTCAACGCTGCCAATAAAAACCATGGATAATGACGACGCTTGCCCGCATAACTTGACCAATCCAAATCAACGTGAATAGTAGGAAGGTTTAAACGATCACGCGTTGCGGTGACGAATCCTGCTAACTCATCAACAGATTCTTCTTTCACTCGTAACAGCATCAGAAATGCACCGAGTTGCGCATCTAAAACTTCATCATCGAGAATTTGCCCAAATGCGTCCAACGCCTCTTCAAATGTGAGAGAGCGGCTTCCGCGTTTACCTTTGCCTAAAATTCGCACGTATTTTGCAAATGGATGTTCAATATCTTTGTATTGATTGGTTTGTGGGCGAGGGCGGGCTGTACTCATGGCTACATTTCATCCAACTGATAAGGCAATCGATATTGTAAATTAGATCAATGGTTCTGAATTAATTTATCAATCCATCATAACGCGGGATTGGTTTATAATCAGTACAATCGTTAGACGCTGTTTGTTTTTTCTGTTAATTATTTCATCCACACAAGCTCTCAAGGATTTTCTATGTTGGCTCATGATGCAGATTTGGAACTATTTCGTGATAATTTTCGCCGTTTTATGTTGGACAACATTGAGCCATATTATGCGACATGGGAAAAAGAAGGCATCATGCCTCGCGAAGTGTGGAATAAACTGGGTGAAAATGGCTATCTCTGCGTCGATATGCCAGAAGAATACGGTGGTTACGGTGTTCCAGTAAACTACTCATTGATGTTGGTTGAAGAGTCTGCGCGTGCAGGCTATGGCTCATTGTCTACAGCAATTTCTGTGCATTCTGAAATTACTGCGCCTTACGTTTTGCATATTGGTACTGAAGAACAAAAACATTACTGGATTCCAAAACTAGTGAGTGGTGAAGTTGTTGGTGCGATTGGCATGACTGAGCCAGGTGCAGGTTCTGACTTGCAAGCGCTTCGTAGTACAGCGATTTTGAATGATGATCATTATGTCTTGAATGGTTCTAAAACCTTTATTTCAAATGGTCAACATGCTGGACTCGTGATCATCGCAGCAAAGACCGATCCAGCTGCGCGTGCGAAAGGTGTGTCTTTATTATTGGTTGATACTACTTTGGAAGGCTTTAAAAAAGGAACCAATCTCGACAAGATTGGTTTGCATAGCCAAGACACTTCAGAGTTATTCTTTGATAATGTTAAAGTTCCAAAAAACCAGCTATTAGGTAGCGCAGGACAGGGCTTTGCTTATTTAATGCAAAACTTGCCACGTGAACGTTTGGGTATTGCTGTGACTGCATTGGGATCAATTTTCGGTGCGATTGACGTGACGATTAATTATGTCAATGAGCGTCAAGCATTTGGACAGTCTATTGCGAAGCTGCAAAACACACGCTTTACACTTGCTCAAGCAAAAATTGATGCTCTTGCAACGGAAGCATTTGTTCGCCAAAGCACTGAACTCTATATGAACGGTCAACTTGATGTGCCGACTGCTGCGGCTGTAAAAGCTCATGCATCAGATGTGCAATGTAAAGTTGCTGACAACTTGCTGCAAATGTTTGGTGGCTACGGTTATATGACTGAATATCCAATTTCTCGTTTCTATGTTGATGCACGTATTCAACGCATCTACGGTGGAACTAATGAAATTATGAAAGAAGTTGTAGCACGCGATATTTTAGGTCGTTGATTTAGAGTTGATGCCAACAAGCTCAATTAGCTAGTTTTTGAGATCAGATGTGAAAAAGCCCAGAATCATCTGGGCTTTTTAATAGATTAAAAATCAATTATTTGTTTGGATCTAATTTGTCATAACCGATTTCTACGCGGCGATTTTCTGCCCATGCTGCTTCGTCATGGCCTTCGTTGACAGGTTTTTCTTTACCATAGCTGACCACATCGATTTGATCCGCATGTGCACCATTGGTGAGCAGGTAAGTTTGAACTGATTTTGCACGACGTTCACCAAGAGCCATATTGTATTCACGAGTACCACGTTCGTCGGTGTGACCTGTCAGTGTGACGTGCGCCGCACCGTTTTGAGCGAGATAGTTTGCATGTGCATTTAATGTTGCAAAATCACTTTGTGCAAGATCACTGCTGTCTAGATCAAAGTGAACTACGCGCGCTAACAATGCACGGTGAACCGCATCTTGCAAACCATTGCCATTTTGGCCATTACCATTTAAACCATTACTGTTCAAATCGCCGTTTGCACCAAGACCAGTTGTGCTCGCGCCGTTAGCACCATCAGCGCCGTTACCAGCAAGTGCGGATGAGTTTGGATTTTTAACGACGGGTTTAGTTGTACAACCAGTGATTGCAAACGTTGCTAATAAAGCAGTAACAGCAAGAAGATGAATGTTTTTCATTCCAGTTTTCCTTTAAGTTAAAGTAAAAAATATGATGTTGAATAAAGCTGAATATTGGTGATATTCAAGCAGTCATGCTAGTTAAATTTATTTAATTAACATGACTATATTTCAATATGACGAATTTAGTTTGTTGGTGCCCAAGTTGCTTCGCGTACCTCACCAGTTTGGCTTGGTAGACGCATTCTGAAACGACCATCAGTAGAAATGATCGATAGTAATCCACGACCATTTTCACGTGTGGCATAAACAATCATTTGACCATTTGGTGAGAAGCTTGGTGATTCGTCTAATGGTGTTTGGGTCAAAATAGTCACAATGCCAGAGTTAATGTCTTGTATTGCGATCTGGAAGTTTTGTCCGCCTTGGCGATGTACCATTGCAATCGATTGACCATCTTTACTGAGGCTACCACGCGCGTTGAAGCTCCCTTTAAACGTTAAACGACGAGAGTTACCATCATCGAAGTTATAGCGATAGATCTGTGGTGAGCCTCCGCGATCAGAGGTAAAAATAAAACTTTTGCCATCTGGTGCGTAACGTGCTTCGGTATCTATAGCACTATCGTTGGTGAGGCGACGTAGTTGTTTTGTTGCCAGATCCATTTGATAAATATCAGGTGCACCATCTTTCGAAGTTGTAAATAACATACTTCTACCGTCAGGTGAAAAACTCGGTGCGCCATTTAAGCCCGCATATTGAGCAAGAATTTCACGGCTTCCCGAAGCGAGGTCTTGTAAGTAAATAGCTGGACGACCACTTTCAAAAGAAACGTAAGCCAGCTTCTTACCATCAGGTGTCCAAGTTGGCGAGAGAATAGGCTCTTTTGATGTCAATACTGTACGTGGCTCATGTCCGTCAGTATCAGCAACTTGAAGTGTATAAATACGCTTACCGTTCACTTTATCCAGTAAAACATAGCCAATCCGACCTGAGAAATCTCCATGTATACCCGTTAAAGCCTGATAAATTTTATCCGCGATGAGATGTGCAGCCGAGCGCATACGGTTAGCTGGAACATTCATCGATTCACCTAGGATGCGGGTGTTTTTTTGCACATCGACGAGTTCGTATTGAACGGTAAAACCATTGCCATTAGGGCGTACTTGACCCACTACAACATAAGGAATTTTGGCATTTTGCCAAACTTGTTGATTGGCTTCGACGTCCTGACTGGTCGTCGGCATCGCTGGTAGGTTTGCGCCACTTGCAAACTTACCTGAGCGCTGCAAGTCACTTTGAATAATGGGCTGCAAGGTTGCATCTGAGGCAAACGGTACAATCGCAATTTGCGGAGCTTGGTCAGGTGCTTTGACAATCTCAAGTTGCAATTCAGCATGACTGAGATTGATGGGCATCAAGCAGAACAAGGCGATGGATAAAGCGCTACTTCTAAATAAAGAGCTTCTAGTTAATAAAGAGCTTTTAGTGAGCATCGGTTTTACTCCTAGGTGAGTATTTAATTTAAAACTAATCATGGTGCTACAAATGTAATGGTTGGCGCTTTAACCTGACTAAATGTATCGGAATCATCTGGTACAGGAACACCGCTTAGATTGCGTAAAGCTTTGATGCTGGCATCAAAATCGTCATTGCCGCTTGAGTGAGTGATCACGACACTTGCAACAGAGCCATCAGAACCTAAGGTAAATCGGGCGGTTGCTTTTAAACCAGAACTGCCAGCTGGCACATGCCAAGCACTTTTGATGCGAGATTGAATTTTTGCTGCATATTTACCGACACTATTTGCTTTGGCATTTGCGGCAACTTGACCTTTTAGATTACTGACCTCGGCATCATCATTGCCCAATGATTGCATTAATCGACGTTTGGCATCGGCAGCTTCTTTCGCGGCTTTGAGTTTATCGGCTTTTTCCTGAGCTTTAGCATCTTTGATCGCTTGTTCTTTGGCGGCTTTATCCGCAGCTTCTTTTTCAGCTTTCTCTTTTGCTTTGGCATCTTTTAATGCTTGTTCCTTTTCAGTTTTTTCCTTTGCCTTAGCGTCTTTAAGCGCTTGCTCTTTATCTGCTTTTTCTTGAGCGGCTTTTGCTTCTTTCATTTCTCGGATTTTTTCAGCTTTAGCATCTTTAGCAGCTTGTTTTTTTGCTTCTTCTGCATCTTTTTTTTCTTGCAGTTTTTGAGCGGCGAGTGCTTGCGCTTTATCTTCATCCGCTTTTTCTTTCGCTAAACGTTTTTTTTCAAGTTCAGCTTTTAGCTTTTCTGCATGTTCAGCTTTTTTAAGCGCATAGGCACGTTCGACTTCAGCCTGCTTATCTGCTTCAGCTTGTTTTGCAGCTTGAGCTTTTGCATATTCGAGTTTTTCTTGTTGCTTAGCTTCTTGTTGCTTAGCTTCTTGTTGCTTAGCTTCTTGTTGCTTCGCTAATGCAGCAGCTTTTTCTGCTGCAAGCGCGGTTGCGGCAACTTCCGCGGCTTTTTCAGCTTTACGTTCTTCAGCTTTTTGCTGTTTTTCAATCTGTTGCTTTTCGACTTGTTGTTTGATTGGTTGATCAGGCGGCAAGCTTGGTGCATGGTTGCTTTTTGGCTCAGCTTGAGATGCGTTATTATTCATGACCGAAGAAGGCATGATGACTGCTTGGATATGCTTAGGAACGGGCAGAGGTGCTAAATTTTTTCCAAACCAGATTAATACCGTCAAAACAACGATATGCAGAATGACTGTAAATACGAGCGGTGCTCGATCCGAGGTGTGTGGTTTTGTCACACCATGTGGTTGTCTGGGCGATACGACGTTGATTGAATTCACAGTGTTGTTGTCAGCATTAAATAATTGAAATACATATCTTTAAATTCCCACTAACCGCATGTTTAATGCGGTTTCGTTGGAGGTTGTTCAGTCATTAAACCGACTTGTGGAAGGCCGCTAGACTGCAATGTTGCCATTAATGTTACAACATCACCGTAAGGCACTTTCTTATCGCCATTAACTAATACTAAAAGATGCGGATTTTTAACCTGTGCGGCTTTCAATTGATCTTGTAGTTCTGATTGCGTCACTTCATGATCTTTTTCACTACCAAAACGCACTGATAATTTACCATCCGATTCTACGGTGACAATCGCTGGCGGTTCTTTAGAAGTAGACAGTGGATCACTGACGGCTTTAGGTAAATCAACCGTCAAACCCGCAGTAATCATTGGTGCAGTGACCATAAAAATCACCAACAGCACGAGCATGACGTCAATGTAAGGCACAACGTTCATGTCGCTCTTAAGTGGTTTTTTTGCACGAACAAATGGACTTCCTGAAAGTGACATTTAGCTCGCCTCACGTTGCAGTAAGCCAGTCAATTCTTCTGCGAATAGAATGCGTTGTTGATATACCGCTTCACTTTTTGCGCTATAGCGGTTGAATGCAAGAACCGCTGGAATCGCTGCAAACAGACCAATTGCAGTCGCAATCAGCGCCTCTGCGATACCTGGCGCGACCGCTGCAAGACTTGCTTGCTGAACTTGTGATAAGCCCATAAAAGCATTCATGATGCCCCAAACCGTACCCAGCAAACCAATGTACGGTGATACTGAACCAATGCTTGCTAGTAATGGTAAACCTTGTTCAAGTGGAGCTTGTTGGCGCGCAAGAGAGACACGCAGCATTCTTTCTGTACCCGCTAAACGTTCTTCGCGGCTCACACCTTTTTGACGAAGTTTGACGAACTCAGCAAATCCTTCGTAGAAAATCGCTTCATAACCACGTTTGTTTGGGTTGATTTGTGCATTTTGAAATAGTGTCTTTAATTCCGCACCAGACCAGAAGATTTTTTCAAAATGTTGATCTTCTTTATTTGTTTTACTATTTAAAATTTCAAGTTTTGCAATGAGATACCATCCGTAAACTGATGCGGCGAACAGCAAAAGCATCACAAACTTTACAACAGCACTCGCATGAGTGATTAAATCAATAAAACTTAACGATGGGGTCATGAGCGATCACTATACAAAACAATGGTTCGAAAATTAAAAAATATGTTTAAACAATGACATCTCTACAACAAAAATAAAGGTGTAGAAATATCTCAATCTGAAAGTGCGGTTTGTATTAAATCGCGGATATTACTTGGTAAACGACGAGGTTTTAAATCAGCGTTAAGGCATGCAAGCTTAACTTCTGCTGACGCAATACTGACTCGAGTCGTCACACCGTCAACGATATCATCACGTTCGATGTGCTGCTTGATCACAAATGATGCTGCACCACATGAAACCGCCTCAATCGAAACGATGAGCAAGTTATCCATAACTGCGGGTTGGTGATATGTTATTTGTAGCTGATGAACAACAAAAGAAAAAGAGGAGTTCGGTAAATTTT
>JASLHI010000022.1 GCA_030149815.1 Aquirhabdus sp. | reverse complement strand
AAATTCATATAAAACAACATCTGACGCGAGTCGGACGGGTTCACGTTACTCTTGAGGTAACACCTATAAGATTTCACATCGACTCAATTAAAGCAAGCACCAAAACATCTATTTTTACATTTCAATGACAACGACACGTTTGCTTACAACAGCTTCTTACAATAGGCGTTTTCGCTCACTCGAAGACGCAATATTGAGAGACTCCCGATACTTAGCGACCGTCCGTCGGGCGACATCAATTCCAGCCTCTTGTAGCTTTTCAGTAAGGGCACTATCAGACAGTGGTTTTTTAATATTTTCTTCTTGAATCATTTTCTTAATCATTGCGCGAATCGCCGTAGAAGAGCACTCTCCACCAGCACTTGTCGTCACATGACTTGAGAAAAAATACTTCAACTCAAACAAACCACGCGGCGTGAGCAAATATTTTTGTGTCGTTACTCGCGATACAGTTGACTCATGTAGATCCGTTTCTAAAGCAATATCTCTCAAAATCAGCGGCTTCATTGCTTCAGGGCCATGCTCTAAAAATGCGCGTTGATGCATCACGATGCAAGTGGCAACCTTCAATAGCGTTTTGTGACGCTCATCGACGCTCTTAATAAAATTGCGTGCCTCTTGCATATGTAAGCGCAGATACTGATTTTCTTCGCTCTGATCAGCGCGTTTAATCATGCCCGCATAATACGAATTCACCCGCAGTTTCGGCAAAATATCAGTATTCAGCTGAACTTCCCAATGCTCATTTTTTTTACGAACAATCACATCGGGAACTTGATGTTCGCGCTCGTTATTTTGAAATTTCAGACCAGGATAGGGCTCAAGCGACTTAACCAGCGCCAATGCAGCACGGAGTTCATCTTGGCTTAAGCCAGTCTGTCTCATGAGCTTTGGAATGTCATTGACCAAAAGTAGCTCATGATGATTCATCATCTTGAATGCATCAAGACGTGACGGCGTGCCTTCAGGCAGCGTGCGAAGTTGGAGGCACAAGCACTCACTGAGGTCACGTGCACCCACACCTGGTGGGTCGAAGTTCTGAATTCGCTTCAGCACCACTTCCAATTCAGCAAGCTCAACTTCTTCATCAATATCCAATGCATCCAATTGATTTTGCGTCGCCTCAAGCAGTTCATCTAAACTTGCTTCCAGATAACCACGCTCATCAATCCCATCAATAATGCATTCCGCCATAATCCGATCAACAGGACTAAAAGGCGTCAAATTCAACTGCCAGCGAAGCTCAGACCAAATCGAATCGCTGACTGTACGCGTATCTTCACGCTCATCAAACTCAGGCGTTGCCATGGCTGTGGATTGGTGACTAAACACATCATCCCATTGCGTATCCACAGGAAGATCTTCGCCAAGGCGCGTCATCCCCATTTGTTCATCTAATGAAGTTGCAGCCCCATCCACAGACTCACGACCATCATTAAAATCGGTGTCAGCGCCATATTCTTGACTTGTTGTACTGGCCTGATAGTCCACATTATTGTCTGGAGCATCGGAGACTTGTCCATCTGCAGACACCTCAACAGCTTCGAGCAAAGGATTACTATCCAGCTGGCTCTGAATTTCTTGCTCAAGCTCAAGCGAAGACAACTGCAACAGACGAATAGCTTGCTGCAATTGTGGCGTAAGCGATAGCGAATTCGAAACTCTAAGTCCGACCGATAACTTCATCTATGTCTCATCCAGAACATCTTTAAACTACAATAGGCACATCGGGTATAAGCTCATAAAAATCTCTCATTTATGACTCACACCTCGACAATAAACTGACCTACAAACTGGCCTATAAACAACGAGAAAACCATTCAAGACGAAAGGTATATTTTCCGAAGTATACAACTGAAACTCGCGCGCGTATGCAATATATGTGCCTTCTATGCATTTTTCTTTTTGGATATAAATCAGCAAAACCTACAAATAGAATAAAGATATCCACCCAACACGACTGAATTCTTCGTGATACGCATCAAACTGCATAATTTTTACAAAAATAATGATCTAAAGCTCATTCTACTCAGTGAATACCGTGATACAGAACTAGAAAATTAGCAAAAAGTAACATAAGCTGACACCTCAATACAAAACGCTCAGTTTTTATATGTCGAATACACAATTTTTAGTCGCACTTGGAATTTGTATCAGCCTATCATCAACCATTGCGGCTGCAGAAACAGCGACCCCATTGACCGTCGACAACTCGGCAGCGTCTCAGCCTGTTCCTACTCAGGATGCGAGCGCAGCAACTGAATCTAGACCGACACTGATCCAAAGATCGGTCGACACGATCGGTGAAATTGGCAATCGTTCAATTGAACAAGTCTCCGCACTTGGTGCAAAGATTGCTGTGAATGCAAATGCATCACAACCCGACTCAGTCAAAGATCCTTTTGAACGTTTCAATCGAAAAATTTATAGCTTTAACATGAAGCTTGATCAATACATCATGCTTCCCGTTGCACGTACTTATAAAAAAATTGTCCCAACACCTGTCAGACATGGCGTGACCAACTTTTTTATCAACCTTGGCATGCCGTGGACCGCAGTCAATAATTTACTGCAAGGTCACCCTGGAACATCTGTTGAGTCGTTAAGCCGATTTGTGATCAACTCTGCAACATCGTTGGGTTTCTACGATACAGCGACTTATCTGGGCATCGATCGATCAGATGAAGATTTTGGATTGACTTTAGGTAAATGGGGTATTGGTTCAGGGCCTTACGTCATGCTGCCATTTTTTGGACCGAGTACCGTGCGTGACACGTTCTCGCGCGCAGTCGATCAATTTGGCGCACCGCAAAACTACATCAATAACACATGGGAATCTCTTGGCATTACAGGCGTAAAATTCGTCGATCAACGAGCTCAGCTGATTGGCCTCGAAAACTTTGTCCAGGGCGATCAATACACACTGTTACGCGATGTTTATTTGCAAAAAAGACAATTTGCAAATGGCGCCACATCCTCCCCCCAAACAAACAGTAGTGATGATGGCTTTAACAACAATGATTTTGGTGATGATGGCTTTGGCGATGATTCTAAAAGCAACGACTCTAAAAGCGATGCCGTCACTCAGAACTCAACAGCACCAACGAGTATGAGTGTCACCCCATCCGATACCCCTGCAGACGTAACATCTGCTAGCGCCACACCTTCAGCGCAGTTCTAGGTAGACTTTGTCTTACTATTTGATTGATTCAAAAAAAGACGAGTGTCATGCTCGTCTCAAGGCAGACTTACCTCATCTCACAGAAATTTCTCTCGAAGCTGCTCAAGCCCTTCCGCCAGACCAACTGATTATTGCAGACGTTTCACTTTATCTCTTACACCAGTGGCCACAGCCTACTATTGTACTGGCAGGTCAAACTCAAGGTGATGAATTAGCTCAGGCTTGGCAACGCGGCGCATGGGCGGGATGGATTCGAGAACAATTACCCGAAGCACTTGCAAGCATTATTAAACAACTTGAAATGCAGCATTTACATCAAAGTGACAGCCGAGATCTGCCTGCCGCAGCACGCTTACAACAGCGACTTATTCCAGCACCACTCGATATTCCAAACTACAAAATCGAAAGTATCTATCAGGCTGCTAGTGCACTTTCAGGCGATTGGCTGGACTATTGGATCACGCCTGATAACCGATTATTGTTTTATCTTGCTGACGTTGCTGGTCATGGTGCGGCCAGCAGTCTGCTCACAGGCTGGCTCGCAGCTTTTCATGGTACGGAACATTCCCCTCAAGCACTACTCAGCAGGATGAATCGCCTTCTCGTCATCCAAAATGCAGGAAAGCACATCACCGTACTCTGCGGATTACTCAATCCACATACACATCATCTTGAGTGGTGCAGCGCAGGTCATTATCCGCCGCCTATATTAATCAATCCTGATCGAACGACAGAAATTTTGAATAGCAGTAGCTTCCCTCTTGGCTTAGTGACCGATCTCACGCTCACGACCCAAACCACGCAGCTCAAGCCTGAGTCACAATTGCTTTTTTGTTCAGACGGCGCAATCGAAATTTTTTCAGGGGGTACATCAGAGCAACTTAACCAACTGATCGACGCAATCGCTCAGCGTACCTTTGATCCACCCACCCACTTATCTGATGATTTGACGATTTTATCGCTCAGCCGTACCGCATAATATCTACCCTTTCGGCTTCGATCTACGCGCAGCTTATCCAAGTTCTTCTTTACACTAAAACTATTCATATATGCAAAAACGCATTTGACAGAGATAAAATTGAAGATGTTTTAGGCATTATTCTTGCTGAAAAGCGGTTTTTTGTGCAATAATTGTGAATCCAAATGTGAGTGTTTGCATTTATATGTCAACTGGTCGTATTGAGTATGCTGTCCTTCAAGGGACGCATGTGTTCAAATTGGTCGGCGAAGTTCGCGCCATGACCTGCAGCAGTCTAGATCACTTACTAGACAAAATCACACAAGATCAAACGCTTACTGGCGCTCTTGTAGATTTGACTGACACAACTTTCGTAGATAGCACAACGCTAGGTGTACTTGCCAAGCTTGGTCTGCATTTGCGCACGCAACGCGGCATTCAACCCATCATGCTCTCCACCAATCCTGACATTACAACACTGACAAACAGTATGGGATTAGGACAAGTCTTTGTGATGTTGAATTGCAAAACTGCATCAGCTTGTACTCTGACACTTCCCGAAGAACAACCTGAAGCACATGCCATGCTGGAAACCGTGCTTGAAGCACATCAAACCCTGATGAATCTCAACGAAAATAACAAAGCTATGTTTCAACCTCTGGTTCGCCAACTCGAACAAGAACATCGCCAAAATCAATTACAACAACAATCTAAACACAGCTTTCTCTCCTGCGCCCAACGTCATTAATCTTCTCAAACCCTTATTTTATAAATAAAAAACCAAAAAACGTCTAGACGATTTATGATTCAGCGCTTTGGTGCACCTCCCAACATAAATCGTCATACTCTAAAGATTCTCTCGATATCCAATTCCATGAGCATCAACATGACTCTACCTCGTCTCGCTGCCATTCAAATGAATTCACAAGATCAGATTGGCCTGAATCTGACACATGCACTTGAACTCATCACTCAAGCTGCGCAAGCGGGTTGCCAGCTCGCGGTACTTCCAGAAAACTTTGCCTGTTTTGCACCAGGACAACAGCGAAAAACAGCCACACAATTTGATGATATCATCGCAACCGTCGCACAGTGGGCACGTGCCTTAAATATCTGGATTGTCGTAGGATCTGTGCCTTGCCCCTACCGTCCCAATGGACAAGTGATTCCAGATCAACGCGTCCGCTCCGCATCGCTACTACTCGATCCCAGTGGCAAAACGGTTGCACGCTACGACAAAATCCATTTATTTGATGTCTCAGTCCAAGATGGGATTGGTCAATATCAAGAATCCGCAACTTTTGAAGCGGGTGATCAAATCATCACGGCCAATACACCTTTTGGACGACTTGGTTTAATGGTCTGCTATGACCTCCGTTTTCCAGAACAAGCAATCACGCTACGCCAGCAAGGTGCAGAAATTTTAACCGCACCGTCTGCATTTACGCACCTCACAGGCAAAGCACATTGGCAACTTCTACTCCGTGCACGAGCCATAGATTCGCAATGCGTTGTGATTGGTGCAGGGCAAGGCGGTTGGCACGGATCACGACAAACATGGGGACATAGCGCCATTAGCGATGGATGGGGTGAAATATTGGCAGAAAATCATAGTGAAATGCCTACTTTGATCATCGCAGATTATGATACAGCTGCGCTGCAAGCAAGACGAACTGCGATGCCACTCATGGCGCATCGATAGTTACTATTTAACTCAACTTTTATGTTGGATAATTTGTTTAATAATTGGGCAACATCAATCATCTAAATTCACGAAACTCTTGTTTAGCGCAACATCGAACCGTACACTGGAAGATTGGATGTAGTTTTGGAAAGTAATCTCGTGGTATCGACCCTAAATACGACTCAAGAACTGGATACCGCCAGCACAGCAACTGGCGCAAACGCAGCTCATCATACAGACCCTAACAATGGCAAATCATTGTCTCTGGACTCTGTAGGCATTGTCGCGCCTCGCCGAGAGTCTTTTGAACAACCTCTGTTATTAGAGACTGGGCGAACACTACCGCGCTTTGACCTGATGGTTGAAACTTATGGTCAACTCAATGAAGATGCATCCAACGCAATTTTGATTTGTCACGCCCTATCAGGCCACCATCATGCCGCTGGATATTATCCTGGCGAAAGCAAAGCAGGCTGGTGGGATAGCTGTATTGGCCCAAACAAAGCGATCGATACCAATCAATTCTATGTTGTTGCGCTGAATAATATCGGTGGCTGCAACGGCTCTACAGGCCCAACTTGTCCAAATCCAGAAAACGACAACAAACCCTACGGTCCTGATTTTCCATTAGTCACAGTCCGTGACTGGGTTAATGTTCAGGCGCTATTGGCAGATCGACTCGGAATTCAAGTGTGGCATGCAGTAGTCGGCGGTTCTTTAGGTGGCATGCAAGCTCTACAATGGGCTGTTGATTATCCACATCGTTTAAAGAACTGTGCGATTATTGCCAGCACACCCAAACTTTCTGCACAAAACATTGCGTTCAATGAAGTTGCACGTCAGTCCATTCTCTCTGATCCTGATTTCCACAATGGTCGTTACTTAGAACAAAAAACATTTCCAAAACGTGGACTGATTTTGGCGCGGATGGTGGGTCACATTACCTATTTATCCGAAGATGCGATGAAACAGAAATTCGGTCGCGACCTCAAATCTGGCGATTTCATGCACGGCTATGATGTTGAATTTCAAGTTGAAAGCTATTTACGCTATCAAGGCGAGCAATTTAGCCGTAATTTTGATGCAAACACGTATCTGATCATGACCAAGGCTTTAGATTACTTTGATCCCTCGCGCGATCACAATAGTGATTTAAACAAAGCGCTGGCACCAGCAACTTGCCGCTTCCTGGTCGTCTCATTTACAACCGACTGGCGGTTTGCACCGAGCCGTTCACGCGAGCTCGTCGATGCCCTCATTACGAACCAACAACCCGTGAGTTATATCGAAGTTGATGCACCACAAGGTCATGATTCGTTCTTATTCCCTATTCCTCGCTATGTTGACACCTTACGCGGCTTCCTAGGTAAAGCAGAAAGTTCCCATCACAGTCAGAATATGACAAATTCTGACACGGAAACCGCAAAAATCGCACCAAAACCGAGCAAAAAACCAGCGCAGGAACAAACATCATGAGATTGGATCAACAACTCGCAGAACGCTGGATCAAACCAGGATCTCGTGTACTAGATCTCGGTTGTGGCGATGGTGAATTATTGGCACACATGGCAAGAAAACTCGGTATAGATTGCTATGGTCTTGAAATTGATGAAGATAAAATCACAACTGCGATTGGACGTGGACTAAACATCATCCAACAGGATTTAAATGAAGGATTAGGCCGTTTTGCCGATCAAAGCTTTGATGCCGTTGTTATGGCACAAGCCTTGCAAGCGATTAAAGCACCAGACCAAATGCTATTGGACATGGTTCGCGTTGGGCGTGAAGCAATTATCACTTTTCCTAATTTTGCCCATTGGAAAACGCGTAGCTATCTCGGATTTCGAGGAAGAATGCCTGTTTCTGAGGCATTACCGTATATGTGGTACGACACTCCCAATATTCATTTGTGTACGTTTCGTGATTTTGAGTCCCTTTGCCACGCAAATGGGATTAAAATTATTAATAGACTTGCTGTCGACGGCGACCAGCAAGGTAATTTTTTTATGAAGCATTTTCCCAATTTTTTCGGGGAAATTGCGATTTATCGAGTGAGCCGCGCATGAAATACACACTGACCGCTTTAATATTATCACTAGGTTTGACGGCCAGCATTCCTGCACTAGCGGAATTAAAATCACTCGTGCCTGAAACTGCTTCTGAAAGCACCAACTATGCAAGCATGTCTGTTTCTGATTTACAGACGGCCGCTCAAGCTGGCAATGTTCGTGCGCAATTCTTCTTGGCAAGCCACTATAAATATGGTCAAGGTGTGCCACAAGATTTAGCTCAAGCTTTTAACTGGTATTTAAAAGCGGCTCAACAAGGTGCTGCACCAGCACAATTAAATGTTGGTCAAATGTACGCTGAAGGCAAAGGTGTCGCTGCTGATATGAATCAAGCCAAATATTGGTTCGGTAAAGCTGCTAAACAAGGCGACAATCGTGCAAGCTATAACTTGGCATTAATCGAAGAACACAGCCAAAATCTCGCAAATGCGTATCAATGGTACGATTTATCAGCGCGCGATGGCATGCTTGATCAGCGTATCAAAGATAAAGCTCAGGGCAAAATTCGCACTTTGGCAGCAAACTTATCCCCGCAAGATATTCAAGATGCCAAGAACCGCGCAGATCGCTGGATTCAAACTGATGATGGTACAAGCGGTCAGTAAATATTTGCTGTAAATCAAAAGTCCGACCAGTTCGGGCTTTTTTATTGCTGAAAACTTCATACTCGCCTTTCGCCGTTCTGACTATTACAATTCATCATTCAACTTTTTAAACGATCTTCTCATGCTTTCTCTCCTCGATAACACCCTCATTCTCGCTAGTAATAATCAAGGCAAAATCAAAGAGTTTTCTACGCTCTTCGAATCCGCAGCATTACCGATTCAAGTGATTGCACAAGGACAACTCGGGATTACAGATGCGATCGAAGATGGCTTAAGTTTTATTGAAAATGCCCTCATCAAAGCACGTCACGCAGCAAGAGAATCTGGTAAAGCAGCACTCGCCGATGATTCCGGCTTGTGTGTACCGATTTTGGGCGGGGCACCAGGGATTTATTCTGCACGCTTTGGCGGTGAACATGGCAATGATGCGCTGAACAATCAAACCTTGCTTGAAAAACTCAAACCTTTGCGCAATGGACAGCCAATTCCAGCGATGTTTGTTTGCGTCTTGGCGATGGCTCGTCATGCTGAAGATCCATTACCTCTGATTTGCCAAGGGATCTGGCATGGTGAGATTCTGGAGGAGATTCGCGGGGAAGGCGGATTTGGCTATGATCCGTTGTTCTGGTTGCCAGAGTTAGGTAAAACCAGCGCCGAACTGGAGAAATCTGAGAAAAACAAGATCAGTCATCGAGGTATGGCGATGGCGCAATTTAGAACAGCGATGATGGATAAAAACTGTTAATACAAATCATCATGTATGGTTGACGATAAGCTCCAGCGGATAGGGCTTGCTAATGTTTTTAAAACGCCTTGTTCGTTGCCCAAATAGGATAAAAATGCTGTGACTTGCAGCCCCTATTTTCACGAGGGTGTCGTTTAATCCAACCAGCTCTGTGCGTAGGCTAAAATGTCTATATCGGCAACGTTCTTTTACTAAGCTTATAATTTTTTATAGTTTTCTGATTCTGACATACTAGGTTTGTCTTTTGATTCTATGCAGGATATATCGTTACGGATAAATAGAGTTAGAGCCTACCATAAAATTATTTCTGTATGTTCAACAAGGACGTCCATGCTTCGCATGGTCACCCGTTAACTCAGGCATTATGAGCCATTCAGGCTCCAGCACAGCAAACCCATTGGAGAAAAATAATGGTCTACATTAAAAAAATAACTGATCCGAGTGGGATTATTGGTGATCATTTTATTTCCGAATCCATGAAAATTCATGACAGCAAGAATCGCATTATTGGATATATAGATGATGAAACAGCAATTCTTGATTACAAGAAATGCATTAGCCTTGATAAGCTAGAATTTGAGATAGTAGAGCTTCGTGGTGATTATAAAAAAGATAAACTGATCATTAACCAGAAAACCCTTCTTGTTGAGCCATACGGTGGCAATTAAAAGTAATGCCTAGCTCATAACAAGTCGTAAGGCCGACGCCTTCGGCGCGGCCTCAACCCTAACGTTAGAAAATAAAAGCCTAAACGCAATAAATTCAGTAGTTCATAGGGTGCGTATCACGCACCAGATCAATTTGACTCATATAATTTTGTGCGCAATGCGCACCCTAAATCTTATTCATATTCCCCTTCAAACCTCACCACCCCATCCTCAACAGGTCTCCACGTTTTTTCCGCAAACGTATACCCCTGATCACCGAACACCAATACACTAGAAACACGCGTGCCGTAAATCGGACTATCAATCCGAATCGATGACAAGACTTCTTCCATCTCAGTCCCAATCCCTGTATTCGGCAAATCAGCGATGTCGGCTTTGGTTTCATCATTCAGCAGGTTAAAACCGCTAGTGACTAAAAAATCGTCATTCGCTGTTAAATCCAATGCACGAAAACCCTGCAACAACCGCTTCGTTTTCGGCCACTCCGTATCAAGCAAGGCATTACTGAGCATATGAATACCTTGACTGAGTGTTTGCGATGGTGTGCCACGATTCCCCAAAATAGCAGCATCGGTCAGCGTGCCCACAATCAAATTAAACCCCGCATACTGCGCTGGATTCACCGATTGCAAATAAGCCAAAGGCTCGCGATCACCATTCAAATAATCAGCGACCAACGCACCGCGTGTAATCGCATTTTCAGGTGGATTTTCTTTTCGACGAAAATTGGTAATGATCGCCCAACGCCCTGATGGCGTGATTCCGAGCCAAGTGCCACCTGACTGTAGATCGCGCCCCGCAATAATTGAACTTTGAGGCCAAATGGCCAGTGGCGCAGCCTCTCGATGATAAAACTCATCCCGATTACCCAACAAAATAAGCGGTCTATTCGGCACGGCCTGCCACGCTAATACAACAATGCACATGATCGAATTTGGCTCAAAAGCAACAATAATAAGATAGAATGCCACCACTTTGATTGAGATACAACGAGCTGTCTATGCTGACCTACCCTCAGATCGACCCTATTGCACTGGCCGTAGGCCCGCTGAAAATCCATTGGTATGGTGTGATGTATTTGCTTGCATTCGCTACTGCTTATGGGCTCGCACTGTTTCGTACTCGCCAAACAGAACGTGGCTGGACAGAAGAATACGTTTCTGACCTTGTATTCTATGGTGCGCTAGGCGTAATTCTCGGTGGTCGAATTGGCTACATGTTGTTTTATCAATCAGATACATTATTCAGCAATCCACTATCTCTCTTTAAAGTCTGGCAAGGCGGCATGAGCTTTCATGGTGGCTTTATTGGCGTGATGCTGGCGATGGTCTTTTTTGCGCGGAAGCATGGCAAGACTGCATTCCAGACGCTTGATTTCATTGCCCCTTGTGTACCAACAGGACTCATGTTTGGTCGTATCGGTAACTTTATCAATGATGAACTCTGGGGACGTCCAGTTGTTGATCAAACCTTCGCTCTGGCAATGAAATTCCCAACTGGTGGTGATGTTTTACGTCATCCTTCACAACTTTATGAAGCGACATTTGAAGGTTTAGCTCTGTTTTTGTTATTGTGGTGGTTCTCATCAAAACCACGCCCACGCATGGCGATTTCAGCACTATTTTTGTTAGGCTATGGTGCGGCACGATTCGGCATCGAGTTTTTCCGTGAACCTGATTTTGACCAGCACTTATGGTTTGGCTGGATGAGCAAAGGGCAGTTATTGACCGTACCAATGCTCGCGATTGGCTTATGGATGTTGTGGTATGCCTACCATCGTGGCATTTATGATTGGGGTAGCAAAAAGAACACGCAAGAGGGCAACGCATGAACACCTACCTAGACCTGCTTCGCCATGTTTTAACGCATGGTGTAGAAAAAACCGACCGTACAGGTACAGGTACGCGCTCAGTGTTTGGTTATCAAATGCGTTTTGATTTGCAAAAAGGTTTTCCAATTCTCACCACCAAGCGTGTGCACTTTAAATCGGTTGCGGTCGAACTCCTTTGGTTCCTCAAAGGCGATACCAATGTCAATTATCTCAAAAACAACGGCGTAACCATCTGGGATGAATGGGCAACTGCGGAACAATGTGCGCGTTTTGGTCGTCAGGAAAATGATCTAGGACCTGTGTATGGTCATCAATGGCGTAACTTTGGCGCAACCAAAAATCCTGATGGCGCTTACCAAAAGGATGGTTTTGATCAGATTTCATGGTTGATCAATGAAATCAAAACCAACCCTGATTCACGTCGCCTAATCGTATCAGGTTGGAATCCTCCTGAAGCAGGGCAAGTCGCATTACCACCGTGTCATACCATGTTTCAGTTTTACGTTGCTAATGGCAAACTCTCTTGTCAGCTCTATCAGCGCAGTGCTGATATTTTCTTGGGTGTACCATTTAATATCGCCAGTTATGCTCTGCTGACGCATCTCATCGCTCAAGTCACAGGATTGGAAGTTGGTGAATTTGTCTGGACAGGCGGCGATAGCCATTTGTACAGCAATCATTTTGAGCAAGCGACACTGCAACTCAGCCGTGAGCCATTGCCACTGCCAATATTGAAAATCAACCCAGCAGTTACAGATCTGTTTGCATTTGAATATGCCGATTTAGAGTTAGAAAACTATCAGCATCACCCTGCGATCAAGGCGCCTGTGGCGGTTTAAGTAATTTTTGTCTCCTTCCCCATCAGGGGGAAGGCTGGGATGGGGGTTGCTTTTGATTTTCTATTTAAAACCATCCCCCTCTAAATCTCCACCTTCAAGGGGGAGACCTCAAAAAAACTTGTAAGGATACACATGACTGCAAATGCCATCGAAATCGTCCATGTCGTCGCCATGGATCAAAAAAACTGCATTGGTGTAGATAACCAGTTACCATGGCATTTACCTGCCGATTTGCAGCATTTTAAGCGTATTACCCAAGGCGGCGTCATCCTTATGGGTCGCAAGACATTTGACTCATTAGGACGTTTACTACCCAATCGTAGTCACTGGGTTCTAACCCGTCAAAACGATTGGTCACATGACGGCGTACATGTCGTACAGACACTGGATGAGTTGATTCAGGGCGCAAGTACAGATGCAGTTACACGCGGTCAGTCGTCGATTTATGTGATTGGTGGCGGTGAATTATTTACGCTGACCTTGCCCATCGCAGACCGACTGGAAGTGACACATGTCGAGCTCGATGTCGCAGGTACAGCACACTATCCCCAAATTCCTGCAGGATGGATAAAATTAAATACAGAAAGTGAACAAGTTGATGAAAAAACAGGTGTAAAGTTCCAGTTCATCACCTATCAGAAAAGCAAATAATCCCTGACTTTCCTGCCATTTAAGGAGAAGATCGTGACCAATCAAGCGTATCCTGAAACTTCACTCGAACGCGCCATCCTAGGCGGTGGCTGCTTCTGGTGTACTGAATCTGTTTTCCGTGCTGTTCGTGGCGTCAAAACCGTAACCAGTGGTTATGCGGGTGGCGCACGCCCAAACCCAACGTATGAGCAAATCTGTAGCGGCGTAACAGGCCATGCCGAAGTGATCGCCATTGATTTCGATCCTACTTTGATTTCTTTTGAACGCATTTTAGATATTTTCTTTGCCACCCACGATCCAACCACGCTGAATCGTCAAGGCAACGACATGGGCACACAATATCGTTCTGTGATTTTTTATTTGAATGATAGTCAAAAACAAACAGCGATTACAAAGATCGACGCATTGAAAGCCGAAGGTGTGCAAGCCGTCACGGAAGTTTCACCTGCGCCTATATTTTATCCTGCGGAAGATTATCACCAAGATTATTATGCAAAAAATCCGAACCAAGGCTATTGCAGCTTTATGATTCCGCCAAAATTATCTAAGCTGAAGAAATATTTTGCGGATGACGTTGCTTAAAGTTTTGATCAACAAAGACTAAGGAACGTCGAACATGACCGTCGCAACATTACTCTGGGGCGTACTATTCAGCAGTATCGGGCTCGGTTTTTTTATTTACGGCAAGAAACAAAAAGCCAATATTCCCTTTGTTTGCGGAATTTTGCTGATGATTTACCCCTACCTTATCTCCAACAGCACAGTCCTGCTGGTGCTGATTGGAAGTATATTAACGGCGATTCCATTTTTGATTCGCCGTTAATACGTCTAATAAAATACACTTAATGCGCTGGATCACTAACAAACGCGAGGTCAGTTAAGCCCGCTTGGCTTGCACGAGCAAGAACCTGCGCCAATGTATCGTATTTTGCTTCACGATCTGTGCGAATATGCAACGAAGGTTTAGTGGCTTGATGCGCAGCAGTATTCATACGCTGGGCAAGCTCGCTTAGCGTCACCACATCCTGATTCCAGTGAACCACACCTTGTGCATCAATACTCAATGTCACGACCTCAGGTGGATCTTGAATGACCTGAGCATCTGCTTTTGGCAAATTCAGCTTCACCGCAGGATTAACGATCGTCGCCGTGACTAAAAAGATAATCATCAACACCAGCATGATATCAATCAAAGGAATCAGATTGATTTCGCTCATGCCTTCTTGTTCATCATCGCCCAGATGAAAGCCCATCACAGACCTCCAGCTAATGATTTGCTTGATCGTGTTGATGCAGCATCTTTTTTGGATAGTAACTGGACAACTAATAAACTATGAGCCTGATCATGGAGTTTGTTTAATAAAATCTTGTTCAGTCGTACACACGCGTTGTATGCAAGAACAGCAGGAATCGCAACAGCCAAGCCCATACCAGTCATAATAAGTGCCTCACCAACTGGTCCTGCCACTTGAGCTAGACCAGCCTGCCCTGTTTGACCAATTGCAGCAAGCGCATGAAAGATACCCCAGACCGTACCAAAGAGTCCCACAAATGGTGAAATTGACGCGATAGAGCCCAGCACAGAAACACCACGCTCAACATTGCTACGCGTACGTGCCAACTGTTGAAGCAACACTTGTTCAACCACATCTTTACAATGTTCTAAAGATAAACCTTCGCTTTGAGCAGACGCTTTTTCAACCGCTTGTTCTAGCTCATTCGCGGCAATCACATGCGCCTGACGCGTTGCCAAAACACGGACAATTAAAATCGTCCACGTCGCAATCGACATGATAAGCAGCACGACTGACAGGGATCGACTTAATAAATCAGCATGTGCCCAAAAATCAGAAAAATTCATATTTTTACCTTTAATACATTTAAATAAATCAAAAAATTAATCATTCATAGACAGCACATTGGTCAAGAAAAAATCAGACTTCCATGATCAAAATACTTAATCATCCAAAGAGAATGCGATCGGAATTAACGTATAGACAGCCTGCGCCGCACCATTTTCACGATAAGGTTTGAAACGTGCTTTTTTGACAGCCTGTACTGCGGCTCGATCTAAAATCGGACTACCAGAAGTTTTTTGTACTTTAGCATCATCAACCGTTCCATTGATGTTAATCAATGCTCGAACAATAGTTGTCCCTGTATCGCCCGATTGACGCGCTGAATCGGGATAAACCACATCTGGCGGCACAAGATACGCCACACCCTGCACTACTTTCGGTGGAGTGGGTTCGGCTTTCTGCGGTGCAGAAGTCGCTTGTGTTGGTGGCATAACGGCTGGCTGAGGTTGAGTAGGTTTTTCAGCAGGCTTATCAACCTGCTGCACAGCGGCAGGTATCACTGCGGCTTTGGGTGCAGCCAAAACAGGTAAAGGCTTGGGTTTCGGTTGTTCTTTGACGATAGGAACTACTTTAGGTTTCTCAATCGGTTTTGGGGGTAGAGGTTTCGGCTGATCTGGTGTCAGTGAGACCAGATGCACAGCAATAGTCTTTACAGATGGAACAAGCGGAGGTGCAGATCGGATATGAATTAGAGCAAATAGAGCAAGTCCATGCGCAAGCAGAACCACGCCCAAAATCACCGCAAGGCGTTTAGTACGAATGTCAGATTCCGTTGACCTCATGCGCGCTGTCCCTATTTTATTGATTTCTGCGCTTAACATCGCTGAAGACATACTCAAGCCTCTAAATCACAATCAACAAAATATCACTGTTCAGCTATCGCAGTATCACTCAAACACCATTTCTATGCGATTTATTTGACAGCAAGATCAATAGAACGGCATTATAAATGATAACCACTCTCAACTGCAACCAAGGCGGCCTTCAAATGACCAGATCACTCTGATATCAATACCGATCTAAAACCAAATCTGCTTAATATCTCCTTTTTTTATTCACACTGAGTGCATTTTTTGGCTCTAAATTTCTCTCATATTTAATAATTTTGTCGTTCTTAGGGAAAGCACACAATGCTTAGGTTTCAACGTTTAGTTCTGATTAGCATACTCCCTTTTAGTATTAACAATATAGCGCACGCTGAAGTCGATACGACAACATCAAACGATGCACAGAATCCAACAAATACATTTGACGGCAGCAACTCAGATCTATCGTCTCCAACAAACAACCTCCAAGTCTTGCCAACTATCCGAGTCACGGCAAAAGAAAATGGCGAAGATCCAACCGAAATCAGTGCGATTCGTAAAACGATCATTACGCAAGCTGAAATGATTAACTATGGTGATATCTCAGTCACCGATGCATTACGCCGTGCCGCAGGAATCCAAATGGGCGGTGGTGGGCCAAGCAAAGCTTCATTTCGAGGTCTTTCAATCCCACCCGTCATTCAAATCAATGGGGAAGCCGTACAAGGCGGAAAACGGAATGGAACATCATTGGTTGATACGCTGACCGTCGATATGATTGATCGCATTGAAGTCACTAGACAGGCTAGCGTCACTCAGGCCTCTGGTGCTGTAGGTGGTGTGATTAATATCATTTTAAAAGATGGACAATCATCAACTAGCCCAATTAGCGGCGTTGCTAAAGCTGCATATGGCCAATATGGCGATGATACGCTGGGCAATAATAAACGTGATCTCAATCTACAACTGGATGGTAAAGAAGGTGCGCTGAGTTACAGCACTTCTGCAGTCTACAACCGTAATAGCGGTGATGCGCAAACAACACTGATTAATGCCACACCAACTGGTCTAAACACAAACGTACAGAACAGCTCAAGCGACAGTAGCTTTCAAATGATTTCTAATCGTCTGACCTACAAACTGGATGACATCACGAAGATCTTCACAGATTTCATGTATAGCCAGCAAGCCAATACCAGCATCACGAACACCGATCAAACCCAAACCAATGGCAATAATACACGCGTCGCGCTACGCCTAGAGCGTACACCCGGTGTTGATAAACAAACATTCAGGCTATCTGGGCAATGGCAAGACGAAACCGAGACCAACTACTTCCCAACCAGTGTTCGTCAAGTGAATGATGGGCGCAACACTTACTCGGCTGGCTTCGATGGCATCATTAAAGACTTTACTGATCAAGAAATAAAATACGGTTTCCAAAACTCTTGGGCAACGATAAATAGTAGCCAAGTGGCAGCTATTCAAGAAAATAACTACGCAATCTATGGCGAAGAAAACTGGAAGATGACGGAACACCAAATCATTACCGCAGGTTTACGTCAAGAGTGGACTGATCGTAGTGGCTTAGTTGACTACCAACAACAATCGTTAAATCCAGCTGTTTTCTATCGCTATCAATTTGATAAAGCATGGTCTTGGCAAGCAGGCTACACGCAAAACATGCAAAGCCCACAGCCACAGCAACTTTCCCCTATCGTCACGTTAGCAACAGGCGCGGATGGTGGAACCTTAAGTAATCCAGATAGTAGCGGCAACCCAAACTTACGAGCCCAAAAAATTCATTCGGTCGAAAGTACCTTAGCGTTAAATACACCTGACGGCGGTTTCAATCTAACTGGATATTACCGCAACATTAATGATTACATTATCAATGCCACACAACTACAAAGTAATGGTCGCTACGTCCAATTGCCCGAAAATGCTGGCAATGCCGTTGCAAGAGGTATTGAATTGGATGGGCGCTGGAACATTCCTGTTGGTAAAGACCACAAACTCATGCTGAATGGACAGATCTCAACAATACACGTATTGCTTGAAGATGATAATCAACCTGATCAACATGCACCTGGCGTTGCACCCTATACCTCAAGTGTGGGCATCTCCTATCAATACAAGCCTTGGCGCTGGCTCACCAATATCAACCTTGGCTATACGCCAGCCTATACCAGCCCAGTTCAAGGTCAGCCTTATGTCAGTCGTCTCAATGCGCGAACCAATATCTCAATTAGCACCACGAAACGATTCACCCAAGGCTGGGCTGTGACATTTGCCGTACGCAACATATTGGCACAAAACCAAGATACGACATTGGATAATACCAATGGTGCATTCTTCCAAAGCCGCCAAACCCAAACTGCTCCGACTGCTCTCCTCACTGTAGAAAAACGTTTTTAGTATGGATAATAAAAAAGCTGGATCGTGATCACGAGCCCAGCTTTTTTTAACACATCAAAGCAAATACTTACGGAGATACAGTTACCAGAGTGGTTCCTGTATTGCCTTGACTGTCCGTCCCTGTAAATGTCACAGGACATCCGGTACTTAGCGTGCAATTGCCGTTGTAGGTAAACCGATAACTATTTGAAGCAAGTTGAACGTAAGACAATGAAATCGCTGTAGAACCCGATCCATTTAAAGAAGACCAACTGAGTGGGCTTGTTGAGTTGTAATTTTGTGATCCACCAGAGAATGTCACATCAAAAGTTCCACCGACAGCAACAGTCGAAGCACTACTTGTTAAGTGCACGGCTGTGATCGGTAAGGTTGTAAAAGTCCATACTTTCGTAAATGCTGCCGCACCCGATGTTCCGACGACCGTCACAGTATAAGTGGTATTGGGTGACAATGGCGCTGTCGGCACAAAAGCTGCGCGATCATGCTCGGTTGCCAAATTAGCATCCGCAGAATAAGTACCCGCAGTCCCTGTTAGAACACTCCCTGATACGCTACCGCCTGAACTGGTCACCGTAAAACTACTAATCACCAACGCACGTCCATCCGTTTGAATGGTGATCGGAAAGCCTGCAAGTGCTCCCGTATTACTACAGCCAAGTGGACAAGGATTTTCATCCACAAACCAATCTATAAGCACGCCTGTTTGACCGCTATACGGATAAGTAATGAAGTTACTATAGGTATTGACCTGATGTTGGCTGAGATCAATCGTTAAGATCGTCGGAGGAAGGTTAGAATTCGTACTTGTCTGCCATGCGACGCCTGCATTAGTGAAGTTTGAAAGCAAGCTCATCCGATGATAAACCGCATTGAACAGACCATCGACAATCGATGCTCCCGCATTTGCTGCTAATGTCGCGTCATTACTTACAACAGATGTCGCAAAAGATGTTTCTGAAAAATCCTCTCCAACTACAGTATCTGCATCTCCCGTCGCCGCAATCCGCGCACTGACGGTTGTACCCGTAAAACAGGGATTCGTCGACACCTCATCATGTGTCCGAGGATCGACATTTGCAGAAGACGATACCAATAAGCTCAGGTAATTAGCATGATTTCCTGCTGCTGTGACCAGATTAGTATCAGAATTTAGTAACAACGCTGGTGAAAGTGATGCGCCAAGAAATGCGGCGCTACGATAATGATTCAACTGAGCCAAAGCACCAGAGGCAATACCGCCTGCTTGAGCGGTCAAGCTGCATGCTGTTGGCGTTGTAACAGGTGTCGTGGGTGTCGGCGAAGAAACCGTTGTTGTAGTCGTGGTCGTGGTACTCGTTCCACCACCGCCACCACAGCCTGCAAGCCCAGCAATACAAGCCAAAACTAATGGCATTGAAGTAATTTTTATCCCTTGAGTCACTTTAAAATTTTTCATTACTGTGCACCCATGTTGATCAGTAAGCATCCTCGCCTGATCAACATTTTACGCCCTTTTTTGCACAGTAGCCTCACAATATTGTGTCCAAAAACGCCGTAGAAATACTTAAATCAGCGGTTTGGCTGGTGCTTGTTTGGCAGCAGGTGATGCTTTAAACGCGGCAATTGCACGATCAATCGTCGCCAATTGTGCCTGTGCTGCGCGCTCACCTTCGAGAATACTCTGCTGACGACTATTTAGGTCCAATACACCGACACTGCCTACATTTGGCGTAATCACGACATTAGCTTGAGCAAGTTCTTTATCAATGCCCTGTTGCCCCATGATATTCAAGGTTTGATCCAGCACACCGAACACATTGGTCGATTGACCTGGTTTCGGACGCGCCGAAATATCCACAGCAATCACCACATCAGCACCCATTTGCTTTGCCGCAATCACAGGAATCGGACTCACTAACCCCCCATCCACGTATTTTTTTCCTGCAATCAGCGCAGGAACAAAGATATTAGGAATACTGCAAGATGCTCGCACGGCCTGCCCAGTATTTCCTCTCGTAAATATCGTTTTTTGTCCTGTCTCAAGCTGTGTTGCCACGGCAGCAAATCGTATCGGCATCTGTTCGATCAGTTTGTTGCGCACTTGCCGATTTACATAGTCTTGTAGTTTCTGACCCACGATAAAACCCTGACTACTCAGCGTAATATCTCGAATATCAGACTCTTGTAATGCTGTTGCTGTTTCTTGTAGCTGATACGACGTCATACCGCTCGCATATAAGCTCCCCACAAAACTCCCAGCGCTCGTTCCTGTAATAATTTGCGGATGAATGCCATGCGACTCAAGAACTTTAATCACCCCCACATGTGCAAAACCTTTTGCACCACCGCCACCGAGAGCAAGAGCAATAATTGGTTGACGCGCTTGAACTGCAGGCACAGATGGAACAGGTGTCGAAGTACAACTGATCATTGCCAAGCTCAAACCTAAACCGAAGCCACATTTAACCAACGAAGGACCGTATAAACGCATTAAAAGACTCGCTCAATAATTAGGAGTGACGTAAAAATACAATTAGCATTTTGACCAAGGATAGATTATAGGGATATTTAAGGCGTTTCACAGGGTCTATGGGATATCGATAACAAACCAAGAACGATTAGGATGGATGCACACTTTTGGAATCCAGCATTTAGAAAGTGAGTAACACAATCAGTAGTTGATAATAGATCTCAATTGCCATATTATTCTCAAATAAAAATTGTTTATTTTAAGTCCTCTGTCACATCCCAGCAGCTTAAAATAAATAATATGCAATGTCGTTACTATGCTTATTGGAATATGCGCTCATGTTTATCTCGACAACTACACCTAAATTTGCTTTACGTCCACTAGTGACTCACTTACTAGCGATCGGTAGTTTGAGCGTTTTGGCATTCATTCCAAGTATTACCACAGCACAATCCACAGCAGAACAAACTGTCATACAACAATCACTTGATCAACATCAAGGCAGCTATTATCAAGACAAGTTCCACCAAGATCATGTGCTCGGTACATCGCTCGACATGCTCGCTATCGGAACCACGCCTACTCAGACTCAACAGGCTTTTCTAGCTGCAATCGCAGAAATCAATCGCTTGGATCGTATACTCAGCACGTATCGTGATGATAGTGAAATCAGCGTGTTGAATCAGACTAAAAATGACGGGAAATCATTGGTCGTCTCCCAAGATCTATTCGCTGTCCTTCAAGCATGCGAAACATGGCGTGACCAGACTTGCGGTGCGTTCAGCGGTCGTATGGGACGATTGATTGAATCTCATCAAAATACCAAGGAATCGACTGAACAAAACTCATCAAAAGAGCAATTAGCCCAGCATATTCATCATGCTCAAGTCGTTTTAGATGCAACCACTTTAAGCGTCACTCGCCCCCAGACGGTTCAATTTGCCACAGATGCTTTAGCAAAAGGTTACATCATTGACCGTGCGATCACCGCTGCACGTCAAGCCGTGCCAGAACTCTCTGGACTTATGGTTGATATTGGTGGTGATCTCAAAGTCTGGGGACAAGCACCTCGCGCATCAGGCTGGAAAATCGGTTTACGTGATGCAGGACAGCGTGCGGATAATATTATCCCAACACAAGCACTCCACTTAAAGCAAGCCGCCGCGGTCGCCTTCAGTGGCCAAGGCGCGCGTGATATTATCCGCGAAACAACAACTAACTCACATCTGATTTCCCCACAATCAGGTCAAGCACTCAATCATGTTGAACAAAGTATCGTCGTTGCACCATACGCTGCAGATGCCGATGCACTTGCAACAGCACTAACCGCCATGACACCAGCGGAAGGGATGGCATTGATTGCTCAACTTGAAAAGACCGAAGCAAAAGTCACATTCACCAATGGCGAAAGCTACAGCTCAGCAGGCTGGAATGATCTGGTTGCAACAGAACAAAATTACGGCACAATCCGTACCGTTGCTAGTTCAACAGCTACAGCATCTACGACATGGCCCGCAGGTTACAACGCCATCCTAGATTACGACATTCCCAAGCCTACATCCTCAAACTATCACGCACCTTATGTCGTTATCTGGGTAACAGATGCCAGCCGTAAACTAGTGCGTACGCTTCATATCTTTGCTCCTCAAGCCAAATGGATGGATTCCAACTATATTTGGTGGAAGCGCTACGGGCGTATGATGGATAACCTTGATACGATCGCACAACCGTCACGCGCTCCTGGACACTACACCGTGAGCTGGGATGGCAAAGATGACGCAGGGCAACGTGTGCCACAAGGCAAATATACACTGCACATCGAAGCAACTCGCGAACATGGCGGGCACAGCTATTCAACCTTTGACATTGATGCCACACCTAAGTCTAATACGCAGAACTTACCTGCTAAAGATGAACTGGGCGACCTCAAGTTCCGCTTTGATCGAGCGATTTAATGACGCGTAAACGCAATGAACAATCCATCCATGCAGAAGAAGCTCGGTTGCACAAACCGTCAACACAAGCCATTCTGCATCGACTCACATTCAAAAAGTCTGATTTTTATCGCAATGCGCGCCACGTTCACGCATGGCTCTCTGCATTTGCTTTTTTATCTTTAACTTTTTTTGCAGGAACGGGCTTACTACTCAACAATCCAGACTGGTTCGCCACACCATCCAAAAATATCAACATCCAAGTCACCATTCCCTTCACCGTATTAGCTCAAGCGAAAACACTAGAAAACCCAGCACCACTGCTGCTCGACACAGTGCGACAACTGACCCAATCACAGACTATGATTGGTGCATTTAAAAGTAGTGATCTTGTGGATGGTGAGGTCGATATTCGTCTAGAAGGCGCCAAAGGTCACACGGATATTACGATTCCACTGGATACTGGACTAGCAGACATTACCATTACTCCAGAATCCACGCTCGACACGCTGAAAAACCTACATCGCGGTAAACATGTGGGTGCACTTTGGAAATGGGTGATCGACATCAGCGCAGTCATTATTTTGATATTATCTTGCGCAGGCTATATTCTTTTTTTCAGCCTCCGCAAACGAAAAACCATCAGTTTGTGGCTGACAGGATTATGTTTTGTGACTTTAGTGAGTTTGTTTATTTGGGGTGTAGTTTAAAAGAAACTGAAGTTTTGTAGATCACTGAGCCCATCGAAGTAATCTACAAAACAAAACCCGCCCAATTTGAGAAGTTCAAACGATTCATCACAAACAAGAAAAGCTAAGCCTTCCGCTCCAGCAAGAAATTCGCCAATTCACGCAAACCATTTGCTCGCTCATCAAATCCTGCTAATGACGCTAACGCCTGATGATGTAAATCAACCGCGCGTTGCTTGGCCGCGTCTAAACCCAATAATGATGGATATGTCGACTTCTGTAATTTTTCATCAGAACCCGCAGGCTTACCTAAATCCTCAGTTGTCGCCGTCACATCGAGCACATCATCCTGCACCTGAAAAGCCAGCCCAAGTGCATAGGCAAATCGATCTAAATCAACCAAGACCCCATGAGATGACACGCCCGCAGCTAAGGCGCCCATACGCACCGCTGAACGAATTAATGCGCCTGTTTTATGCACGTGAATTGCTTCTAATTCGGCCTCTGTAACTTGCTTTGTTTCAGCCGCCAGATCCATCACTTGACCTTTAACCATATGGCTAGATGCTTGTGATAAGCTTTGTACCTGCTGTAAGAACATCAATTCATTTAGAACGACATCTGCATCATCAAAATACTGGCTTGATAGCATATCAAACGCCAAAGACTGCAACACATCACCTGCAAGTAACGCATTCGCCTCACCATACAACACATGTGCAGTCGGCTGTCCACGACGCAACTCATCGTCATCCATGCACGGAAGGTCATCATGCACTAATGAATAGCAATGAATCAGCTCTACCGCAACCGCCGCACGCCTTGCTGCGGCATTCAGCACTTGACCATTAGCTTGGCATGTTGCGTAAACCAACGCAGGGCGCACGCGTTTACCACCTTGTAATACCGCATGACGAACCGTTTGCTTTAAAACATCAGGCCAATCCTGTACATCAATCACAGACAAGAGATCTGCGTGAACCTGCGCCTGAGCGTCGGACAGCACTTGCGGAAGATTTAAAGCCTGCTTCATTAACACACCCTGTTTTTAAGTCATGAAACCTTGTTGTCGTGCAACGTTTTCATGCGATGTTTTTTCATACAGCCACGATTTCAATGGCGCACCAATTCTAGCAAGAGATTGCAGAAAATCTTCAAAATTTCACACATAAAAAAACGCACCCGAAGGCGCGTTCTTTTGAATCAGTACACTGATTACTTCGCAACTTTACGTTGTGGTAATTTTTCGCGGATACGCGCAGCTTTACCAGCCAAATCACGCAAGTAGTACAGTTTAGCGCGACGTACTGCACCACGACGTTTCACTTCGATACCAGCGATCAATGGTGAATGTGTTTGGAAAACACGTTCAACGCCTACACCGTTAGAAATTTTACGTACAGTGAATGCAGAATTGATACCACGATTTTTAATCGCGATAACAATACCTTCGTAAGCCTGAGTACGCTCACGGTCACCTTCTTTAACTTTTACCTGCACAACAACAGTATCACCAGGCGCGAACGCAGGAATGTTTTGTTTCAATTGTGCATTTTCGATAATTTGAACTAATGGGTGCTTACCACTCATTGTATATACTCCAAATATGTCACATGTTCATCATATGAATCATGCAACTGAGTACAGAGGCTGTAGTGTATGTTTTTAAAAATTCATACACTGGCGCATATTACTCGTTAAGTTATTGTCCGCACGTTTTATAGTAACGAACACACTTGATGGCTTACCATCATCGACTGAAAATCAATTCCGAAGAATCATCCCTTTCAATCATGGGAATGCTTTTTTACTAAAAAAATGTTACTTCACCAAATTCTGTTCGGTTGCAGCAGCATCTTTTTTCGCTTCTGCAATCCATTTTTTTTGCTGTTTGGACAGCACGACATCTTTGAGCAGTTCAGGGCGTCTTGATTCAGTCCGCGCCATACTCTGCAAAAAACGCCATTTTTCAATCTGGAGATGATGACCACTTTTCAGCACATCAGGCACATCCAAACCTTCAAACGTATCAGGCTTGGTATAGTGTGGGCAATCCAGCAAACCAGCGACAAAAGAATCTTGTTCTGCCGACGCATTATCACCCATCACATCAGGTAATCTGCGGATTACACTATCCATCAACACCATCGCAGGCAGCTCGCCACCTGTGAGCACGTAATCCCCTATCGACCATTCTTGATCAACATACAACTGGATTAAACGCTCGTCGATGCCTTCATAGCGACCACAAAGCAAAATCATGCCATCGTATTGTTGTAAGGTTTTAACACCTGCTTCATCCAACTTACGACCTTGTGGCGACAAATACACCACAGGCACATGACTCAAACCCTGTTCAGCTGCCAATGCTTTTGCATGACGGATGGTATCTGCCAAAGGTTCCGCCAACATCACCATTCCTGGTCCACCACCACTCGGACGCTCATCCACTCGGCGATATGCATCATGGGTGAAATCACGCGGATTCAAACACGTCAGGCTTACCTGATCGCGACTGATCGCACGACCCGTAATGCCAAAATCACGTACCGCAGCAAACATTTCTGGAAATAGGGTAATGACTGCAAACCACATAAGTCGCCCCTAATTCTCAAAAACTACTTTTCAGCATTGCATACGAATACTAACGATTAATTAATAGTCCGCACCCCAGTTTACATCCATACGACGCGCTGTCATATCAATGTGACGGATAATATCTTTATGCCATGGGATCAAACGTTCAGCCTGATCAACACTGCCAGCTGCAGGATGCACAACGATCACATCGTTAGCACCTGTTTCAAACAGCTCATGGATCCTACCCAAGAATACTGGCGCTACAGCCGCATCAGCAGAATCACTTGGTTCATAGGCATAAACCTGCAAACCAACCAAATCAGACCAATAATACTCATTCTCTGGGGCAGCAGGTAAAGCTTGACGATCAACCCACACCGTCGCACCCATCAATAAATCGGCAGCATTACGATCCAGAATGCCCTCTAAAGACACAACCAAACCCTTGCCTTGGGTACGCCAACGTTTAACTTTCATTTGACGTAAGCCAGTGCGGGTTTCAACCCACCACGGCTTATAATCAAAGATATTACTGATTGGATCTGTATCTGAATACAGCCACACCCAACCCTGCAAACCATACGCAGCGCGTAATTCCCCGACCTTAATTCGATCTACAGGAACAACACTATCAGGCTTATTCATTTCTGATGACGACATAAGGGTTGCACTCACACACTAAGTCCAAAGACTATAGAGAAGTCTTAAAACAAAGTTGCAATTATGCAGCAACAGTACCAGCAGCAGCTTGCTTAGCTAATGAAGCAACGCGATCTGAAGGTTGTGCACCGTTAGCAACCCAGTAAGCATAACGTTCAGCATTCAGACGCACTGCTTCTGCTTGACCTTGTGCTGTTGGATTAAAGAAACCGATACGCTCAATGAAACGACCATCACGTGGATTACGGCTATCAGTCACAATGATTTGATAGAACGGACGCTTTTTGGCACCACCACGGGCAAGACGAATAACGACCATGTACGACACTCACTCTAAAATACTAATAAAAACAACGATAAAATCAGGAGGACGTCTACTTACGGCGCACCGAACGAGCAGCACGTCCGCAGTTATGTCCAAAAAGGGGGCTATTCTACGTTATTTTTGAATAAAAGAGAAGTATACTCTATATACAATAGACCTTTTACTAAATTAATTCCCACTCCATGTTGTAGAGGCTGTCGGAAGATTACTAGAATTACAAGAGTTCTGTGTATTAGTAATTGGATTATTCCAACACGTCCAACCTTGATCATTTAACACAAGTATTCCATTGCCAACTTGTCTCGAGCCTAGAGACGGTGTAGCAGTTAACGTCCACCCGCCCGCAATAGTAGTCGTATCCAAAGCAAGATTATACATTGGCCTCTGTGTTGGATAAGTAGTCGCGCCATATATAGCAACGAGACTCGTATTATAATTATTATTAAGTGATTTATATCCAGCAAGACTTTGAGCAATTTGCGTCATCTGCGTTTGCATTACCGCACGATTACTACGAATCGTATAACTCTGATATGTATTAATAGCAATCGTAGCCATGATTGAAAGCACGACTATTACAATTAACACTTCTATCAGAGTAAAGCCTCTAAGTCTTGATATCACAATCCTTTCACTCATTTCACTGCCCTCAGAACAGTTAAATCATTTACCAACCCAAAGATGTTCCTGTGCATAAATCACCATCACCCAATGCAGTATTAATTATATTCGTCTTCATTATCGCATCTGTAATCACAGAGTTCGTCATACAACGTACACCCTGACTATCCAGCACTAAGCGAGAAGCCGTTTGTAACACCTGATTTGATTGATTAGGCTGTGCTACCATGACCCATTTAGAGCCTGTAGAACTGTTAAATAATGACTGACTACGGTTATTTCCATCCAACAATGCAACCTGGTATTTGTAGTTTGTAGATGTACTACCTAACGGCAAGTAAATAATAGCATTTGTGGCTGACGAAATAGTTCCCGATGCAGCAAAACCACTTTGTGGACTATATCCCGCATAGGTCAAGTTCCTTGCCCGAAATCGCTCAATATCACCAGCGATCACGAGCATTTGACTTTGAGCAGCACCGCGTTGAGACTCCCGCACTTGTGTCATATAAAGCGGAGTTGCTATTGCCATAAGGACTGCAACAATCACTAAGACGATCATTAACTCAAGCAGTGTAAAACCAGCCCAAGAAAATGCATACGAATTGAACTTCGATGGCCTAAGCATATCAGTTCACCCGTGCTGGATTAGGAAGTTTCTCATACCATTTTGTTGCGGTTAAAGTCTGCACACAATTATGACCATTGGCTGAAGCAGTACTCGTATTACTTAAAATACTTATATTACAAGTATTTGCAGGAGATGTCACAGGCTTGGTTGCTAAACTTAAACCTCGAATTCCTGCCCCTTGCACTGCACTTGCATCAATCGCTGTTGCACCAGTAGCAAATAAAGCACCCATCTTTGCCTCTGAAGTAGAATCATATTGACCATTGCTCAATGTACATGCGCCATAAGGTAAACAAAAAGTCTCAAGATCTGTTTCACCAACAATATAAGGAGCACAAGTCGAAGGTGGATCAACATTTGTACCTTGTGGATCGTAAACAGTAACATTAAGCTGTCCAGCCAAAACAAGTGGTGGCTCAAAAGCCTTCATACCACCACAATATTTGGCGCCAGTCGTACATAAATCACTTCCCAGATAATTCGACGACAATGAGCGATACCAACCAGCATTCGTCGTAGAAACTGGAAAGAATAATTGCGATACCGTATTTGTACTCGTTTGAGCCGCTGCAGCTACCTGTGGATTCTTAATTAAGTTAGCTAACGTAAGATTAGTTGTCTGTAGCGCATTTGATTTCCATGTCGCTGCAGGTAAAAACAAAGTCGCAGACAAAGCATCTTGGTCAATAATGCCGTAGACATTGTTAACATTTCTGCCTGTAGTTAATCCTGCACCGCCCTGATTCGTAGGTAATACATCAATTGGCGAACTACGATCTCCCGAAACAACACCAACCCACATATAGTTCTTACCACCTTGAGTAAAATAACTTAAAACAGGCGCTTCATAGAACCGTGGACCATTACCATTTGCGATCGTTGCTGATGCTGATGTTTTATTAAAACTTGCTAATAAAGTCAAATTAGCAAATAGATTCGTATTTCCTGAAGATAGTTGCGATTTATTATTAAAATCTGCACGGAACAATTGACCGCCTAAATCCGCAAAATAGATTTGATCAACCAAACCATCCCCATCACGATCAATTGCAGCAACACGACCTACAACACTATTTACCATTGCTGAATTTGTATTTGAAACTGCACCTGAAGGTAGACCAGATAATGTACTTGGTGCAGTCGCCTCCCAGATTAACTGTCCTGCAGCAAGAGAGCCTTGCGCCTTAGCAGAAACCATATATACAGCATTACCTGCTGCTGCAGTTTTACTAGTACCATTACAGCCAGATATTACACTTGTGGTCGTACCCAAATAAAAATTAGGATCTTCATAACACAGATCATAACCACCACCGACAAACATAACGCGGATTACTTGACCATTATAGCGCACACTTGCAAGTACCGGTTTAGACCAAGACTGACCTATCCGTGTAAATGCTGGCATATCTGGCCCCATACGGAACAATAACTTAGGTGCCGTTAATGTTGTAAGGTCTAATCCATAATAACTAGTCCCACCCATGCGCATGCCACCATAAACATTCATTTGAGTAGCAGTTAGCGTATTCGCACCGTTAGCACCATTACCAAGGGAAGTTGAGTATCGAGGATCTGCAACCCAAGGTGCATCAACACCTTGGCTTGGAACTGGAAGATAACTCGCCGTTTGCGGCGCTACAGCTGCAGGTGCAGTAGCCGTACTCGATGTATTTGGAATCAATGCATTTTGAGTAATTGGATTAACCAAGACTTCTCGAGGAATAAATGTAAAAACATCACCTCCCCCTGTTGTATTTGTAGCATCTACCACATGCACAGCACCTTCCATTGAACCGTATAATAAATATTCAGAACGAGTAGAAGTTAAATTACCAAACGAATCCAGAGTTCCTTGATAGCTCAACTGAATAGGCGTAGAGTGATTTGTACCACCCAAGACTTTGAATGGAGTTGAAGGTGGTGTCAGCGTAGCAGGGAGACTTGTAGTCGTCGCTAATGGCAAGTTATAACCCAGATAATTCAGAAGAATTAATTGCATATTCAACGGCAATGACTTGAGAACGGCATCGCTATTCGCGAACTGATCACGAATATATGACTCACTCATACTACTGCTGGCTTTAGGAACTGCCTGCAATCCACTTCCTGCAGCTAAATCGGCTCCGCCTGTCGTCACGTTAGTAAATACGGGACGAATTGTCGATGGAATAGCTGGTGTCGATGCAGTCGCAGCAATAGCAGGTGCTGCAGGTTTAGCAGTCGTCGGGACTTGGATCTTATCAAATGTACCAGCTGCTGGATAAGACGTTGCTGCTGTAGCTGGAGGAACAACCAAAGACGTAGGGACAACTAAACCACCATCGGCCAAACTTGGACTGCTCTGATTCCAAAGCTCCTTGGTCACTGGGATAGTTATAGTATTACCATTACTATCTACAGCAGTTCCTTTGCTATTATTATAAGCACCTTTGCTATTAAATACTGTTGTTGTACCAGAAGTATCTGTTACTACACCACTTGCGCTAATGTTGAACTTCTTAATATTTCCATTCCACACCAATACAGTTGGATCTGCTGGGTTCGGAGCAAGTGCGTTCAAATATGCATAAGGCTCAAATCCATTCGGTGCTAGATTATCGACTGGAACAGTTGCAGCACCTGCTGGAAGCGGTGAAATCTGAGACTTACTCAAAGTATTAATAAAACCAATAACACTGGATGTCACTTGGGATGGCTGCTGTGCAAAATAGAACCCACCGTTACCATATACAGTATTATTGGTTGCATTCGTTGCTGTACATGTATCACTAGAGTTGGATTTAGAAGACCAGCTACATGAGTTAAGCGCATCAGTATAATAACTAGAACTTGACGTATTACCAGGTACAAAATTCTGGAAATCTGTACCAAACGCAACGAATGCGGTTTTAATCGGTTTATTAAAACTATTTTTTGCTGGATTGTTCAAGAGTTGTGAGAAGTAACCTATACATGGCCAACCCGCATCATTTTTACCACCATCACTACCAGTATCAGACAAATACGTACCTGTCGTTGGACAACTAAAACCTGTTCCATAAGCACCTAATGCACTAGTCATCACACCCACTGGAATCGTTGAACTACTACTATTCGGCTCACCATCAGACAAGACATAAATACCTTGTCCACAAGACGTAGTGTTAGCAGGATTTGATATTGGCGAAATATAATTCGAACCACTCTTTGAACTTGCTACCGAATAACTAAAACCACTATATGAACCCGAGCCTGTATTTGTACCCAACATATAAGCTGCTGCTTCTGCGTATGCCAATGAGGTCGGGGTACCGTTATAAGCAACCAAACCAGCAACAGCATTAGCAAGCAAATAACGCTGATTAGTTGTTGAAACTGCTGGCGAACCCAAAGCTGCGGCAGGAACTAGTACCTGTCCCGATGAACCATCAGCTTGAGAAGTAGTTACGGTAAGTGCAGTCGAAGGAGGGAATGAGGCTGGATTAGTTCCAGTTCCTTTATATGTTGAAAAATGTGCCAACCCCATCCATACGTTTGGCAATAAACTATTATTGCTGATCAAAACGCCCATCATACCTAGTTTTAACCGTGAAATACGATCAAAACAATAAGTTCCAATACCGCCATTCGTTGAGGCAACACCCGATACACCATTTGTCGTACTGTTGCTGGTGACGCTACTTAGACCATTTATGGCATTTGCATCCAGAGTCGCCGCTGGTGCAACTGTTGTTAAATATGTTGTTGAAAGATAACATTGCTGACCAATTGCAGCAGTAGGAGCTGGGCAATAGTTTAATGTAAATGCTGGCAATGACTGACCATTTACATTTGTTTGCGCAGGAACAGACAATACTAATGAATAACCACTCGTAGCAGCTGCATCATGAGTATTTGAATAAGTGTTGTTATAGGTCCATTTACCCGTCGAACTAGAATAAGTATTTACCTTGGTACATGATGCCGTTGCTGCTGTTGATCCAAAAGCATAGTCGCTAGCTGCCGAATTAGTAGCTAGGCTATAGCCAGTTCCATCCCCCATACTTCCTGAAGTATCTAGGAGCATGGTCAGTGTAGAACCGATATTCGCCGGGTTCGGCTTTTGAAATATAGAAAGATCACTAGCCCAAGACCATGACCCACAAAAAATCGCACTCAAAATCGTCAAAAAAATTGAGATGTTACGCAAAAATTTAATATACATTTTAGAACTCCAATTCTTTGTTCTAACGATCATTATTGAAGCAATATTTGTTGATAATACTCTTGCACCTGCGTATCAGCAGGCATACCCATACGCGCCAAACAATCTGTCAGTGATTCAGGTGCAACGTTGGTATATGTTGTTATACCTCCACTGGTAGTGGAAGTTTGCTGTTGAAGCTGCAAGGTATTATCAGCAAGTCGGCTTGGAGTTATTCCACTACCCAAGCAAGTGCTTTGGACTACGCTAGGATCTGTTGCAGAAAGAGCTGGTAACATTGAAGTACTGGTCACACGTACACGTTTCGTATTTAGTAAACCAGCTCCTGTACTGCCCACATCTGGATTTGATCCTTGCTGAAAGGTTGCCGCAATTCCCGTTGTATCTTGTGGTGACGTCACAGAAACTTGAGTAACAGCAGCACCTTTTGCTCGCCCTAAATCAGTAGTCAAACTACAAAAACCCAAAGCATTGCCATTCACGAGATCAGGCTTATCCAAAGTAGAATTAGCTTTGATCGCAGATGAATTGATCGTTGCGCCAAATGCCTGAGAAGACTGAGGACGATAGCAAAAAACATACTCAATTTGATTACCTGATGAATCTGTTGGATTCAACATCGCATAGCCAACTACATTACTCTGAGAATTAATCACACTAAATGGATTTCTTACAATCTGGTTTAATGCACTATCTGCTGACTGAACCAAAAGCTGACGAACTTGTGATGCTGTTGAGACCGATAAAGTCGCCAACCCTTGTTTCATTGCCATCGCACCCAATACCGTAATGATGAGCAAAATAAGCAAAACTGCAACAAGTGTAGAACCTCGTTGAGAGTGACCCGCATGAGAGGAGCCTAAGGTTATTTGCGATATTCCATTTTGGCTTAATCTCATGATCCACCTCCCAACCCATTACGAAGAGCAATAGTTGTAGTATATACATTGCGAACAAACTGATTGTTAGCCTGATTATTTGCCACAATAGGAGTCACTGTCTGATCCAACATTTGGTAGGATTTGGTAGGATCAATACCACTCTTTCCAGCAGTCGCAATCTGCGAGCGCACCAATGCAGAAATTTGAATCGAAACAATGCGTGGCAAAGTTTTACCAGCAGCAGCAGCAGCAGCTACAGCTGCCTTATAGCCACTAATTGTATAATAAGAAAATGCACTAGCAGGTGAAGCTGCTGTTGGAGCCGTATAAACTCCCAATAAAAAATGAAGATGATCAACACGCGGAATAATAATTTGACCAGCCCCACCAAAACCAGATAATACTGCTGGGACAACCGTTGTTACGCCATTCGCAACAGTTGACGATGATGCCGCAATCGAAGCAGCAGTAATAACACCAGCATCACACGCCAATGCCAAATTAGCAATTTTTGGATCAGGAGCTGGCGTTGTTGTATCCACACGTAAAAAGTAGCGCTCAACCACATAATCACCCTGATTTACAACTGTTCCAGAACAATTACTCATTGTATTAGGAGCAACATATAAAATAGTAATCTGATCACTATTATTAACTGTTGCACCTGAAGAGTCTTTCGCAGTGACATTCATCAACCCTTGCCACTCATTGGTGGTTGTACTGACTGGATCACCACTTCCTAATGTCAAAGTACCGGCTGAAACATAAGATGAAGCATTAGTACTCGTTCTTACGAGCGGTAAATTTGTATTCGTTGAGGTTGCAGATGTATCTGCAGTAAAAACAACTCCTGACCAAGCTGTCGTAGGAGTTAAACTAAGACTATTCACATAGCCATAATTCAATAAGCGCAAATCCTTTGCCATATAATCAAAACTAAAAACACCACCATCTTGTATATCTGCCGAATTCTGCTGTAGACGCCAGCTCACAATACCACCCGAAAGCAACTGAGAAGCAGCCCCTATCAGCAGCAAACCAAGTGTTAATGAGACCATCAGCTCAATCATACTAAAACCACGTTGACGAGCAAGCACTGGCGATATACAAATCATTGAATTAGTCATATTAATACGCATCCTGAACGAGGCAGGTCGCCGGAGTGTTAGCTGAAGTGTTATACGCACCAGCAGTTGTCATACAATCCGCTGTACCACTACCTAACGTTGGTGTAAATTTCCCCCACGCTGCAACCAAACACATCCGAGCTGGTGAAATAACATTACCACTAGTATCTTTTACTGGCACATCACCAGGACAAGTAACCAAATTCAATAAGATTCCTTTACTAAATGCAGCCGCAGCAGCCTGATTTGCCTCCTGTACAGCCACATTAGCAAGCGTACAAGTTGACGAACCCTGACAACTTGTAGCGGTCGGCGCCGTAGTTATAGCACTATTAGCAAGCATCGTTGTTTGGTAATCTGAGTAAGTAATTGTCGTCTTCCCTTGAAGATTAGCCCAATTGTTGTAAACAGAAACCATTGCATTATTCATACGAATCTGGTCACCAAGCCCCCGCAATATAAGAGAAGCTTGAGAGCGCACTAACCCTTCACTAGTTGCTTCTACAGCACGAACTTGCAATATGGAATAACCCAAAACACCGATCGCAAGCATCAAAGTCGCAACTACGACCTCAACCATCCCTACGCCACGCTGTTTGGAAATATTTGCTTTTAAAGACATGGCGCATTCCCCACAGGATCATTCGGATCATTAGCCGCAAGTGTTGCACCTGAAACCATTTGCACGGTACCAAATTGACCAACCAATACTGTGTATCCAGCCTCACCGGATAAAGCACTATCACAAACACGGAAACTTACTTGAGTAAAATTCTGCGCGGGAACCAAATTACAACTCGTCGTCGCCGTCGAACCACTACCCGCTTGAACCACACTACCAATATAGCCAGTTGGAGTAAAACAAATTCCAACGTTTGCCGCTGGAATAGCTGCCGTGGGGATGGTACCTACACTGATCATTGTCTGATCCGCCAAAGAAACCTGCACAGGAAAACCATTTGATGTACTATTCGCCATTGTTGCCGTTGTAGCTCCAGCACTAGTCGTTGTATCAGTACTGGCAACAGATCCACCAGTCACGACATACCAACTCAACTGCGCTTTCGCCAAAGAAGTCGCACTTACATCTAAAGAATTTGGAAGAGTGACAGCCGTTCCACGACTTGTTCTAGGAATATTCCATCCCGCGGAGTATGCAGGTATCAAACCAACGCTACGTCCTGACGTAATCGCCAACAAACGAGCTTGGGCTATCGAGGTTCGCAATTCAGAAGTCGCAAGCTGCATTCGCCGATTTGCCAAAGCCTGAACAATACCTGGAGCAGCAATAGCAGCAATAATTCCGAGTATGACTAGAGACACCAGTAATTCCACTAATGTAAAGCCATAAATCGGACGGCGTAATGAGCCACGAAAATTCATGACAGACCCTTCTATAATAATAATGACTGTTCTATCCCGAACAGCACTAGCTACATACTTAAAATACACTTAATGTGCCACGAACACCAACACTGTTACGACAGACACATCGAATCAACAGACAAACAACAGTTTACCTGAAACGAAGCGCAAACCAGTTCTCACTTTATGAAATTTAACTTAAAACTAATTTGCTTATAACGACTTATCAAGGCTAATTCGATTCAAATGGATTATCAACCATAACAATCGGTTTATTTTCAATTTGAACAGATAAATCAGAATCCTTTAATGCCTCAAGAATGTTATTAAGCTGTAATTGAAGTGCTGATATCTGCGCCAAACCTTGCTGGTCTCTTGTGATCACTGATTGCCCATAAATCGCAATTCGATCAACGTGATTTTCAAAAGTTAATCCTGAAACTTTTTGTGACGTTGCCTCATCGGCAAATGGCTTGAAAGTCATCACCTTACTCCACCAACAACTACAAGAATTAAATAAACCACAAACTATTGAACTAAATCATAATCTCGCACACCTAACAAATACAAGATCCCATCTAAACCTACACTAGAAATCGCCTGATCTGCATTTTGTCGCACTAAAGGTTTTGCACGGAAGGCAACACCAAGACCCGCAATCGAAAGCATCGGTAAGTCATTAGCCCCATCACCTACCGCTATTACTTGCTCAAGGCTAATCCCATCACGCTGCGCCAACTCCCGAAGTAATTCTGCTTTACGTGCACCATCAACGATACGACCCGTAACTTGACCTGTGACCTGACCATTTTCAATATCAAGATGATTAGCATGCACCTCATCAATTCCTAATTTCTTCTGTAAATACTCGGCAAAATAGGTAAAACCACCCGATAAAATTGCAGTGCGGTAGCCCAGCGCCTTGAGTGTTGAAACTAAACGCTCCGCACCCTCTGTAATGCGTAAATTCGCAGCGATACCCGCCAGCACATCAGCGTCTAAACCCTGCAGCAAAGCGACACGCGCTTTAAAACTTTGCCCAAAATCAAGCTCACCCTGCATCGCACGTTCAGTAATTGCAGCAACCTGCTCACCAACACCCGCAGCAATTGCTAACTCATCAATCACTTCTTGTTCAATCAGCGTTGAATCCATATCAAAACAGACCAAGCGACGATTGCGGCGATAGGCATTATCTTCTTGTACCGCAATATCGATCGATAGGTTACTCGATAGCATCAAACATTCCGCACGTAAACTTTGTGCATCAGTCAGACGACCGCGCACACCCATTTCGACACAGGCACGACCATTAAAATCTGCTTCAACAAGCTTATCCAACCCCAAACGACCCGACAACCGCTGCAAACGATCGATATTAAATCCATGTCGTGCAATGACTGCAGCAACCGCAGCAAGATGCTCAGGCGTTAAATGACGTGCAAGAACTGTCACGATATAACGTGTTTGTCCACCTTCTTTCACCCAATTTTCATATTGTTCAGTGGTAATGGGTTTAAAACGTACAGCAAGTCCAAGCTCATGAGAAACCAGTAAAATTTCTTTCATCGCCAATGCAGATTCGATTTCTTTCTTACTGGCAACGACCAAAGCGAGTGAAAGTTGATCGTGAATCACCGCTTGACCTATGTCCAGAATATCCAGATCATACTTTGCCAAGACTGCCATTAATCTGGCAAACTGGTTCGGCTGATCAGCCCCTAAAAATGACATTAAAATGATTTCGTGCATTGCGCTAAGCCATACTTGAGTGACAATATGTGGCGAATCATAATACATTTCTACCTTTAACGCTTCGGAGCTCGTGTGAACGCACCTCGTCAAGGCTTATTTGCCTCCATCGTCGCTATTAGTTTTGCGCTACATACCGCTCTGATTGTTGAAGGTTCTGTGCATCAATTAGCATCCACACGTGATGCACAAGGTCAGTTATTAATCCGCCAACTCGCTGAAGATGCAACATTAAGTGTCGCTCGACAAGACACAGTATCCTTGGCATTACTGGCAAATCGCTATAGTGAACGGGCAGATGTTGTGTCTTTGCGCATTTTGGCGGCAGACGGACATGTATTAGCCACAGGTGGAAGCGCACCTTCGCGTAGCGGCCAGTTATTTCAGCAAATTTTGTTACAAGATCGCACACAAAGTGGGCAAGTTGAACTCACTCTAGCAGAAGCCAGTCTCGGTGAAATCATTCGATTACAGTGGTTGCCGTTACTGCTGTCATTCTTTATTCATGTGTTGTTATGGTTATTTTATCGCGTTGTTGCACGCCCTAAACTCTCATGGTCGTTATCCGACCAAGCCAATACAACGACTCCTGATGAGGCGGATTCAACAGCAACTCATGAATCGAATACCCCTGCTACGCCAGAGCCGAGTTTGCAGTTGAAAGCTCAAGTAGCAAACGCCGCACCTATTTCATACCCTGTGATTCTTCGTGTTGCTTTTGATGATCCAAAATCTCTGCTGGAGACGCTCACACCTTCGATTGCACAAAAATATTTCTCACTCTGCCAAAAGCTGCTTGAAGAGGCGATTCGGGTATTAGGTGCAGAAATGCCGAACGATGGGGAATCCACTGAACTCAGTATTGTTTCACCATTTGGCATGGAAGGCGCATTGGTCGGTGTTAATCAAAACTCCGCGCCTGCGTTAGGACATTTGTTATTGTTGGCACAGCTAATCAATCTTCTGAGCGACGCTGTTTATCGTCGTAATCGATTAGAAAAACGCTTTGCACTGCATACACGTACAGCCATCACCGAAGCTGATGATTCCTCAGATTCAAAAATAAAATGCAATCTATTGATTCAACAAGCTAAAACAAATGATGTGCTGATTCATGCATCCAATAGCAACATATCTCGCCTAATCATTCAATTCAGCTTAAGTGCGATGGAACTCGTTCAAGAAAGCAATGATAGCACTACCATCAATGAAGCAATGCGTCTCAATGGTTTACGCAACGACCAAGCACAGTTGATTGAACGCGTACGCGCACAAATATTAGGAAAACCAACCGAATAAATCACATGTAGGACAACTACACCAGTTGCGCTACAGTAAGGATTCGATTTCTACTGATTTGCAGCTTGATCCATTTTTTTTGTCTGTGCGTCATTAGCATCCAAGGCTTTATCGAGTTTTTGGCGCATCGCAGTACCATTGTAGCCAATGGCATTTGCTGCCTCGACACTTCGTGTTTCTGGACGACCTGCATCACTCACGATTGGCTTAGGTGGCTCTTGCTTGGTACACGCAATCATCCCCAAACCCAAAACAGCGATCACACCAGACACTGCAAAAATACGTATTCCGTAGTTCATTGATTCTCTCCTTAATTACTTTATTTTAGCGACATTAGAAGAATGCCACATATGGCGTGGGTGTGCTACTCGGTGTCACTTTTCCTTCAATCGCGGTATACACTGTTTTACCAAAGAAAAATGGAGAACCCCACGCAAAAGTATTCGTCGTACGACTCGTTGCACTACCACTTGGCCCACCAAGGTTACTAAAAGCCGTGTTATAGGCATTCTGATTAAACAAATTGATGGCATTTGCGATGCTAAAAGACGTTGTTGAAGATACCGCATTACGACCCACTAGCGTTGCAGATAAGTTTAATGTTGATGCTGGGCAAAAGAAGCTCGACGCATTGCCACTACAGACCGTAATCGCATTATTGGAATTTGGAACAGCATAAAAGTTCGTTCCACTATCGATATAGCTCTCCGTATAGCTTGCACCACCATACTGTGTTGTTAGTTCAAAAGCGGGTGAATCGACTGTTAAAACACTAGCATTCCCTAATCCATTATTACTCTGCGTTCCAATACCAAAAATGAGATAGCCATTGACCGATAGCGCACCGGAGCTTGGAACGGTCGGCAACACAATCGACGAACCATTATTATCGAAAGCAAATAATACTATCGGATTCTGTACTTGGGCATTCAGGGGTACTGTGGTGGCGACACAAGACTGTGGTGTCGGGCAACTGTAGTACAAATTATTCTGTGCAGTACCATCCGCATTGGTCGCAGTACATCCTTTCCCGCAATCTTGCGCACCATTTCCGACGCCCAAAATCCCATTTGCAGCAAAACTTTGTACCGTATTACGCGGAGCTCCTGTATTTGAGCAAGCACTCGGCACCGTGCTTAAACTCGAACTGCCAATCACTTGAATCGGTAATGAATTTGCTGTCTCTCCACTCATCTTTAAATCAGCAGTTTGTAGCGGTCCCCAACTGTAGCCATCAACAAACTGAATGCACTCAGCTAATGGATTGTTATTTATATCAACGCGTTGTGGCAATGTGAAATTTGACGGCAATGCAGAAGCAAATATTCGCAACCCTGTTGAACCTGTGTCCACAAGAACATGATCAATCGATGTGCAAGTTTGGGTTCCTGGCACGCAAATAGTCACTGTCGCATACAGGAGATTTGCAATAGTCGGCTGGGTATTCGGAGGAGTTACTGCTGCAGGACCTGCATCTATCGTCAAATTTGCAACATTAGCCGCCGCCGCGATAGAAGTAGTCGGAGCTGATTGCACTGGTGTCGTTGGTATGGTTGCTGTTGGATTGTTAACAGTTTGTGATTGACTTCCCCCTCCACCTCCGCAACCAACTAACCCAAGCAAAGTGAAACCAAGAATTGTAGGGAGTACGCTCATCTTTGATATCGCAATCTTCTGCTTCATTTCAAATCATCCAAAGAAAAGCCATTCGGAACTAACGCTGGGATATAGGCCTTGCCATGAAAATTACGCAATCGTCCTTCCGACACCACGACCACGGAATCTTGATCAACAACCTGTGCTTGACGCCTAGACGAGCCACCCTCTACAGTAAGATAAGTTTGAAAATAATTGCCCAGCAGTTGATGCAAATCAGGTTTAAATAATCCACGCCAAGTCAGCGCAAAGACAACGCCATTGGTCGACACGTATTCCGTGATCAAATTCCCTGCATCATCGTGCATTTGTTGAGTCGAATAGCTCATAGCCGCTGGGTTTGACGCCATAGTTGTCGCAGAGTGGCGCAATACCACTGCTGGGGTCGAATCGTTCTTGAATGAATCAACAGCACCACCAAGTCCTGCAAACGCATAGATCGGCAATCCAACCAGAACACTCAAAAGTAAAAATATTTTTTTATTCATGATCATCACACAGAATTAGCAATATTGACGTTTAAAATCTAGATATTAGAAAAATTGCTCAGAGATGCATATCGTAAAGGATTGCATCCATCTTATAACTAATTATGCAACAGTTCTATGACCATCAGATACAACTATAATTATCGAGCACATTCAATAATATATATTAAATTAGACCATACTCATCATGAATTAAAAATCTGTGGGGTCATCAGTTTTGGTATACAAAAAACATCAAAACGCTTAAAAATCAGCTAGAATAGCCTCCTTAAATATCCAGCCTCGCCATGACACACATCGTGACGCATATCGCCATAAGGTCTTTTACATGACATCAAATTCCATCAAACTGAATACAGTAGAAGAGTTGATTGCTGACATTCGTGCGGGTCGCATGGTCATCTTGATGGATGATGAAGACCGCGAAAACGAAGGCGATTTAGTGATGGCGGCAACACATGTCCGCCCTGAAGATATTAACTTCATGATTACCCATGCTCGCGGATTGGTCTGTTTGACTCTTTCACGTGAGCGTTGTGCGCAGTTAAATTTACCGCTGATGGTTGAACGCAATGGCGCCTCACATGGCACCAACTTTACTTTATCCATCGAAGCTGCTCACGGCGTCACCACAGGTATTTCCGCAGCGGAACGTGCCCGCACTGTGCAAGCAGCCGTTGCGCCGATGGCAAAACCTGCCGACATCGTACAACCAGGGCATATTTTCCCGCTCATGGCGCAACCTGGTGGCGTACTCCACCGTGCAGGACATACCGAAGCAGGCTGTGACTTATCACGTCTTGCTGGATTAGAGCCAGCCTCGGTGATTTGTGAAATTATCAATGAAGACGGTGAAATGGCACGTCGCCCAGATCTTGAGATTTTTGCCGCGAAACATGGCATTAAGATGGGTACAATTGCTGATTTGATTCAATATCGTATGCTGAATGAACAAACCGTTGAACGCGTCAGCACGCAACCGTTTAGTACCGCACATGGCGAATTTACCCTACATCGTTACAAAGAACACGGTAGCTCGGATACGCATATTGCATTGGTTAAAGGTAATCCAAAGCAAGGTGTGACAACCGTTCGTGTTCATGGTCTAAACCCTTTACGCGACTTACTTCAAGCTCATTGCAAAGGCAAGCCCGCTTGGTCAGTCGATGCTGCGCTGAAAGCGATTGCTGAAAGCGAGCGTGGTGCGCTAGTCTGGATTAGTCAGGGCGAAACAGTGGATTTCGGCACGGCACTCGATACACTAGATCAACCTACCCCAGCAGTGTCATCCGCGCACTACCGTTCAATCGGTGTAGGGGCACAAATTCTGCGTGATCTAGGTGTTAAACAAATGCGCTTACTCAGTTCGCCAATTCGATTTAACGGTCTTTCTGGCTTCGGCTTAGAAATTGTTGACTACGTTCTACCAAATGGTGCAACGGCTAAGGCATAAACGGTTAAACTTAACACCATATTTTTTAAATATTGTTCAATTGATCAAAGGAAACACACCATGACCATTCAAGTCATTGAAGGCCAACTGCACCAAGGTAATGAAGGCAAATACGCAGTACTCGTTGGACGTTTCAATAGCTTTATCGTCGAAGCATTACTTGAAGGCGCGTTAGACACCCTGAAACGTCATGGCGTTGAAGACAAAAACGTCACCATCGTTCGTGCACCTGGCGCATGGGAATTGCCTTTAGTTGCCAAAAAACTTGCAGCAAGTGGCAAATATGATGCCATCATCGCTTTAGGCGCAGTGATCCGTGGCGGTACACCGCATTTTGATTTTGTGGCAGGTGAAAGCGCAAAAGGCTTAGGTGTAATTGGTCTGGAATACAACCTACCTGTGATTTTCGGCGTGTTGACAACCGACAGCATCGAACAATCAATTGAACGTGCGGGTACAAAAGCAGGCAACAAAGGCGCTGATGCCGCGTTGACCGCGATTGAAATGGTTAACTTGCTGAAGGCGATTTAAGGGAATGGCACTGCAACCGACGGGAATAAAAAACCCAACTTCCTTCGCCGCCAAGCGCAAAGCACGTCGCTTTGCCATGCAAGGTATCTATGAGTGGCTCTTGACCAATAATCCTGTGCATGAGATTGAGGCACGTACTCGTGCTGAAAACCACATGAACAAGACCGATGTGGTCTATTACCACGAATTGTTGACTCAAACGATTGCTGACAACGAATCGTTAGATGAAATTTTAGATCCTGCGATTGATCGTGAGCTTGATGCATTGAACGTCGTCGAGCGTGCAATTCTGCTGCTCGGCGTGTATGAGATGCGCAATCGCTTGGAAGTTCCGTATGCTATCGTCATTGATGAAGGCATTGAATTGGCAAAGCATTTCGGTGCAACTGATAGTCATAAATATGTCAATGGTGTCCTCGACAAACTCGCTCGCCAACTACGCCCAGAAGAGTTCACTGCTGGACGTGCTGCACGCAAAGCAGCTAAAGAGTCTGATGCAGTTGATCAGAACGAAACTGATTCAAACGAAACTGACTCAAACTGATCATTCACCATGGATGAGTTTTCGCTGATTCAACAGTTCTTTCAACGAAAATCACCGCAAAATTCATCTATAGGCATAAACCTCGGCATTGGCGACGATGCCGCACTCCTCGCCCCGCCTGCCCATCACGAATTGGTCATCAGTACCGATACGCTGATTGCAGGTCGTCATTTTCCTATAGAAACAGATGCTTATTCCATCGGCTGGAAAGCTGTCGCAGTAAATCTTTCCGATCTTGCTGCGATGGGTGCGACGGCGCATAGTATTTTGCTCGCCCTAACTCTCCCCAAAGCTGATTCCGATTTCTTGGAACAATTGGCTCAAGGAATCTTTGCGTTATGCGATGATGCCAATGTCTCTTTGATTGGCGGCGATACCACACGTGGGGCAACACTGAGTCTCACGGTAACCGCACTCGGCTGGGTACCCACAGGGCAAGCAATCGTTCGTAGTGGTGCACAAATTGGCGACCTGATTGTCGTATCTAATACGATTGGCGACGCAGCGTATGCGCTTAGGCACCGACAAGATCAAGATCTTAATCAAGCCTTAAAATCTCGCTTAGATCGCCCTACGCCACGTCTTGCACTCGGTATCGCACTGCGGGGTTATGCGTCAGCAATGCTCGATATTTCTGACGGCTTAGCTCAAGATCTAGGGCATATTCTCACCGCAAGCGATGTTGCGGGTCGAATTGATGTGGAGAAACTACCGTTATCACAGACGCTCACAGCATTAGATCTTGAGCAACGCGCAGGACTTGCGCTCTGTGGTGGCGATGACTACGAACTATGCTTCACCATTTCTCCACAGAAGTTTGCTAACCTTGAGCAAGTTTGGCAGCAAGATCAGCAAGGTTTGTCTCTGACTGTGATTGGTGAGATTGTACAACACATGCCAGATACCGAACGATTAACTGTTTTGCACCACAATCAACCTTTTCACCTAAATCTCAAAGGATTTAAGCACTTTGACTGACCTATCCACTGACACACCGACCTCGAAAAAGAACATCAGCACAGGTACTGCCGAAATTCCATTTAAAAATATGAATATACTGGATCAATTGTGCTGGTTTCTGGGCGTCGGTCTAGGTTCAGGTTTATCACCGAAAGCGCCTGGGACTGCGGGATCATTTGCTGTGTTGTTCTTTGCACCGCTGTGGATGTGTTTAGGTCTGCAACCTTCTCTCTGGATTATTGGTATTGCCGCGATTATTGGGATTCCCGTTTGCGGTAGAACAGCGCAATTGATGGGTGTTCATGATGATGGACGGATCGTCTGGGATGAGTTTGTGGGGCAATCGATGGTGCTCATGCCAATGCTGGCTTTGGGTCACCTCAGTATCTTAAATAGTATGACTTTATTCAATCTCTTGATCGCATTTGCACTATTTCGTCTGTTTGATATCTGGAAACCGTGGCCTATTCGTTATTTTGATCGCAGTGTGCATGGCGGTTTTGGTATTATGTTCGACGATATTTTAGCTGGACTCATTGCCGCGCTCGCAATGTGGGGTTATTTGCTCTTGATTTAGTCATGTTCATGCACAATCTAGCATACGATCCACAACTGAATTGATCAGCAATCCGCTGGTTCAGAAATGATTGAGAAAACACTGGAGAAAACCATATGACGCTCAGTGTCATTATTTTAGCAGCAGGCAAAGGGACACGGATGAACTCGCGCCTACCCAAAGTATTACAGCCGCTTGCTGGCAAACCCTTGCTGGGCCACGTACTGGCACAAACTGCTCGAATTGAAGCTGATCGCGTCATTACCGTCTACGGTCATGGCGGTGATATTGTTAAATCTGCATTTAATTGTCCAACTCATGCACAGCAAACCATTGAATGGGTTGAACAAGCTGAACAAAAAGGCACAGGACATGCTGTGCAAGTCACGCTGCCTGTCTTACCTGAAACAGGTAAAAGCCTCATTCTATACGGTGACGTACCGCTCGTTCGTGCAGATACCTTACGCCGTCTTTTAGATGCTGCAAATGGCGGTTTAGCAATGATCACGCTAGATCTTGAAAACCCAACTGGATATGGCCGGATTGTCCGTAATAGCAAAAATCAGATCACGCGTATCGTTGAACAGAAAGATGCCAGCGAAAAAGAACGCGCCATTACCGAAGTCAACACTGGAATTTATGCCATCGATAACGCGCTCTTGCATCGTTGGTTACCGAACTTATCCAATGACAATGCTCAAGGTGAATATTATTTAACCGACATCGTGGCGATGGCAGCAAAAGACGGCGTCAGTATCGGTAGTATCCAACCGACCTACGCCTTTGAAGTTGAAGGAGTCAATGATCGCCTGCAACTGTCTGCATTAGAACGCCAATGGCAGCGCCACCAAGCAATTGATTTGATGAAAGCAGGGGTGACCTTGCTTGATCCTGCACGTTTTGATTTGCGCGGGCATTTATCGGTTGGGCAAGATGTGCAAATTGACGTCAATGTCATCATTGAAGGCGATTGCTATCTGGGAGATGGCGTCACTGTGGGCGCAGGTTGTCATTTAAAAAATGCTAAAATCAGCAGTGGCACAAAAATTCTACCATACAGCATCATCGACGATGTCACCATCGGTTCAAATGCGTTCATCGGACCATTTGCACGATTACGCCCAGGTACTGTGCTTGCGGATGACGTACATATCGGCAACTTTGTCGAAGTCAAAAATAGCCGCGTCGGCGACGGTAGCAAAGCCAACCATCTATCCTATATTGGCGATGCACTGATTGGCTCAAGCAGTAACATCGGTGCTGGCACAATTACCTGTAATTATGATGGTGCAAATAAACACCAAACGGTGATTGGCTCACAAGCCTTTATCGGCTCTAATAGCTCACTGGTTGCACCGGTCAGTATTGGTGATCAAGCGACGGTTGGCGCAGGTTCAGTGGTGACTACGGACGTTCCTGCGGGCTCTCTCGCTGTAGCGCGTGGCCAGCAACGAAATATTAGCAACTACAAACGACCAGTCAAAAAGTCATAGGACTTATGACATCAAGATGACATAGAATAATGGGCAGCTTAACCCCATATTCAAATAAACCAAAGTCAGATCAACCAAGCCAGAGCATTAATCTGGAATTTGTTAGGAATGAGAACGATATGTGTGGAATTGTCGGTGGTATCGCGGAGCGCAATGTCGCACCTATTTTGATCGAAGGACTCAAACGTCTGGAATATCGTGGCTACGATTCTGCTGGACTGACCTTGATCGATCAAGGTGAAATAGTCCGTGAACGACAAGTGGGTAAAGTCGCTGTCCTTGAAGCTGCGGCTAACGCAAATCATTTGCATGGAATGCTAGGGATTGCTCATACTCGTTGGGCTACTCATGGCGTACCGTCCGTTGCAAATGCTCATCCTCATACCTCAGGTACAATTGCTGTCGTTCACAACGGTATTATCGAAAATTACGCGATTCTAAAAGCTGAATTACAAAGTGAAGGCTATATCTTTACTTCACAAACCGACACCGAAGTGGTTGCACATTTAGTTCATCGCGCGATGAAAAGCCATGCAACATTACTCTCTGCGGTTCAATCTGTCATTCCACTGTTGCACGGTGCATATGCGCTGGGTGTAGTGAATAGCGAAAATGCTGACGAACTGATCGCAGTACGTGCTGGTTCACCACTCGTCATTGGTTTAGGGATTGGTGAAAACTTCATTTCTTCGGACCAAATGGCGCTCTTACCAGTGACCAACCGTTTTATTTACTTGGAAGAAAAAGACGTCGTCCGTCTGACCCGTGAATCTATTGAGATTTATCAAAATGGTCATCCTGTCGTTCGTGCCTCACACGAAATTGATGCCAGCGATAGTTCAAGCGATAAAGGCGGCTACAAGCATTACATGCTCAAAGAAATTTATGAGCAAACTGATGCTCTGACCCGCACCTTGTCTGTTGGCATTACCGACAACGCACTGCATGAAGATTTCTTGGGTGAAAATGCCAAGAAACTGGCAAATATCAAGCAAGTTCAAATCATCGCCTGTGGCACGAGCTATCACTCTGGCATGATCGCGCGCTATTGGTTTGAAAAACTACTGAAAATGCCATGCCAAGTCGAAATCGCCAGTGAATTCCGCTACCGTGAACCTGTAGTCTTGCCGAATACGTTGGTCGTTTGCATCTCTCAATCAGGTGAAACTGCGGATACCTTGGCTGCACTGCGCGATATCAAAGCACAAGCAGGCGCGAATGATGACCTCGTAACCTTGGCACTGTGTAACGTCAAAACATCTTCACTGATTCGTGAAACTGATTTGCACTTACTAACCCAAGCTGGTCCAGAAATCGGCGTGGCATCAACCAAAGCGTTTACCACGCAATTGGCAGCACTGATGTTGTTAGTCCTCAAAGTAGGTCATGAGCAACGTAGTTTAGCCCCAGAGAAATCTGCGGAAATCATTTCTCAGCTATGGCATGTGCCAATCGCAGTGAGTGAAACACTTGCGCTGGATAGCCAAATTGAAAAAATGTCACATGCATTCATCGAAAAACGTCATGCCTTGTTCCTCGGTCGTGGTATCGAATATCCAATCGCGCTCGAAGGCGCATTGAAACTGAAAGAAATTTCTTATATTCATGCCGAAGGCTATGCAGCTGGCGAACTGAAGCACGGCCCGCTGGCGTTGGTTGATAAAGACATGCCGATCGTGGTTTTGGCAGCGCAAGATGAATTGCTCGATAAGCTCAAATCCAATATGCAAGAAGTGCTGTCACGTGGTGGCGAGTTGTTTGTATTTGCAGATGTCGATAGCGAAATCAAATCGGAAGACCGCGTCCATGTGCTGCCAATTCCGAAGATCGCTGGCTTAGTCGCTCCGATTGTGTACAGTATTCCTGTGCAATTGCTGTCGTATCACGTGGCGGTTTTGCGTGGTACTGATGTTGATCAGCCTCGTAATTTGGCAAAATCGGTGACCGTGGAATAAAATTTCATAGTTAAAAATTCCAAATAGAAGCCTCAAAAAAGCCCTACTATGATCATTCATAATAGGGCTTTAGTTTTTTAATCTTCTTTAAATTTCAACCATTTCAAAATCCAGTTTAGCTACCCCACAATCTGGGCAGACCCAGCTGTCAGGAATATCGACCCAGCGTGTCCCCGCCGCAATACCATCCATTGGCCAACCTTCTGCCTCATCGTAAATCAAACCACACACCACGCACTGATACTTTTTCATATCACTTCCTATCTCGGCATAGATTTCAGAGAGCAACGCCTTATTGATTGCAAAAAAAGCCAAAACAAGCGTTAAAGCAACCTAATAATCAGGTCGTTTCCTTAACGTCATATTTCTTAAATAAGCGTGCCTTGGCGTCAAGATCCATATTGGCTTTATTCAAATCACCTTGGTAATGATCGACCACGCGCTGATCCATGATGCTATACCACCATTTTGGAAACAGTGCAGGCAGAATCATTGATCCATATCCACTCGGTAGCTGCGGCGCATCATCAAAATGTCTCAACGCCTGAAAGCTGCGTGTCGGATTGGCGTGATGATCCGAATGACGTTGAAGCTGGTACAAGAATAGGTTGGTCACGATATTGTTGTTATTCCAACTGTGTTCTGGCAATGTGCGTTCATATTGACCATTCTCCAGTTTTTGGCGTTTTAAACCATAGTGCTCGACATAGTTAATGATCTCAAATAATGTAATGCCATACAGCGATTGAGTCGCCAAAAACGGTATCGTGCGTTTACCAAACAGGGCAATCATTCCCGCATGGAAGCCTGCCGACATGAGCCAGCCTTGTAGTAACTCATTGTGTATCGACCAGAATTTCTGATTTTTGCGTTTAAGGCGTCTGGACTCAATTTCGATCGCGGATTTAAAACTGCCAATCACTGTTCTCGGTAAGAACTTCCAGAACGATTCACCCATTCTCGAAGATGCAGGATCTTCAGGAGTCGCAACGCGGCGATGATGTCCATAAGGATGCTCGACTCGAAAATGGTTATATCCTGTCGGGGCAAGTGCCAAATGAGATAAAATATGATCAACTTTGCTCTGCTTATGGCTAAGTTCATGAGCCGTATTGATTGCGACGCCATTGATAACACCGAGCAAACTTCCTAGCAAAACTTGATCTGCCAGCGGTGTGCTTTTACGGCTTGATAAATAAGCCCCATAAATATTGGCGGCATATTGCAGAGGAATATAAAGCTTGACGATCTTTGCGTAGTACGGATCGTCTTCTAAACCTTTCACGGCTGAGTTCGGGGGATTTTGTTGGTCATCGCCAATTAATTTATCCAGTGCGGGAATGATACCATGCAACAAAATCGGCCCAAAACCAGCACAAAGTTTGCGAGTCCATTTCGGCCCGAACTGATAACCTGCCATCGCAGCAATCCCTATCACTGGAACAGATGGTCCAAGTAGCCAGAGCCGTCTTTTTTTATCGACATATTGATTTGTTTGTTGATTGTCGAAAATATCCTCTTTCATGAATGTACTCATCACAACCTCTGCCAATCGCATAAATGGTGATGTGAGTATGATTTAAACAGCCAATGCCACATTGTCATTTATTGACATCATCTTATCATTTTCAGACAATAGACTCGACGCATCAGCAGAAGTCTTGCACCATGAAAGTGAATCTCCCTGAAATTCCTGCACGATATTACTTATATCTAGGCGTGGTGCTAGAGCGAGAAAATATTAATTTCAAACAGGTCTTGGAAGCAGCCAATATTGACTACGAGGCATTGACCAAACCTGATGCTCTACTGACGTTGCCGCAGGTGGAGCGCATCATCGATGCAGTATCGCAGGCGTCACAGCGCAGTGATCTTGCGATTGAACTCGGCAAGGCACTTAAGCTCACCTCACATGCCATTTTGGGATATGGCATCATGACGAGCCCCAATATCGAAACGGCGATGCGGCTGGTTGCTCGGTATTTTCGGCTCATCATGCCGATCTTTCGCATGCAATATCAAAATGATCATCATCAGATTAACTTCATCATACGTCCCATCGTATCGATGAATTCGCAGACTTTAGTCTTTCATTTAGAAGCGATTGCAGTGGCTTTTCATTTTGTCTTGCGCGATTTACTTGAACATCAAATGCCGCGATATGATCTTTATTTTTCCATTCCAGAACCTGCTCATATCAGCCGTTATCTCGAACTCAAAGAAGCGCGCTGTCACTTCTCATGGGAAGTTACCGCTGGAATTCGCCTGAAACTTCCAGCCGAAATTGGTCAGCATAAATTGGCACTTGCTGATCCCTACTCGCTGCAAATGGTTGAAAATCGTTGCCGTGATCAAATCCGTCATTTTATGAATGATGGAAAAGTTGTTGATTGGGTCAGCATGATGCTACGCGAATCCAGCGATGGCATCACGACACTTGGCGATCTGGCAAGTCTCTTGAATCTGTCTGCTCGAACGCTGGATCGATACCTCAAAAATGAAGGTGTTGGATTCAGGCAACTTTCGCAAAAGATACGTCATGAAAAAGCCATAGAAATGCTAGGAAAACCTGAGCTGACTGCTACACAGATTGCTTATGAATTAGGCTACTCAGACCTTGCTAATTTTACCCGTGCATTTAAAGCCATTGCTCAAGTTGGGCCGAATGAGTTTAGGGCGGGGTTGATTGAAGGGAGGAAGTGATATGGAAAAAAGCCTTGATCTTAGGAAATTAAAACATTCAATTGATAGAATATTTGATCACATATTCAATACTCTCCAAGTTGAAAATTTAAACTTATCCGAAGACTATTATTTTGAAATATTAGGAGATAAGAAATATAAAGTGTCTGAAGAAATTAGCGAGCATAGTATCGGTAGCCTATATGATGATCTAGATTTTGTTATGTCGTCTTTAGAGTGGGAAGATGAAGATACAGAAATTCCTCCTATCATGCTAATGCACATTGCTCCTCTATTACAGTATTTGGGTGAGTATGAAAATTGGTATAAGCAAAAGTAGTCGTGGGTTGAAACCCAAGCTACGGCACTTTAAACGTATTGCACGATATGCAAAATGCGCTGGGAAGAAAATAATGGAAGTAGCTTGCACACAGTTTGTTGAAGAACTAATTAAGACATCTGATCTCTTACAAAATGAGCTGAAAGATACTTATGACGATTGGTTACCTGATGCTCCACCTGTAATTATTATATTTGCTGCTTTAGGTCATGCTATAGCACATCATTTCGATCAAATTGACAGTAAAGAATTTTTATTTCAGCAAATCGAAAGTGCAATGATATCTGAGAATCAGCTACTAAAAACGGCTGTAGCTACTGGCTTACTGGAGGCTCTGGTAGCTGAGACAGGTCAAACGAATACTTTATGGCAACAGATTGAGAAACTACTAGGTAAATATTCAAAAGCACATGCAAGGTGTTGGTTGGGGATTAATTAGCAAACGTAGCATGGATTTCAACCCACAATTTACATTTGTATCTTGGATTCGATCGAACTTTAAAGCTGCGCTAAAAATATTGATATGAGTTTAACGAAGGTTATCAAGCATATGCAGCTCGTGGGTTAAAACCTACGCTAAATTTGCTCACAAAACCACCAAAAATAAAAACGCCCCGCAAGGCTAAAAACCTTACGGGGCGCATCTCACCACATCAACTCTTACGACACTGTTTCTGGCTGCTTTGCCGCTTGCTTAGCTTTCACAGCCTGCGTAGGACGATCTGAACCATAGGTCACTTGATAATCATTCAAATCCAATGATTTAAGGCGCTCTTTCAACTTTGCCAATGACCAAGGCCACGCGGCAAAGTTACGACCGTTCTGATCCAGATAATAGCTCTTACAACCACCCGCATTAAACACGGTGGTTTTAATATTCTTCTGAACGAGGTCATTATGCTTCTTGATGACTTCAGGTTTGATCATCATCTTGGTGATGCCCTGCAACTTCATTTTCATCAAACCATCAACGATGAAATTAAGCTGTGCTTCTGCCAAGCCAATAAATGAGTCATAGACCAAAACGTTTGGACCTAATACCAAGAAAGCATTCGGTACATTTTCAATGCTCGCACCCAAGTAAGCTTCAGGTGAAGTATTTTTCCAAAGATCAGCCAAGACCTCACCGTTCACATTCGATACGCGCTTACCAATCGGCGGATGCGACACTTCAAAACCTGTACCCCAGATGATGACATCGACTTCATGACGCTCGCCATTGGCAGCAATCACGGTATTGCCTTCGACTTTCACTAAACCATGTGGAATCAATGTGGTATTCGGTTGCTGTAATGCTGGATAATAGTTGTTCGCGAACAACAAACGTTTACAGCCAATGGTAAAGTTTGGCGTCACGTTTTTCAGCAGCTCAGGATCTTTTACCTGTGCTTTCAGGACTTGTTTGAACACCTCACCGACAGGCTTCAACACGGCGGGATTACGCAAACCGAAGTTGATGGCATTGAGTGACTGCGCCACTGCCTTACGCCAGCCTTTCTGGATAAATGGATATTTCGCAATGATCGATTTACTGAAATCACCGAGATCGGTATCTGGTTTCGGCACGACCCACGGTGCAGTACGTTGGAATACATACAACTCTTTTGCCAAGGGTTGAATCTGTGGCACAAACTGAATCGCTGATGCACCCGTGCCAATGACCGCAATGCGCTTGCCAGTTAAATCATAGTCATGATTCCATTTGGCTGAGTGGAACATTTCACCTGTAAACGTATCCAGCCCTTCCAGACGCGGAATTTGCGCCTCTGTGATTGGGCCCGTCGCAAAAACGACGGTGCGTGACAAATATTGCCCGCTAGTCGTATCCATGACCCAAAGATGACGTTCTTCATCCCAAGTGGCTTTCAGTAGCTCGGTGTTAAATTCAATGCGTGATTTCACATTGAAATTTTCGCTGACTTCTTCCAGATAGCTCAGGATTTCTGGCTGTCTTGCAAACAGATGACTCCATTTCGCACTAGGTGCAAACGAGTATGAATACAAAGACGATGGCACATCACAGCCACAACCTGGATAAGTGTTTTCACGCCATGTACCACCAACGCGGCTAGCTTTCTCAATAATCTTGTAATTGGTATAGCCTTCTTGATCCAAACGAATCGCGGTCGCAATCCCAGAAATACCAGAGCCAACAATAAAGCTATCAAAGATGTGAGCAGAATTCTGTGCGGTCTTTTCAGTAGAATTTGCGGTTTTAATTTGAGCTGTCATAGACGTTTACCTATAAAATTCTGTTATTTAACAAATTTGTAAGACGTACCAAGGAATTTGGTATACAAACTCGGCGACGCGCGTTTCATCAACCAGAACAGCTTGGCATCCATCTGCGGAATGGTATACAGCTCATCTTTATCCAAACGATCTAGGGTAAGTTTTGCCACCGAATCACTGGTTGTCATCGCGAAGTTCATCAAGGCATGATCAGCAAGTTTGGAATAACGGTCTGGAATACGACCATTCTTGATGATATTGGTTGGGACTAAAGTCGGGCACAACACATTGACTTTAATGTTGAATTTTCTCAGTTCAGCCGACAACGTTTCAGACAATGCGCGAACGCCAGCTTTGGTCACGTTATACGCGGTCATCTCTGGCGCAGCCGTATAAGACGCAGCTGATGCGACATTAATAATCGCGCCAAACCCTTGTTGTTTAAACTTCGGTACAAAGTAATGGCAACCGTGAATCACACCCCACAGGTTGACGTGCATACACCATTTCCAATCGTCTAGGGTCAGTTCGTCAAACTTACCGCCTAGACCTACACCCGCATTGTTGATCACCAGTGTCGTCGGATGCTGCATCAACTGTTCAGCTTGTTCGGATAATGCTTTGACTTGTTCGGCATCACCCACATCACATTTGAGGGCAAAACCCTTCGCACCGATTTGGTTGAGCAGTTTGACGGTTTCCTCGGCAGCTGCCAGATTGATGTCTGCACAGACGACTGTACCGCCACGTTTGCCAATTTCTAGCGCAAAGCTGCGACCAATCCCACTACCCGCGCCTGTGACGACAGCATAGGCTTGCTGACTCGGTTTCTTACTTTTCTTACCAAATAAACCCATGATTGACCTCAAAATTCTATGAAACAGCCACATGATAGGATGGCTGTAATGGTGATCGTGTTTATGCAGCCTGTACTTTAGGTGTGAACTCTCTGACGAAGTAAGGGTGTATTGATCCACCTTCGGACAAGAGTTTCTTCTTGTAATATTCAAGATACTCAGTTGTATCGTGGTCATTCGGATGGAAATCTCGGCGCAGATAGTCAAAAATCTGACGTTGAGTACTGCCGAATACGCCATCTTTAAGACCAAAAACGAGTCCTACACCACGCTTGGCATCTTTCCAGAATTTCTTGGTCAGCATTTCTTGTGGTTTACGGAACACAGGCACAAGGAACGCCGCAAAAGGAACCAAGCCCAGAATCGTTCCGTACGCCAGCAAGAAGCCACTGATGCGGAGCGGATAACTACCATTCAATACCTGATACACATCATAGGCAATGTCTTTATGCTCTGACTCTTCAAGCATGTGCCACATCCATAGCGCACGAGATTTGACATCATCCGTATAATAAAAATTCTTCTCATGCTTCATCATGTATTCAGCAAGAACAGCCGTAAAATGCTCAATCCCTGCCATCATGGACAGTTTCAACGGCTGAGGGAAACGCAGGAATACATGCTTAAAGAATTGCTCACCCAAGAATCGATAAAACGTCACTGGATAATCAACATCTTTAATGGCATCGTTGTATTCATTGTGAAGCTTGGAGTGAATGGCTTCCTGACCAATTAATGCTGTCACGCGTTGCTTCAACACTGGGTCTGTCAATAAGTTACGATGATGACGTGCAGTTTCGATCACGAGGTCTTCACCGTAAGTCAGGAAAACAGACAACGTTGCAAAGAACAACGTCGCAAACTGATTGTTCATATAGAATTCGACATCAACTTTATAACCATCGAATCCAATATCTAAATGACGAATTGGAATTGGCTCTTTACTCGCATAATCAGATATTTGATTTCGTGATTTTGCTTTAGATGTTTTGAGCATAGCGCTTTTGATTGCTGGTGCATTCATAGCAATTTTTCCTTTCAATCGATTAACTTATTGACGAACAATTGATGAGATAGGGATGGGTCAGTGTGAAATTTGACGTAACTTTTGTCGGCGTCATCAAACTTTTGTCGAACCTGACACAGGGATACTCGGTCGATTTACGATGAAAACATCGTATACCGAACTTTTGTTCGGATTCAATTCGGATAACTTAGGCGGGTTGGGGATCATTGATCAAATCTGTTGAACACAGTAGTCATATTCAACGCGGGTGAAACTTGAGTAATTGTTAATCGATTTTATTATACTCAAGACCACTCTTTACGGCGTCTGGGACTCATCATGACCACTGAAAAAACCGCATGTATTCTGTGTTCGCGCAATTGTGGCCTAGAAGTGAAAATTGAGGATGGCAAATTTACCAGCATTCGGGGCGATAAAGACCATCCGCTGACCAAAGGCTATATTTGTCAAAAAGCCGCACGTTTAGAACATTATCAAAACCACGAAGACCGACTCCAACATCCTTTAAAACGTCAAGCGGATGGTAGTTTTCAACGGGTCAGTTGGGATGAGGCGTTAGATGATATCGCCCAGCGTTTACTAACTCTACGTCAGCAACATGGCGGCGATGCGTTTGCATTTGTCGGTGGTGGTGGTCAGGGCAATCACTTAGGCGGTGCTTATAGCCGTCAAATTCTCGCTGCCATGAAAAGCCGTTACTCCTATAACTCGCTTGGGCAAGAGAAAACAGGCGATTTTTGGGTCAATGGACGATTGTTTGGTCATCAAACCTGCCATACCACCGAAGATGTTGAACATGCCGATTATGTCTTATTCATTGGTACCAACCCGTTTCAGGCACATGGGATTCCCAATGCTCGCGATACCCTGCGTGAGATCAAAAAAGACCCCAATCGAACCATGGTCGTTATCGATCCACGTCGCTCGGAAACTGCAAAACAAGCCGATATTCACTTACAGTTAAAACCCGGCACTGACGCTTATCTGATGTCCGCGATGTTGGCGATTATTGTCCGCGACAATTTACACGATCGTGATTTCTTAGTAGAACATTGCGCAGGATTTGCAGCACTTGAGCAGGAGCTGAAGGCGATTCCGATTGAAGATTATGTGCAACGTGCCGATGTACCACTAGCAGATGTGGAACGTGTGGCGCGCGATTTTGCGACCGCGCGCAAGGCCTGCGTGCGTATTGATTTGGGAATCCAGCACACATTAAATACCACGCTGAATGGTTATCTCGAAAAACTGCTTTATCTCATCACAGGAAATTTTGGCAAGCAAGGCGGCAACAATCTACACACCATGTTCTTACCTATTCTGGGTCACACTGATGAGCGCAAAACCAAGAAAGGTAAATCGCTGAAACTGACTACATATCATAAAATGCACCCCATTGCAGGAATTTATCCGCCAAATATTTTGCCTGATGAAATCGAACTAGCAGGTGAAAAGCGTATTCGTGCCATTTTTGTGGATAGCGCCAATCCCCTGCTCACCTACGCCAATACTGAAGCATTTGAGCGGGCATTTAAACAACTTGAATTGCTGGTCGTGGTGGATGTCGCCATGACAGAAACCGCACGATTAGCGCATTATGTGCTGCCTGCGGCGTCCCAATTTGAGAAGTGGGAAGCAACTGGATTTAATCTGGAATTTCCTGAAAATGCCTTTCATTTGCGCCATGCCTTGTTTCCTGCATTCGCTGAAACTCTGAGCGAGCCTGAGATTTATACGCGATTATTGGAAAAAATGAAGATGATTCCTGATCGTTTTCCTAAACTCGAACGCATCGCCAGATTAGAGCCGAAAGCCTCCGCTCACCTTGCTTATATGGGGGCACTCGGCGCAACATTAATGCGTAACAAAGCATGGATACCTTATGCCGCGTCGATCGTTTATCGCACCTTGGGCAAAGCACTGCCTGACGGTGCTGCCGCAGCTGCTCCGCTCCTTCCGCTGGCCATACAATATGCTCAGACACATTACCCAGCAGTTCGCCGTGCAGGGCATCAGGGAAATCGCTTAACGTTAGGTACGTCATTATTTCGCGCGATTCTTGACCACCGCGCGGGAACGATCATTAGCCATCATGAAATGAAAGACGTCTGGTCACTGATCAAAACCCCAGATCGACGGATTCATCTGGAAATTCCTGAAATGTTGGCGGAATTGCGAGCATTAAAATCTGAGCGAGCATCTCAAACAGACTATCCATTTATTCTGATGGCTGGTGAACGGCGCAGTTATAACGCCAATCAGATTTATCGTGATCCAAAATGGCGGAAAGTTGATCCACATGGCGCAATGCGAATGCATCCCGAAGACGCAAACCGCCTTGAATTAACCGATGGCGTTCAAGCGATTTGTGAATCAGAAAATGGGCAAATTCCCGTCTTCATTGAAATTGATGATTCTGTACGACAAGGAATGGTCACCCTGCCGCATGGCTACGGCATGCGTTACAAAGGCAGTGCACCGATTGGCCCTGAGTTAAATCGACTTACCTCAAGCAGCCACTGCGATCCATTGTCAAAGACACCATTTCATAAGCACGTTCCTGTAAGGATCCATAAAATTGAAGTCACTGAATTAGAATCATCATAAAATATTAGATTCTTACTCAATGAATACCTTCTATTAAAAAACCGCCTCATATCAGGCGGTTTTTTAATCATCTCGATAACAACTGTCTACTTCTGTTTAAACTCAATCTCCACCCGGCGATTCGGTGCTAAACAATCAATCAGTTTTTTCTTATCGGTATCCGAGCATTGCGCCACTGGCGCCGCACTACCTTTGCCTTCCACATTGATCTTGTCCGCAGCCACACCACGGAGAACAAGATAATCTTTGATGGTTTTAGCCCGCGCTGTCGATAGTTTCACGTTATATGCATCATTACCAATCCGATCGGTATAACCTGTCACCGTGACACTGTCTAATGTCGCATCATTTGATTTCAACTGCTCAGCAAAAGTTCTTAATGTATCTTTCATTGACTCAGGCAAATCCTTCAATCTCGATTGATTAAATCCAAACAGCATATTTGTCGGAAGCGTTAACTTTGGCTGTTCGGGCAACGATACTGGCGTTGTAGTTGCCGCTGGTGCTGACGCCTGAGCTTGAACACTCCCTGGAAGCGGTGGATGGAGATGATCTACACACGCTTGACTATCAAAATAGCTCCCAGAGACTAGCTGATGATCATCAAACTGAATCAAGTACTGGCACACCAGTTCGTGCTTATCCAATTCACTGAATTTAAAAATATAACTCATGCTATGCGCTGTCACGATACTGGCATGTAGTTGCGAACTACCAACCAACAGACGTACTTGTTCTCGGGTCAGACCCACCGCCATATCATTCAGATCGCTTTCATTCGCATAAAAGTGTGCTTTAAGGAATGGCGTAGCTTTGTCTTGCTGAGGAAATTTGATTGAAGGATCAAAGCCATTGATTGTCGCAAACGCTGAAGCACTTAGACCAATCAACAACGACATAAGTCCTAGTTTTCGCACAAACTTCTGCATAAGAAACCTCAAATAATCAGTTAATTGTAAGAACAACAGCTGTCATTTTCACCATGACAAATCAGCGCACCGCATGACAACACTGCAAAACCTAAACAGTTTCGCCATGCTCAAAATAGAATAGACAAGAGGAACGATATCGAAGCACACAAGAGGCTCGACCCATCACTAAGATCACAACTGAAGATGATTTTTCGATCGAAAAATCTGGGAAAATTCTTTCATTGCGGATTCCGTTCCGTATTTGCATTTTGATCAAGGTTGACCAAATCGACTTCTGTCTGCGCCAGAAGCATAGCTGAAACCGATTTACAACACAATCAAATAGGACACTAACCAGACCAGACATCCGCGATAGAAAATGACCGTTGGGTCGACTTTGCTTGAGAAAAAGCATGAATTGCGCTATTTTTGTACAACTGCGTACAAACTCATCACTAGGAAATGTCTTTTTCTAGTTGGAATAATATGTCCATTGATCGTCTAATTCCCAAAATTGGAGCTATTCTAGAATCATCGCCTGTCAAAAGATCGATGATCATTCCGTATTTTATTTTATTTGTATTTAGTCAGTACTTATTCTTTGATATCTATTGGATGGTTAGGCCATCACCATACATTAATCTAAACATTATCGAAAAAGCCATTCCATTCAAAATTGTGTGCATCATCATTGCACTCATCATGCTTACGCTCAAAAACAAATTAGAAGCATCTCGGCTTGCACAGCGAATCACACCCTACTTTTTTACATCTTTTTATTTAATTAGTCTGATGTCCATGGGGTACTTGATTGGGCATCTATCGCTGATTGCGGGCATGGTTATGGCGGCAGCGCCACTATTTTCGATTATCTTATTTAAAGATCGGATCACCATTTTATTGGTCATCTTAGGCACGATTACTTTCCTGACGATATGCGGTTTATATGTCGCAAATATTCTGCCCTATGCGCCCTTATTTATCTTTGATGCAATGCCAGACCAACACGCAAGATTATTCTATTTATATTGCACACTCTTTCTCATGATTCCGCATTATTTTAGTTTTCTTACAGCAACTTACTTGATCGTGAGATATTGGCAGTCGAGAGAAGAAAATTATCGACAACTCAGCGTAACTGACAATTTGATGGAAATGGCAAACCGTCGCGCAATCAGCGCGCATTTAGCGCAGGAAAAATCACAACAAACCGTATCACAGCCTCTGTCAATTATTTTGGCCGACATCGATTTTTTCAAAAATGTGAATGATACCTTTGGTCATGCAGTGGGTGATGTAGTTTTACGCCATGTTGGCGCAAGCATCAAAACATCTCTACGCGACTCTGATCAAGTCGGTCGATATGGCGGAGAGGAGTTTCTGATCGTTCTACCCAATACAAACTTAGAAAGCGCCAGACAAATTGCCGAACGCTGTCGGCTCATGATTGAGCGTGAAATTATTTCTATTCAAGAAGAACAGCATATCAGCATCACAACCAGCTTCGGGGTGTACTGTTCTACAAATCTCGATGAAGATATTTTAGACATGATCCACTATGCAGATATGCAGTTATATCGTGCAAAAGAAAGTGGTAGAAATCGTGTATGTATTCCAGATGAAGTCGTGATCGCTTAATCCTAAGCAGCTACAACTACTCCCACACAATTAATTGCCCCAATTGACTCCATTTCTCTAAATAAGCAGCATAATTTGCTTCGATGATATGCCGTTTTATCTTTAATGTTGGCGTTAAAAACCCATTTTTGGTTGTCCATGGCTCATTGATGACCACTAAACAATCCAATTTTTCATGAGACTCCAATTCGGCATTAGTTTCACGCAACAAAGCCTTCAGTTCTATTTCGACATGATGCCGCTCACTTTCTGTCAGCTGACTTGGGCGACCGTGCGCCAGCATCACCAGCGCAATCGGTTGCGTCAATCCAGCACCGCACACACACACTGCGGCAAGCAGAGTATGTCTACCCAACCGACGCTCAATCGGCAAAGGTGCAATATATTTACCTTTTAAGGTCTTAAAGATATCCTTTACACGCCCTGTGATCGTGAGACGACCCTCTGCATCTTGGATGCCTTTATCGCCTGTCCGCAAGAAACCATCACTGGTGATACTTTCGGCCGTCAGTTTGTCATTTTTAAAATAACCCAACATCATGGCAGGGCTTTTGACCAGAATCTCACCATTGGTGTCGATTCGGCATTCAACACCGGGATAAGGTCGACCCACATCTCGTCCAGAGTGATCATCACCTAAACGTGTCCCATGCGAATACCCAAAATCCTCAGTCATACCATAAGCTTCATTCAGCTCTAGGCCTAAGCTACGATACCACGCAATGATATTGGCGGGCATGGGCGCTGAAGCAGTGAAGGCAACACGGACTTGATCGAGCCCAAGCTCCGCGAGCATAGTCTGTTTTGCGAATTGATCAATTTTTGGTAGCTTAAAAATCAGACTCTGGGCAATCCGTGGTACACGCTTATTAATATCTAAATAAAACTTGATCCAGATGCGAGGAACCGCAAGGAATATGGTCGGTCTGGCACGACGAATATCGTGAACAAAGCTCTCTTTTGAATCCACAAAGAAGATCGTAGAACCATAATAAAGCGATAACGCTTCAACAAAAATACGTTCTGCAACATGAGCAAGCGGTAAATGTGAAAGCAATCGATCATCGGCATTAAAAGAAAATAAAGAGTTCAGCTCACCACTAGGTGCCATCATCGATGCAAAACTGTGCATGATCCCTTTAGGTAATCCTGTACTTCCTGAGGTATAAATAATGCTCGCGAGCATCGCAGGATTTGGCAAAACCGCATCTTCCAGCGGATCAACCATCCGAATCAGATCATCCCAATGAGGCGCGCCCTGATACTCTGGCGATAACGGTAACCGAATGCACGGTAAATAGTCTGGAATAATCTCCCGAACCTGATACCAACTATCAGACTGACCATCCAATTTGCCGATAAATAATAGTTTGGCTTCACTATGCATCAGAACGTGATTTGCATTATCGACATTCAGAGTACTATATAAGGGCACTGAAACATGACCCGCCATCCAGACCGCCAAATCAGCCATGATCCAATGCGCACTGTTCTTGCCATAAATGGCAATCTGGCTGCGCGGCGGCAGAGCTAACGTCAGCAAGTATGCAGCCATACGTCGGACTTGATCCGCAACATCACCCCACGTGTAATGCAAAACTTTACCGTCAACAGGCTGCGTCATAAACGTTTTATGAGGCTGTCGCTTTGCCCAATACTGTAGACAATGCAGCTGAGTTGCTCTCGTATCACAAACTTCGAGTTGTTCTAATGCGGTCATCTCTGTCGTACTCATCATGCATATCTACTGCGATGTATAATATAGCGTGTCTTTATCAGACATTATAAACACAGTTGTACTCAAATGATGAAAAGAAAGCCTACAACCCCAACTGCTTGGCAATCACTTCATTCATGATCTCATGTGTCCCACCGCCAATCGACAAAATCCGATTATCACGATATAAACGCTCAACCAATGACTCACGCATAAAACCCATTCCACCAAAAATTTGGGTCGCTTCATACGTCACAAAATCACTGGTTCGCGTCGCAAAGTTCTTTGCCATCGATACTTCTTTGACCGCAGGAATTCCTGCTTGAATACGTGCTGCAACCCGATAATTAAACTCACGACTCGCTTCCACTTGCGTCGCCATATCCGCCAATTTATGGCGAATCACCTGCATCTTCGACAACGGCTTACCAAACGCCACGCGCTCTGGCACATAACGCAAACACTCCTCTAACGCCAACTGTGCCGTCATATTTGCCATGACCGCCAGATTGAGACGCTCCATCTGGAAGTTCGTCATAATGGCAAAGAACCCTGCATTTTCTGCGCCAATTAAATTACTCTTCGGCACTTTTACATCATCAAAAAACAATTCTGCGGTATCAGACGCCCACCAGCCCATTTTTTGTAGCGGTTGACCCGTCGTAAAACCAGGCATACCTTTTTCCATCAGAAGCAAACTAATGCCACCATAACCTTCACCACCTGTACGCACCGCAACCGTGTAGTAATCCGCCCGAATTCCTGACGTAATAAAGGTCTTTGCACCTGATACACGATAAAAATCACCATCGCTGACCGCACGCGTCTTGATATTGGCAACATCTGATCCACCATTTGGCTCAGTAATCGCCAATGCTGCAATCTTGTCTCCACGCAGTAGCTCAGGCACAACACGCTGTTGTATGACTTCGCTCCCCCACTTCACAATCGGTGGTAAAGCAATATCGAGCGAACCAAGGCTTGCAACCAAACCACCTGAACCAGATCGCATCAACTCTTCACTGGCTGCGACTTTCATAAACACATCGCCTTCTGCAATCCCACCTAGATGTTCAGGATATCCTAGACCCAAAATACCCGCTTCGCCTGCACGTTGATAAAGCTCCCGAGGAAAAGTTCCAGCTTCCTCCCATTCACGAATATGAGGCGCGATATGTTCAGCCACAAATTTGCGGATCGTTGTACGGACTTGTTCGTGGGTTTCATTGAAATAAGGAGTAAATTCGCTCATGAGGCTGACCTGTAGGTTGCAAGGCAATTCTAAATTGACAAATCATGAGTATGCTGATGACCAACATACAAAGCAAGCGCTTGGTTTGTTATTCCAAATGGCATAATTTGCCAATTGATAAACCTTTATTGTCTGTTCCTGTGAGAATTTTTTAAAACAAGTTCTATAAGAAAAAATATGTATATTTTTTACTCAAAACAATAAAAATAATTTTTAAATACAATGAATTATTTTTTGAAAGAATATTTTCTTATGATTCATCAGTTACTTGAACTCAGATTTTCTCGTGATTCTAATTCCCAATTTCCACTCACTTGTCGTTTCATCTTGAATCGCCAAGTATTGACTTGTTCCGATTGGACAGGTCGAAACATTGCCGTGAACTCAAGTGTTTCTGGCGTCGGCATCTTCCATTGATCAACACTCACCGTATCCGCACAGTTATTCACAATCGTATTCTGTGTGATCGGCGATGGACTGATAAAGCTCGGCTTATTTGGAAATTGCGGAACAGCTATTGGAACAACTCGATTTCCTTGAGCACAGGATGCTGACTCCACAGCGCTCTGTATTGGAGACTGTGCATTCACAATCATCTGCTGAATGACATCGCTGTCAGAGCCCGCGCCTTGTGCAATTTCATTGATAATGACAGCGCGTTGCTCGGCTGTTGGACTAAGCAAATCAGAAGTGGGTTTGGAGGTTGTCGTCACGACATCAGCAATCGCATGAATCGCGGTCAATACGTCTACTGTATTAGAGACAAGTGTTGGATCAAGTTCGGCATGAACGGCTTGTGAGAGGAATGTCATTGCGAACGCTCCTGCTGTTAAACGCGATTTGATGCGCTTTTTCATAATTGCCAAATTAAACTTGATTGTGTCTATTATTATATAAAATCCCGACTATTCCTGCTATGTCATTCATAAAAGGACAACAAACTATGTACCAGCCAAAATCTCTCTGTATCAAGTTTCTCATTGCCTGTTTGGCTCTATCTGGATTTACATCCACCTATGCGGAAAACAACATTAATTGTGCAAAAGCGCAATTACCCGATGAAAAAGCCATTTGTCGCAGTGTGGAATTACAGAAACTCGATGTGAAAATGACCACGCTATTTGAGGTTTCTGGACACCTGATGGCGATGGGGAGTCGCAGCGCGATGCAAGATCGACAATACGTCTGGCTCAAAAATCGTCATTTATGTAAGGCGAATACAAAATGTCTTAAACAAAGCTATAACGATCGTATTGATGAGTTGAACCAAGAACTGGAAACGATTTATAGTCGTGGACCATTTTAGACAAAAACAAATTTAGGAGTTTATCAGTGACTGGTCTAAGAACTAGAATATTAGAACGTTTAATTATTGATGCACAAAAGAATTTTGGATACGAAAAAATAGAAAAATATAAAGTCTATACGAAAAATAATTATGAGTTTTTAACAGAGCGTATGGATGCTAGGCATATTGTACTAGATGGAAGACACATTGAAATTGTGTATTATTCAAGCGACTTTAGAGAATCTCCAGTTAGCACAAATAGATTTGAGTGTATTGACGATTTTTTACTTTCTCTTTTTCCTAATCGCTTTGATATAGGTAGCACTTTTGCCGCTGCCAAAGAAATAGGCAGTGATGCACTTATAATCGGAGGAGAAACTGCTGATGCTTTTATGGCATCTAAAAAGAGAACATATGACCTCCTTGTTTCAAAATTTATGCGTTTTATGTCTACTAGAAAATTTTTCTTCTACCAACTCTTATTAGTAATAAAGGTAAGAAGGAAACAATATTTCTTGTATATCTCCCACACTACAAAGTTCTTAGCAATTCTATTTTTCATTATTTTTTTATTACTTTGGGCAAACGGTATTATTAAGGATATTTTGTTGTTGATGTCGGGTTTACTTTATATTGCTTCAAACATTCGAATTGAAGAAGCGCTCGCTGACTATCAAAATAATAGAAAAATAGATATGGGTAGTGATCGAGTAACCAGCGCCTTTTTGCTTCTTGTATTAAGTTTTTATTTTTTACATTTTTATAAAATTCTCTAAAGAAAAAATCCCCGCACAATTGGCGGGGATTTTTCACACATCCATCAAACGTCTAATTAAACACGTTCAATAATGGTCGCAATACCTTGACCCAAGCCGATACACATCGTCGCTAGACCGATTTGAGTATCTTGCTGTTCCATCACGTTCAAGAGTGTCGTTGTGATACGCGCACCTGAACAGCCCAGTGGGTGACCGAGTGCAATCGCACCACCGTTCAAGTTCACTTTGTCTTGTTTGTCGAGCAAATCAAGTGCTTTCATGACTGACAAGCCTTGTGCAGCAAACGCTTCGTTCAGCTCAACCGTTTGGATGTCGTTCATTGACAAGCCAGCGCGTTTCAGCGCTTTCTGAGTTGCTGGTACTGGACCATAACCCATGATCGCTGCATCACAACCTGCAACGGCCATTGAGCGAATCACTGCACGTGGCTTCAGACCCAATGATTGCGCTTTTGCAGCACTCATCAGAAGCATTGCAGATGCACCATCAGACAGTGCTGATGAAGTCGCTGCAGTGACTGAACCGCGTGGATCAAACGCTGGACGCAAGCCTTTGAATGCTTCAAGATTAGCATCTGGACGGATCACTTCGTCGATTTCGCACAATACGCGGAAACCATTTTCGTCATGACCTTCAACACCGATGATTTCGTTTTTGAAACGACCTGCTTCGGTTGCAGCCCATGCACGGCGATGTGATTCAACACCGAACTCATCTTGCATTTCACGGCTTATGCCATTCATACGACCGAGCATTTCAGCAGTTAAGCCCATCATGTTCGATGCTTTTGCGTAGTGCTTAGATGCTTCTGGGTTCAAATCGATACCATGCATCATACCGACGTGACCCATATGCTCTACACCACCGATGATGAAAATATCACCTTGGTTAGTCGCAATCTGCGCTGCAGCAGTGTGGATTGCTTGCATTGACGAGCCACAAAGACGATTCACAGTTTGACCTGCAACAGTTTTTGGCAAATCAGCGAGTAAGCCGATGTTACGCGCAATGTTCATCCCTTGTTCTAGAGTTTGATTTACACAACCCCAGATCAGGTCTTCAACTTCATTTGGGTCAAAACCTGGGTTACGAATCAGTAGTGCACGTACCAGTTCTGCTGACAAGCTGTCTGCGCGAACGTTACGGAACATACCATTTTTGGTACGACCCATGGCAGAGCGCACGCCATCAACAATGACCACATCACGTGGATTTAACGTTGTCATAGTATTCGCTCCTTAACCGTAGAATGATTTGTTAGCTGCTGCCATATCGCGCAGCATTTGTGGGGCTTCATAGGCTTTGCCTAAGTGAGCGTATTTGTCACAGAGTGCAACGTATGCTGCAACACCGACTTGATCGATATAACGTGCTGCACCACCACGGAATGGAGGGAAACCGATACCCATGATCAGCGCCATATCTGCTTCTGCTGGCGTTGCCACGATCTTGTCTTCCAAGCAACGAACGATTTCGTTACACAGCGCAACCATCATACGATCAATGATTTCTTGTGCATCAAATTCGCGTTTTTCGCCGGTAACAACAGGTGCCAACAGCTCGTAAGTTGTTGGATCAACTTTCTTCGCTTTTTTACCTTTCTTGTCTGCAACGTAAACATAGAAGCCTTTGTCATTTTTCTGACCCAGACGTTTGTTTTCGTACATGACTTGGATTGAACCTTTGAAGTCAGGCTTCATGCGATCCGGGAAACCAGCCGCCATCACGTCTGCACCATGGACGCCAGTGTCGATACCAACCACGTCGATCAAGTATGCAGGACCCATTGGCCAGCCGAATTTTTCCATGACTTTGTCGATTTGTTGGAAATCTGCACCGTCTTTGACGAGCAAATCAAACGCACCGAAGTAAGGGAACAATACGCGGTTCACCAAGAAACCTGGGCAGTCGTTCACAACAACAGGCACTTTGCCCATTTTCTGTGCCAACACAACAGTCGTTGCAATCGCTTCGTCTGATGATTTTTCACCACGAATCACTTCAACCAGTGGCATCATGTGCACTGGATTGAAGAAGTGCATACCGACGAAGTTTTCAGGACGTTTCAGGTTTTTAGCCAAAGACGTGATTGAAATCGTTGAGGTGTTTGAAGCAAGGATGGTTTTGTCATGAACCAAAGTTTCAACTTCTGACAATACAGCTGCTTTGACTTTTTCAAGTTCAACAACCGCTTCGATGACGATATCAACTTCTTTAAAATCACCGTAGTTCAGTGTTGGACGGATACGTGACAGGGTTTCACCCATTTTTGCTGGGGTCAAACGGCCTTTGGTCACTTGACCTGCGAGTAGTTTAGTCGCTTCACCCATACCGAGTGCCAACGCTTCATCACGAATATCTTTCATGACGATTGGGGTGCCTTTGCTTGCCGCTTGGTAAGCAATACCGCCGCCCATGATGCCTGCGCCAAGAACAGCCGCTTGCTTGATTGGGTGAGATTGCTTTTCCCACTTTTTCGCCATTTTCTTGACGATTTGATCTGCACCAAATACACCGATCAATGCCGTTGCTTGTGGCGTCACTGCTGCTTTTGCAAAGCCTTTGGATTCGACTTTAACCGCTTCATCACGGTTCAAGTTCACGTTTTGTTCAATGCTCTCTAATGCGATTTTTGGTGCTGGGTAGTTTGGACCCGCTTTCGACAAAATCACGCCTTTTGCACTGTTGAACGCCATCATTTGTTCGATTGGGCTTAGTTTCACTGGTACTAATTTTTCTTGACGACGTGCACGCCAATCCATTTTGCCTGCCAAAGCTTGCTTGACCAAGTCAATTGCTGCTTCATTGAGTTTTTCTGGCGCAACAACCGCATCAACTGCACCGTCTTTTAATGCAGCTTCTGGGCGTTTTTCTGCGCCAGTCGCAATCCACTCAAGCGCATTGTCGATACCGATCACGCGTGGCAAACGTACTGTACCGCCGAAGCCTGGGAACAAGCCAAGTTTGACTTCTGGCAGACCAACTTTAGCTGCTGTTGAAGCAACGCGGTATTCACAACCTAAACACACCTCAAAGCCACCGCCAAACGCGATGCCATTGATTGCTGCAACTTTAGGAATATCGAGGTCTTCAAATTTGTTGAATACATCATTCAACACATCTAACCATTCTGCGATACCCGCCTCACCTTGAGCGAAGTTATCGCCAAACTCAGTGATGTCTGCACCAACGATAAAAACTGGTTTGCCTGAAGTAACGATCAGACCTTTAACGCTTGCGTCAGCTTTAATCGCTTCGGTCGCCGCTTTAAGTTCTTGCACAGTTGCACGGTTCAGTTTGTTAACTGACTCACCTTGCAAATCGAATTTGAATTCTGCGATACCGTCGCTTACATGCTGGACGGAAATGGCATTACCAGAGTAAATCATGCCTAGAGCTCCTGAAGTAGGAAGTGAAACAGCAAAAAAATTGGTGAAACAAATCTGCTTTTATTTTTGTTGCCGCGCGAAAATCGCCCAGCCGCAAAAAAACTGTGTAGAGTGTACGCCAAGACAATGACGCTGTAATGCTTTTACGTGTATATAAGCTGTGACGCTAAGGTCACAAAATATTTTTCTAACGTCTTAGAGCGCGATTCTGCTCCAGCAAAACCACCATCTTATCCCTATACTCTCTAACAACGAGCGAGATTCTAATGTTTTCTGATGAAAACAGCTATGCCACTTTCGAACAAGCGAGGATGATTTCCATGACAACCCAACACACAGCGCTGATTACAGGTGCTTCCAGTGGATTAGGTGCTGAATTTGCCAGACAGCTGGCTGCTGAAGGACATCAACTCGTTCTTGTCGCTCGCCGTTTAGATCGTTTGGAAGACTTAATTGCTGAACTTCAGACCCAATATCCACAGCGAATGGAAGCAATCAGCTGTGACTTAGCGGAAGTCGGTGCAGTTGCTGAACTCATGGATGAAATTGCGACGCGTGACTTATCGATTGATATCTTGATCAATAACGCCGGTTATTCACCCAAAGAAAGTTTTAGTCAACAAACTCCTCAAGTTGTGCAAGCGCAGCTCCAAGTGATGGTGAATGCTGTGACTGAACTCTGTCATGCCGTTTTACCCTATATGACTGAAAAACAATGGGGACGGATCATTAATGTCTCATCGCTTGCCGCTTTTGCACCTCCGGGTAAAGGCACGATGTACTCGGCGATTAAGCAATATGTCTTGAGCTTTTCCCAATCACTAGATATGGATGTCCGTAGTCAAGGTATTCGCGTCACTGCACTGTGTCCAGGTTTTACTCACACCGAATTTCACGACGTGATGAATGTCGCGGAAAAAGCCAAAATGATCCCAGAAATCCTTTGGTCAGATGCCACAGATGTCGTCAGTGCAAGTTGGAAAGCTGTGAATTCAGGGCAAGTCGTCTGTATGCCAGGCACACTGAATAATGCGATTGCTGTCATGAGCAAGCGACTGCCTGAACGTGTGCGCTATGCGCTGGGAAGGATTAATCCTTTGGATTGATTTCATTTGATTTATTAAGCCGCAGATTCAATTTCTTGAATCTGCTTTTTAGGAAAATTCAGTATCTTCGAGATTTGCGCGACTAAAAACCAAATTAATATTGGAGAAAATATCATGATTGCATAGTCTAGTCTGATGAATGATGGAGTATCACTAGACCAAAATGTATCTCTTCCAGTACAAATATAGATCATAAAGAAGAGTAAAGCAGTCAATCCCCATACACAAAATCGACTTTTTTCTTGAAATAACTTATTGAGAGGATAAAAGAAAATTAAGATAACAGTTAAAGCACCCAAAACTGCCGGATAAAACAAATATATAAATTGGATAAATATTGGATAACCTGAAGAAATTTCATAGAAAGGTATGTATGGTCGGCTTTTTTCCAATACAACAAACATAATTAGTGTGGCAAGAATTACTCCAAAAAAAACTATAATTCTAGGTAACCTTTGCTTAACCCGATAAGACAAGTATAGTGTTACAAAATACAACATTATGACGATATATAAAGAGTCGAGCGTGATAAATACAAAACCCAACATGCGACACCACTCATACATGATCACGATTGAGATAGCGTAATTTTTCCAGCCAAACTTATCATTATTTTGCATAAGTTTGTCTCATCTTATCCACCGTTTCATCACTGGCGCTAATCCCAGCAGCACAACTGCTACGATCAATAATGAAATTGTCGTCCGCCCAAACAATGCAGGCATATCTGCTAGATTCTCTGGATTGACATGACCACCCGTAATCCCTGCAATTAGATTTCCCAATGCCGACGACATAAACCACAAACCCATCATTTGCCCTTGTAAACGCCGTGGTGCAACCAGTGTCATCGCCGCCAAAGCAATTGGACTCACACACAACTCGGCAATGGCAGACAATACATACGTCGCAATCAACCACAGTGGTGAAACCTGATGCTGACCCGCAAGAATTTTATTCGACGCAACATACATCAAACCAAAAGCAACCGCGCAAATCAGCATACCTAACGCAAACTTGCCTAAACTTGCAGATAACTCGCGTGAAGGCCAATAACGCCATAACACGCCGAAAATCGGCGCAAAGACAATAATCGAAATCGGATTAATCGACTGGAACCATAAGATTGGAATGATAAAACCCGCAATATTTTTATCGGTAAAATCCTTGGCAAATAAGTTCAATGCTGTGGGTTGTTGCTCATTCGCAGACCAGAACACCGTCCCTGCAATAAAAATAATCAGACACAGCAATACCCGTTTTTTTTCTTCCGTCGTCAACCCACCAAAACCCAGCAACCACGTCATATAAATAAACACTGTCGCCGCTAAAAAATAGGTCATACCATCCGCAAGAACCACTGCAGAGTACATCGATACTAAGCCTACAATGGCTGAAATCACCAGCAATAAACAGATCAAAATTTTAATAATTGCCGATGAAGAAACTGTTGGTAGATCATTAGCCAGTCGATCAAACGTGGCTTTCGCAGCAAACCGATAGATCAACAACGCGACCAGCATTCCTAATCCACCTGCACCAAATCCCCACGCCCAACCTAATCGTTCAGATAGAAGTCCCGTCAACAGCGGCGCAACAACAGCTCCAAGATTAATCCCCATATAGAAAATGGAATAACCACCATCACGACGTGGATCATCAGGCGCATACAATCGCCCAACCATAACCGACGCACACGTCTTAAACAGTCCTGTACCCAGAACAATCAAGCCTAGACCTTCAAAAAACAGCGGCTTGCCCCACTCCATCGATAGAGCAATACTCAAATGTCCAAGCGCAATCAGAATACAGCCCCACCACATCGCACGCGCCTGTCCAAACACTCTGTCAGCAAGCCAACCTCCAGGAAGTGTCGCTAAATAGACAGAGCCTGCAAACATCCCAACAATCGCGCCTGCCGTAGGTCGATCAAATCCGTAGCCTCCTGTGGTCAACGTCGCAGTCATAAATAAAATCAGCAGCGGACGAATCCCATAATAGGAAAAACGCTCCCATAGCTCTGTCGCAAACAATGATGCAAGCGCCCGTGGGTGTCCAAGGAAAGATCGATCTGTAGGCGTCATATTATTTTCATACCAAAAAAGTTAGACCACTATATAACGAAATAAATGCTCACTTCATAGACGATCTGAATAAGCATATTTAAAAACGACTTAAATGAAAGCTTCTTAAAAATATAATAGCCATGCCGCACTGGCTTCCTGATACCGCAAACTGCCTTGTTGAGTTTGTTGCCAAGAAACTCTAACCGCCTGTTGATGATCTGGCGAGCCTGTATGTAAAGGAATCTGTGCCCCAACTTGCCACTGATTCTGCCAAGTATGATCATCTTGCCAAAAATCAGTGGCATTTTGCAGTTGTAAGCTAAAGTACGGTAAATTCCATAAGCATCCGACAGTGGGTCCTGCACCAACACGCCACCCTTTGTCCAATGCACGCCCAGCTTCCAATGCAGCACTTGCCAAGCCATAACAGAGTGCAGAGCCCAATTGCCAAGAAAAGCCATCCCCACCTTGCACATAACTCACCGCATGCGTTTTGTCAGTGCTGAAATGTCCACTGCTTTCTGGCACTTGTCTCATGCTTACAACCAGATTCCACGACAACGGTGTAAAAAAATCAGTAATTGGACTCAGCGAGTCAATCGAAATTAACGTCAGTTTTTCTAGTGAAAAACGATCATCTTGGATTCTGACACCCGTCTGCAAAAAGTTGATTGCAGCTCCACTTCGATAACCTCCGACAGAATCTAATAAATCATGGTAGGCAGGGCGCCATTCAAGATCCGCAAAACCGCGACCAGCCGACTCTCCACCCACGACCGCAATCCGACTCGTCGGATGACCTTGCGATGGATCCACTGTAGGTGTTGGCATAATCACACGTTGATCAGGAACATCTATTTTGCTGCGTCTAATCAGCAGATCACGCATCGCTGGACGCGCAAAATCAGGATTAATCTCATGCGCAACAAAACGTTCATAGAGATAATCACTTGCCATCTCGAGTGCACGTGCTTGCTGCTGAGGTTCAAGATTTTTCACCTCTACATCAGGGTGAACTATTAATGCTTTAGCTGCTGCAATCGTTTGTGGTGATGCATGATCAGCCTGTGCATTCAACCGACTGACAAATGCAGGGCGATACGTCACTTTATCTAATAAATCCCCATTTAGTAAGCTTGCACGTAACGTATCCGTCGGAATGGCATACACAGGAAATTGCTGTTGCAATGATAATGAAGGTCTCGCAATCTCTAATAAGCTCAATAACTGATAAGAACAATTAGAGTGCAAGAAATAATAAGGAAAACTGACAAAACGCAATTCCCAAACTCGTTTTGTCAGCCGCAGGCTCTCATCAGGCGTCAATTTAAGTCGATATTCCCAGAGATCTCGACTCTCAAAATCATTATATTCTTTGACTTTTTCATAATACGGCATGATCGAGTAAGCACCAGGATACACCCCCGTCAGACCCTTGAGTGCATACAGCGCGCTATTTGAATTATCCGTATTCGCCGCATAATTAATCGCATACGATAGCAATCGCGTTTGTTCATTATCATCAGGATCCAGCCGCAACAGCGTATGACCAAACATCGAAGATGGACTATTCATATAATCCGAACTGAATACCATCATCACATGCCTAGGCTGTATACCGTTCAGCCACTGTGACATTGCAGGACATGGCGTTGCAGGTAAATCTGTTTCTTTAATCTGCAATTGCTCAACCAACCAATCACGGCGTACAGGAAATAAACACGCTGTGGATTCATCTGGATGAACTAGGTTCGGTGAAAATAAACCTTGCAGCGTCGCATCTAATTCCGCGTCTGGATTCGTTCGACCATCTTGAGCCAGAAAAAAGCTCGACTGCATGACCGCACTTTTTACGCCTTGACCGTCTTTACGGTAAAACATCAAACGCTGCCAGTATTGCGAATGCGCGAGATTCAATGTTTTAGCACGTGCGAGTGCAGACGCAAGAACATCGCCATTCGTTGACGAAAGCGTCTCTGCATAAGCATTAGGTAAAATCAGAACAAAGATCAATCCGATCAAAAACCGCGTTGTATCCATACCCTTCATAACAGTCCATTACAGCAATAAATTTAAGCTTACACCACAGCACAAAACAGCATGTATCATCCAGCATTAACATCGAATTCATAAAAAAGCCCCGTATCAAACGGAGCTTCTTACATCTCTTAAATCTGAATGAACAATGGCTTAAGCCAGTTTATAAATAGATAATGCTGAATTCTGAGCCATTACAGTTTGTAATGACGCAAGCACATCACCTGTTGTTTTATTATTTGCAGCATAAATTGTGCTGAAATTATCTTTTGTCGCTTTGAAGAAAGTGGCTTTATCTTCAGCTTTAATACCGATCAGATTTGCCAACACATTTAAGCTCTCACCTTGACCGACAGACATATCGCGTGCCAGGCTTTCTTGGTTTTCACCCATGAATTCGCCCAAACGAGCGGATGCAGTGACTACGCCATTTTGACGGCAACCTAATGTACCAAAGGTGATCCCGAATGTTTGGTTACCAAAAGTACCGTTGGTTGTTGCACCAAAGACTTTAGGAAGCAGCCCTTTCTGACCTTGCCAAACTTGTGTGCCGAGTCCACAACCAATATCACTATCTGCGAACACTGCTGATGAAGAAGCGACCAAAACTGCCGCAACAATGAGTTTTTTCATAATCTTCAATCCTTAAGATTTATTAAAGTTTTAAGACAAACAAACAGCACCCCTAGACTAAACTGATTAATGCTGGGATGCCAACTGTTATTTAAGTAGTATCTAAGCACAACAAAATCTCGCAACCAAAATCTTGTTAAGCAGTTCTCAAAAATTAAAATAAAAATACAATCAGACTTCATCCTATAAGTTTCATAGATTAAACAAATTGAATTGCCATCACTTAGAGTTTTTCACAATAGCTTTGCCTCTATCCAAAGCTCACATTTTCAGGTGATAATTGGTGACATTAGCCATTTTCAAGTTCTAACTATGACAACACCTTCAAATAGTTCATTTGTTCGCGGTGCGAATAACGTTAATTTACATGCCATCACATGGGGTAATCCTAAAAACACTCCTATCGTCTTCGTTCATGGCTACCCAGACTCTCATGTCGTATGGCTACCCATCATTGAGCAACTTGCACCTAAATTCTTTGTGATCGCCTATGATGTTCGCGGCGCTGGACAATCAGATATTCCAAAAAAAATCTCAGATTATCGCCTCGATCTTCTCTCACAAGATTTGAAAGCTGTTGTGGATGCAGTCATTCCTGATCGCCGCTTTCACTTGGTCGCACATGACTGGGGCTCCATTCAAAGCTGGGAATCCGTCACAACCGATCGATTAAAAGGGCGTATCGCATCTTATACATCGTTATCAGGCCCATCACTTGACCATGCTGGACACTGGATGCAGCGCCGACTCCGTCACCCATCTACCGATCCTAAACACAATGCAATCAAGCAACTGTTTAGTTCTTGGTACATCATGATGTTTCAGTTGCCAGTGCTGCCTGAGTTCATCTGGAAAAATGGGCTGGGGAATAAATGGTCGAAATATTTAGAAATTCGTGAAGGGGTTCGTGAACCGCATCCAAACCCAACACAAACCAAAGACGGCCAATATGGCGTACGTCTCTATCGTGCAAATTTCATCAGCAAGATGACTATGCCAAAAGAAAGATACGCGCATTGCCCTGTCCATCTGATTGTTCTTAAAAAAGACCTCTATGTGAATGCGTTCTTATTTGACGATCTCACCCACTGGGTTAAAGATCTCTACCGCAGAGAGCTCGATGGAGGGCACTGGTCAATTCTCAACGAATCCAAGAAAATTGCCGAATGGATCAGTGAATGGGTAATAGCTCAAGAATCTGGTGATTTAGAGAAGCTGGAGAATTTGAAAGTCGTCGCTTAATCAAAGTAAAAATGCATGCAACAACTTCACCAACCAATCTGATTGGTGAAGTTACATAATTTCTAAGCTTATAGTGCTATCGCATAATTATAAAACTGAGTATCTCGCACCCACCACCCACCCTTCAGATGAATACAGCGCTTGTGCTGCCTCATTAGTTATTGCCGTCGGTAACGACAGTCGAATTGCTCCAACAGCCTTACCATAGTTCACAGTAGCATCCAAAAGTAACGCCGCAACTCCTGAACGTCTAACATTCGCCATAACAAAAAGATCATTAAGAATGAATGTTCGCTCAGCAGAAACAGAAGAAAAACTAGGATAAAGCTGAACAAAGCCAACAGCTGTGTCATTCTCTGTAAACGCGAGAAAAATCACTGATTGATTATGTTGGAATCATTCAAGAAAAAATTTACGAGCCAACGCAACATCACTAGGATTACCATAAAATATACGATATTCATCAAATATTGGAACTATCGCGTCAATGTCAAAAATACACGCTTGACGTATATATGTAGATTGTATTTGTTCCATATTTCCCTCAATTCTAATTATTAATTTCAGTCAAAAAATTACTAAAAAATTGTTTTATTATAATTCAGCCCCAAATAAAAGCCCCCCAACTAATTAAAGTTGGGGGGCTTAGGAATAAATGAGCTGAGGATGCCCTACTCTCACATGGCGAATGCCACACTACCATCGGCGCAAAGAGGTTTCACTTCTGAGTTCGGGATGGGATC
>JASLHI010000015.1 GCA_030149815.1 Aquirhabdus sp. | reverse complement strand
AACTGAGCTTTAGAGCCCTGACGTCCGCCTGCGAGGTATGCCACTACGACCTGATGGACGAGGGCTTCGTTAAATTCGCGACCAAAGGCGACTTCGGACAGCTCAACAGCTGCACCACTTACAGTCGTTAGATTCACGCTTAATTCCCCTTGGCTTTGATCGACGGACGAACAATAACGTCGCCACCGATAGAACCAGGCACAGCACCTTTAACCACAAGAATTGAATTCTCTAGGTCAATCGATACCACCTCAAGACCTTGCACAGTGACTTGTTCGTCGCCCATGTGTCCAGCCATTTTCTTACCCTTGAATACACGACCCGGAGTCTGGTTTTGACCAGTCGAACCATGTACACGATGTGACACAGAGTTACCATGTGTAGCATCTTGAGTACGGAAGTTGTGACGCTTAACGCCACCTTGGAAACCTTTACCTTTGCTCTGACCTGTTACATCAATTTCTTGACCAACAGCAAACAAATCAACACCGATTGAACCACCGACTTCGCGGCCAGCCAAATCAGCTTCATTAGCACGGAATTCCCAAACATCACGTCCTGCAGCAACGCCCGCTTTTGCGAAGTGACCTTTCATTGCTGAAGTCACACGGGATTCGCGGCGCACACCTGTAGTAACCTGAATAGCTTGATAGCCATCAGTGTCTAAGGTTTTAATCTGAGTGATACGGTTAGAATCAACCTCAATCACTGTCACCGGCACGGAGATGCCAGCGTCTGTAAATACACGGGTCATCCCGCATTTACGACCGACTAGACCAATAGCCATTTGCCTATAACCTCTTGTTGTACAAAAGACATTTGCATCACTGCGCTTGTCTTTTGATTCCCATTAACCTAAAGCGATCTGTACATCTACGCCAGCCGCCAAGTCTAACTTCATCAGCGCATCGACAGTTTTGTCGGTTGGCGAAACGATATCAACTAGACGCTTATGGGTACGGATCTCGTACTGATCGCGCGCGTCTTTATTGACGTGAGGCGAGGTCAGAACATCAAAACGCTCAATGCGCGTAGGCATTGGAATCGGACCTACTACTTGCGCACCAGTGCGCTTCGCAGTCTCGACGATTTCCTGAGCCGACTGATCAATCAAACGATGATCGAATGATTTCAGACGGATACGGATTCTTTGGTTAGCCATAACATCACTTCCAAACCAAAAATCAAATAAAGAACTAATCTCCGCCGACTTATTTCCTAAGAAAAAGTAGCAAAGACGATGAATTCACTAAGGTCGAGAACGATGCCCCAACTGTAGGCTAGTTACCTAAAGAACAATAGCTAGCCTGAAAAACGTGTTGCATTCTAATCATTGATCAAACTTTTAGCAAGTACATTTACTGCTTTATTTTTAGATAAATGATGTTTTTTTAACAAGCCCATTCTTTTCGAGTCACGTAATCAAGTGCGCGCTCAAGCAATTGATTTGCTGGATAGAACTGTTCGACAGAAACGCGGCCTATTTGCTCAGGTGACTGTACATACGTACTAGCCTGAATGCCTTGTGTCATCTCGTCATAACCATTATCCGACAGAAACATTGTCAAATTCTGTGGTGTAATTTCTGGATGAAACTGGAAACCCAACACACGGTCGCCATATTGAAAGGCCTGATTTGAACATGCTTCATTTTCTGCAAGCCAAATCGCGCCATGAGGGATTTCAAATGTATCGCCATGCCAGCTTAATGCAACGATTGAATCAGGAAACTGAAATGCATTTGGATGGGATGAACGCTCAGGTTTTCCATATATATCCCACCATCCGATTTCTTTGACATTATTTTTAGTCACAGCAGCACCTAAGCTATTTGCAATTAACTGCCCGCCCAAACAAAGCCCAACCACAGGTTTACCTAAATCGATAAATTGACGAATCCATTTTTTTTCAGCGATGAGCCACGGATAAATATCCTCATCATTTACACTCATCCCCCCGCCCATAATAATCAGCAGGTCGACGTTCTCAAACGATGGTAGCGTAATATAAGAGTCACCTTGCGCAAGTGCAAAAAACTCTGTTGTCGTCACAACAGCCTGCCGCTGCCTTAGCCAAGCTTCTGGACTACCCAGACCTTCATGAGCAATATGCTGAAAATAATGGACACGTAAATGAGACATTTAGAAACTCCGTCACAGCGCGGCAAATACCCGAAGATTGATCATTTTAAAAGATTGCAGCCATTTTACTGATGGACTTGCTTTACAATAGCGACTTTCATGCAACCAGATAACACGGCGACTCGATTGTCTAATTTACTATCCAAAGTCTTATCCAAAGTCTCGCCTATCCGTTTATGGAAATCTGCACCGTTATCTACACGTGAAGCTCAAACTTTACTAAAACTAATGCTACCGATTTTACTCACGCAAGTTGCACAGGCTGCATTTGGATTGGTTGATACAATCATGGCTGGTCGCGTCTCACCCGCAGATCTTGCATCGGTTGCATTAGGCGTGGGTTTTTGGTTGCCATTATTATTACTGATTAGCGGCATTTTACAAGCAACAACCGCCTTGGTGGCGCAAGCATATGGCGCGCGCAAATTAGATCAACAATCCGTACAAAAGATTCCTCTTATTACGCGCCAAGCATTATGGTTGGCATTAGCACTAGGCCTATCAGGCTTATCGCTATTACAACTGTCGCCACTCTTATTTACACCACTAGAAATGCCTCAGCCTTTACAGGAGAAGACTCGGTTATTTTTATTTGGTATTTCATTTGGCATGCCTGCGATTGCATTTTATACAACGTTACGTTGCTATACAGAAGCTCTCGGTAGACCTCGTCCTGTGACGATTATTAGTATTGTTGGTTTAATGCTAACCATACCGACCAACTATTTATTTATTTATGGTTTCCATATCGGCTCAATTAGCGTCCCCGCTTTAGGAGGCGCTGGTTGTGGGTTTGCAACAGCACTCATTGAATGGTTCATGCTGATTGCATTAGTCATCTATTTATCAACCGCCAGACCTTATCGCGCCATCCGTATATTTAGCCACTTTAATCGTCCTGATTTTCCTTTAATCCGTCGTATTGTGGTTTTGGGTTTTCCAATTGGAATTGCCATTTTTTTTGAGGTGACTTTGTTTAGCTTTGCCGCAATTGTCCTGAGTCCTCTCGGTGATACTGTGATTGCTGCACATCAGGTCGCTCTTTCAGCAACATCTCAGCTATTTATGATCCCTTTATCATTAGCAACTGCTGTGACCATTCGCATGGGGCAGTTTTATGGACAAAAAAATGCCGAAGCCATGCGCCGATTGCGCCGTGTAGGACTCACGCTCGGAAGTTGTTTAGCACTTCTATCGATGAGTTTCATTGCAATTTTCCGCCACGATATTACGGCAATTTATAGCAGTGATTTACATGTCCAATCCCTTGCGGCAACTCTGCTACTATTTGCGATGGCGTATCAGTTGGCAGACTCATGGCAAGTCACGACAGCGGGATGTTTGCGTGGCATGCAGGATACGAGCGTTCCCATGTTGATTACGTTCTTTGCCTATTGGGTCGTTGCATTTCCAACAGGGATTTTATTATCTCGAATTCTCAATTATGGCGCTCAAGGCTTTTGGTTTGGGTTGTTATTAGGACTTGCTGTTGCCGCAACCCTACTACTACTCCGCTTACGAGTTCGTGAGCGACGAGTAGCACGCCAATTTAAAACTCCATCAGAAAAATAACCTAAAAAATTCACCCAGAGAAAAATTAAAATGGCGTATAAATACCCATAAAACAATTCATTCTGAGATTGCCAAGCCATGAGCAATCGTGACATGCTAAGGATCATCAACTGATGCAAAAATGAGGCGCTTTGATCAAAGCGACGCTCACCGAAATTGTAGGAAGGAATCCCATGTCAATCATATCTCGTACGCCAGGTAGCCGTTTTTTGAAACTGGCCGGAATGACTGCAAGCATAGCCACTAAAGCCGTATCACATTCGATTAAGTCGCTCAGCAGCACTGAAGAAGAAAAAACAGCTTCGCGTAGTGAGCTCTATGGAGAGATTGGCGCAAAGATCGCGGATACCTTAGGCCATATGAAAGGCGCGGCTATGAAAGTCGGTCAAGTAGCCTCACAATATAAAGATCTATTTCCACCAGAAATTGCATCAGCATTAACAAAGCTTCAACGTCAAGCACCAGCCGTGGATTTTTCCATTATGCGCCATCAAATTGAACGTGAGCTAGGGAAACCACTTGATCAAATTTTTAAAAGTTTTGATGAAAAATCGTTTGCTTCAGCATCGATTGGACAAGTCTATCGCGCCGTTCTTCACGACGGTCAAAATGTAGTGGTCAAAGTACAATATCCTGGCGTTGATGAGAGTTGTGACAGCGATCTAAAACAGCTCCGAATCGCTTTAAAACTCGCTGGCGTACTCAAGATCGATAAAAAACTTCAAGATGCGTTATTTCATGAAATCCAAGAAAGTTTGCATGCTGAACTGAACTATTTGCAAGAAGCACATAACTTGAATGTCTTTGCAGCATTTCATAATCTGCGTGATAAGAAGCTGATTATCCCGAAAGTGTTCCCAGAATACTCAAGCCGTCGTGTCTTGACGCTCAGCGAAGAAAAAGGCGACTGTGTTGATACCGCAGCCAAATATCCAGCTGAAATTCGTAATGAAATTGGTCTGCGCATGTTCCATATGCTTGCAGATGAAATCTATCTTCTGAATAGCTTTCACTGTGACCCACATCCTGGCAACTTTGCATTCCGACCTGATGGCTCTGTTGTAGTCTATGATTTTGGCGGTGTAAAAGAGCTTGAGCAACCGATCATCAAATCCATCAAAAAAATGATGAATGCAGCATTGAACGATAATGTTCCTCTTCTTGAAGATGCATTGCGTGAACTGAAACTCCGTAATTATCATGGTCAAGTGCCCGCTGATTTCATTCTCGAATGGAATCATGTGCTTGCTGCGCCAGTCAGTAAAGCCTTTGACTTCGCAACCAGTGACATTCATCTTCAAACAACTGCACTACTGAAAAAGTCTCTACCTTATTGGGAATGTTTCTCACCATCCGCAGAAGTGCTGATGTTGAATCGTACACTGAGTGGACAATATTGGAATCTAGTGCACCTCAATGTTCAAGCGAACTTTAGACCACTCGTGGAAGAATATATTAAGGAATAATGCGTTAAAATAGCGCAAATGACTTATAGATAGGAATGGTTATGTCTGCTGCAATCTCTACACTACTCAATGCAATTGATCATGAACAAGCTCAATTTTCAAATGTACTTGATCTGATTAACGCACATTATGAATTTACGCCAACAGCGTTTGATAATGGAAAATTGCATAACGCAGCTGGAGAAAATTCAGGTAGTTGCCGCGTTTTTACATTTGCTCAATTACATCATCTGAGTGATTTAGATACCCTCAAGTTATTTGCGGAACACTATAAAGCCGTTAAAGCAAATCCAACCGGCGAAGATCATCAAAATATTCGTAACTTCCAGCATTACGGTTGGGCAGGGATTATTTTTCATGGTCAAGCATTGAAAGAAATATCACCTGTTGCGTAATCATTTAAATCAATAAATCACATAAAGACCTGATCAAAATCAGGTCTTTTTATTTTTACACCCTTAATAACACATCAAAAACTTATCGCGATAAATATACAAAATACGCTTGACTCTCCATTTAACTGAAGGGTGTATAGTGCACTTAGACACCTATATTGAGGTTTTTATGTCTACCACTGAATTGATAAAAATTGGTGAATTATCAAAGCGAACAGATATCTCGATTAAAACGATTCGTTATTATGAATCACTCGACTTATTACACACCAATCGGCGTACAGATGGACAGTTTCGTTTATTTCATCCCGACATGGTGACTCGATTGAATTTTATCAAACGCCTGCAATCCTTTGGCTTTAGCCTGAATCAAATCAAAACATGCTTAGGCGTGTATGACCAAGGTGATTTGCCTTGTCATGAAATTCAGCAACAACTGATTCAACAAGTGGCAGACATTGAAACCAAAATCAATGAACTTACGCTATTACATTCTGAACTCAATGGCATCTTACAAAGGTGGCAAGCTGACCCGACTCAGCAGACGGGGACCATTTGTCCGAATTTAAAAATATGAGCGGCAATTCTGACAACCTAATTAATCGTTGAGAGAATCATCATGACTATTTTGAAATCATTTCAAACTCTTGATAGTAACCATAGCAAACAAAAAAACATTCACAATGTCAAAGTGTATCGTATGTCTAATCCTGAGCATGAGTGCCCATGGGGATTACGCGCAGTGAAATTGCTTACTGAGAAAGGCATTGCATTTGAAGATCATAAATTGGCATCCAAAGCTGAGACGGAATCCTTTAAAACACAATACGAAGTCGCAACTACACCGCAAATTTTCTTTGGCGATACGCGTATCGGAGGATATACCGACCTTGCTGCTTATTTTGATATCGCAGTGGAAAAAGCAGAGTACTCATATACACCAGTGATTGTTTTATTTAGCGTAGCAGCACTCATGACAATTGCACTCTCACAAGGTTTGATGGGCTTCATGGGGATTTCTTTGTCCATGTTAGCGGCATTGAAGCTCATGGATATTCAGTCCTTTGCCGATAGTTTTGCAAAGTATGACCTCATCACTAAACGCTGGTCGTTATATGGCAAAATCTATCCATTTGCTGAATTGCTCATTGGCCTAGGACTCTTATCCAATATCTCGCCGTTACTGACAGGCATTGCTGCTACATTCGTCGGTGTTGCTGGTACTATATCCGTATTTAAAGCGGTTTATATCGATAAACTGTCACTCAATTGCGCATGTATTGGTGGCAACTCGAAAGCACCACTCGGTGTCGTAAGCTTTGCAGAAAATGGAATCATGGCAGTCATGGGATTGTTTGTGGTCATACAAGTTATGGTTGTACAAGGATTGCTTTTGATATGAGTCAACAACTTTCCAGAAGGCAGTTTGTTCAAGGTATCGCCATAGCAGGTTTAGCAGCCAGCACGAACGCATGGACAAAAGAGACTAAAAATGCAGCATTAACAGGTCAAGCCCAAAAACTAAAAGGTACTGACTTTAAAAATAATTGTTTTGACCTAACAGTCGATAAGGCTTGGGTGAATTACACAGGCTCGCCTCGTCTGGCAACCGTAATCAATGGCAGCCTTCCCGCCCCAACGCTTTATTTCAAAGAAGGTGAAACCGTCACCATTCGCGTGACCAATCGTCTGAAAGAACAAACGTCTATTCATTGGCATGGTCTACTCTTACCGTTTTATATGGATGGAGTACCCGGAATTAGTTTTCATGGCATTGAGGCTGGGCAAACCTTCACTTATCAATTTCCGATTAAGCAAAGTGGCACATATTGGTATCACTCGCATTCAGGATTTCAAGAACAAACTGGCATGATGGGCGCGATTATCATCGAACCACGTGAAGGTGAAGCCGTCAAAGCTGATCAAGATTATGTCGTCATGCTCTCAGATTGGACAGACAAAGATCCAATGCGTCTCCTCGCACAGCTCAAAGCGCAATCGGGCTTTGATAATTATCAGCAGCCCACTGCAATCCAGCTCATGCATGATGTAAAAGCTCAAGGCTGGAAAAATGCGATTGAAGCACGAAAAATGTGGAATCAAATGCGCATGATGCCAACTGACTACACTGATCTGTCAGCACATACGTATACCTACCTCATGAATGGTGTCAATCCCGCATCGAACTGGACAGGATTATTTAAACACGGTGAAAAAGTGCGGCTGCGCTTCATTAATGGTAGTGCTCAAACCATTTTTGATGTGCGCATACCGGGGTTGAAACTGACGATCATTTCCAGTGATGGGCAAATGATTGAGCCTGTGACTGTAGACGAGTTTCGTATCGGGGTTGCAGAAACTTATGATGTTTTAGTTGAACCAAATGATGATGCGTATACGATTTTTGCACAGAATATTGATCGTTCTGGCTATGCCTGCGGCACACTTGCAGTTCGCACAGGACTTCAAGCAGAAATTCCTGCGATGGATAAGATTCAATGGCTCACGATGACCGATATGATGGGAGATATGTCAGGAAGAACCATGGCACGTCATGCAGATACTGAATACAGCATGAGTACAGATAATCGTATCGATATGCCACGCACCAACCTCGATGATGCTGGAATCAATCTTAGAAATAACGGACGACGAGTGCTCACCTATGCCGATTTGCACTCCATCGATTCGATTAAAAGTGAGCAACGCGAACCAACGCGTGAGATTGAAATGCACCTGACAGGAAATATGGAGCGTTATATTTGGGGATTTGATGGCTTAACGTTTAAAGAATCCAAGCCTGTCCGTATTGCCAAAAATGAACGTGTCCGCATCTCATTGGTCAACGATACCATGATGACTCACCCCATGCATTTACATGGAATGTGGAGTGATGTCCGTGCACCGAGTGGCGATTTTCAAGTCAGAAAACACACCTTCTTGGTTCAGCCTGCGCAGCGCGTTTCTTTTGATGTCACGGGTGAAGCTGGACGCTGGGCTTGGCATTGTCATCTGATGTATCACATGGAATCAGGTATGTTTCGTGAAGTGGTGGTGGACTGATGATGAAATACTATAAACAACAATCATACGCCCTACTCGCAACCCTCATCCTCCAAGCTCCTGCATGGGGTATGAATATGAGTGACATGCCTGACATGGATATGTCGATGCCAGCAAAAAAAGATACACCGAAAAAAACAAAAACAAAGCATCCACTTGCTAAGCCAACCGAACAAGCCACACAAAGCGTTGCGCAAACAGAAACATCTATGCAGGTGGACAACGATACGTCTATGTCGCATGAGACCAATACATCGTTTCATCATCACACGATGGATATGAAAGCTACAGAAACGAAAAGCATGCCGATGTCTGATATGGCACATCACGACATGAATCAGATGTCTATGCCTATGAATGACATGCAGATGGCTCATGCACATGACTCAATGCCTGTCGTCGATGCACGCAGTTCAGATTATTCCCAAGGTCTAGATTTTGGACCGATTCATCCCCCAATGATGATGGGCAATGATCCGCTAATGTCGCTTGCAGTGAAACGACTCGAATGGCAACATAGCCATGACAACAATCAAGGCGCCTACGACATTGAAGGCTGGTGGGGAGATGATTGGAATCGAGCTGTCTTAAAAGCGGAAGGCACGATAACCAATCAAAGCATTAGTGATGCACGGACTGAATTACTCTGGCGTAAACCACTCAGTACATTTTGGAATACTGAACTCGGGATACGTCAAGACAGTGGTTATGAGAATAATCGAACATGGGTAGCTATGGGAATCAATGGTATCGCACCATATTGGTTTGACTTAGATGCCACACTCTATGTGCGTGATCAAAGTCAAACTGAGCTTATATTCACTGGCGAATATGATTGGCGGATTACGCAGCGATTGATCTTGCAGCCTCGCATTGAAATGAGTCTTTACAGCAAAAATGATCTGCCAAATGCTATCGGCGAAGGACTCAGCCAAATTCAATCTAGCATCCGCCTACGCTATGAAATCAGCCGACAATTTGCACCGTATCTTGGTTTTGAGAATCATCATTACTATGGAAAAACCGCGGATTTAATGAATGCAACGAGTCAAAATTCGGATCAAATGCTTACAGTCGCTGGAGTCATGTTCTGGTTTTAACATCGCATCAATCTTTATGATTGGCTTGCATGATGTGCCAGCCAATCATTTACTCCAACGCCAACCCAGCGTCCACTGGCGAAACAAGCTGTCAGCAAATACCCGCCTGTTGGTGCATCCCAATCGAGCATTTCCCCAGTACAAAACACGCCACGCCATTGCTTAAGCATCAAGCTATCATCCACGGCTAATCGACTCACGCCACCCACCGTACTGATGGCTTCATCAATCGGACGCATACCTTGAATCTTAATCGTCAGATTTTTAATCGCATGAGCAATTGCCTGACCATCCACCCATAATTGTCTCGGTACTTGATCTCGAACCAAGGCCGCTTTCACTCCATCCAGACCAACTTGTCGCCGCCAGAATCGCGCTAATGTCAACTTTCCAATCGGCTTGGATAATAGCTCGCTCAGTTGTGCTTCTGTACGATTGGGCATCAGATCAAGTGTCAAAATTGCTTGTCCAGTTTGTTCAATGGACTCGCGCAAAGGGCGCGACAACGCATAAATTACACCGCCCTCTACACCTTGTTCGGTGATGATCAGATCACCAGATTTTTGCACAACTTGATTTGAAGATGGTGCGATCGTTGACGCCACAATGGACTTCACAGGTTCACCCGCAAGCGCCTGCATGAAGGGGCTAAACTGAACAATAAAACCACCATTTGATGGCTTAAAATCCGTCGTAACCACATGGCGCTCTGCAAGCCACGGTAACCATGCACCATCAGATCCTAAACGAGCCCAACTCGCTCCACCCAATGCCAAAACCACCGCATCAAACGAATACAACTGCTCACCATCAGGCGTGTGGAACTGCCATAGTTTGTCCTTATTTACCCCTTGCCAATGATGACGCAAGCGAAACACCACCCCAATCGCTTTTAGCCGTGCAACCCACGCACGAAGCAAAGGCGCAGCTTTCATTTCGGCAGGAAAAACACGACCCGATGAACCTATAAATGTCTCAATGCCGAGATCATCCACCCATCCACGCAAATCACTAGGTGGAAATGCTTGTAGCATGGGTTTAAGCCAATCTGGCTGGTCATAACGCTCTACAAAATCATCAAAAGGTTCGCTATGACTAATATTGAGCCCGCCCTTTCCTGCCATCAAAAACTTACGCCCAACCGATGGCTTCTGCTCAAAAACGATGACTGTGTGTCCTGCAGCAGCGATACTTTCAGCAGCCATCAATCCCGCTGGGCCTGCACCAATAATCGCAACAGTACACGTCTTGTCTAAGGTTTTTTCGGAAGGGTTCATCGACATAATCAGATCTTAAGGAGGTCAACAATTATAAAGGGAATATCATAAAACGAGTTCAAGTGTAACATTGACACAGCGATGCATGATAATACGGTGAGTCACATCGACAAAATAACGCTTAAAATGAGTCTCTTTTGACTTGTCTTATACAACACAGACCTTATAAATAACGGATAATGTTTATCAACATAAACAGTCTCACATCTTTAGTTCAGCGGAAGGTTTCTCATGTCTACACACCCTCTTTCTTTCAGCACGCTCACGCTCAAAGGAGTAGATACTGAAAAATTTCTACAAGGTCAGGTCACGGTCGATGTAACAAATATCCGCAATGACGAACATCGCCCAACTGCCATTTGCGACTTGAAAGGTCGTATTGCATTTGGTCTGTGGTTGACACGCCAAAGTGCTGAACAATTTGACGTGATCATTTCTACCGATTTACTGGATAGTTTTAAAGCACATATTCGTAAATACGGTGCTTTTTCTAAAATGACTGCTTCGGATGCACAAGCAGTTTATCCTATCATTAATAACGACTCTGCAGATTTCCAAATCAACGAAAGCACGACAACGATTGCTGAATGGCAACAGGCTGCAATTGCTCAAGGTGCGGCATGGATTACTGCTGAAAATGCAGGACTATTCCAACCACAAGAGCTGCGCCTTCACCAACGCGCTGGCGTGGATTATGACAAGGGTTGTTACCTCGGTCAGGAAATCGTTGCTCGTCTCTATTTCCGTGCAAAGCCAAAAGCTTGGCTGCATCGTGTACAAGGCACAGGCACGCTGCCTCAAGTCGGTCAGACCTTTGCACCGCATGTGGATATTGTGAATGTTATAGAAACTAATGATGTAGGCTGGGAAGCACTGGTGGTGGCTAAACCTGAATCAATAGTAGAATCAGGCTTAGTGATTTTGCCATTACCAGATGCGTTGAATGGTGAAGTTGGACGAGTTGCTGTTTAATACATTTTGATAAAAAAGAATGAAGAAAATCTATCACATGAAGGATTTTCTTCATCCACCTATTCGAATACTTCCTATGGCGTCCACACTTTTTTCGGTGAGCCGTCACTAAAAACATATGATCCATTTACTTTTCTAGGAGTCATTAGAATAAAGTCTGGAAATAATTTATGGCGAACAAAAGCAACATAACCAACTAAAGCAATATTGATCAAAATCGCAAAAATCGTTGTATTTGGTGAACTTTCGAACCCTTTAAGTAGATGAGAAAATTGTGTAATACTTAAAATAATAGTTACGTTATAGGCAGCAACTTTATTTTTATAGAACCCCAAAAAAAATAACAGCATAAACAACGAAATCAAAGTTCCCAAAAATAAACCAGCATTTAAATTGGAGTGAATGCCTATACCAAAACCAACAATAAATCCCAATAATACTTGCAGACCACTGATGAATAATAAAATTCTGACCCAAATCTTGCTATCTGCAACCCGTTGAGGATTAGGATAAGCCGCTACCATATAAGCAAGTCTACTATCTGATACACCCTGACCAGACAACTGAGTAAACACCTCGTGTTTTTTAACACCTGATGATATGAGATTAGCAATCTGATTACGTATTTCCTTTTTATTCATCTTTTTCCCCATGTTTTCCCTAATTAAAACCACACATAAAATAGTCATAAAATATTAAATTTCGAATAAATAATAAGATATTACTACTACTTTTTCACCCGCAACTGATACAGCGCCACTGACTGTGCAACCACTTGACCCTTCGCATCTTTTAAATCTAACGTCAGCGTAAAATCACTCTTGCCCTTCTCATCCACCGCTTGTTTAATCGCATCCAACTCTGCCTGAGTCAGAGAAACCTCAATCGTCAAATCAGACGTTGCAGGCAACAAATAACGCATCGTCAACTCTTTCAAAATCGGGAAGTAACCTGAACCAAACTCAAACAACGCAACAATACCACCTGGTACTTCAGCCAGTAAAAACATCGCGCCAGCATACATCGTCCCAATGTGATTTTTATTCCCCTTTAACGCAATCTCCGCCTTCAAATAACCTGTCTGTAACTCCACAACACGGAAGCGATTACGCCGTACAAAAGGAATCGCAATCCCAATCAACTTATTCACCACAGTAAAGATAAAACTGCGCTGCAATCGCCACATCATCGAAGGATTAGCAGGCGTACTCGAACGAAGAAAATGCTTACCCCAGTTTCCAATACGATTACCAATAGAGCTCATACACAGATCATCCTTAAGCCATGCGAAAGAAACTACCAAGCGAAACTAGCAATGCAACACAAACCAAATCAGCAAAGAAAAAGCCGTACAAGTATTAACCTGTACGGCTTTTTCCAGACAATGGCTCAATCCATCATTCAACAGTCTTAAGCGGAACCCATTTGCCACCTTCCGCTTTATAAATCGTGATACTTGCTTTACTCAAGTCACCTTTACTATCAAAACCGATCGTCGTTGTCACACCCGGCCAATTCGTGGTTTTCATTTCTTTGACATAGACTTTTGGATCAACCGAATTCGCACGTTTCATCGCATCAGCCATAACCATGACCGCATCATAGTTATATGCACCATAGAGCTGGATTGGACCAAATTTGGCTTCAAATTTCTTCTGGAACTCTGGACCTTTAGGCATTTGTGCAAGCGGCGCACCCGGTAAACTTGCAACTGTACCTTCTGCAGACTTTCCACCTAATTTCAAGAAATCAGGGGTATAAATTCCATCGCCACCCATGAATTGCGCAGTGAGACCGAGATTTTTCACCTGCTGAACCATCGCCGCGCCTTGGCCATCCATCCCTGCAAAGAACACCAGATCAGGATTTGTGCCTTTAATACGCGTCAAAATCGCATTGAAGTCCGTTTCTTTATCGGTCGTATATTCATGGGTCACGAGGTTGCCATGCGCTTCTTTGACCGCTTTCTCAAACTCAGCAGCCAATCCCGCACCATAAGCAGTTTTATCATCAATCACCGCAATACGCTTCGCATTTAACGCGGTTACCGCATACGTTCCAAGTGCATGACCTTGCTGAATGTCATTCGCCATCACGCGGAATGCATTGGCAAAACCTTGCTGGGTATATGTTGGATTGGTCGCTGATGGACTGATTTGTACAATGCCATTTTGATTATATAAACGTGATGCAGGCAGTGTTGTTGACGAGTTGAGATGTCCGATCACACCACTCACTTTATCATCGACGAGCTGCTGAGCCACGGTAGTCGCAATACGCGCATCGGCTTGGTCATCTACTGCATCTAATGTGAAATGAACTTTCTTACCGCCAATCTTGATGCCTTGAGTATTTAAATCATCAACCGCCAACTGTGCGCCATTTTGCGCATCTTTACCCAAGTGCGCTTGTGCACCCGTCAATGGTGCAGAATGACCAATTTTGACTTCTAAAGTATCGCTATTCGTCGCTGCTTCTTTTTTGCTACAACCTGACAGCGTTAAACTCGACAACACCGCTACGGTCAATGCCGCAAGTCGAACATGATGAGAAATCAATTTCATATCCACATACCCTATTTAAGAAATCTGACGATGTAAAAATCTAGCAATAAAACCCAATAAATCCTTTGTATCAACCGTATTACTGCTGTCTTATCCCCTGTTATTACAACAGTATCTATACTAAAGCGAACAATACATGAATCCGCTGATTTACAACAGTTGGGCAGGACAATTGCTATACAGAATTTTTCAGGTTTTCTAGAGTCGAGCTTTCTGGAGAAAACCCATCAAATGACGTCTCAAAACCATCAGGCTTGGTGACAAGTAACTGTCCACACGCCTCACCACGCTCCATATACTTGATCTCGAAATGCGTACGGCGCTCTGTCGTTACAGCTGTCCTAGTATAAGGAAGTTGCCAAATCTGATTTAATTGTTGCTCAGCTTCATCTACATATTCAGTGATATTACTCGCCAGTGTCAGCGTCGCATTCGGCTTCATTCTTGATAATAGAAATTGCATAAACGGCATATTAAACCAACGCTGCGCAGGATTTTTTGGTTCTGGATTCGGATATAAAATAAAAACTTGCTGCAAACACGCGGGCGGCAATGCATGAACAACCCAAGGAATCGCATCAGCATGAATAGGCGTCAGATTCTGCGATCCTTCAGACAAAAAAGACTGGTGAAATTTCTGAAACTTCTCAGCGGTTCGTTCAATCGCAAAGACTTGAGAATCAGGATTCTCACGTGCAAAACTTAGCGCATGTAGACCTACGCCTGCACCGATCTCAAGAATAATGGGTTGATCAGTAAAAAGAGGTTGAACAAAGTTACGAGGTGCTTTAAAAACATCAGGCCGAAACATTCGAATATCACGTGAACTTTGCATAAATAATTCAACATCAACAATAAAAAATGAGCAGACTAACGACTTAATCTGCTCATTTAACCATGATTAACACGTTTTGATATAGCGGTTTTATTCAGTCACGTCACGAACATCGGTGGTTTGACCATTCGCTTTCACTGATTCAATACCATTTTCACGACCAGCTTCAGCTTCGTATAACTGACTTGTACCAATCACCTGATGATTACCCGCCTTCAAATTAAAATAAGGCTTACCAGACTTACTGACATCACGTTCATAGCGTTCGTCGAGCGGGCTATTAGTTTGTACTGAGTGAATGCCGTTTAATGCAGCGGCGCGTGTCGTATACATCTCACTTTTTAAAATTACCTGACCATTCCCTGCTTTCAGCACAAAATAGGTTTGTTCATCTTTACTTGTTTTTAACTCAAAATGTCCAGACATGAGGCTCATCCTTATTGTTCAGTGATTGAAAGATCAAAAAACCACATGGCGACTTTCATCACCACTGTTCATGTTGTAGATCACTTTTCATACTGGATCAATTCAGTTTTGTTAATGTCTTAAGTTAAATTGTTCTTTCATCAGTAGACTGTTAGAAGATTTATAGATCAAAACTATTTTCTCATCATACGCAGCATAGCCATCGAGATTAGCGAATCAGGCATGATCTCAAACAAGGCTTTCACTGCTTTCCATGGTAATGCCGGCACGATGGGATTAGTCTTTTTATGTTCAATCGTATGAACCATTTCTTTTGCCGCCGCATCCGCTTTGACTACAAACGGATACTTATCCATTTTCGGTGCTAGATTGGTATTAATAAAACCAGGATGAATCACAGTCACATTAATATTTTTATTCAACAATTCTAAGCGCATCGCATTCATATAATTGGTCAATGCTGCCTTACTCGCAGAATACGCGGCGCTGGCTGGAATCGGTGTAAATGCTGAAAAAGAAGAGATCCCAACTAGATGACCATGACCCTGCGCCAAGAAGATCTTTGTTGCCGCATCTAATGTCGCGATTGCACCAAATAAGTTGGTCTGAAAAACAGCGCGATCAACACTAAGATCATCTCGACCACTGCGCCGTACACCTGTCACACCAGCATTCGCAACAACAATATCAAGCCCGCCCAATCGCTTGGCTAAATCATCCAGCACACTCGGAATGCTTGCCTCATCATTCACATCAAGGCTTGCGATTTCAACATGAACTGAATATTGCTGCGCAAGTCGTTCTGCAAGTGCTTGTAGCTTTTCTACACTCCGTGCCGCCAAGCCCAGTTGATAACCTTTTGCAGCGAATTGTTCTGCTAATGCTTCGCCAATACCACTAGATGCACCTGTAATGACTACATTTTTTGACATGTTATGCGTCCTATTGAACTTTTATGATTGCTCATTGCAGCAGGGAAAATGTTTAATATCAGAACAATTAAAATGAGATGACTAACGCAGTTTCTTTTGCCAAAACATCGCCTGACCTGTCGCAGCATCTAAACTGTATCCCGAGAATCCTCGCGCACGGTATAAGCTTTGCGCCTTCATGTTTCCCGTCAAAACTTCTAACGTCATTTTAAAATATCCACGCTCACGTGCGACACGCTCAGCATGGATCAATAACTCATGCCCAACACCTAAACCACGTACCGAAGCATGAACAAAAACATCATGAATATTGAGAAGTGATTGTGCAGCAAACGTTGAGAACCCTTCAAATCCGTTCAGTAAACCCACGAATGTGTCATTGTGCATCGCAAGTAGAATAAGACGATCCGCACGCTTCTCGAGTTGAGGAATGAGAGTCTGTTTCACTTCATCACTCAAACCCGCACTACCACCCATCGGATCACGCGCATATTGATCCAATAAAGTAATCAGCGCTTCGGCATGCTGAACACAAGACAAATCAGCTTCAATGATCTTGATCATCTGATTCCTTCGATGATGACGTCAAAATTATTAAGCGCCTGCATGCACTAAACATTCAACCAATCGTGCAGCAATTTCTTTTTTACTGGCTTTATCCAAAATCACTTTCTCTAATCCGAAGCGATCCGAGAAGAAAACCGTCATGGCATTATCATCAGAAGCAAAACCAATATCACCGCGCGATACGTCATTACACGCGATCATATCAAGTTGTTTAGTCTCTAATTTACCACGCGCATATTCTTCCATACGCTGTGTTTCTGCGGCAAAACCAACCATAAATGGACGCTTGGCATGCTTAGCAATCGTCGCCACAATGTCTGGATTTTTCACTAAAGTCAGTGTCAGTGAGTCGCCTTGTTTCTTGATTTTTTGATCCGCAATATGCTCTGCGCGATAGTCTGCAACTGCCGCTGTAGCGATAAAAACATCACAACCTGCATCAACAATTTTGTCACTCACCGCTAATAAGTCGCGTGCCGAAACAATATTAATCCGCTCAACACCTGTTGGTGTCGGCAAGCTGACTGGGCCTGCTAATAACGTCACACGCGCACCTGCATCACGGCAGGCTTCTGCCAAGGCAAAGCCCATTTTTCCAGAGCTGTGATTACTGACATAGCGCACAGGATCGAGGGCTTCACGCGTTGGGCCTGCGGTAATCACTACATGCTTGCCTTTGAGGATTTCTTTAACTGTTGAAGCAGATGTACTAGAGGTTTTCCCTTGAAAGTGACTTTGCACAATCGCAACCAAGTCCTCTGGTTCAGGAAGTCGTCCCTCGCCGACATCGCCACACGCCTGACTCCCTGAATCTGGTGCAATCACGTGGAATTGATAATCACGAAGTGTTTGTAAATTACGCTGGGTAATTTGGTTTTGCCACATTTGCTGGTTCATGGCTGGCGCGATAAAAACAGGCGCGGATGTTGCCAGAATCACTGTCGTCAATAAATCATCTGCAGCACCCGCAGTGATTCGCGCAATCGCATTTGCACTCGCAGGTGCAACCAGTACTAAATCCGCCCAACGCGCCAGTTCAATATGCCCCATCCCCGCTTCGGCTTCAGGATCGAGCAACGAAGTATGCACAGGTTCACCAGATAACGCTTGAAAAGTCAGTGGTGTCACAAAAGCCTGCGCACCAGCCGTCATCACCACACGCACCGCAAATCCCGCATCTTTCAATCGACGAACCAAATAAGCACTTTTGTAGGCAGCAATCCCGCCCGTGACGCCGAGTAGAATATTATTGGAAGCCTGTGAAGTTGGATTCGATGATGAAGACGACGTTGCGGTTGCTTGCATTGATAACACACTCAAAATCAATTTTGGGTAACGATACCATTCAAATCACTTTTTTGCCAAAGTGCTGACAAGGTTTAAATGAGAATTTATAGTTTTTTCGACATAAACTATAACACTGCAAGAACACTGAGCTTGTCGAAGTGTGGTTTTCACATCGTCGCACATTTCGACAGGCTCAATGAGCTATCTCGTTTTTTATTCTAATTTTTGTTGTAAATGCCATCCCAGAAAATACCATTATTAAATTTTACCTTTCATAAACTTGATTTTAAATACGATTCAATGGCACACTTCATCCAACAAAAATATACATAAAATTAAACCATTAAGAATTTCCATATGAATAATAACTTCGATTTGAGAGCTTCCTTTTGAGTATTCGTCATTGGCCTGAATCTGAACGCCCACGTGAGCGCCTGCTTGATAAAGGCGCAAGCGTCCTCTCCGATGCCGAACTCCTCGCTATATTTTTGCGGACTGGCACGGCAAAGCAATCGGCAATTGAACTCGCACGATCCATGATCGAACGATTTAACGGACTTGCAGGATTATTGTCGGCAACTCCTGATGAAGTCATGTCTTGTCATGGTATTGGCAGTGCAAAATATGCACACCTCATGGCGGCACTTGAACTTGGACGACGGCATGTCGAAAGCGAGTTACGACAAGGTATCGGTTTAAATGATCCACATACCGTCCTGCGTTACATCACTCAGCAGCTCAAAGCTGAACGACGAGAAGTCTTTGCGGTGGTCTTTTTGGACAGTCAATTGCGGTTGCTGGCTTTTGAAAAACTGTTTTTCGGCACAACGACGGCTTGCTCGGTGCATATTCGCGAGATTCTCAGTCGTGCTTTGGCGCATCGTGCGGTACAAATGATCATTGCCCATAATCATCCTGATGCACCTCCTAATCCATCAGAAGCGGACTTGGCACTGACACGACAACTTACGCAGGCGTGTCATTTGCTGGATATTCAATTGATTGATCACGTCATTGTCGGTTCAACAGGCAGCCAATCACTCGCCTTGAATGGTTTAATGCCTCGCTATTTCCAATCGAACGAATTAATCTCTGGTTAATGCTTGATATGAATTGATGGAAGACTCAAATGATTGTACGTTCGCGGCCGAATGCCTTTCGCATGTTATTTTCATGGCGTGGCTCGATCTTGCCGCATATTGCTCCGCAGCTAACACTCGTCATTCTGTTATCGGTTGTCATTTCAGCTTTTGAGCATTTTCATCCGAATGTCTTTCCTGAACTTCCGATTGCGGCTTTTTCGTTGATCGGTATCGCTTTATCGATCTTTTTGGGTTTTCGTAATAACGCTTGCTACGACCGCTGGTGGGAAGCGCGCAAAGAATGGGGCGCGCTGATCGTCGCCATGCGGAATTTGGCGCGTGAAAGTCTGTTACTCCCTGACGATGTCAGACAACGTGTGTTGCATCGTGCGATTGGTTTTGCGTATCAGCTCAATACAAAACTTCGCAAAAATCCGCCCTCTCCTATGCTGCAAACTTTATTTTCTGCATCTGAATTTCAACAGCTTAGCCAGCACCCCAATCCTGCCAATTTTATTTTGCAATTGATCTATCAAGAGCTGTTGCAATGTTTACGCCAAGGACAGCTCTCGGATATTTGCTATCAGCAGCTTTCAGACAAGATCGAAAAGATGTCAGCAATTCAGACCGCATGTGAGCGAATTCAAAACACGCCACTCCCTTTTGCCTATTCACTCTTACTTCATCGCACTGCTTATTTGTACAGCCTGCTTTTGCCTTTGGGTCTGAGTGGAACTCTGAGTTTTGCAACGCCGATTGTGGTCGGTGTGTTGGCGTATACTTTCTTTGGTTTAGATGCCGTAGGAAATGAAATTGAAGAGCCGTTTGGAAAGTTAGCAAATCACCTACCACTAGACGCGATGGTACGTACGATTGAGATTGATATTCGCAGTAGTCTTGGGGAAGCGGATATTCCAGAGCCGTTAAAACCTGTGAATTATGTTTTGAATTGAAACTTGAGATGGATAGAGGAATATTAATTGTTTCAACTATTAAAAAGAATGATCAAAAGGAGTAGACGTTGTGCCAAAAATAGGAATTTGTAAGCTATGTTTGCATAAAAAGAGTTTGCAAATTTCTCATGCTATTGGGAACTCTGTATTTAAAAAAATACTTCGAAAACACTCTGGTAAAGGAATCGAAATAACCTCTGATCAAAGGCATATCTCGTATAGTAGTGATAGCTGGGCAGAAGAACAGCTTTGTGAAGACTGCGAAAAACTATTGAATGAAAGATATGAAAAATATGGGTTATCCGTCCTAAGAGCACAGCAAGGAGTTAACTTTACTACGCCAATGATGGGCGTAACATTTAAAGACATTAACCTCAACATAATAAATATGTACTTTTTGTCAATTTATTGGCGTGCCGCCAACTCTACACACTCCAATTATAAAAATGTTACTTTAACTAATGATGATAATGAATATTTACGAAAAGCTATTTATAACAACAATTATATTCAAGCAAATAGATTTTCAGTAAAAATATCTAGATTTATTGATAATACAGCCGTTGATGGATTTTCTGAACAAGATTTGAAGACAATCATTATTTCCCCTTTTGAGCGAGTTTATAATTATAAGAGAACTGTATATCTACCTATCTGCTTTGTATTTGAAGGATTTTTAATAGAGATTTTTAGGAAAGGACTTAAGTTAAAAGATAGAAATATGAGAGGGCTTATACACAAAACCAAAAACATGATCTTTGTTCCGTATTTAGACGTATTTTCAGTATCAGAAATATATGACCTAATGCTAACAGGCTATCATAAACATATAACTGGGAATTCTAAAGTGCGACAATGAACATGTGAAGTTGGACTAAATTTTTAGATTAGGCACACAAAAAGTGGCTTAATGATTAGATAGAAATATTACAAAAACTGTAATTAATAATTGTAGACCTACGAATTTTCCATAGCTTTGTTATATGGATAAAATATCTATCCTGCTAAGGAAAAACAAAATGAACTATATCTGTTACTTAATCACATATGCAATTTTCAACATTCCCACAGCATTCGCACTCGGTGGTGGCGCAACAGTTTGACCTCTCGCCAGCAAAGCAAATGCACAGTTTCCTTTTGCGATGCTATCGCTTTTGATCATTATTGCGATCATCAGTCGCTGGATGAAATAAACTCACGTCGAACAATCAAAACAACTCCCAAACCCCCTTCTGCCCTTCGGCAAGCTGCGGCACATATCCCAGCTTGTTCCACACCATATGCGCCCCATGAAAATCACTAGCCGTGGACACCGCGAAGCCATGTTCCGCAACCAACCGATTAATCATGCCGCGCGTTGCAGGTGGTTCACTTACCGCAGGTAACTCAATCGCTTGACCACCCGCCGCTTTGAAGTCAATAAGCAAATGACGTAATGCTGTCGAGGTGAGATTATTTCGTGTTGGATGCGCTAAAACTGCCTGACCACCACTCGCCAAAATTGCCGCGACACCATCCACCATCGTCATCCATTCTAAAGGCACATACGCCGACTTCCCTTCACCCAAATAACGATCAAATGCTTGTTGATGCTTCGTCACCAGTTTTTCATCCACCAACCACTGCGCTAAATGCCCACGTGTAATACTTTCCGCACGACCACTCGCAAGCGCAAGCACAGCATCCCATGCAGGCTTCTTGGTAATCTTCTCAAGTTTGGCGCAAATCATTTCGGCACGACGCGCACGAATCACTTTTTGGTTTTCAAGCACAGCTTCGAGCGGCGCTAAATCGGTCATTGCCAAGCCAACGATATGTACAGACACAGCGCGCTTGGTAGTCGCACGTGTCCACTGTGTCGATAATTCAATCCCGTCAATCAATTGAATTCCTAAAACTTGTGCTTGCTGACGTGCTTCAGACAAACCATCCAGCGTATCGTGATCGGTCAGCGCTAAATGTGTGATCTGAGCCGCATGCGCAGCCGTCACCAAATCGCTCGGAGACAATTGTCCATCAGAAAAGTAACTATGTGTATGTAAATCCGCGCGCAGGATCATCTATACTTCAACTTCTAAAATTTGTGGAATAAAGCGTAGCATGAAAGCATTGCTCGACTTCGTGCCTTTAGTGGTTTTCTTTGCATTGGCCAAAACCAAGACGATATTTATCGCAACTCAAGGTTTACTGATCGCCAGTCTCGCCGTATACAGCTTGCATTTTATCCTGCAAAAAGGTCGATTGGAAAAATCGCAGTGGATTACGCTCGTACTGACGCTCGCGTTTGGCGGCATGACGCTTTATCTCCATGACGATATGTGGCTACGCTGGAAATCGCCGATTATTAACTGGGTCTTTGCAACGGCATTCCTAGTTAGTCCAATGATTGGTAAAGACCCGATTCCGCTGGTTAAACGCTTTCTCGCACCTGTATTTGAACTCACTGAATCTGCATGGAAAAAGCTCAATTTTACATGGGCCATATTTTTTATCATTCTCGGTGCATTACATCTCGTATTTGCTTTTGTATTTCCACAATACTGGATTAACTTCAAGGTATTTGGTGGGACAGCAATCATGATTGTGTTTATGGTCGGTCAATTCATATTGCTTCGTGACCATCTGAAAAAACCAGAAAGCCAGAACTAAGCCACAGATTCAAAATTATTTGATTAGAGAAAAGACATGCCTTTATTTACCGTGATCGCAACCGATATTCCAAACAGTTTAGAAAAACGTAAACTTCATCGTCCAGCGCACTTCGCCCGTTTGCAAGCACTGCATGCGGCAGGTCAAGTTGTGCTGGCTGGTCCATGTCCGATTGACCACGATAATCTTACAGAAGGTTTCTCAGGCAGTTTACTCGTTCTCGACTTCGCTGATCGTGCGACACTGGACGCATGGCTTGCAGAAGAACCCTTTGTTCTTGAAGGCATTTATGAATCAGTGGTTGTAAAACCTTTTATTCAAGCCTTACCTACGCCAAATGTATAATCCTATCGTTCACTTATTCACTGACGGACTGTGCGCATGATCGTTCAACATACTCAAAAGCTCGCAGCCGTTATAGCCATGTTTTTTGCGCTACATGCTGGACAGACGCTTGCTGCACCAGCAGCAACGACTCCAGCTACATCGCCACAAACAACAACGAACGCAACGACTCCAGCAACAACATCATTAACAACCAAACCTACTGAACCAGCTGTCATTAAACCGCCAACATTAGAAACACAGTTTGCCAATCTCAGCAAACTAAGTAAGACACAGTCCTCGCGCCTCGACCAACTTGAAACGGCAAATCGAGATGCCCTGACTCGTAATCAAACACTTCAGCTACAAAATGACAATCTCAGCGTTCAAGTCAAAGCACTGCAAAGTGATCGTAGTGCACAAATGTTTATCTATGGCGCGGTTGCAATCTTAGTTGGAGCGATCATCGGTTATATCATTGCCAGCCAATTTTTACGTAACACACGTCGCTGGTAATACCACACGAATTCTTGCATGACCCACTCATTTGAACATGAATTTGACATAGAACTGTTGACTAAGCAGTTTTCTGCATTAAACCCTCTTCAATGCTTAACTATTGATTGCGGTGAATTAAATCATCGTATGCATTTCATTGCCATTTGGCAGCTCTGGCGTAAAATTCAGTCCAATAATACAAGTCGTTTGCATCTCATTTCCACGGCAGAACAGCCATTATCTCGCGAAGAACTTATACAACAACTCAGCAAAACCGACTATGCGCCTGAAATAATCGAGCAACTACTCGCCCAATATCCGCCTGCAATTTCAGGTGTACATCGGTTAATTTTTAGAGATGAACGCCTAACTCTAGATCTCTGGTTTGGAGATGTCGTAGATGACCTCAAAGTGTCTTCGATCGCCAGCACTGTATCCGAAATGCCATCCTCTTTTGTCGTCATAGGCGCGGGAATCGCTGGGCTTTCGATGACGGAAGCACTAACACAGCGCGGCTATGCGGTCACACTTATTGAACAAGAAGAACCGCTGTCAGGAGCATCTGGAAATCCTTGTGCATTGCTTTTATCCAAGCTGCCTAAACTCAATCGTGTGAGTCACAATCTACAAACGATGGGCGCATTGACCACCGCGCGCTGGTGGAAAAACTGGGTCAACGATGTCGTAATATCCACAAGTGCCTTACTCAAAATCGATGAAGATGATTTAGAAAAAATCAAAGGTTATCCCGCAGATGTGGTATGTGTCGTCAATGCACAGGAGGCAACACAGCTTTCTGGTATCACATGCGCAACTGACTATATGTTGATGCCCCGTGCAGTTGGAATCTCTCCTAAAGCAATTCGACAGCACGTCCTCTCTTCGCCACTTGTCACACTGATCAAAGCCAGTGCAGCACAACTACTTCGAAATGAAAATGATTCAACATGGATGGTTCTAGATCCAGAACAAGACATCATTGCTGAATCGCATCAAATCATTGTTGCCAATGCCAAAGATAGCGTTACGCTTTGCCCGACTTTACCGCCTTTAACCGTAATTCGTGGTCAAATCTCTTGGCTCCCTATACCCTCCGTATCACCACTATGTTCGATTGGCTATGGCGGATATACCACAACCTTCCAGCATCAAGTTTTGCTGGGCTCATCTTTTGTTCGTGATGATGTAAAGACTGATTTGCGAATCAGTGAGCACGAATCCAATTTCAACCTGCTTAAAGAAGAATTTCCTGAGCTCGCAGAAAACCTCCCGCCAATTGCAACATGGCAAGGACGTGCAAGCTTACGCGCACTACCACGCGACTCCATGCCCTTAGTTGGACAAGTTCCTCAAATGAAGGATGTATTCGTATTGGTAGGATTAGGATCAAAGGGCTTTTCCTTTGCGCCACTGTGTGCAGAATTACTCGCCTCGCAAATTCTCGATGAAGCCTTACCAATGCCACACAAACTCGCGAGTGCTATTCGACCAGATCGATTTATCAAAAAAGAACGCGTTAGAAAACCCTATTACACACCACCAGAGAATTTATAAAACCAATCAAAATGCCGTAAAAAAAACAGCCCATATAGGGCTGCTCTTTTATTTTGGTCAGAAGTAACCAATTAGTCATCATGATCATGATGATGGTGTTTTCTCCAACCACGATGACGACCGCGATCATGGTGCTCATCACGATAATCGCCACCGTCACGATATTCACCACCACCGCTAGCACGTGCATGATTATTGAGGTTACCGCCGATCGCACCACCAGCCGCACCACCAAGTCCTGCACCAACCAACTGACCTTGACGACCAGATTGACCACCGATTGCAGCACCAGCACCAGCACCGAGCGCACCACCTATTGCAGCACGTTTACCGCCAGCAACCTCACCACCAGCAGCACCGCCCACCGCAGCACCGATCAGACCGCCAGTTTTTCCACCAACAGACTGACCGACTGCTGCACCAGCAACACCACCCAATCCACCAGCTAATGCACTGCGTAGCGTATCATCCGCATACGCAGACTGAACCGCAATCGCTGCTGCGCTAAACGCAACAGCTGCAAGAATTTTTTTCATAACATTACCTTCTTAAAAAATTTCCAAATCTGGAGTTGCTTATCCGCAGCAATCCATATTCACAAAATGGCTCACGACACACTGTAACATGATTAATTAATCAATCATTTGACCGTTTGTAACAGCTTAGTAGCTATAGTATCCACGATTATGTTCATCGTCATGGTCGTGCCAATCACGGTCATGCCAGTCACGACCACGCCAATCGCCATCATGCCAATCACGACGCCAACCATGATCATGATAGTAACCACGATCACCGTCACCATAATAAGCAACTTGGCGTACTGGATAATATGCAGTGCGATAATAGGTCACTGGCGCTGGAGCAGCATAAACTGGAGCTGGGGCAGCATAATAGGTTGTTTGAACAGGGCGCTCATATACTGTACGCTCATAGTATGGGCGTGGCTGAGTCGCAACTAATGCACCACCCACACCACCAATTGCGGCACCTACAGCAGCACCATTACGACCACCCACAGCATGTCCAATCACAGCACCAGCCACACCACCGATGAGTGCCGAGCCGACAGGATCATAGTCAGCAAATGCCGGTTGAACCACAGCCATGCCAGTCGTTACAGTCAGAATCGTTGCTAACATTAACTTTTTCATGATCGACACTCCCATTTATTAACGTCATATCGAGTTGGAATTCATGATGAACTTCCATGATTCAACTCTAAGGGGAGCAGACTTGATTAACAATTATTAATCCGTTGCATCTCGTAACATCTTGCAACATTTGTATGTGCTTATCTGTAAAAAATAAGAAATGTGCAGCAAATATGTAGAATTGAATCATTTATGCAGAAAAATCGACTTTATGAAGACAGCTTTTGATTCGACATCGTTTCATACAGATTATTTCGCACAAAAAACAATCTTTCTTATCGTCTCTCACAAAAAATGCTAAAATATTCGCTTTGCGATTCACAGTGAACAGCTCTTTATAGTTTATCGCTGTTGACGCTGATATAGAAAACCTCTGCTGCTCCGCGAACTTGGTAACATTCATGACTGTACAAACGTTTAATCCTTCGAATATTCAAACCACAAATATCCCAGCCCAAACAACCACAATGGATTCAACCGCTGCGGATAACGATGCGCCGATTAAACGTTTATATATCGAAACGCAAGGCTGCCAAATGAATGAATATGATAGTAATCGTATGGCAGACTTACTCGGTGATTCACATGGTTATGTATTAACAACTGATCCTGCGGAAGCCGATATTTTACTGATGAATACCTGTTCAATCCGTGAAAAAGCTCAAGAAAAAGTATTTAGTGAACTTGGTCGCTGGCGCAAGCTGAAAGAACAAAATCCAGATTTGATTATTGGTGTGGGCGGTTGTGTGGCTTCACAAGAAGGTGAAGGCATTCAAAAACGTGCGCCTTACGTCGATATGGTGTTTGGCCCACAAACCCTGCATCGTTTACCGCAAATGCTCAATCAGCATAACGAGCACAAAGCAGATCGTACAACTAATCAAAAAATTTCCCTCGTCGATATTTCATTTCCTGAAATTGAGAAATTCGATTTTTTGCCTGAACCTAAAGTTGAAGGCTTTAAAGCATTCGTTTCCATCATGGAAGGCTGCTCGAAATATTGCTCATTCTGCGTTGTACCGTATACACGTGGCGAAGAAGTCTCACGCCCACTCGATGATGTGATTGCAGAAATCATTAGTCTTGCAGCACAAGGCGTCCGCGAGATCACACTGCTCGGTCAAAATGTGAATGGCTATCGCGGTGACATGCACGATGGTGGGATTTGTAATTTTGCGGATTTGCTTCGTTTAGTCGCAAAAATCGAAGGCATTGGACGGATTCGTTACACCACTAGTCATCCACTAGAGTTTTCTGACGAACTCATTAATGTCTACGCTGAGCTTCCACAACTGGTCTCTCATCTGCACTTACCTGTACAAAGCGGCTCAAATCCAGTATTGGCTGCGATGAAGCGCAATCACACGATTGATGTGTATATTGAGAAAATCAAAAAACTACGCGCGGTTCGTCCTGATATTCATCTGTCGAGTGACTTTATTATTGGCTTCCCTGCTGAAGGTGATGCTGAATTTGAAGACACATTACAGTTTATTAAGGACTTGGATTTCGATCATTCCTATAGTTTTATTTACTCAAAACGCCCAGGAACACCAGCAGCGGAACTTCCTGACAGTACCCCTGAAGACGTGAAAAAAGAGCGCCTTGCGCGGGTTAAGGCCGTAATTAAAGCTTCAACCGTTGCGAAAACTGATGCGATGCTCGGTAAAACAATGCAAGTGCTGGTTGAGAAAATTTCTGATCGTGATTCGACCATGTTAATTGCGAGTGCCGATAATACGCGCCTTGTGCAGTTTGTCGGTGATGCTTCGCTGATTGGTCAATTTGCAACGGTGAAAGTCACTGATATTCGCAGTATGAATTTGGTACAAGGTGAGTTGGTCTAAAAATATATAGGGTGCGCAATGTGCACCCTATAACGATAACACACTCCATGTTTGGAGAAATTAAATTGCCATTTCTTCTCATTAAATACCTGACGACTGACCCCTGTTGAAAAAATCGGACACTTTTGTAAGGAATATAATCCATCAAAAGGAGTCAATCATGAGTCAACGAACCCGTCAAAGTTACAGCGACGAATTTAAAGCAGAAGCACTCAAACTTGTACTTGAGCAAGAACAATCCGTTGCATCCGTCAGTCGGAATCTAAAAATTTCGATTAAAACGCTGACCAACTGGATTACTCTTGCACGCAGTAATCAAATCAAAGGAACATCAGATCACAACCCACGAATCAGTGCATTGGAATCTGAGAACAAACGACTCAAGAAAGCACTCGCTATTGCTGAAATGGAGCGCGAAATACTAAAAAAAGCGACGGCATACTTTGCAAAAGACGCCATGTGAGGTATGCATTTGTGAAAGCACACTTCAAGTTATACCCGATAAAACTCATGTGTCGCGTTCTGATGATTTCGATCAGCAGTTATTACCGTTGGCTTATTGGTAAACCCAGCCCTCGCGCTCAGCGAGATTTGATTTTGTCTGCACTCGTTAAAGCTGCACATCAACGGACACGAGAAACCTACGGCAATGAACGCCTGCATGCAGAGCTAGTGAGCTCAGGTGTGGACATTTCTCTGCACAAAGTCCGTCAGTTAAGAAGTCAGCATGGCTTACGTTGCAAACAACGCAAACGCTTCAAATGCACTACTAATAGTGATCATGATAAACCGATTGCCCCTAATCTGTTGAAACAGCAGTTTACGGCTGAACGTCCGAATCAGGCGTGGTCAAGTGACATCACCTATGTCTGGACAAAAGAAGGCTGGCTTTATATGGCGGGAGTCAAAGATTTGTATAGCAAAGAAATCGTTGGCTATGCAATTAGCTCACGCATGACAACAGACCTGTGTTTAAAGGCATTAGCTATGGCAATCAAACGTCGCAAACCAGAAGCAGGACTGATCGTTCATTCGGATCGAGGCAGCCAATATTGTAGCCATCTGTATCGACAATATTTGGATCACCATCACTTTGCCTGTTCAATGAGTCGTCGAGGCAATTGTTACGACAACGCCCCGATAGAAAGCTTCTGGGGAAGTCTGAAGAATGAACTGATTCATCAAACACAGTATGAAACAAGAGAACAAGCAAGGCGTGAAATCGTGGAATGGATAGAGATATTTTATAATCGTGTGCGTCGGCATACAAAACTAGGTAACATCAGCCCAGCAGAAGCATTTAACAACTTTATGCTGCAAGCTGCGTAAAGGGTCTCTTAAAAATGTGTCCGAAAAACTCAACAGGGATCATAAATAAAGATAAATAATATTAAGAGTCTAAATAATATCTCTCCAGTTAAAAGCTGGGGCCAAGCCCCAACTTTTAAACTAAAGCCCATCCTTGTATTTTGATTTTTAATAAAAAATCTCACAACTTCTTCATCCACTCATTCAAATACGCTGGAATCTCCTCCCAGCCTTTTTGCTGTTGGATCGCATGACCGAATTTCTTAAATACTTTAAACGTCACATTCGTATGTTTCTTATATTTTTTATAAACTTGCCTCGCAACTGACACAGGGACAATTCTGTCATGCGCGGCAGCAACCACCAACATCGGACAATCAATTAGTTTTTCATCCACCGTAGAAGCCTTGTTACGATCAAATTGGCTAAACGCTGTTTCAAAAGCAATCTGACCCGATTCAAAGACATACTTGCCGTATTCTTCCACTTGCTGCTCGGGCATTAACATATTAAAAATACCGTATTTCGCTTCATTGAACGTCGGTTTCATCGGCTTACGCCAGAAGAATGGCACTGTCGGTACTGAGAGGAATGTCCGCGTAGATGAGATACGAAATGCAAAAACACCCGCTGGCGGCGCAGGTGTCAACAAGATAGCAGATTGTGCCAGTCCACGACTCGCTAGAATCTGGGCTAATAATCCACCCATTGAATGACCAATAATAATTGGTTTTTCTTTTAAATCTTGAATCTGTTTTTCTAAGTCGGCAGCATAATCTAATAAACTTGTCGTACCTAGCTGTTTAGGTGGTGCATTTAGATATTTTGCATCATGCCAACGCAATGTCGGCGTAATCACCTGATAACCAAGTTTTTCAAAATAAGTTTTATAACCCGCCCAAATCTCTCCTGAACCCCACATGCCATGAATCATAAATAATGTTTTTGACACGACTAATTCCTTTTAGATTAAGTTCAATTCAACACTATTGCCCAATAAAAAAGCTGAGGCGAGCCCCAGCTTACTATATTAACGCGCGATTCACACGCGCCTGCACACCAAAATTATTAGTGTGTTTTCATCCAATCCGCGACATAACCAGCAATTTCTTGCCAGCCTTTTTGCTGATGAATAGCGTGGGCGAACTTCTTAAATACTTTATAAGTCACATCATTCGTTTTCTTATATTTCTTAGCAATTTGTTGCACAACCGATGCTGGAACAATCCTATCTTTACCACCCGCAATGACTAAAATCGGACATTTGATTGCGTTTCCATCGACATAAGTGGCTTTATTGCCATCTAATGGCCAGAAGGCAATCTCAAACGCTGCTTGACCTGATTCAAAAGAATATTTGTTATATTCTTCGATCTGTTGTTCTGGAGTTAATAAATTGAGAATGCCGTATTTTGCTTCTTCAAGAGTCAAACGCATTGGTTTTTTCCAGAAACCCCAAACAGTAAGCACCGACATGAATGTCCGAGTTGATGAAGGGCGCAACGCCAAAACGCCTGCAGGCGGTGCTGATGTTAATAGTACGAGTTTGCTTGCTAATCCTCGGCTTGCTAAAATCTGAGCGAGCAATCCACCCATTGAATGTCCCATAATGATTGGGTTTTCATTCAGTGCACGAATTTCTTTTTCTAAGTCATCGACATAATCCAAAATACTCACGGTACCCAATTCTTGTGGTGCAACAGCTTTGTATTTTTCACCATGCAGTCTCAGTGTTGGTGCGATTACACGATAACCTTGTGCTTCAAAATACTCTTTGTATCCAGTCCAAATTTCACCCGACCCCCACATTCCATGAATCATAAATATTGTTTTTGACATGAAACATTTTCCTTTTTATGTTTTAGCGAATGCTCGGAAAGATAAAGTAATTTCAGAAGCTCGTCTACCCTTGCGCCGTAAATAACCTGCGCTAAAAATTATATTTTTTTGTCAATATTCTAGAGCGTATTTTTATTCACAATTTAATCTCGAATAACCCGAAAATCTCCATCAGAGCATGCTATAACATGTACAAAGGGATAGACGTTTATCGTCTTTTTAACGATACTCATCACACCCTTTATTTTCGCCACTTTAGCAAAAAGGAAATGCCTTGGCCGCAACCATCAGTCGCACTATAGAATTCTCTGGCATCACGCTAGAACGCCTTAAAGCCATGGTTGGCGGATATAACGCCCACCTCAAACTGATCGAACAACGCATAGATGTCAAAATATCCCACCGAGGGAGTCTATTTGTCGTTGAAGGTGAACTAGATGCGGTAGAACGTGCTGAAAGTCTACTAGAACGGTTGTATCAAGAAACAGAAGAAACGCGAAATCTCACACCAGAGCATCTACACTTACTCATTCAAGGTAGCCAAACTGATCGTACTCATCATCATGCCAACGAAGATGACGACAATGAAGAAGCCGAAGTTTTTCTAAATACACGCAAAGGTAAAATCGCTCCACGTGGTGCAAATCAAAAACGCTATGTACAGCGTATTTTGGAAAGTGATATTTCTTTCGGTATTGGTCCAGCAGGAACAGGGAAAACCTATCTTGCGGTTGCATGTGCAGTCGACATGTTGGAACGCAACGAGATTCAACGCATCCTTCTCGTCCGCCCTGCGGTTGAAGCAGGTGAAAAACTAGGTTTCCTACCTGGTGATCTATCGCAAAAAATTGATCCGTATTTGCGCCCACTGTACGACGCGCTGTATGACATGCTCGGGTCAGAAAAAGTTGCAAAATTGATCGAACGCCAAGTGATTGAAGTTGCACCACTTGCCTATATGCGTGGTCGTACCTTGAGTCATTCTTTTGTCATTCTAGACGAAGCACAAAACACCACACCTGAACAAATGAAAATGTTCCTGACTCGCCTCGGTTTCGGATCGCGCGCGGTGATTACGGGCGACATTACACAGGTTGACTTACCTCGTGGTCAAATGTCTGGACTTGCACACGCTCTCAGAATCGTTGAAAAAATTGAACAAATTCATATCACTCGCTTCCATTCACGAGATGTCGTGCGTCATTATCTTGTCCAAAAGATTGTTGAAGCTTACGATGATTACGATCTTCAGCACATGAGTGAAAAAATCACAGAACGCCGTGAACGGTTGGCATTGCAAAAAGCGGCAGTCGATGCAAATGACGCGGCAAGTGATGCACAATACGATACTGAACCTACCCTAAAATCTGTTTAATCAAAGCGACGTTATGAAATCCAGTAAAAAATCAGAGCTCAAAAAAAGTAGCAAGATCAGTCGTAAAGACAGTCAAAAAAGCAAACGTCGCCAAAAGAAATTGCAAATCCAATTACAACAGGTTTGCCATTCAACGCTGCTCGAGATCCGCAAACGTGATTTACATGTTTGGATTTGGGAAACGCTAGCAACCACCGGAATTAAGAAAAAACGAAAGTGTGAAGTCACGATTCGGATTGCGGATCTTGAAGAAAGCCAATTCTTAAATTTTAATTATCGCAATAAAGCAAAACCAACCAATGTATTATCATTTCCTTCTGATATTCCAAAGGAAATCTTAGAATTTCTCCCGAATAAACCACTGGGAGATTTAGTGATTTGCCTACCTGTCATCTTGCAAGAAGCGGATGAACAAGGCAAAACCGCACAAGAGCATTTTGCGCATCTCGTCGTGCATGGCATATTACATTTATTGGGTTATGACCATGAGATCAGTGATGAAGATGCGGTCATCATGGAAAGTTTAGAAATTGAGATCATGCAGGCTTTAGGATTTAGCGATCCGTATGCAGATCGCTGATTTTATTTATTAATACAAATTGCTTGATCATACCTAATATCGTAGGGGTGAACTCTGTTTCCCCCTTGATTTACAACAAAGCCTTAATTCCCAACCTCAAGCTCATCTTGATCTGAAAAACGCCATGTTCGGATAATATGAAGCTGACTATATCCTTTCATCGCCGCATCAAAATGACCATAAGGCGCACCGCGTCTCACTGATGCTTTCGCCGCCTCATCCAAAATATGGTATCCCGAAGTCTGCATCAACCGAATCGCACGAATGGAACCATCACGCTCTAAAATGACCATTAAACGAACATCACCTTTGAGTCCACGACTTCTGGCTTCGATGGGATAGTTGCCATTCCCAGCCCTCTCCACCTTACGGCGAAATTGATTCATATAAACTGCGCTTGGATCAGCGCGTGTCGAAATACTGTCTACCGTATGAATATTGGTTGTACGGCTATACTCTTGTTTTTGAGTCGCATATTGCGCTTCTAACGTTGCAATCATAGACGCGGTAGAGGCTTGTCGCTCTTGTTGCTTACGCATCTGATGTGCACGACGATTCTTTTCATCTTGTTTTTGGACGCTCCAACTCTCAGCACTCGTGAGAGTACGCTCACCCGCTTCACTCGCTTCTTCTGGGTCTAATTTCTGCTGAACAATCTGAATCGTCACGTTTTGTTCATGTACTTCCTGATTCTGATTTTGATTCTGCATCAGACTTGTTAAGCGATGTGCGGAACGTAAAACACCCGAACCTTGTTGGTTCGCTTGTGCTAGATAATCAGCATCTGGATTCTTTTCTTTTGAATCGGTCACAGCCAGTGCAATATCTTTCATCACTTCTTGCTTATCACTGGGTGCAACAAAGGTGATGCCAAAAATTAAAATGACATGCAGCGTCACCGCCAACAAGACAGATATTGCGAGAACACGGTCAGAACGACATGTGTGTATCCATTGAGAAATTTTTTGCCACGCCATTGAAATGGGCATCCATGCATAAAAACGGTTTACTTGCAGCTCGTCCATGATTGAATTTCGATTCTATTTAAAAATTTTGCATAGGAATGCATGATTTGACATTAATATAGGCGACATTACGACTATTAGAGATTTTTAAGCGAATCTACACTCACAAACGCATACTAATGTGTAAAATCATACCATGTAAAATTAAACCAAACATGAATTACGCAACAACACTATGACAAACAGACGTTGATATTTCAAACGTCGAGATAAAGAAGGATTGATTAAGAGCGTCTTATGCAAAATTTTTTCCAACGACTGGTAACTGGCGTCCAAGACTTTTACCAGAAAGCTGAAGAATTGATCGAAGAAGAACGCGAGCTTCCTTTATCACAAAAGCTACTCAATGATTTCATTGAGCGCTATGTCACAGAAAATGTCGATCAAATTAAAGATCTTCATGCGGATATTTTTGATGGTTGGTTGCGCTTATTTGCAACAATTGAGTTTAAAGGCGTTAATGCTCAGCTCTATGTTGATTTGTATTTAATACAACTTCATCTCAATAGAGAGACTCAAGAACTTGTTTTCGAACAAAAAAATGGCACTCAAGTCGTTCAGATTGACTTCAATAAGTGGACCAAAAAAATCGCATTCCAATTTGCCATGTGGTTTTATCGCTTTAAAGGCATTGATCCGCTTGCAGATATTTTAAGTCGCCTTGGTATTATTACCGTTCGCAGTAATCTACTTCATCTCAATCTAGAACGTTGGCTTGCTCACCGCCCAAAAGTCATGCGTGTTCTTCGTCGTGTAGAAATTAATCGCGCACAGCTTAGAGAAGACCAACTCGTATTACAGGCAAACTTGAACTTTCTCGCATTATTTGGACGTAGTGCGGATGAACGATTACTCGATGAAGAAAATGGTCGAGGATAAAAAATATCGGGATGAATTCGAAGTAGACTTCAAGATCTGCTGATTTTTATAAAAATCAAATCTCACCGCATCATGTATGATTTCATGGAAGGTTAAAATCCACAAACATGGATGAATCACGATACACTCCACATTCACACACATTTTCTGCTCGTTTTATTTTATAGGAAAAATGCTATGCGCCGCGTTATTCATACTGCAAATGCACCTGCTGCTATCGGTACTTATTCACAAGCGATCCAAACTGGAAATACAGTTTATTTGTCAGGTCAGATTGGCTTAGACCCACAAAGCATGCAGCTTGTAGAGGGTATCGAAGCACAAATCCGCCGTGTATTTGATAACGTTAAAGCAGTTTGCGAAGCAGCGGATGGTTCATTAGCGGATATCGCAAAAATCAATATTTTCTTGATTGACTTAGCTAACTTCCAATTGGTTAATCAAATCATGGGCGAATACTTCGCTGAACCTTACCCAGCACGTGCCGCATTAGGCGTTGCAAGCCTGCCACGCGGTGCTTTGGTAGAAATGGATGGCGTGATGGTTTTGGCTGGCTAATTCGACAAGCACAACAAGATTACGTCTTCTCAGCGCGCATGAATTCTTATCTCGTACAGGTCGCCGTACCTGTACCGTTGTTTGAATTATTTGACTATCTCCTGCCGAATGATTTTGCAATTCCAACGGCAGGTTGTCGTGTGCGCGTACCGTTTGGATCTAGAGAACTAATTGGCGTCGTATTACAAACCTCAAGCTTTGAAACCAAAGGCATCATCAATGATGCTGTTTTGCTGGAATCTGGCGAAGCACATCATCTTAAATCCATTCTCGAAGTCATCGATACAACGCCAATTATTCCAGAGGAGATACTCAATCTGCTGCTTTGGGCGGCAAGCTATTATCACTATCCAATTGGCGAAGTATTGAGTGCGGCATTACCTGCCCTATTACGACAAGGAAGAACTTTAGATTTATTAACCTGCTACTGGCGAACTACCGCGATTGCAAATATTGCTGAACTGTCGCGATCACCGAAACAAAGAAAGAGCTTTGAAATCCTAAGGCTGCACGACGAACGCGGCGCACCTGAAAGTGTTTTACTGCTCATGGGGGTCGAAAGAAGTGCTTTAGCACAACTGGAAAAGCGTGGTTTTGTTGAATCATTTATGCAACCGAGCCACTTTAAAGCGCATCCTGTGACATTGGCACACATGCCACTCACGCCCAATGCAGAACAGCTCCATGCGATTACGCAAATCCATAAAGCGATTGGTAAGTTTCAAGGGATTTTACTCAATGGTCTAACAGGCAGTGGTAAAACTGAAGTTTATTTACAAGCCATGGAACTTGTTCTTGAAGCAGGTCAACAAGTGCTTGTGCTCGTTCCTGAAATTGGTTTAACACCGCAAACGATCAGTCGATTTAGAACACGCTTTAATGCTGAAATCGTCATGCTGCACTCGAATATGACTGATGTGGCACGACTACGCGCTTGGCAAGCCGCGCAAACAGGTGTCGCTAGCATTGTGATTGGCACTCGATCTGCTGTATTCACACCAATGCCACGCTTAGGCATGATCGTCATCGATGAAGAACACGATCTTTCTTATAAACAACAAGATACCTTCCGCTATCATGCTCGAGATGTCGCATTAAAACGTGGCTCAGATGCAAAATGTCCCGTAATCCTCGGTTCAGCAACACCATCACTAGAGTGCCTGCATCTGGCTGATGAAAAGAAACTCTTGCATTTAAAACTCACTGAACGCGCTGGCGAAGCTGATTTTGCACGAATCCATCTGATCGATTTACGAGGCAAAAAAAGAGAAAGCGGCGTCAGCATGGAGCTATTCAACGCCATAGAAGCGCGTCTGAAAGCAGACGAACAAGTCTTAATTTTCCTCAATCGTCGCGGCTTTGCGCCAGTCTTATTGTGCGATGCATGCGGCTGGCAAGCCGACTGTCCACGCTGTGACGCCCATCTGACGGTGCATTACACACCTAAACAACATTTGCACTGTCATCATTGTAGCTATCAGAGTCGTTTACCGACAGAATGCCCATCATGCAAATCGGTCAATCTCGTTCCAACAGGTACAGGTACAGCACGACTAGAAGAAGCTCTGGCTGCGCGCTTCCCCAATCAGCCACTCATTCGTGTCGATCGAGATACGACAAGTCGTGTGGGAAGCTGGGAGAAGATTTATCAACGTGCCAATCAAGCAGGTGCAGCGATCTTGCTTGGCACACAAATGCTGGCAAAAGGACACCATTTTCCACATGTGACGCTGGTGGCGATTATCGATGTCGATGGTGGGTTTCTGAGTGTGGATTTCCGTGCGCCTGAGCGTATGGCACAACTCATTATGCAAGTTGCTGGACGTGCTGGACGCGGCAGCAAAGCGGGTCAAGTGCTAATTCAAACACGCTATCCAGAGAATCCTCTGCTCATCACGTTAATACGGCACGGATACCAAGCATTCGCTACGGAGATGCTCGCTGAGAGACGTGCTGCGTTACTTCCACCCTATCGCCACGCGACTTTATTACGCGCCGAATCTACAAGTACCGCTAAAACTGAAGCCTTTTTAAATGCTGCAATCATCGCTTTTCAAGAACAGATGGAAGAACGCGGCATTGCAAAAAATGCATTAGAAATTTGGGGCCCCATTCCTGCTCCAATGGAAAAACGCGCTGGTGTATTTCGAGGTCATGTGCTGATTCAAACTCGTGATCGACGTTTACTGCACCAGTTGATTGAGACTTGGTGGCCAGCGCTGTGGCATACGCCTGAACGTCGTGGGGTGCGCGCGTCGTTGGATATTGATCCGATGGAGTTGAGTTAGGACTTAATTGCTTTTAGATTATCTAGAATATAAATAACAGAAACTCACAATGAAAATAGACAGCAACAATCAAACTCACGTCTCATCAAAGTCATCTCATAGCTTCATACTTTTTGGGCCACTAATTGCCACGATTTTAACTATTTTATATGCACATTTAATAGGATTCCTTTATACAGACCATTTTGGACAAAATATCCACTTTAGAAATATTCTTGCAATGGTTGCATCGTTTATTCCAATCACAATCGGTGCATATATTATTGGCTTCATCCCCGCATGGATTACAGATAAATTTTTCAAAGACCTCATCTCTTATAAAATCTTTTTAAATAGAAAAACGATGACTAGAATTATCATTATTGGTGGACTTGCAGGTACACCTTGGTCAATTATCCTTGGCAGCATAATTGCCTTCTCAACACAGGCTCATACTTGGTGGGGATTTTTTGCAATCGGAGCTGTGACAGTGCCAACAAGTATAATATGCTCAATTATTGAATACAGAATCAATCAAGATTTAATCAAATAGCTGAATTGGAATATTTGCCAGTAATAGCCACTCACCACAGACTCAAACAAACGACAATTTATATAAAGGGAACTGAAACTAACCATGCAAACAATGAATTTTAAGAATAAATGGGTCGTTGTCACAGGTGCTTCATCGGGAATCGGACTTGTCATGGCTCGGATGCTTGCCCATGATCATCAAGCCAATCTGGTTTTAGTTGCTCGTCGTGCCGAAATTCTAGAAAAAATTAAGATCGAGCTAGAAGATCAATACAACGTACACTGCCAAGTGATTGCAGCAGACCTATCCATAGAAAGTGATGTCGAACGCGTCTTCACTGAAGCAACAACGCAACAGCAAATTTATGCAGTGATTCTAAATGCAGGGATTACCTTCTTTGGTGAGCATCTTGAACTCTCGTGGGAAAGTTTTAAAACCCTACTTGCAACGAATGTCAGCAGTGTTGTCCAACTCACAAACCTATTCATTCCCTATTTGATTGCACAGAATCAATCAGGCGGCATCATGGCAATCAGTAGCATGGTTAGCCTTGTTCCAGTGCCGTATCAATCCGCTTATGCAGGCAGTAAGGCATTCGTAACCAACTTCTTCCTCAGTCTTCAGCAAGAGCTCCTGAAGAAGCCTATCAGTCTGACGCTATTTGCTCCGGGTGGCATTGATACCGAAATGACGCAAAATAGTGACTTGAAATACTTCAAGAATACTGGAGCACTACAGACACCTGAGCAATGCGCCGAATCAGCCATCTACTCCCTACAGCATCGCCGTAACTTCCATGTTCCGGGCGCAATGAATCAGGCACAACTACTCCTGACTCGCGTGACACCGCGTAGCGTAATTGCCAGTGTCACGGGAATGGTTTATCGAAAAGCACTAAAGAAAAACTAAGTGTTTACTTTTGAGTTATTGAATAAACGCGAGCACCCTGCGAACAAACTCGTTGGGCATTTCTCGATGTAGAAAATGCCCGACTTTAGGAACTCGAACCACTTCATATTGTCCTGAATAGCAACTCCGCGTCCGCGAAATACTACTCTGATCCAACGCCCCATCTTCCATACCAAAAAATGCTAATGTGGGAACTGAAGTTTGCTGGCGAATTAACTGACGTGTCGCTGCGCCTTTTCGACCAATTGCCTCTCGCCTAAAACTCAAGTAATACCCCAAGGCACTTTCCAGAGCTTTTGGCATTCGTAAAGTTTCCTTCACTGGCGCAAGTTCCATCTCTCCAAATTGCCAATTCGGCGACCAACGATGATATATAGCATTGATTTCCGACATGTTATCTCGCCGTAACCGTTTGGCTGCCCAAGATCTAAATTGGAAAGCGAAGAAATGATGCGTCTTGATTAAGGCCTGCAAATTAAACCGTAAGGCATTGGGATGCGGAATGGCTATCACAACGAGTTTACTGATTGATTGCGGACTCAGATTAGCAGCTGCATAAGCTGCAAAAGCGCCCCAATCGTGACCAATCACAATCGCCTGCTTCTCTCCTAGAGCTTCAATCAACGCAACAATATCTTGCCCTAAAGTCAGCACGCCATAGTCCTCATTAGCAGATAGATCACTTGGCGGATAACCACGCATAAAAGGTGCGACCACACGATAACCAGCTTGTGCAAGCTGTGGCTGTATAAGATCCCATGTATGCGGCGTATCAGGAAAACCATGCAATAAGATAATCAATGGACCACGACCCTGTTCAAAATAGCCAAAGCGTAAGCCATTCGCACGGACGTATTTGACTTCAGATTGCATTGTTCCTCTCCTTTGGCGAGATACTAGATAAGTCACTAAACATTCTGTGAATGCTTAGCATAAGCACACGACTATAAGATTAGCTTGCACTCTTCCGGCATAAGACAGGATCTGTCGTCGTGACAACCCTTGGAATATGTTTAGATGCGAGTAATGCGACAACTCTCTGACGTGCATCTTCTGTAGAGGTTTGCAAAACGCCTGATGCACATAAGTCATGCTCTATCTGCAACTCAACATCTTGCTCTTGCGCACTCGTCATAGATAAACCGAGTTGAACCGTTGAAGGTAGACCTGTTTTTGTATCGTAGCTGGTCAAACTATCAATCTGTGTCGTCATGATTCGTGCAGGAGGTAAAACAACCGATGTCGCATTTTTTCCAGTAACACTCTGTAGCGTGAGTTCACTTAAATCCACCGCCACATTCACAGTCGCCTGAACGAGAGTCAGTTGCTTCTGTCCTTGTTGCCACAAAGCATCACGATTCAGTGGAGAGTCCTGTGACGTTGTATCTAGCAAAATAATTTTAGTTTTATAAATCAAACTTCCCGCAAGCTGCTCTGCCTGCAGCATTTCTAATACACGCGCAGGTGTATTTTCAATATGATGTGGATTAGAAGAAGCGAGTTGTTTCTCACCTTTAGAGGAACTATCTAACGCATGTTTTTGATTCACTTTAAAACCGAGATACATGATGCCACTCAGCATGATGATGATCAAAACCACCCAAATCAATAAACTTGAATGACGATTCTCTGGTAATTCAAATTGCTTCAATGACTTCATAATAATGGTTAAACCCTAAGTATTCAGATCATTTTTATGATGATCAATATTCCTTTACCAATGACTTTATCGACTTATTCAAGTAGATGCATTCTTTTGATGATTTTTTAGCAACATTTTTTGCAATACAGATTGCGATACACACTGATTCATATACGATTGATATGATCTAAAGATAATGAAAATATTTAATCCATAAATGGTTTTTGGAGTGTTTTGCCCATGTCACTACTGGTTCAAATTACCATTTTTTTGGGTGCGGCGATATTACTAGTGCCGTTGGGCCGACGCTTTGGTTTAGCAACGGTTTTGGGTTACTTATTGACAGGGGTCGTTCTGGGTCCTAGCGGATTTGATGCTGCGGGTAATACTGAGGCAGTGATGCATTTTGCCGAATATGGCGTGGTCATGCTGCTATTCATCATCGGTCTTGAACTGCAACCGTCGCGGCTTTGGGCGCTTCGCCGACCCATCTTTGTCATGGGTGGCTTGCAAGTCGTCGTCACAGGCGTCATTTTAATGTTTGCCATTTGGCAATTAGCCAGCCTGACGTCATCAACATTATTTGGCATGACATTACAAAGCCAGCTTAGTACCAGCTTTATCATTGGTTTTGGTTTTGCACTTTCTTCAACGGCATTTGTACTGCAATTGCTCAGCGAAAAACATCAACTGGCAAGCGCTCATGGGCGAGATGCTTTTGCTATTTTACTTTTCCAAGATATTGCGGTCATTCCAATTCTGGCAATTTTGCCACTATTCCATAGTACAGGATTACAACCCACAGGTCAGAGTGTAGACTTTGTTTACTTTGCAAAAGTAGTTGGGGTATTCGTCGGATTAGTCCTCGCAAGTCGTTCGATTGTTCGCCCATTATTTCGCCTGATTGTCAGTAGCGGCGCAAATGAATTACTCACGGCAGTTGCACTGTTCTTTATCTTTGGGGTTGCGCTCCTCATGGATCAACTGCACATCAGCATGGCATTGGGTGCCTTTTTGACAGGCGTGTTGCTTGCCGACTCCGAATATCGGCACGAGATTGAAGCCAGTATTCAGCCCTTCAAGGGATTGTTATTAGGCTTATTTTTTATGTCGGTTGGAATGAGTACTAATCTGCGTCTGATTATAGCCGAGCCACTATTAGTGATCGGTGGTGCAATCGGGTTAATGGTTGCTAAGTTTTTCATCTTATTTTTTCTTGCCCGCATGATGGGAAATCGTATTCCCACCAGCGCACGCTTGGGCATCGCACTCTCTCAAGGTGGGGAGTTTGCTTTCGTGGTGTTTAACACCGCCGTCACACAAAAAATCCTTCCGATTGATCTTGCTCAACCACTCATTCTGATCGTCACCTTGTCGATGGCAATGACACCATTAGCGTTCTTTATTTTAGAAAAATACTTAGAACCAGTCTTTACTCGCCAACAACCTGAACGCGAATTTGATGAAATTCCCAACCACGAACATCGCGTCATCATTGCAGGCTTTGGACGGATTGGACAAATCGTTGGTCGTATTTTACGAATGCATCATATTGAATTTACAGCGATTGAAAAAGACGCAGGACAAGTCGATTTTGTCAGAAAATTTGGTAATGCCGTATATTATGGCAATCCGAACAACCCTGAATTGCTGCGCTCAGCAGGCATTGTTCATGCGAAATTATTTGTTCTCGCATTAGATGATATAGATCAATCCGTAATTACCGCTGAATATTTATACCGCACCTATCCTAAATTGAAAATCATCGCGCGCGCACGAGATCGTCAACATTACTACCGCTTGCGTGAAGCGGGTGTTCAACACGTTTGGCGCGAAACTTATTTTTCATCGCTGGGTATGGCGCACGCATCGCTACTCGCACTTGGGTTCGACGAATCTAGCGCAAAAGAAAGCATTGATGTGTTTCGAGAGTACGATGAGGCGTTGTTAGAACGTCAACAAGCTGTCTATGATGACGATGTGAAGTTTGTCGAATCTGCACGTGCCGCCATGATCGAACTCGAAGGACTCTTTGATAGTGACCATCATGTAGTACGAAATATTGAAAAAACTAAAACAGATGAAAAAATCTCTTTATAATTCAATATATTTTCTATTCAAAAAGCCATTGCCTCATATTTAAGGAATCGTATGACATCTATCCTTCGTAAGCACACCAATCGCCGAATGAGTGAAATCGTCATTCATGGCGAAACCGTTTATCTCGCTGGACAAGTTGGCGAAACAGGAAAAACTGTTGCAGAACAAACGGCGGAAGCCTTAGCACATGTAGATCGTCTACTTGGTGAAGCAGAATCCTCTCGAGAGCATATATTGCAAGTGATTATTTGGCTAAAAGACATCGCAGACTTTGAAGCGATGAATGAAGTTTATGATGCTTGGGTTCCTGAAGGCTGCGCGCCAGTTCGGGCAACGAGCGAAGCTAGGCTCGCTGATCCATCATTACTGGTTGAAATTATTGTGACGGCGGCGCGGTTTTAATTGAAATCAGACTTGCCTTAATGAAAGTTGCGTTGATAAGAATTGCATGAATATTGTAGTGGAGAACTGTGTTCTCCCACAGCTCAGATGTACTAGCTTAGGGCAGACCACAGGTCTACCCCTACATTATCCATAATTAAACCGTCATCCCAATTTTACCGCCCATCACCACCGCACTATCCGCGGTAAATGACTCAAGCCAGTTCATTTTATTCGGCTCAAATAACACCACTGCTGTTGAACCTAAATAAAAACGCCCAAGTTCTGCGCCTTTATCCAGTTGAAGATCATGCTTACGATGTTCAATTTTACCCGTTGGATTTGCCTTGCCTGTCGCGACAGTTTCAATGCCTGCCACAATCATTGCACCTACCAACACAACTGCCATACGACCCACGGTAGTATCGAACAAACAGACCATGCGCTCATTCCGGGCAAATAAACCTTCAACATTCTGTGCGGTTTCCACATTGACCGAAAATAACTCACCTGGCACATACAACGTATCCGTCAAACGTCCTGCAAATGGCATATGCACACGATGATAATCACGCGGAGAGAGATAAACCGTTGCAAACTCACCATTTTTAAACGGTGCGGCTAGTGCAGCATCAGCTACCAGTTTTTCAACCGAAAACGACTGTCCTTTCGCTTGAAAGACGTCATCACCAATGATTTTACCCAATTGTGAAATCGCACCATCCGCAGGCGAAACCACGGCGTTTGGCGCAGCATCAATTGCACGCACACCATCTTTTAAAGCACGCGTAAAAAAGTCATTAAAGCTTGAATATGCTGTTAAATTTTCTTCAGCTGCCAACGACATATCGATGTTATAGCGGTGAGCAAATGTTTTGATAAAGGTATTTTTGACAAAGCCAATTTTGCTTGCTGCCAATGCACCAACCAAACGGCTTAAACCATGCTGAGGAGCAATGTGCTGAAATAATATAAATGGACTTTTTGACGTTGACATGCGGTATGTTATCCCATTAAAAACTGCTGCATAAATGCGACCAAATCAAAGTAATTAGTCGCTAAAATCAAATTCTGCCGCCAGTATAATTGCAAAACGCTGAAATCCACGATCTTTGACCATGATCTTTGAGAAAATATTGAGAAAAAAATGTCTACAACTTCCCCTTCCCTCACTATTCATCGCTGTGGCTGGTGTAGCGACGATCCACTTTATCAAGCCTACCATGACAATGAATGGGGTCGTCCGCAGTATGATCCGATTAAACTGTTTGAAAAGCTCTGCCTCGAAGGTCAACAAGCAGGATTGTCATGGATTACTGTGCTCAGAAAACGCGAGCATTATCGCAAGCGCTTCTTTAATTTTGACCCTGTACAAGTCGCTGCGCTGACCGATGAAGACTTAGCTGAACTCGTTACTGATGCTGGGCTGATTCGTCATATTGGCAAGCTATCAGCCATTCGTGATAACGCAAAAGCGTATATGGCAATGCAAGCACAAGGGATTAATTTTTCAGCTTGGGCTTGGAGCTTTGTCGATGATAAAACGATAGACAATCATTTAGAAAGTTATCGCGATGGACAGACTAAGACCGCTCAAAGCACTGCGATGTCCAAAGCACTCAAAAAAGCAGGCTTTCGCTTTGTCGGCGAAACTACTTGCTATGCGTTCATGCAAAGCATGGGCATGGTGAATGATCATGAAGTTAATTGCCATGTGCGTAATGCCTCAGTTTAAGAATAGAGATTTAAAATGACACCCGCATGTAATTTACTCAAGAAACTGAAAATACCGTTTAGTATCCATGAATACGAACATGATCCATCATGTACTAATTTTGGTGAAGAAGCTGCGACAAAGTTAAATCTACCCATGGCATGTGTTTTCAAAACTTTGCTCATTACTGATGAAAAGCAATTCTTTGTTGCGATTATTCCAGTGACGCACACGTTGAGTTTGAAGAAAGCTGCTCATGCTTTCGGACTGAAAAAAGTCCGTATGGCCAAACCTGATGAAGCTGAACGTATCACAGGTTATCTGGTCGGCGGGATCAGCCCAATTGGACAAAAGAAACAGTTAAAAACGGCTCTGGATGCGACCGCTAGGTCATTGGAAAAAGTCTATGTCAGTGGCGGAAAGCGTGGCTTAGATGTGGGATTAGTGCCTGACGACTTATTAAAAGCGATTACTGGTGCGGATTATTTTGATTTAATTGATGAATAAGCCCTCCCCTTCAAGGGGATGAGCTAAGATTAGCGAAGCACTGCTTCACCCTAGCGCAAGACGAAGCTATAGCGTAGTTCGGGATGGGGATGGTTTTGAACATCAAAATATCGCCCATCTAAATCTTCGGGAAGACTTCACAGCAAACAAAAGTTAGCTGGCTGAGCCTGTCGAAGCCTTTGCACACACAAACAACCCTTCGACAAGCTCAGGGAACCGCATTTTTTTCAAAACAGCTTAAGCCTTCTGCTTCCTTTTCGCCCCAGTCACTCTTGGCGGCAAGCCTGTATGCTGCGTCAAAATCTGACCCTTTTGAGGCTGAGAACCTGAACGTTTACGCGAATCACCCGCCACAGAAGAATTCTTCTTCCGCGCAGTGCTATATTCGCCAGATTCCTTATTCAACGGCTGATTAGTCGGAATCAACTGATGCTTCGCATTACCAATCAAATCTGCACGCCCCATACTCTTCAACGCTTCACGCAGCAACGGCCAATTGTTCGGATCGTGATAACGCAAGAAGGCCTTATGCAAACGGCGACGCTTCTCGCCTTTCACAATATCTACCGTTTCACTACCACGACTGACTTTGCGTAACGGATTCTTAAACGTATGGTACATCGTCGTCGCAGTTGCCATCGGCGATGGATAGAACGTCTGCACCTGATCGGCGCGGAAACCATTCTTCTTCAACCACAACGCCAGATTCATCATGTCCTGATCGGTTGTCCCTGGATGCGCCGCAATGAAGTAAGGAATCAGATATTGCTCTTTACCCGCTTCTTTACTAAAGCGATCAAACAACTGCTTAAAGCGATCATACGTCCCAATCCCTGGCTTCATCATCTTCGACAACGGTCCGCCTTCGGTATGCTCAGGCGCAATCTTCAAATAACCGCCAACGTGGTGCGTCACCAGCTCTTTAACATATTCAGGATTCAGAACCGCCAAGTCATAGCGCAAACCAGAACCAATCAAAATCTTCTTAATGCCTTTCAGCCCACGTGCTTTGCGATAAAGCTGCGTCAAATGGCTGTGATCGGTTTCCAGATTCTCGCAAACGCCCGGATAAACGCATGAAGGTTTACGGCAATTCTTTTCAATTTCAGGATCTTTACAAGCCAGACGATACATATTTGCCGTTGGGCCACCGAGGTCAGAAATAATCCCCGTAAACCCCGGCGTTGTATCGCGAATACTTTCTACTTCACGTAGAATCGACTCTTCTGAACGATTCTGGATAATACGTCCTTCATGCTCGGTAATCGAACAGAACGTGCAGCCCCCAAAACAACCGCGCATGATGTTGACCGAAAATTTGATCATGTCATATGCAGGAATACGCGCATCGCCATAGACAGGATGTGGAACACGCGCATATGGCAGATCAAAGACATAATCCATTTCTTCAGTCGATAATGGAATCGGCGGCGCATTCAGCCATACATCACGATCACCATGACGTTGCACCATTGCTCGTGCATTACCCGGATTGGTTTCTAAATGCAAAATGCGATTGGCATGGGCATACAACACAGGATCATCTTTCACCTGATCATAATCAGGCAAACGAATCACCGACAACTCACGTGGCGGCAGACGATGCTTGATCGCTTTGCTTGGCGCAGGACGCAAGGAGACAATCTGAGTATCATCATCAAGTTTACGACTCTCGACGATATCCGCATTCACAATCGGATTAGGTACGACTTCTTTAACAAAACCTTCATAGGTTGAAGGAGTTGGATTCTTAGGATTGTTTTTTTCGACATCACAACTGTCTAAATCTTCGGTCATCACATACGGATTGATAATCGCGTCAACACGTCCGGGCGTATCGATATCATTACTAGCGATTTCAAAATAATCTGCTTTTGTAACCTTACGTGCTTCGTTAAGAATAAAACTTGTACCGCGTAAATCGGTGATTTGATCAATACGATCACCTTTTGCCAGACGATGCACGACATCAACAATGGCACGTTCAGCATTGCCATACAATAAAATATCGGCTTTGGCGTCGGTAATAATCGAACGACGCACTTTGTCCTGCCAGTAATCATAATGCGCAATACGGCGTAAACTCGCTTCTATTCCACCCAAAATAATTGGCACATCAGAATACGCTTCACGACAACGCTGCGAATATACAACCGCAGCACGATCTGGACGCTTATCAGGTGCATTATTTGGCGAATAGGCATCATCAGAACGCGTTTTACGATCCGCCGTATAACGGTTAATCATCGAGTCCATATTGCCTGCGGTTACGCCAAAGCAATAAACAGGTTTACCCAATACTTTAAACGCATCCGCCGAATGCCAATCAGGCTGGGCAATAATCCCTACGCGAAAACCTTGTGCTTCAAGCAAACGACCAATAATCGCCATCCCAAATGATGGATGATCAACATACGCATCGCCGCTAATGATAATCACATCACAGGCATCCCAGCCGAGCACGTCCATTTCCGCACGACTCATCGGCAAAAAAGGCGCAGGTTCAAAACACGATGCCCAATGTTTATCGTAATCAAACAAAGGCGTAGGCGTTGCGCCAGAAATTATTTTAGGAGCAGACATAATATGGTCATCAATGCTTAAATGGGCGGTGCAGAGCACCAATTGGATAAAAACCGCTCATTTTAGCATGAATATAGTTCATGTGCTGTAGAGTATGTGATCAACGGCAATATGAGTATATTTTTATGGACTCAATAAAAAACCACAGCTTGATTACTCAAACTGTGGTTTTTACTTTTAAACCTTAACTTGCTAACTTCTTAGAACATTACGCCTGTTTCAAGTAAGCCTGTAACTTGGTTCTTTTTATCACCATTCACACCAAATTCAGAACCAGCTGTTCCTTTGTTAATTCCAACAAAGGACAACTCAGCACGCGCAAAGAAGATCTTGTATTGATAAGTTGGCGTGATCGTCAGAGACCAAGCTTTGCTACCAGCGCCGTACAACAAGCTTGGATCAGCAGGATCATTCTTGCTACCCGTCGAAGTAATATATTCTAAACGAACTGGCAGGCTGTAGTTGTCATTAATCTTGTAGCTTCCCAACACCGCAGCGCCAGTTGCCGATGCAGACTTAGTACCTAGTTGACTTAATGCTGGAACATAGTTGTATTGCAAGTACGGTTGGAATGTCCATGGACCACTAGTATGAGTGTAGATCAAATTATAAATTTGCCCATTATTTTGCAAGATTGGCGTAGCTGTAGACGATACATTACTAAAACCGCCAGTATGACCACTACCAGAGAATGCAAAAATATTCGCACTGTCCATCGTATATGTCGCAGCAGCAGATACAGTATTGTATTTGTTTGAGTAATAGCCATCATTGAAGGACAAAGATAATGCTAGAGGACCTTGTGTATAGTTAGCTTGAACACCGCGGCTGACTGCAGGCTCTTGACCCCAGAGCAAACCACGTTGAATGTTCATATTCTCAAATGAGAATGTATATTCATCGCCAATCAATGTCGGCAACTTACCAACCATCACGTTAAAGCTATCTGTTGGTGCAAGTTTGATAAATCCTTGAGAGAAAACACCGTAAGTCGCAGCAGGAGTTTTCTCAGCTTTAACATAAGGTACGCCTAAAGCAGGGATTGAATAGCTACCAAATTGACCAGAAAATTGAACTAGGCCATCAGTTTTGTTGAGAAAAACTTGAGCATTGCTCACATCTGTTTGTGAGCTAGCGACGTTACCAACACGATTATTTTGAGTTTGTACTAGGGCACTCGCTACACCAGTCACAAATACATTACCAACTGGACCCGCATCAAAGCTAAATGGTTTAGCATCTGCACTCAACACGCCACCTAAGCTAGGAAATGACGGCAGTGCTGGACCTGCTGGTGCTGCCGGTGCAGTTGCGTCATCAGCGTATGCAACTGCAGACAGTCCTAATACGGCTAATGAAGACACTAACACGGTTAATTTTGCTGTTTTCACAATTGCTGTTTTCATACTTCATGCTCCCCAAGAACATTTATGTCTATCATTTATGAAAATCACGAACCCTTTAATTAAATCCTCATCAAAGGTGTGAGACTTCTTTTTCAGTCACAATTATTAATACAATTGTCATGCCAAGTTCACAAGACTCCTGTATTTTGAAACATCAGATATAAGCATTCCGTAAATTGTACTTAGCTCTTTATATAAAATATGCCAATTTTGAATGGCTTTTATCCTCTTATGCGCAAGATCAGTGCATATAGATGATTTCTCATTTTTACCACACTACTCGCACCAACAAAATACACACAATGATCGTTTTTGGTGCACTACCGAAAATAAGTACGGATTGCGTGCGAATTTATCAATCCGGTAATATGTTTTTAAACTAACTGCACCGAAATACGTTCTAATTAAGCCCAAGCTCAGCTATAGTATTCATAAAAATGAATCATAAAAATTTGATGGGAGCATACAGTTGAGCAGAAATGTGTTGTCCATCACAACAACAGACCCAGATCGACCTATTCGCATCATACAGGTCTCAGATTGTCACTTATTTGAAAGTCGTGATACTGAATTACTCGGCATGAATACTGAAAAAAGTTTTCAGTCTGTGATCGATCTCATCAAAAAAGAAAATTCCGACAAAAAATTATCTTTATTCGTTGCAACGGGCGACATTGCACAAACACCCTCTGAAAGAACATATGCACGGTTTCTCGATAAGATGCAGACGTTTGAAGAGCCTTGCGTATGGCTCCAAGGAAATCATGATTTAAATGACTTATTCCTAGCTCAACAAAATAATGCTGCAAATATGAATATCATCACATTAGGCAATCAGTGGCTTATTGTGATGTTGAATTCCAGTAGCGACCATGAAATTAGAGGACATTTCATAGCAGAAGAATTGCTTTGGCTCGATAAACAACTGCGTCATTACCCAGATAGACATATTATTATTGCAATGCACCACAACCCTATCCCGATTCAATCGGAGTGGCTAGATCAAACTGGTCTATCAAATGCAGACGACTTCTGGACTATTGTCGATCAAGCACCACAAGTCAAAGCGGTTATACACGGACATATTCATCAGAATTTCGAATTTACTCGCGGATCAGTCAAAGTATGGGCATGCCCATCAACCTGCATTCAATTTAAGCCACTTTGCGACTCGTTCACCCTAGATAACCTACCTCCTGGGTATCGATGGTTTGACTTATATGCAAATGGACAAATCAATACAGGAATTTCTCGGTTGACATCCATGCCCGCAGGAGTAGATTTTAATTCTTCGGGCTACTAAAAAGCCCGCTGAGTAGATTGGAAATAGAAGTTAGAAATGTTTTCATGCTAATTATTGCTTAGACTGAAAAATCGTGATAAAAGACGCGCTGAAAATTTTTTTCTGATATTGCGCTTCCTAAGCGGTCTAACTCACCTACAGGAAGTAACACCAGCAACGGTAACCAAAAATATGACCGACTCGACTAAGACACCACGCAAAAGTGCTGCGAAACCAAAACCGAAGGCATCAGCTTCGACATTAGGCGGAACAGCGGCAAGTTTATATGGCATAGAACCATATGTTCTCGCGGCCGGTGAAGAATATATGTCTGAAGGTCAACTCGATCACTTCCGACGTATCCTCAACGCTTGGCGCGCAGAACTCATGCAAGAAGTTGATCGCACCATGACTCATATGCAAGACGAATCAAACGTCATGGCAGATGTGAATGATCGTGCGACTCAAGAAGAAGAGTTTGCTATTGAACTCCGCACACGAGATCGTGAACGTAAATTGATTCGTAAAATTGAGAAATCAATTAAAGAAATCGATGACGAAGATTATGGCTATTGTGAAACATGTGGCATTGAGATCGGTTTACGTCGTCTAGAAGCACGTCCAACTGCAACTCAATGTATCGACTGCAAAACGCTTTCTGAAATCAAAGAAAAGCAGAACAACGGTTAATACATATCACGGTGTGAGAATTGATCTTGCATCCTGAACACTCATACACGGGTCGGTTCGCGCCATCGCCAACCGGCCCGTTGCATTTCGGCTCACTCGTCACCGCACTCGCTAGCTGGTGCGAAGCACGTCAACATCACGGTCATTGGCTAGTCCGCATCGAAGATACAGACATTCCGCGTAATCAGCTTGGTGCAGAAGAACAGATTCTGGCTGCCCTAAATGCCTATGGTTTACATGCGGATCAACCGATTGAACGTCAGCAAGATCATCTTGCGTATTATCATCACATCATTGATGCACTTGCTACCAAAGGGTTAGTTTATGCCTGCGCTTGTAGTCGCAAGCAGTTAATAGGTCAGACTGCCTATCCGAATACCTGTCGAGATAAGAACTTACCGTTTGAAGGCAATGCCATCCGTCTACGTGTACCAGATGAACTCATCTGTTTTGTCGATCAGATTCAGGGAAAAATTTGCGAGAATTTAACTCAAACTACGGGTGACTTTGTCTTACGGCGACGCGATGGAATTATTAGTTATCAGCTCGCTGTTGTCGTCGATGATATGCGGCAGAATGTCACGGATATTGTGCGTGGTGCAGATCTACTCGATAACACAGCTCGACAAATATGGCTAAGAAAATGTCTGAACACACTAAAATTACCTGCACTATCCACAATTGAGCCAACCTATTGTCATATTCCATTAGCCATGAATGCGCAAGGTCAGAAGCTCTCTAAACAAAATCTTGCTATGGCTTTGGAGTGTACTGAAATCCTCTCAACCTTGCAAAAAGCATTTACGGCACTAGGGCAAGATCATGTTGAAGCAAACTCTGTGAATGATTTTTTAGAACGTGCAGCTAAAGTTTGGGATCTAAATCGAGTTCCAAGAGAGACTCAGATTTCTGGAGTTTTTCTTTAGTGTTCTATAAGTGCTTAAACACTACAATCAAGCCAATACGATTAGTCTGGTGCGCCGTGGTACGCAAACCACCAATAATAAAAAGCCCATTAAAACATTGAAATGGGCTTTTTTACTTACTTTAAAAACCTAAACACTAGCCCGCCAAATACGCCTCTCGCGCACTACGCGGTTTCGGTTTTTGAGTTTCCTGATCGATGCGTAGCAATACGCCAATCATCATCAAAGAGATTACTAAAGACGTACCGCCATAACTAATAAATGGTAAAGTCAGACCTTTAGTGGGCAGCATACCCATGTTCATTCCGCCATTCACCAGAATCTGTAGCAAGAAAATCGTGGCAATCCCATAAGCCAGATAACCCGCAGAGGCATAGTGATTTGTTAATGCGCGATGCCCAATGCGCATACACGAAATAACCATAATCATCAGCAAACCAAATAAACACGCAATCCCAACAAAACCCAATTCCTCACCAATAATAGCCAGTAAGAAGTCAGTATGTGCTTCTGGTAAATAAGATAATTTCTGGACGCTATGACCTAAGCCTGCACCTGTTATTTCGCCACGACCAAACGCAATCAAGCTTTGCTTAAGCTGATAATCTGCACCTAACTCATCATCCCAAGGATTCATAAAGGTGGTCATGCGCTTCAAGCGATAAGGTTCAAAAATAATCGCAATGGCTAATGATAATAATGCTCCTCCAAGCATGACACCAAATTGACGTACTGGTGCTCCAGCAAGAAAGAAAACTGCCATCATACTGGCAACGACCACCACACTCGCCCCGAGATCAGGTTCAAGAATAATCATTGTCAACACGGACACCATGGGGACAAGTAGTCGAAAAAATCCTGACCAGCTAAATCGAATTTCATCTTCACGACGTACCACATAATCCGCCGTAAAAAGCACCATTACAAATTTTGCAAATTCGGAAGGCTGAAACGTAAAACCTGCAAGTTTAATCCAGCGTTTTGAACCATTCACGTCTGCACCGATACCTGGGATAAGTACAAGCGCCAACAAGATCCAGACCATAAACCATAATAAGAAGGTCTGACTAAACCATGCTTTTAAGGGAATTCGCGACGCGACAAAAACCGCAATCAAGCCAACAAATAGATAGATCAATTGCCGCGTAATGAAATACAAAGGTTGATGATATTTATAATCACCATAAGGAATCGATGCAGAACCAATCATCGTTGTCCCAATACAAATCAGCGCAATGACACTAAACAGCAAGACACGACGTGCAGTCAGTTCGTCAACCACTGAAGGAATGGATACAAACTTGCTCCATAAGGTACTTAAGCGAGATTGAACATCTTTTACCGACTTAGAAACCATGCTTGATACCTGTCATGTCCATATTTATATGTTCCAATTTATATAGCCCAACTTATTTTCTTTGCAAAAGATAAATGCTCTAAACAGCTAATACCAACTGTTCAAACTGAGTACCCCGATCCTCATAATTGAGGAACATATCAAAACTCGCACATGCTGGTGACAACAAAACCGCATCGCCAGCGAGACTTACCCTGCGACATTGCTCTAACGCATCACTCAATGTTGCAGCATGGACAATCGCAACCTGATGCTCAGCAAATGTCGCTTGCAAGGCCGCCTCAATAATCGGCGCGTCTTCACCAATCAATACCACAATACGTCCAAAACGTCCCAAAGGTGCTGCCAATGGCTTAAAGTCTTGACCTTTACCGACACCGCCTAAAATCACCGCTAACTTACCGCTCGGCTTACTCACACATGTCGACGTCAGCGCAGCACCTAACCCTTCAATTGCTGCAAGCGTTGCACCGACATTTGTGCCTTTAGAATCATTATAGAAACGTACTCCTTGTTGCTCAGCTACAAACTGACAACGATGTGCCAAGCCTGCAAACTCGCGCAATGTCTTGAGCATTACATCCATTGGCAAGCCGACTGCCTCGCCTAAAGCCAACGCTGCTAATGCATTCGCTGCATTGTGACTGCCTTGAATTTTCATTTCGCGAGTTGAGAGTAAACGATTACGACCTTTTGCCAGCCACATCGTGCCATCTAAATCACGCAAGATTCCGAAATCATTAATATCTGGCGCATTTAAACCAAAACTACGCATTGGTGTGGTGTCTGCGATTAATGGTCTGGTCAACGTATCATCACGATTAACCACATAACTCTGGCATTGCTGAAAAATACGATGTTTAGCAGTATGGTACGCCAACATGTCATCATAACGATCCATGTGGTCTTCACTGATATTCAAAACCACCGCAACTGCTGCGGCTAAATTTGATGTCGTTTCCAACTGAAAACTAGATAACTCTAAAACAATCAACTCAGGATCATTATCCAACAGCTCAAGTGCAGGCTTACCTAAATTCCCACCAACCGCAACGCGTAGACCTGCATTTTCAGCCATCTCACCAACCAAAGTTGTCACGGTACTTTTTGCATTTGATCCTGTGATCGCAACAATCGGTGCTGCCGTTGCACGACGTAATAGCTGGATATCACCAATGACCGAAACACCCTTCGCAATCGCTGCTTGAACCGCAGGTTCAGATAACGCCAAACCAGGACTTAAGATAATCTCTTCTGCTCGGCATAAAAGCTCTTGATCTAGACCACCCAAATGACATGCGACATCATCAGGTAAATCCACCAGTCCTGGCGGATCAAGCCGTGTATCCGTGACTGCAACTTTATAACCTTGATCGACCAAATAGCGCACAACAGACACACCTGTCTTGCCTAATCCAGCGACAACTTTCAAACCACCACGCTGTATTAACATGTCGTGCTCCTTATATGATTTATCAGAAACTCAAGTGAAACCAATCGATAGCGACTAATTCAACTCACAAAGTGCTTAGCGGCGCGATAAAAAACCGCTTTCTTGTAACAGCGCCATCGTCACGCCACTCTCTGTTCCATTATTCCCCACCGTATCTGCGGCACGATCACCGAGCATCAATCGCTCTAAATAACGCGCCAGTACATCGACTTCCAAATTTACGAAACTGCCAACTTTCCAATCATTGATATTGGTATGGTTTGCAGTATGTGGCACCAAATTCAAACTAAGTGTTGATCCGCTTAATTGGTTAATCGTCAAACTAATCCCATCAACGGTCACAGAACCTTTTTCCGCCAAATAACGTGCTAATTCTCGTGGCGCACGAACTTCATAGTACAGTGAACGCGCATCTTGCCGCTGCACCACGATCTCGCCTAAGCCATCAACATGACCACTGACCAAATGTCCGCCGAGACGCGTTGTAGGCAATAAAGCTTTTTCTAAGTTTACGCGAGTTCCGATTTTCCATTGACCTAAAGTTGTCCGACGTAATGTCTCCCCAGACACATCAGCAACATAATAGTCAGCACCCATTTCGATCACGGTTAAGCAAATGCCATTGGTTGCGATGGAGTCGCCTAAATGCACATCTGACATCGATAAATCTGCACCTTTACGACCACTACTTGAGGTTTGAACTGTCACGCGGACGTCCCCACCTTGCGGCACAATAGCGCGGATAGACCCAACAGATTCGATAATTCCAGTAAACATACGCTTCCTAAACAACTAATCTATATAAAGATGAATTTCCAAGCTCACGCTTTGAGATCCATGCTACGTAAAAAAACGTATTCACATACTAAAGAACACAATAGCGACACGAACACTGAACACAAAGTCCATAATTTAAGGTACTTGAGTCCGCATAATCACCTTAAGCAACTTGCCCAACATCATTTGAATATATTAACCGAATGATCACGCTAAGTCTCTTTTGTATGGTAATTCATGCAAAGTCACTTCATGAAATGGGCAAAGTGATGACTACAAAATAACGTCATTTACTCGTAACAACGTATGATCATTTTACTAAGGAGCTTCCCATGAAGAAGATCATGATTGTAAGTGCGCTGATTATCGCAATGACTGGAATCTCAGTGGCTCAAGCTGATGACCAATGGCGCGGTCAAGGCGGAGGAGACCAACGTGGCGGTCAATGGGATCACCGTGGTGGCGACCAACGCGGTCCACAAGGACAAGATAATCGCGGTGGCGGCAGATCTCAATGGCAAGACAACCGTGGAGGCAACCCAAACTGGCAAGGACAACGTTTCCGTGCGCCTGGACAATACTATCGTCCACATGGTTACCAAGTTCGTAGCTGGCGCGGTGGTGACCGACTACCGCCTGCTTACCGCGGACGTCAATACTATGTTGACTATCGCCACTACCACCTAACCCCGCCACCATACGGCTATCGCTGGGTGCGTGTTGACAACGACGTCGTACTTGCCGCAATCACCACTGGTGTGATTATGTCAGTCGTTCAAGGGTTCTATTACTAATCATAGCGCGGCTATCCTGATTGGACCCCACAAATAGGCGATGTACTATGCACTCGCCTATTTTTACGCTTCAAATAAAGTGAAAAAATAAACAACCTGAAAAGAATTATGTCGTTTTAATTAACCGTAACACCCATCTCAAATCATCCCCCACAGGCGTCACGCTCACCGTCTGCCAACGAACTTGCTCACTCATTTGTAAGAATGGCAAATTAAACATCGGACGTGCCAATGAGCCCAGCAATGTCGGCGCAAGATAAACAATCAACTCATCCACTAATCCCGCCTCAATGAATGCACCTGACAGTGTTGCTCCTGCTTCAATCATGACATCGTGAATGTTTTTCTTATTTTTTAAATCACTCAGCAATGATGCTAATGATTGGTAGTGCCATTTTTCCACATCCGCATTCAAATGATCAAAAGTCGTCTCTGGATCAATTCCAACCATCAAAGTCGATCGGGGTGAGTTTAATATTTGTGCGGTTGTCGGGATTTTCCCATGGCGATCAAGTACTACTCGAAGTGGCTGAGGGATATTTTCAATCGGCGTACCATCTGCGACAGAACGTACATTGAGCAGTGGATCATCCGCAAGCACTGTTCCAATGCCTGTAATAATCGCCCCACTCATGGCCCGAAAATGCTGTACATCCTGACGCGCTGCGCTACCTGTAATCCACTTCGATTCGCCTGATGACATTGCAGTTCGTCCATCCAGACTTGCTGCGACCTTAAGCCGTACAAAAGGACGCCCACCCGCCATCGTTTGCAAGAATCCTGCATTGATCTCTCGCGCTTCTGCCTCACACACACCAACGCGTGTTTCAATACCTGCGGCTTGTAATTTGGCAAGTCCCTGTCCTGCAACTTGAGGATTTGCATCTAAGACTGCCATCACGACACGTGTCACTTGTGCATCGATCAAACCATTTGCGCACGGCGGCGTTCGACCAAAATGCGAGCAAGGCTCTAACGTCACATAAGCCGTTGCACCACGTGCAGCATCACCCGCTTGGCGTAGCGCAAATACTTCTGCATGCGGCTCACCTGCTTTTGGGTGAAAGCCTTCACCCACAATTTTGCCATCTTTGACCAAGACACAACCCACAGCTGGATTAGGTCTGGTGGTATACAACCCACGTTTCGCCAGCGTCAAGGCATGCTGCATCCAGCGATGATCGTCCACATCTTGTTGAACAGAAATTGCCACATCAGTCATTAGAATGTCTCATCTGATCAATCGTCTGACGGAATGCTTCAACATCCTTAAAGTCACGATAGACCGATGCAAACCGCACATACGCCACATGATCTAAGGTATACAACGCCTCCATCACCGCTTCGCCAATCAAGCGTGATGGCACTTCACGCTCACCTAAGCTACGCAGTTTCTGGCTGATTTCAAGTAACACGGTATCGATCTGATCAAGGCTAATCGGACGCTTTTGCAAAGCATGCTGCAATGATCGTTTGAGCTTCGCTTCATCAAAGGGCTCATATCGACCATTAGATTTCTGCACACGAGGCATCACGACATCGTAAGATTCAAATGTTGTAAATCGCTCACTACAGACGACACATTCACGGCGTCTACGAATCTGCCGACCTTCAGCTGCTAGGCGTGAATCAATCACCTTACTATCAGGCGCATTACAAAAAGGACAATGCATAAGAGTGACAATTAGAAAATAAAGTTGGCTGTAGTCTAGCAAAGAATCTCTCGACAAAATCATAAAATCAATGAAGTTTGAATAGATGATTTTCTGAATAAAACGCATAAAAAATGAGAGCCGAAGCTCTCATTTTTAGTTTTCAAGGAAGGGATTCCTTAATCACTCACATGTTAGTCACCAACACGTTCACCATGTTGTGACAAGTCCAAGCCTTCACGTTCTGCATCTTCAGATACACGCAGACCGATTACCATATCCACAACTTTGAGCAGGATGAAGGTTACGATACCGCTGTACAATAAAGTTGCAAGGATGCCTTCACCTTGGATCATCAATTGATCCAGAACTGGTTTAGGATCTGTACCTGTTACTGCTTTAGTGACAAATACTGCAGTGAGCAACGCACCTGTGATACCACCAACCGCATGCACACCGAACGCATCCAAAGAATCGTCTGCTTTTAGGATACGTTTCAGGCCAGTCGCGCCCCAGAAACATACTGCACCTGCAACCAAACCGATGACCAAGGCACCACCAACATCCACGAAACCTGACGCTGGAGTAATTGCAACCAGACCCGCAACCGCACCAGAAGCACCGCCCAATACAGAAGCATGACCACGGACGAAACGTTCAACAGCTAACCAGCTCAATGACGCAGCAGCAGTTGCAACTTGAGTAACAACCATTGCCATCGCAGCATTTGGACTTGCAGCCAAAGCACTACCTGCGTTGAAACCGAACCAACCCACCCAGAGTAAACCAGCACCAATCAAAGTTAAGGTTAAGTTATGTGGTGCCATTGGCTCTTTACCGAAACCGATACGACGACCCAATACATACGCTGAAACAAGACCAGCAATACCAGAGTTGATATGAACAACTGTACCACCAGCATAATCAAGTGCACCTGCTGCAAATAACCAGCCTTTTGCATGCCATACCCAGTGACAGATTGGTGAGTAAACCAAGATACTCCACAAAGTGATGAACAACATGAATGCAGAGAATTTCATACGTTCAGCAAATGAGCCGCTCATCAATGCCGCAGTGATGATCGCAAAGGTCATTTGGAAGACCATGAACAGATATTCAGGAATCGTATACGCTGTACCGCCCGCATCAGTCCAAATATGGTCAATCGCAACGCCACTCATGAGCACACGGTCAAAACCACCGATGTATGGAGCAAGAGCACCACTGCCATTACCGAACGCAAGAGAATAACCAACAACGACCCATACAACAGTCACGATAGCTGTTGCTGCAAGGCTGTGCATCATTGTGCCCAATACGTTTTTACGACGGACCATACCACCGTAGAACAACGCTAAACCTGGAATAGTCATCAAAAGAACCAATGCAGTTGATGTCAACATCCATGCACTGTCACCTTTATCAAGTTTTGGTGGAGCCGCAGGTGCCGCAGCTGGTGCGGGTGTCGCTACAGCGGGTGCTGCAGTTGTTGCAGTAGCTGGTGCAGTTGCAGCTGGTGCCGAAGCAGCAGCTGTTGCAACTGGTGCTGAAGCATCGGCCGCCATAGTCAGCGGTGATGCCAGAAGTGCGCCAGCAAAGCTGAGCGCCAGTATTACTTGTTTCATGAGGTAGTCCTCTGTGCAATATCAATGAAAAGGTATCAATTTTTTCACAGCAAGTGGTAGTTACAGCTTTTACTTCCCTTGAACTGACTCGCAGTCTGAACGAGTGTTCTGGTATATCTTTAAACCGCTTCTGGTCCAGTTTCACCAGTACGGATACGGATGACCTGTTCAAGATTACTTACAAAAATCTTGCCATCACCGATCTTGCCTGTACTCGCAACGCGGGTAATCGCTTCAACAGCTTGTTCTACCATCTCATCACGAATCGCGATGTCGATTTTTACCTTTGGTAGGAAATCAACAACGTATTCAGCACCACGATATAATTCTGTATGCCCTTTCTGACGACCGAAGCCCTTGACTTCCGTCACAGTAATCCCTTGAACACCAATATCGGACAACGCTTCACGCACATCATCCAACTTGAATGGCTTAACGACAGCAGTCACTAATTTCATTGTAAAAACTCCTTTGTACTTAATACGCAATGTATAAAGAACGCTTACTTTTGATGATGAAAAAACACCTACACACTTTGCTATTCAAAAACCGTACCAGACTGATACCGCACACGAAGATTAACGTAAAAATATTAGCTATAGTGATGATTCATAGAAAAATTTATAAATAAATCTCTACAGCACGTGATCTCTTCGCTGAAACTAGACTAAAATTATCACACGAACAACACTCTGCACATTGCTATAACATAAAGGCGACAATATTTAAGCGCGCTAAAAATGTGCAATTTGTAGCTCTTAAAAAAGATCAGCGTTACAAAGCATCATTTTTTAACACCTAAAATGATACACCTCATGTTATAAATGAGTCATTGAACTTGATGCATAGCGCAAATGCGCCACCAGAAACAATTACATCATATTGTTTTTACTTACTTTATAGAACAATGTTCAAAACAGGGTCACTGATTATCAATTGCACCATTAAAGAGCGAAGTAGCACTATGTTAGAGCAATTTTTCCAAGCTGTATCAGAACAGCTCAAAGCACCGAAAGCAGATTTCGAAAAAAATATGCGCGCGTGGTTCAGCGACACCTTAGATCGTATGGATATTGTGAGTCGTGACACACTGAACCGCCAAGAAAAACAACTGGCAGAGGCCAGACAAGCAATTAAAGCATTAGAACAACAAGTCAGCGCTCTAGAAAAAGTAATCCTTGAACGAAAAGAAGGCTAAATTGAAAAGCTTAGGTAGATTTAACATCATTCATCATTCCCATTAACCGTAAGGACAGGCTCTAAACCTGTCCTATTTATAATCAGGCGAATCCAATACGATTAAAAACACATCAACACCCCTAAAATAATGATTTTCATTAAAAAACTAATTCATTTTTTCAATTTACATAATAATCAGGTTAATACATGTCATTTGCCCAAGTCTGGACACGTGCAGTGATGGGGCTCAACGCTCCTGCTGTACAAGTTGAAGCTCATTTAAGTCAAGGATTACCAGCCCTCACCATCGTCGGTTTACCCGAAGCAGCAGTCCGCGAAAGTAAAGATCGGGTTCGTTCAGCAATTTTAAATTCTGGATTTCAGTTTCCTCAGCGCCGCATGACCATTAACCTCGCCCCTGCTGATCTGCCTAAGGATGGCAGCCGATTGGATTTACCTATTGCACTCGGAGTATTAGCTGCAACAGGTCAAATTTCCCCTGAATGCCTAGAAAATCGGGAGTTTATTGGCGAACTTGCCTTAAATGGTGATCTACGCACAGTACAAGGTGTACTTGCCGTCGCACGAGCAACACATCTCGCTCAGCATGAATTATTTGTTCCCGCTGCAAATGCCGAAGAAGCAGCTCGTATTGAAGGACTCCAAGTTTGGGGCGCAGCAAATCTTGCGGACTTATGTGCGCATTTAGAAGGTGAAACTCAACTTGCTAACACACCAGTACCCCAAGCACTGAAATCTAATACGCCACTCTTAGACATGGCCGATATTAAAGGTCAACATCGTGCAAGACGTGCGCTAGAAATCGCAGCCGCAGGAGGACACTCTATTTTGTTCTCAGGTCCTCCGGGGACGGGAAAAACTTTACTCGCTTCACGATTACCCAGTATTTTGCCACCATTAACCGATGAAGAAAGTTTAGAAGTCGCAAGCATTTACTCCATCGCAAACTCTGAACAACCGTTTGGAGTACGCCCATTCAGATCAGTTCATCACACTGCTTCTGCGGCGGCACTGGTTGGTGGAGGTTCTCAACCTAAACCTGGGGAAATTACACTGGCGCATCACGGCGTTTTATTTTTAGACGAACTGCCTGAATTTGACAGAAAAGTTTTAGAAGTCTTACGTCAGCCTTTGGAATCCAGTGAAGTAGTCATTTCACGCGCAGCACGCCAAGTCAAATTTCCTGCGAAGTTCCAATTGATTGCCGCCATGAATCCTTGTCCTTGTGGTTACGCCAGCGATAGCAGCGCACGATGTAAATGCTCAACAGATGCAATTGCGCGTTATCGTTCTAAATTGTCGGGGCCTTTGTTAGATCGGATAGACCTACATATTGAAGTTCCCGCATTGCCTGCCAGCGACTTGCAGCAAGCACAGTCTGGTGAGGCGTCAGCCATTGTTCGAGAGCGAGTATTGTCAGCACGGCAACGTCAATTGACTCGCCAGCACGGCACGAACCAATCGCTTACGCCTACTCAGTTAGATCAGTTCGTTGTTCTCGCACCAGCCGAGCAAAAAATCATGCAGCTTGCGCAAGCACGTCTTGCCTTATCTGCACGCGCCTACCATCGTGTCTTGCGCGTGGCACGCACAATTGCAGATTTATCTGGTAGCGATGATGTCCTTTCACCCCATTTAACCGAAGCATTAGGCTATCGCGGTTTTGCGCAGACTTAATCCACGATAAATATTCAAGATATAATGAAACTAAGACAATACTGTTACACAACCGCTGAATCCAAAGGGAACTTGATATGATTGATCCAACTCAGGGGAATAAACCTGACATTCTCCTTCTGCCTGGCTTTATGCTTGACGCAAGACTTTGGGATGACGTTCGCTCTGGGCTTGAGGACTTAGGACAATTATCTTTTGGGGATTTAACACAAGATGATTCGCTAGAAGCGATGGCTAGACGAGTCTTACTGAATGCACCACCACGCTTTGTCCTGATTGGATTCTCAATGGGTGGTTATGTCGCACAATGGGTTTATAAATTTGCACCAGAGCGTATCATCGCGATTATCTTTATGAACACATCAGCACATCAACAAAGTGCGCTCGAAATAGCGCAAACCCAAGCCCAAATTGAACTTGCCAAACAATACCCTTTTAAAGGCTTAACCAAACGCGCGCTCGCATTAGCTGTCGATCCAGATCGCACAAATGATCAGGCATTATTAGATCGGCTACAAACGATGGCTATTGATAATGGCAAAGACGTCTTTATCCGCCAGTTATCTGCGATGCGCAATGACGGTTATGAAGATTTAGAAAAAGTAAAATGCCCGACGCTGATTATCACCAGTCGAAACGATCAAATGCGTAGCGTCAACGAATCACAGCAAATGGCTGATCGAATTCCTCAATCGCAAATCGCGGTCATCGAGTATAGTGGGCACATGACTCCACTCGAAAAACCTGTTCAACTGCTAGAAATTTTATCGAAATGGTTTAAAGAAAATATAAGATAAGCGAACATGTTGATGATAAGAATTATTTCTTATCATCAACATAAATCAAAAAATAGCATGTTTATGATGATCAATATAACCAACTCAAAAACTTATGGCACCAATACCTGTGCTTGTAATGTCGCCAACCCTTCACGCATTTTACGCAGAAGCTCATCTGTCAGCGTATGTACATCATGACCATCTATATAAATTGCAGGAAGCGGCATGATATGCGCCCGAACCTTGCTACGTCCTAACACATCTTGCAAATGGGTACCAAAAGTCATATCACCAATATACGGCATCACACTATCTAAACGACCATCAGGTCCCTGATAGCACAAGATTAAAGGATGAATTGGCGTGCCAGTCTCAACTGCGGCCGCTAACAATTTGCCATGCAAACGGCGAATCTCTCGTCCATCGGTTGTCGTTCCTTCAGGGAAAAACAACACAGGTAACTTCTGACGCAAAAAACCAGCAATTTGCACAGTCACGGCATTCGCATCGCCTGATCCACGTTTAATAAATAATGTACCGCCTGCTTTTGCCAAACGCCCGATCACAGGCCAGCTCGCGACTTCTGCCTTCGATAAAAAGAATACTGGCGCAGCAGAACCAATGACAGGAATATCTGTCCACGACACATGGTTACTGACCCAGAGTGCATGTTCATTCGACATTTCACCATGTACTTTCACTTCGATTGCCAATGCACGACATAATCGTTGGCAAACGTCTTTAATCACACGGGGATGATGCGGTTGATTTGGCTTTGTGAGTGCCCCACTCACACCCGCAGCATAGAATCCTTGACCAACGGCCCAAGCAAGACCACTTGAACGGAATATCCTACGAATCTGGCGGAGGGTCTGTGTAGATAATGATGATGGAGAAAAAGGATGAGCAGGAGGCTTCGACATAAATACTCTCAAAAAAACACATAACCAACGAAGGTCGATTCAACCTAACGCCAATAAAGAAAAGATAGGACTATAACGAAATACCAATCACAAAACATTAGCCGATCTGATCGGAACTTGCAAAAGGAATCACACTAGATGCTCGTGCACTAAACCCATTTGTATCAACTGCACACATTTGCACGATGATGAACAGTCAATTACGCAGCCGTCAGTCGCTCACGATATTTAGCCGTCATTTCGGCAAGAGACAACCAAATCAACACATCGGCACAATGAAAAACAGGATCAAAACAAGCTTGTGCACCCAATCGCGCATTCATCCGTAAATACGTTTTCAATAATGCTGGTAGCTCAGGACTTTTGTTGGTAATCGGTTGTGGCAAAGCCCGACGTGCTCGAATAGGAAAATCAAGTCGATGCTTATCAGGTAACGCATTCAACCAACCTTGACAGTCGCCATCGCCTAAGGGAAGCGATGCACAGCCAATCAAAGTTTCAGTATTCCAGTTTGCAGCAACTTCCGCTACGCCTTGCCATAAAGTTTGTATCGCACGCATCGAAGAATAATCAGGCGCAACACAAGTACGACCAATCTCAAGAACATTACCTTGTGTTGCCTCTAACGCATCCTTGAGGTCAAATTCCTCTTCACTATAAAAACCACCCGCCAAACAAGCTCGCTCACGATCTAGCATCCGTGTTGTTGCAACAAGTCGAGACCCTTCAAAAACAAGGAGGTGCGAGCAATACACATCAAAACGATCTTCATCCAAACCATTCTCAAACTTCATCCCAAATGCAGGACCAAACGCTTCAGCACGCAATCGCTGCGCGAGTCTCACCTCATCAATACTTTCAGCTAATCGAACAGAAAGCGGGATTAATTTTCTAGTTTTTCTCATATCTTCAAAATTTAAAATGGCTGTACTGCAATTGACTGAAGTCTTGATCATCGAGGCAATATTCTAAAAATAATGACAAAATATAAAGCGACGACTTTGCAATATGATGAAAATCAGTGTGCCAATATACGGTTAAACGATACATGGATGGTATACTACAAATCTGTTTAAGTGCGTCAACATCCTCATCACAATGTACCGCATCTTATCGTTTAATCTGTTGTACTTTTTATGACTTTTTTATCAGTCAGCATGGATATGTATGGAACTGTTTGACCGACCGAGTGGTGGCGAGCGCGCACTCTTGGTTCACCTGAATATCTATCACATCGATCATCAAGATCTCGAAGAATTTCGTTTGCTTGCCCAATCCGCTGGTGCAGAAATTATTGACATGATCACAGGATCACGCCAAAAACCCGATGCCAGACTCTTTGTTGGTAAGGGAAAAGCCGAAGAAATTCATCAATCCGTCATTCATAATGATATTGATATCGTCATCTTTGACCATACACTAACACCCGCTCAAGAACGTAATTTAGAAAAAATATTTCAATGTCGCGTCGTCGATCGTACAGGTCTGATTCTAGATATTTTTGCACAACGTGCACGAACCTTTGAAGGAAAGCTGCAAGTCGAACTTGCACAACTCGATCACTTATCTTCACGTCTTGTCCGTGGCTGGACTCATCTTGAGCGCCAAAAAGGCGGGATTGGACTGCGCGGTCCCGGTGAAACTCAGCTTGAAACAGACCGTCGTTTATTACAAATTCGTGTTGGGCAATTAAAAGAACGTCTCAATAAAGTTCGCCAAACGCGCAAACAAGGTCGCGCAGCTCGCCAAAAAGCAGATATTCCCACTCTGTCATTAGTGGGTTATACCAATGCGGGAAAATCCACCCTGTTCAATCGACTCGCCGAAAGCGATGTCTATGTCGCTAACCAGCTTTTTGCAACACTTGATCCAACACTACGTCGCTTAGATTGGCAAGGCTTGGGGCCTTTGGTTTTAGCAGATACTGTTGGTTTTGTTCGCCATTTGCCGCACGGACTCGTTGAGTCTTTTCGGGCAACGCTCGAAGAAACACTGGAAGCAGACTTACTTTTGCACGTGATTGACCAAAGTAGCCCAGATCGCGACGATCAAATTGACGCCGTCGAAGCTGTGCTCAAAGAAATTGGTGCGGAAGTGCCTATTCTGAGGGTATATAACAAAATTGATATGAGTGGCGATGCACCTTCTTTGCATGAAGGTGAGCCAGATGTTCCCGATCGTGTCTATGTTTCAGCGCGTAGTGGTGCAGGAATCGACTTACTGAAACAAGCCGTACAACAACGTCTATCTGTAGGTAAAGTATCGTCATTCCATCTGACGCTACCGATTAGCGCTGGACGCCTGCGTAGTCAGCTTTATCGTTTAGGCGTTATCCAACATGAGAATATCTTGGATAATGGCGCATTTGAATTGATCATTACCTTATCAACGCCTACCCTCGCTCGCATTCTCGCAGAGGCACAGATTAATCCTGATGAGATTCTGCCAGAAGAAGAAGCCAAAATGTTTAGACGCACGCTTGAACACTTCGAACAAGTTAAAGTAGAACGTGCTCAAGCTCGCGCTCAAGCAATGGCTGATGAGATTGATCTTGATGAAGATGCGTTCATGCAGCAACTCGAAGACGCAAATCAACCTACTCACCATAGTTAATCAAAATTTAGGTTAATCAAAATTCAGTTTATGTCAGTTCAGCCATTACAGTCTCACGCTAAAGAAGCACCCAACAGCACGCCATCTCCAGCCAAAATTGACTGGAAAATGTTGTTGGTCGTGACTCTGATCATCGTGTTTATCCGTGAAATATCAGTATGGCTCATGACACAGATTGGTTATGCAAACTTGGGTAATTTTTTAGGATTATTTTTATTGTTCGGTTTAGCGATTGCCTATCGCATTTCCAGAGGTGCAATCCCTGCACGAATTGTCACGGCAAATTCCAAAATACTGAAGGAAGGTATTTTTGCATTTCTACCAATTTGTGCGGGTATTGGCACACTGCTGGCGGGACTCGGAAATGATGCGTTCAAAATTCTATTCATCATGGTGGTCAGCACACTCATCCCGCTCAGACTGTACGCATACATCGTGAAGAAATGGCTATGATCGATCTATTTACTCAACATATTGCTGATTACTACTCAGCAAACATCCTGATCATCGCTGGTTTTTTATTAACCTTAATAGGTTATGTTGCAGCTAAGTTTTTGAACGTTCGCTTTCCACGTTTTCCACTCGTTATTGCCGCAATTATCATTGTAGTTTCACTGCTTGCGATTTTTGATTGGCATTACACTGCATACGCACAAACTGTTGCACCGTTATTTAATCACATTCTCGGTTATGCGACTGTCGCACTCGCGATTCCATTAGCGACCATTAGATTTGATCAGCTTCCCATCAAGCGCCTCGTCGGTTTATTTGCTTTTGCGACGATATTCGGCAGTGTGTTGCCCATGTCTCTCGCCTATGGCCTGCATTTGGCAACACCAGAAATTCTCGCTTTTGCCACGCGCGCAGTCACCACACCGATTGCACTGAATGTCGCTGTATTCACTCATGCGCCGCTGACCTTAGTCAGTTTTATTGTTATTTTCTCAGGACTCATCGGAGCAGTGCTTTCACCACTGATCTTGCGCAATATTGATGACGAACGCGCCGCAGGTTTTGCGATGGGTTTAGCTGCTCACGCGATTGGGACAGCACAAGCCTGGCAACGCAGCGCAATTGCAGGCGAATATGCTGCATTCGGTATGGCAGTAAATGCCGTCATCACGGCAATGTGGGTGATTCCTGTATTTTCTTAAAACTTATAAATAAATGCTTTTTGTAAATTTACACAGAAATACTCGATTGATATATTAACAATACCTTTAGTCATGCTATAAAAACTTTAAAAATTAAAGGATTTTTATATGAAAAAAATAACATTCAAAACATCATTAACTCGCAGTGCACTAAGTCTCACTTTAATCATCTCAAGCCTGATCTTTAACCTAAGTCATGCCGCAGATGTAACAGGCACATGGAAAACTATCGACGATAAAACTGGTTTCGCCAAGTCATTTATAAAAATAGAAAAATATACCGATGGCACTTATGGCGGCACTGTCATCAAGGTGCTTTCACACGCAGGATATGCTCCAGAAAAATACTGTATCGATTGCCCAGAGCCATTTACCCATAAACCCATTGAAGGGATGAATATCCTATGGGGGCTCATGCCTGACTCATCCCAAGATGGGTTATATGATGGCGGAAAAATCCTTGATCCTCTGAGCGGTCATATGTACAAAGCAAAAATGACCCTTTCTCCAGATGGCAGTACACTCAATGTCCGCGGCTATATCGGTTTTTCACTCTTAGGTCGTAGCCAAATTTGGCATCGTGAAAGTAACAACTAAATAAAGCGCATTTGCACATCAGCCTCCCCAGAAAACAGCGTCAATGAGCTTTAATTCGCAAACAAGGCTCATTGACGATCGATTCAATTAAACCTAAGAGTCACGATTCGACACATAAAAAGATAGATAAATCGCCTGACTAATGCTACCTTAAATGTGACTTAGTTCTCATAAACTATTGCTTATAAATCAGGAAGATTTACATTCAAGGCAATAACAAGGATGATGCGGGTAAATATGAAAAACGAGCATATTGCCGTCATGAATAATGGAGTGTCTCAACTCGTCGTAGAAGACGTAGAAGACCCTGTCGTAGAACCTCAATTCTCCGAAGCCGAAATCAAAGCCACCCTAGATACAGGGATCTGGTTTTTGCTTTTTCCTGCCCACATAGAAAAAGAATATCGAAAGCAATCACGAATCAAAGCGATCAAGACATATCGCTTTAATGGAGTCTTTGCATTTTTCGTGTTTGCAATCATTTGTATCAGTGTTGTCAAACTCATTCCACCCAGCAGCTATTCTCGATGCGTCACCGCCTACGCAATTGCCGCATTTATTATGCTTGGTGTCCGTATTTTTTCGTTCTTCAGAATATTTGATCACTGGTTCTACTGGTATGTGACCATTAGCGGTATTGTCATGATTACCGTTGCAGTCTACGCAAACAATGCTATTCCCATGGGAGCGGCCTCAACACTGTCGTATATTGGTCTAACCTATATTCTATTTTTTGCATACTGTTTTGTCGGACTACGCCTACAGCTCTCATTACTGGCAAACCTTCTTGGAGGCGTCTTTGGAGTAATTCTAACCTATGCCACTGGTGCACAAATGAATTGGCTTATCATGCCACAAACATTTGCTACAGCTAGTTTTCTAGCCATGTTCCTTGCCTACGGTTTAAAACGACAAGAACGCATCAACTACCTACAATCCTACTTATTAGAGTTATCATTAAAAACAAGTGAGAGACTCTCTCGTGAAGATGCACTCACAGGACTTGCCAATCGGCGCTACTTGAATGAACAAATGGAACATGAATGGAGTCGAATGCTGCGTTATCAGTTACCGCTCACCATCATGATGATTGATCTCGATTCATTTAAGCGTTACAACGATGCGCTAGGACATTTAGCAGGTGATAAGTGCTTGCAACAAGTTGCAAAAATTATTCAGGGACTCGCATATCGAAGTGGCGAGTTGGCTGCGCGTTATGGCGGCGAAGAGTTTGTTTTATTATTTCCAAACATGGATAGAGATGCGGCCAAATCACAAGCTGAACGATTACTACGGAGGCTTGCCGCCGCCGCGATGCCTCACCCTGATGGAAACGGGAAGATGGTTAGTGTGAGTATCGGCATTTCAGTGTGTACACCAACTCCCTCACTCAAAGTGAACCAACTTCTACGTCAAGCGGATCAAGCACTTTATCAAGCAAAAGCTCTGGGCAAAAATCGCTACGAAATAATTTAATCATCGATACGACCTCTTTGCAGATTAAGTCTATTTATTTGTGATTGAGTTCACTAAGATGCTGGAGAGAAGTAACATCCTACGCCAAATAACAACGCGACAATTCATTAAACACTGATATAAGATGCACTTAGGTATGTATGCCCCTACGCCATGATCTGACCAAAGTTTTGTCACACAACAAACACCAGCTTTGGATTCTTGTAGGCTATGTCATCGTCATGCTGATAGGTGTGTACTATTTGTCTGCGTATTGGGCGACACACAGATTGATGAGTGCATTTGAAGCTCAAGATATTGCAGCGATCAAACAGAAAATTCCTGATCCCATGCTTGTTCATATCATTCCCAAGCGTCATTTAGGACAAGACTGGCAGGGTGTGGGGCAGCACTATTTGCAGCATGTTGAACCGCAATTATATGCAGAAACAGATCGAGACGCATGGCTAGCAATCCAAGCCCAAGTGCTAGGAAACAATAAAACTCATCGCTATTACCAGCATTATTTTTCTCATTATCGACTTGATCTTGGCAGCGACCATGATCAAATTCGTATTGAATTTGATCGTACCGACTTTATGCACTGGCACGTTAAACGTGTTTGTTATCCTAATCCACAGCCTGACTGGACTGTGAATCGTTGTCCATCTTCTAAACGATAGGCAACAAGGCTGCCGCCCCACACACAACCACCATCTAAAGGAATTGCATTTGGCATCAGCCCTGCACCTTCTAGCGCCGCCCAATGTCCAAATAAAACCTTCTCAGTCCTTGCAGTTTCTGACTTCCAATCAAACCACGGTGCAAAACCTTCAGGCATTTGCGCGTCCAGTCCATCTTTAAATGCAAACTCCAATCGACCACGCGCATCAACCAAACGCATCCGCGTGAGATAGTTGGTAATCACTCGAAGTCGAGCCATCCCCTTCAAATCATCAGACCAACCATCTGGATCATTGCCATACATGTTTCCCAAAAAACGATCCAATTCCAGAAATGTTCCACGCAATGTTGCAGCAACTTCAAATGCCAGATTCTCCGCCTGCTCTGTCGTCCAGCAATGCGGTAAACCCGCATGGGTCAACACATGATCAGGATTTGGACGCAAAAATAACGGTTGTTTACGTAGCCAATTCAGTAAAACAGCAACATCAGGTGCTTCAAAAATCGGCGTAGTACGGTCATTCTTTTTTAACTTACTATAACCACGCCATACGGCAAGCAAATTCAGATCATGATTACCCAGCACTGTGTATGCGACTTCTTTTTCACAGAGTTGCTTTACAAAACGTAAAGTCGCAAGGGAATCCTCCCCACGCGCAACCAAATCACCTGCAAACCATAAACAATCGTGTTTTTCATCAAATTCAATGCGCTCAAGCAATGCTTGCAGTGCAGCATAGCAGCCTTGCAAATCCCCAATCACATAGTTGTAACGTCTTGGCATTATTAATTATTCCGCACTCAAGTCATCAGCCGAATCAGCAGACGACTCAATAATAGACTCAGTATCTTGCACGTGTGTGTCAACATAGTCTGCAAGTGCAACAAAATTAGCTAATGACAACGTTTCTGGCCGCGCCATCGGACTAATACCAAGTTCAGCAAAACCCGCTTCATCCACTTGACCTTTGAGCGTATTGCGCAAGGTTTTACGACGTTGGTTAAACACTTGTGAAACCAGCGCTGCAAGCAGTTTTTCATTACGTGCTTGAATCGGTTTGACTGCATAAGGTTCTAAGCGGAATACCGCGCTCGTCACTTTGGGCGGTGGATTAAACGCACCCGGTGGCACTTCAAACAAGAAAGTCGGTTTGCAGTAATACTGAATCATCACCGACAAACGTCCAAAATCCTTGCTCTTTGGCTCAGCGACAATCCGATCAACCACTTCTTTTTGCAGCATAAAATGCATGTCTTTGACCAGCGCGCCATAGCGAATGAGATGAAACAGTAATGGCGTGGAAATGTTATACGGTAGATTTCCAACAACTCGCAGCGGCTTGTCTGATGTTTCCATTTTGGCAAAATCAAAGCGTAGCGCATCGCCTTCAACAATCGTTAAATGCTTCGGATGACCCATTCGCGTTGGCAACGTTGCTGCCAAATCACGGTCAAGTTCCAATACGGTCAAATGCTCTGCTGCGGCGAGTAGTGGCGCAGTCAACGCCCCCATCCCAGGTCCAATCTCAACTAAATTATCGCCAAGACGCGGTGCAACAGCTTGTACGATTCGCCCAATGACGCGCTGATCGTGCAGGAAGTTTTGTCCAAAACGCTTACGTGCTTTGTGGTCTTTGAGTCCAGCGTCGGAAAATAGCAAAGCATCGCTATCAAAAGCATCGGAATGGGTCATGGGGGAAAATCTCAAGTTTTACTAGAATGTCATAGGTGTCTATTTTACATGACTAGGCAATCAATATGATATGAAATGGCACACGCATTATAATTGCAATCTTTTACATAGCTCGTTGAGCCTGTCGAAACGCGCGAGGACAGACATCAACATTCTGAGTTATATTAGCCATCCAATACGCTTTAAATGTGTGATCTATTTCAAATAACGAGTAAGCAACATGAGCAATGAACTACAAATTATCGATATCGTGGTTGGTGAAGGCAAAGAAGCGGTTAAGGGAGCGCTGATTACATCGCACTACACAGGTTGGTTAGACAACGGTACGAAATTCGACTCATCACATGACCGCAATCAGCCTTTTCAGTGTGTGATTGGCACTGGTCGCGTGATTAAGGGTTGGGATCAAGGCATCATAGGCATGAAGGTTGGCGGCAAACGCAAACTGATCGTACCTGCGCACTTAGCTTATGGCGAACGGAATATGGGCAGTTTGATTCCAGCTAATTCAAATCTGACGTTTGAGATTGAGTTGTTAGAAGTTTTGACGCGGGATGAGTGAGTGATAAAACAACATTACCAATCACTTAATTCTAACAAGATAGTATATGACAAATAGGTTTTGGGCTTGCTCAACATTTATAGTCGTTTAAAGTGCTGGAGGAGAATCCCAGTCTACGATTGCTATTTCATCTTAAATTTATTGCGTAATGCCAACCCCAGTAAAAACCAAAATATAAGAGATACCGCTTTATCAAAAATCTTAAGTAGATCTTTGTATGGATGTGGGTCTCTGTCACCGAGATACGTAATTTTAGTAAAATCCATTGGAAGAATGCTTTCAATGCTAGTCAAAATAGGATCCACATCGAATTTAACATTATCATGAAATGGACAAAAAAACATTTCCATACTCAAACTGCTATTTAGATAGCACGATACTAAAAATATTCCCAATAAAAACAAAAGTGGTTTTGAAATTGAAAAGCCGTAGTCCGAGGTTAATCGATATAAATCTGACAAAAATTTATTAGGTTTATCTAAGTAAAATGATTCTTCGTGCAACTCAAGCTTGAAAAATTTTTGCATCGCATAGATATTCTTTTTGTCCTCAAAAAGTGCTTTAAGATTTCTATAGGATTCAGATGCATACTTAACTCCAATAGCTTTTGGGAAGCTTGCTAGCTCTATTGTTGATTCTGTTTTTGTATTACTCTCATTTTTAAAGTGTATATTCTTAAAATCTGGCGGAAATGTAAATTGTGCTCTATTACCAACTGCAGTGCTGCTAAGTTCAGCAAATAAGGTACTTGGAAAAAATGTAGAATTTTCAAATGATACTGGCGAATAGAATTTCGTACCGAAAAATTTACAATTTTTTATTTCACACTCATTGAAAACCACTTGAAAACCACTAAAATCTTCTTTTGTTACTTTATATGGCTGGTCTTCTTTGACTTTGAAAAAAAACTCCCTAATTTTACTACAACTCACATTATAAAAAACTTTATTAAATATAGTATTTTCAAAACCAATACCTTCGAGCTGACATTTTTTCTCAAACTTCAAACAACTTTCGAAAACTGCACTATCAAAACTGACACAAGAGACTATGGAATCAACCCTAAAAAGAACACTTCCATTAAAAATGGTATCTCTAAAATCAGTATTACTTGTATTACCTAACTTTAACTCCTTACTGAATATGGATGATGAGAAATTGCACTCCACGGTTTCATTACCAAAAATAACAGGTGATTTGAATTCCGTTTCAAAAAAATTACACCCTTTAGTTGATTCTTTGACTTCAGCAGTCAAATAGAAAATTGCATTATTGAAATTACAGTTTTCAATCATTACGGAGTAAAATAAATCGTTAAATTTTGCTGAAATGAAACTCGAACGTTTGAAACCAACTTCGTTAACAACCTTAGCAAAAGATGCCGAATTAAAATCACAATCTAAAACAATTTTATTAAAAGATACTGGCTCAAAAAAATATGTATGATTAAATTTAGAATTACTGATCCAACCAAAATTACACGACTTATAAAAAGAAGAATTACTAAAATCTATGTAATTAACAAGTAAAAAAAAGACTTCTTCTTGGAATTTTATATTTAAAAATTTATTTATACTACATAAATCCATTTTCTTGTTAATAAAAACTTTTCTATAAAAAATACAATCCTTAAAATCTACACTCCCCCAGATTGAAACATTAACTGGATATAAAAAATTAGATTTTTTAATATCAACTACATTACTCCCACTTATATTAAGGTCTAATAAGTAGAAATTAATTCCCGCCAAAAACAATGGATACTCTTTAGATCCTATTATTTTTGGAAAGTGGCTAAGTTCAAAACCACTTAAGTCTATCTGACTCCACTCACCACCACTATTATCAATCGTTACAATATTACTTACTCTAAGGGACAAATCTATAATTTGTTGACCACTATCAAATTTAATATTCTCAAAAAATGCTAAAGGTGGCACTTTATTATCTAAATTAACGGGATACGCACTCCGCCATTCATTCCATGCATCTTTTCCTAATTTGGCTAATGCAAGACAGCCTGCCGCGGTGATCGCATTTGGATATCCATTCGTTTGATTATCTAATATTTCTGTATAACTCTTCAACATATTAACAATAACCCATTATTTTTAAATTATTAACTACACTAGATTCCGCATTTCAATGAAATATCTAACATTTATACAGTATACATCTTACTTTAGTGCATTAAGGTGTGTACTCATCCGACCCACCAACTCATCCGCCAACTGCACCGCCACCACCAAACTCCCCGCCTCTGCCTTCCCTGTCCCTGCTAAATCCAACGCCGTCCCATGATCGACTGACGTCCGAATAAACGGTAAACCCAAGGTAATATTAACCGCCTCACCGAAGCCCAACGCCTTCAACACAGGCAAACCCTGATCGTGATACATTGCTAGCACAGCATCTGCACCATTCATCAAGCGCGGCGTAAACAACGTATCCGCAGGCAGCGCATGCCCCACATCCACACCTTGCGCGCGAAACTCCGCCAACACAGGCTCAATCACATCAATCTCTTCACGCCCCAGATAGCCACCCTCACCCGCATGCGGATTCAAGCCACAGACCAAAATTTTCGGATGTTTAATCGCGAATTTAGTACGTAAATCATGAATTAAAATCGTGAGAATCTGCGTCAACAACTCTGGCGTGATCGCATCAGGCACAGCACGCAGTGGTAAATGCGTCGTCGCCAGTGCCACGCGCAATGTACGCGTCGCCAGCATCATAACCACTTTTTTGACCTTGGCTTTTTCTTGAAAAAACTCGGTATGACCGCTAAATGCAATGCCAGCTTCATTAATCACCGACTTCTGCACTGGCGCAGTCACCACACCCGCCACGCGCCCATGCAGACACGCATCCGCCGCCACCGATAACTGCTCCAGCACATACGGGGCATTGAGCGGATTCAACTGACCATCGACCACAGGCACACGCAGCGGCACAGGACGAATATATAAACTACCTGTCGGCGCAGGCTGCTCCTGTCCCATATAGTCAATCAGGTTAATCTCGACACCTAATTTACGCGCACGACGTAGCATCAATGCAGGATCTGCGAGGACAATGAGTGGGCGCTGTATTGCCTGCTCTGGCGGCAAATTCGCCAAAGCCAAAGTAATATCAATGCCAATCCCAGCAGGTTCGCCAGTCGTCAGATAAAGTGGTAACGCAGATGCACTCATGTCACACCAAAAATAATGAATTACAAAGATAAACCAGTATAACGTGCCCTAGCCTGCAGTAAATCATTGAAAGGCGATCATCCTACAAAAGAAATCGCAGTTTTCTCGCCAAATCGGTTGTCAAGCCCAAAATACTTCCCTATAATTCGCGGTCTGTTTTGAGAGCCCCGTAAACTCTCTTAAACACTTTTATATAGGCAAAAATGCAATGAAAACTATCAGCGCAAAGCCAGAAAACGTCACCCGCGAGTGGTTCCTCGTTGACGCAGACGGCAAAACACTTGGTCGCATCGCGACTGAAATCGCGAGTCGTCTGCGCGGCAAGCACAAGCCGAGCTACACACCGCATGTGGACACTGGTGATTACATCATCGTGATCAACGCGGACAAAGTTGTAGTCACAGGCAACAAAGCGCAAGACAAAATGTACTATCGCCACAGTGAATTCCCAGGCGGCTTGAAAGAAACCAACTTCACCAAGTTGATCGCTCATAAGCCTACTGATGCACTTCACCGTGCTGTTAAAGGCATGTTACCAAAAGGTCCTCTTGGCTATGCCATGATCACCAAATTGAAACTTTATGCTGGCGCAACTCACCCGCATGAAGCACAACAACCACAAGTTTTGGAACTGTAAGCCATGACGACACAACGCAATTACGGCACTGGTCGCCGCAAGACCGCTACCGCTCGTGTGTTCCTGGCTCCAGGTTCAGGCGCACTGACAATCAACAACAAGACTCTTGATCAGTATTTTGCACGTGAAACTTCACGCATGATCGTTCGTCAACCACTTGAGTTGGTTGATGGCATCGCTAAATACGACATCTTCGTTACCGTTAAAGGCGGTGGCATGAGTGGTCAAGCTGGTGCGATCCGTCACGGTATCACCCGTGCACTGTACGCATCTGACGAAACACTGAAAACAGCACTGCGTCAAGCTGGCTTCGTAACTCGTGATGCTCGTGAAGTTGAACGTAAGAAAGTTGGTCTACGCAAAGCGCGTAAACGCCCACAATACTCAAAACGTTAATTCTCGAAACGTTTTTTGGATGTGTACAAAACCCCGACTCTGTTCGGGGTTTTTGTTATTTTGTGGTTTGGCAAATTGATTCCCAACTCACATCAAGTTCACTGAGCCTGTCGAAGTGCGAGAACACCATCTGCACATCACCGATTCCGCACATTTCGACAAGCTCAATGAACTATTGGTGTACTCAATAAACATCTGTGAACTATCAGATTAATGACTTTTATGCTAATTTAAAAACATAGAAATTAGTGAAATCCAAAGGAAAACATCGATGAGCCACGCGAATGATAAAGACAGCATCAATATCAATCGCCGCCGCATGTTGATCAATACTACTACCGCAATGGGCGCAGTGGGAGTCGTTGGCGTATGTACTCCACTTGTCCGATCATGTGCACCCAGTGAAAAAGCCAAAGCTGCAAGCAGCCCAATCACTCAAGATATCAGCACACTTGAAGCTGGCAAAATGATGGTGGTCGAATGGCAAAGCAAGCCGATCTACATCATTCGCCGCACTGATGACATGCTCAAAAACTTAGCTCTAAGCAATCCCAGATTACGCGATGCGCACTCCAATGAATCCAACCAACCTGAGTACGCCAAAAACCCTTATCGCTCACGTGATCCACACTTACTCGTGATGGTTGGTGTCTGTACTCATTTAGGCTGCGCACCTGGTTTTCGTCCTGACGCCAATGCCTCTGGACTTGGAGCAAATTGGACGGGTGGTTTTTTATGTCCGTGTCATGGCTCACGATATGATTTAGCAGGTCGTGTTTTTGATGGCTCACCTGCCCCACTCAATATGGAAATCCCAAAATACAAACTCATTGGCAATATCCTAACCATTGGTGAGGATGCCTAATGCACAACAAACAGCGATTGAAAAACTGGATCAATTTACGCTTCCCAGTTCAGCAAACTCATGAAAAACATCTATCCAAATACTATGCACCCAAGAATCTGAATTTCTGGTATCTCTTTGGCATGTTGTCGATAGTCGTGTTATTCAGTCAGTTGATCACAGGGATTTGGCTAGCGATGAGCTATACCCCAAGTATAGAAGGTGCATTTGCTTCCATCGAAGGCAACATCATGCGCGATGTCACGGATGGTTGGTTATTGCGTTATATGCATGCGGTTGGCGCATCGGCGCTTTTTCTGGTGATTTATCTGCACATGTTTCGCGGTCTATTATATGGCTCATACAAGAAACCTAGGGAGCTGATTTGGCTCGTCGGCATGGGACTATATGTGCTGATCATGGCTGAAGGGTTCTTTGGTTATGTGCTGCCATGGGGAAATATGTCATTTTGGGGCGCGCAGGTGATTTTTAATTTACCCGCCGCGATTCCAAGTATCGGTGATTCGATTTCAACATGGCTGCGCGGTGATTTTGTGCTATCAGGCATTACCTTGAATCGTGTGTTTGCACTCCATGTCATTGCCATTCCGTTGTTCTTGGTCGGATTTATTTTTATTCATTTAGTCGCCTTGCATCATGTCGGTTCCAACAATCCAGAAGGCATTGAGATCAAAAAACAAATTGATAAAAATGGCGTGCCCCTTGATGGCATTCCACTTTATCCATACCACATCCTGCATAATTTAGTTGGGATTGTGATTTTCCTCATTATTTTCTTTAGCGTAGTTTTTTTCTGCCCTACAGGTGGCGGACATATCCTAGAGCCTGCCAATTTTGAACCCGCCAACCATTTAAAAACCCCAGATCACATTGCACCTGTTTGGTATTTCACACCGTTTTATGCCATTTTAATGGCAATTCCCAACAAGCTCGGCGGCGTATTGGCATTAATCAGCGCAATTTCAATTTTCTTTTTCTTGCCATGGTTAGATCGCTCACCTGTCAAATCCATGCGATACAAAGGCATATTATCCAAAATTTGGTTGACGATTTTTGTGTTCAGCATTCTGGTTTTAGGCATCATTGGCACAACTCCGCTTGATCATCCGCTCGTGCCACTGATGAGTAATCAAACTCTGGCACAGATCATGACGGTGTTTTATTTTCTTTATTTTTTGCTCATGCCCATTTATACAGGATTTGAAAATTACAAAATTCCACCTGATCGTATTACACGAGGTCACTGATCATGACTTCAATCATACGTTCAACATTGATTTCCCTTCTGCTTCTCAGTGGAATCAACGGCTTCGTCATCAGCGCAGCACATGCCAGCATGACCTGCGGTTCAAGCATTGAACCTGATCCACGACATCCCAGTCAAACACAAAAACATGATTTAGCTTGCCGCCAAGCACCCATTGATATTAATGATCAAGCATCTTTACAACGCGGTGCGGCACTTTTTATGAATAACTGCGCAAGTTGTCATTCACTGAAATATCTACGTTATGAACGCATGGCTCAAGATTTATCCATACCATCTGCGCTCATCGAGCAATACATGAAGCTGACCAATGGCAAAGTCACGGATGGTATTGATGCAAAAATGGATCCTGCGATACAACAAAAAATCTTTGGTACAGTCCCACCTGACCTCACGCTCATTACACGCGCCAAAAGCCCTGACTGGGTTTATACCTATCTATTAAGCTTTTACCCCGATAAAACCCGCCCTTTTGGGTTCAATAACACCGTGATTCACGATGTCGCCATGCCGAACGTCTTGGATGGGTTACATCAACAAGTCGGCGATCAGGCATTTCAGAAACAAGTCGGCGATCTGGTCAACTTCTTAAACTATGCGGCTGAACCTGCACAGCATGAACGAAAGATTTACGGCATCATCGTAATTATATTTTTACTTATCTTCCTCATCCCCGTGTATTTGCTCTACAAAGAATATTGGAAGGACGTGAAATAAGTCTGTTCGCTCCCAAAGCAATTCACATAAAAAGCAGTATTGTTGATCAATGACTCATTAAAATCACGACGAACGGACTCAAACTGCTTTATACTTTTAGATCAATTAAAAATACGATGTATTCATGTCCCAGGCTTCTATATCTAAAGCTTCATCCTCTCGCACCGCGCCGACTGCTTCACAAGCCAATTTACCACTACAAAATGGCTTGTTCCTGTATGCACATCCTGATGCACATCACAGTCACCGCGTTCGCCTCGCATTAGCTGAAAAAGAAGTTGAATACACGCTCATCTTGGTTGATCCAGATGATCGCCCCGAAGACCTCGCAGCACTGAATCCTTACAATACATTGCCAACACTGGTTGAGCGCGAATTACGGCTTTTTGAAAGTCGCATTATTCTTGAGTATCTCGACGATCGCTATCGCCAGAACCGTTTACATCCTGACGCACCTGCGGCACGCGCATTGGTCAAACAATACGCTTGGCGTATCGAGCGCGACTGGTTGGCGGCTGCGGATATACTCCTCACTGATCCAACAACGCTCGACATCAAAAAAGCGACACAAGCCCGCAAAGCTCTGACCGATTCACTCATCAGCTTATCGCCACTCTTTGGTCATCAGCCTTATTTTCTGAGTGATTCTTTTGGTCTCTGCGATTGCCTACTCGCACCTGTACTGTGGCGTTTACCACAAATGGATATCCACCTCCCATCCAATTTAGCCAAACCTCTGCTAACATACTGTCAGCGTTTATTTGAACGTCCAGCTTTTGTTCAATCCCTGACAGCACAAGAACGTGCCAGACAGCGAAACTGAAAACCAGCAGCCAACTGACGAATGCAAAAAATGCGAAACAAATGAAACTGTGAGCCCGATCATGACCACACCAACTCCACCATCGACCATCAGCCCAACACGTCCGTATCTGGTACGTGCAATTTATGAATGGATTAATGACAATGCCTTCACGCCTTACCTGCTCATTAATGCAGAAGAAAAAGGCGTTTTTGTTCCGCAGCAATACATTAAGGATGGGCAAATTGTGCTCAATATCGCACCTCATGCTGTACATCAGCTATTGATGGATAATGATGCTGTTGGATTTAGTGCGCGTTTTGGTGGTGTACCGCAACAAGTCTATGTTCCGATGCGTGCAATCATGGGCTTGTATGCACGTGAAAATGGCCAAGGTTTATTCTTTGATACCAATGAATATGCACATGAAGCAGCCGAAGACACCACCTCACCAACCGAATCAGCGCCCAGCCCAGAAACTGAAACTCCACCTGTAAAAAAACCAAGTTTAAGAATCCTAGACTAAATTAGGACAAATGAATTTGTCATGAGCGTGTATTACCTTTACACGCATTCCATGATAAATTTCTACTCGACTTGCGATACACTTTACAGCGAAGGATATTTAATAACGTATTGGCGCATCTAATTTTATTGATGGAAAAATTTTAGTTCTACTTCAATTTGTTTTGATTCTCAAATTAGACATAGTTCTCCACACAATATTCTCCACTGAATGAGAGAGGCTTCAAAAAATGGCATTATCCTTATTACAACACTTACGTGAGACCCAAGGGGCAAATCTTGTTGGTGAAGTCACCCAAAATTACGGTCTGAGCATGGAACGTGCGACTGGTTTTATTAATGCAGGACTTGCGTTGGTCGTCGGTCGCTTGGTCAATATCAATGAAACGCAGGGAACTGCAACAGTCCTTGATATTCTTGAAAAACAAGATAGTGCGGCACTTTGGCGTGATGCTAACCTTTCTAGCGCACATCAAGAACTCACAGGACTTGGTGCGATTGATGAAGCCACCAGTTTACAAGCACTCAATCTCATTGCCGTGCAAAGCCTCGCAGAAATTCATGATCTCGAACAAACCGCAAGCCTCGGCAAAGAAGGCGTGAATGAATTACTCGAAGGACAAGCCGAGCATTTACAAGGTCACTTTCCTGACTGGATTTATACCGCAGCAGGCTTACCTGCACTCATCGGTTTAGGCGTTTTCAACACAGTTAAAGAGAGCGTCACCAGTTTAGGTAGTGTCTTGCGTCAGGCCAGTGAACATGTCGCAGAAACCGTATCAGACGTTGCACATAAAGCATCAGATGCAACATCTGCAGCAGTAGATACGATCAGCCATACCGCGTCATCTGTCGTCGAAAGCACATCTGAGCTTGCAAACAAAACATCCGCAGCCACAGCAAACGCATTACATGCTGCAAGCGATGTCGCGCATAAATCAGTCCATGCGGCAGGTCACATGACCGCAGAAGTGATCAAAGAACCCACCTCTTTCTTCCTGCGTCTATTGCCGTGGTTAGGGTTAGTTGTTCTGATTTTTCTGGGCTTGTTATTCTGGAAAGGTTGCCAAAGTCAGACCGTGCCTGTTGTTGCCAAACCTGCAGTGGTTGCGAATCCAAACCTCAGCCCTGAAACCATGTCCCTCAACACAGGTGCACATGGCGAACTGCTCAACTGTAAAGGTGTTGCAGGAAATGCTGATCTCGTCGCCAATCTCACCTCTGCGGTTCAAGCTCAATTCGGCCCAGCCGCAAAATGCGATATCAAAACTGATGCAACAGTCGATACATCGTTTGCAGGTTTAGCGAGTCTCAGCGATGCGCTGGGCGCGGTCAAGGCTTCAGCAAATACCAATCTTGAGCTCAAAGGCAACACTGTCACCATCAATGGCCCAGACCAACTCGAAGTTGCCAAGCTGATTGAACGCCTGAAAACACTGTTTGGTACAGGGATCACTGTTCAATCTGCGACTCCACTTGATCCAAACGCGGTGGCAGCGGGTGAACTTGCTAACATCAATCCCAATGCGGTGAATGCAAATAGCGTAATTCATGCCCTGAATCTGCAAGTGATTAACTTTGCTGTGGGTTCAAATGATATTCCTGATGCAAACAAAGCAGTGTTGGATAAAGCAGCAACTTTGATCAAAGCCATCCCTAACCTGAAAATCTCCATCACTGGACATACTGATTCATCAGGTAACGAAAAAAGTAACGTTGCCCTATCCACTGCTCGCGCAAAGTCAATCGCGGCTTACTTGGTTAGCCAAGGCGTGGATGCTGCATCTTTAACTGCAAAAGGACTGGGTTCAAGCCAACCGATTGCAGACAATACAACCGAAGAAGGCAAACTGAAAAATCGCCGTATTGCCTTTGCGATTGATGGTGCGGCGAGTAAGTCGTAAGTAAGATTGGTTGATATGAAGAAGGACTGTCATTTAAGTGGCAGTCCTTTTTGATTGACTAAATAAAAGCCTCAATCAAACCACTTCAACTTATCCCGCAGCCGCACCACTTCACCAATAATCGTCAGCGTCGGTGCAACCACTTTTTGCTCATCAATCAGATCCGCAATCGTCTCAATCGTACCCACCACCACATGCTGATCAGGCGTTGTACCCTTACTCACCAATGCAATCGGCATATCGCCACGTAAACCATGCGCCATCAGCTCTTTACATGTATTACGCAGCCCAACCAATCCCATGTACAACACCAAAGTCTGATTTTCATAAATCAGCTCTGACCAAGGCAACGCTGGCGAACCTTCTTTCAGATGACCCGTCAAGAAGCGCACACTTTGCGCGTATTCACGATGCGTCAGCGGAATCCCTGAATACGCACTACAGCCCGAAGCTGCCGTAATCCCCGGCACGACTTGGAACGCAACGCCTGCCGCAACAAGCTCCTCAATCTCCTCGCCTCCACGACCAAAGATAAATGGATCGCCGCCTTTCAGACGACAAACACGTTTGCCTTCTTTTGCGAGACGAACGAGCAACTGGTTAATATTCTCTTGCGGCACAGCATGATTCGCTCGCGCCTTGCCAACATAAATCTTTTCAGCATCGCGACGAACCAATGACATAATCGGCGCAGACACCAAGCGGTCGTACACCACCACATCCGCTTGTTGCATTAAACGTAACGCCTTAAATGTCAACAAATCAGGATCACCAGGTCCCGCCCCCACCAAATAAACTTCACCACGTGACGAAATATCTGCTTGCCAATCTGCGAGTGCTTGCGGCATCGCAGCATCAGCCGCTTCACGTTGACCATTGAGGACTTGTTCACCAATCTGACCAGCGTACAACGTTTCCCAAAAAATCCGACGCTCATCAGGATTCACAATCGCGGCTTTGATCTGAGGACGCCAATCACCAGAGAATTTAGCGAGATCACCATATTTCGCAGGCACTAATGATTCAATTTTTGTGCGAAGTTGACGTGCGAGTACAGGCGACTTGCCACCGCTCGACACAGAAATCAGCAGCGGCGAGCGATCCACAATCGCAGGCACGATAAAACGACAATGCGGTGGATCATCAACAGAATTCACCAGAATCCGTTGCGCCTCACAATCATGAAAAATGCGCTGATTGACAGCGGCATCATCTGTAGCGGCAATCACAAGACGATACTGCTGCAAATCAAAATTGGATGAGTAATGCTCTAAATAAACACTACCGCCACTGTCTTTCACCATGCTATCTAATTCAGGTAGTACGTCGACAGCAAGAACATCCAGCTGTGCACCCGCTTGCACCAACAATTCCGCTTTACGCCGCGCAATCTTGCCTCCGCCCACAATCAAACATTGTTGATTGGTTAATTTAAGCGCTATTGGTAATACATCCACGATGTTCCCCCCATTCGCATCAAAAGTACAAATCTAATCATTCACTTACAAATAAGGAGGCTTTTCGCCTCCTCGTTATTTTCATATCAATTAAACCATTCGGCATGACTAAATCATCCGCCGAATAGTTCAATATTGCAATTATTTAATCGACTCAAGTCCGCGTAAATAAGGGCGCAGTGCAACTGGAATCGCAATTGAACCATCCGCTTGCTGATGGTTTTCCATCAATGCCAACAACGTACGACCCACAGCCAAACCTGAACCGTTGAGCGTATGCACAAACTCAGTTTTCTTATCGGCTTTAAAACGTGCTTTCATACGACGTGCTTGGAAATCACCAAACATTGAGCAGCTTGAAATCTCACGATACGTGTCTTGGCTCGGCAACCACACTTCTAAGTCATAAGTCTTAGCTGCTGAGAAACCCATATCGCCGCCACAGAGCAACACTTTACGATATGGCAACTCTAACGCCTGCAAAATCGCTTCAGCCTGACCTGTTAAGGTTTCCAATGCTTGTGGTGCATCTTCTGGTTTCACGATTTGTACAATTTCAACTTTTTCAAACTGATGCTGACGAATCAAACCTCGCGTGTCACGACCATACGAACCCGCTTCACTACGGAAACATGGCGTATGTGCAACAAATTTAAGCGGTAATGATTTTTCATCAATGATTTCATCACGTACCAGATTGGTTACTGGCACTTCTGCAGTTGGAATCAGGTAATACGGTTTTTCACCGCTCAATTTAAATAAATCTTCTTCAAACTTAGGCAGTTGACCCGTGCCTTTCAGACTTTCAGCATTGACCATAAGCGGTACATAGACTTCGGTATAACCATGCTGTTCGGTATGAAAATCCACCATGAACTGTGCAAGCGCACGTTGCAGGCGCGCCAAAGGTCCTTTTAATACGCTGAAACGTGACCCGGTGATTTCAGTGGCTTTGGCAAAATCCAAACCGCCCATGCTTTCGCCAATATCAGTATGGTCTTTGATCGGAAAATCAAAGCTGCGCGGGATTCCCCATTTCAGCACTTCGACATTATCTTTTTCGTCTTCGCCAACAGGCACTGACGCATCAGGCATGTTCGGAATGCTCATCGCATGTGCTTCAATTTCGGTTTGCAGTGCATCGAAATCCGCTTCAACTTTTTTGACTTCTTCGCCAACTGCTTGCATACGCGCCATCAATTCACTGGCGTCACCGCCTGCTTTCTTGATCTGACCAACTTGTTTAGCACCGTTATTCCGCTCGGCCTGCAAGGCTTCCGTGCGACCTTGTAAGTCTTTACGACGCTCTTCAAGCGATGCCCAAAGCACTGCATCTAGCTGTAAGCCATTACGTTTGGCGAGAGCTGCATTCACCACATCAAGTTGGGTGCGAAGTAATTTTGGATCTAACATTTTTTGTCCGTGATAGTGCTAATGGCTTTAAAAATTTTGAATAAACGAATGGTCGATAGTGTAAGGGGTTTAGGTCTAGATGGGTAGAGATTAGCGTGGGTTAAAAACTCATAAATTCAAAATCAATATTGTAGGGGCCGCCCTTGTGGCTGCCCTTTTTGAACATTATTTTGGAATTTGATTAGGGCGACCACAAGGGTGCGCCCCTATATTAAATCGACGATGCCCTAAAAACCAATCAACTCCCAGAACTCCGACGACGCTGTCCTGCATGATTGGCATGGCCTGAATGGTTTGGATTGCCTTGTGGCTTTGGGCTTTGCGGCTTCTGGCTTGGCTTCTTCCCAGCAGAAGCAGGTTTCTGCCCGCTACCATTTGGTTTATTCGGCTTACCTGCCGCACCATTTCGATTTCGCGGTGTACGCGCTTCCTGAGGTTTACGCAGTGGTTCAGCTTTGATGCGTGGATCGACTTCAAAGCCTTTAATCACGCGCTGTTCAAGTTTACGCTTCATCAGCTTTTCAATATTCGCAAGCAATCGCAACTCGTCAATACACACCAGCGAACACGCCTCACCCGACATGCCTGCGCGACCCGTCCGCCCAATACGATGCACGTAATCTTCTGGCGTTGTTGGCAACTCATAGTTCACCACATGAGGCAATTGATCGATATCAATCCCACGCGCCGCAATATCAGTTGCAACCAACACACGCAGACGACCTGCCTTAAATTCACTTAAGGCACGTTCACGCGCCGCTTGGCTTTTATTACCATGAATCGCCATGGCTGGAATGCCACTATTATCCAATTGCTCCGCCAAACGATTTGAACCATGTTTAGTACGTGCAAAAACCAGCACCTGTTCCCAACGGTTCGTGGTAATCAAATGCTCAAGCAGCGCACGCTTACGTTCACGATCTACAGGATGAATGACTTGGCTGACCAACTCAGCTGGCGCGTTTTGTTTTGCCACTTCAATATGTATAGGATCGTTCAAAATCCCAGCCGCAAGCGTTTTGATTTCCTCTGAAAATGTAGCAGAAAACAATAAGTTCTGACGCTCTTTAGGGAGTAGCGGCAAAATTCGACGAATATCACGAATAAAACCCATATCCAACATACGATCTGCTTCGTCTAAAACCAGCGTATCCACGCCTGATAAATCAATCGTTTTCTGTCCAATATGATCCAGCAAACGCCCAGGCGTTGCGACCAAAATATCGACGCGGCGATTCAGTCGCTCTTTCTGCGGATTGATATTCACCCCGCCAAACATCACCATCGACTTCACATCGATATGCTGACCATAGGTACGCACACTTTCTTCAACTTGTGATGCGAGTTCGCGCGTCGGGGTCAAAATCAATGTGCGAATCTTCGCTTTATGATTCACCCGTGAAAAATCAATACGTGATAGCAGCTCAAGAATTGGCAAGGTAAAACCAGCGGTTTTTCCTGTTCCCGTTTGTGCCGCAGCCAATAAGTCGCGACCTGCAATGACCGTAGGAATCGCTTCAGCTTGAATCGGCGTTGGTGAAGTATAACCTTGCGCTTCTAGCGCACGGACAATCTTCGGCGACAGACCGAGTTGCGCAAATGTGGGAGTACTTACAGGTTGTTTTTGCAAAGAATCTGGGGATTTAGAAGTTGACGCAACGTTTTTAGTTGAATCCGAGTTTACCGCGTGGGACATAAGAGGCTCATTCATTAAGGCGTGATTGCATCACAGATCAAAACGGTGTGAATACAATTTGAGCATCATTATAACAGCTTCGGCAAAGTCATTGTTCGTAGTATATACTCAGGTGGCAGCAGTGTTTCTTTCGCTGTGTGATTTGTAGTGTCATCACAAATCATTAGAATAATGAATGATTAAATTGGATCAATAAAAGGTACTTCTTGTGAGCTTGCTCAGTAATTTTTTGGTCATTGGGATGTTAGTGGCATGTAGTGCGTTTCTATCCATGTCTGAAATTTCCATCGCTGCCGCGCGCAAAATCAAACTTCAGCTTCTACTTGCTGAAGGCAAACTGAACGCACAAAAAGTCCTCACTATTCAAGATCAAGCAGGCAACTTCTTTGCCGCAACTCAAATCGGCTTAAATGCCATCGCCATTTTAGGCGGTATTTTTGGACAAGCGACGCTCACGCCTTCCATTCAAGCCATGATTAGCCATGTGTACAACGGTGAGATGCTCGGTTCAATGAGCTTTTTCATTTCATTCATTATTGTCACGACACTATTTATTCTATTTGCTGATCTCATGCCTAAACGCATAGCCATGACAGCACCCGAACAAGTATCGATTCGATTGGTTAAGCCGTTATTATTTTTTATTAGAATCTGTACTCCGCTGATTTTCCTCATCAATGGTGCAGCAAATAGTCTATTCAAATTATTGAATATTTCCACGATCCGCAATGATGCCATTACCTATGACGATATTTATGCGATGGTGGATGCTGGCGCACAAACAGGGGCGATTGATAAACAAGAATTTCATTTGATTGAAAATGTGTTTGAACTCGAATCCCGTACTGTTCCATCCTCAATGACTTCACGCGAAAGCATTGTCTACTTCACGTTAAAAGAAAACAGCGACAGCCTCAAACAAAAAATTGCCGCACATCCTCATTCAAAGTTCCTCGTCTGTGATCAAACCATTGATACGGTTGTAGGCTATGTCGACACCAAAGACATCCTGCTTCGAATGATTAACAATCAACCGCTTGCGCAAATTTATGAATCTAATATTCGTAACGTATTGATGATTCCTGATTCACTGACACTATCCGAATTACTCGCTCGATTTAAAACAACCCGAGAAGACTTTGCTGCCGTCATTAACGAATACGCCTTGGTTGTCGGTGTCATTACACTAAATGATGTCATGAGCACAGTCATGGGCGATTTAGTCAGTCAACAAGAAGAACAAGTCATTCAACGCGATGAAAACTCATGGTTAATTGATGGCGTCACACCAATTGGTGATGTTAAACACGCACTGGGGCTAGAACTTTTCCCTGATGAGGAAAACTATGAAACCATCGCAGGCTTCATCATGTATATGCTGCGCAAAATTCCAAAACGCACCGATTTTGTTGAATTTGCGGGGTTTAAATTTGAAGTGGTCGATATTGATCACTATAAAATTGACCAGCTTCTCGTAACACGTATAATTGCGCCAACTTAATAAATATTGAACGAAAGAATCGTTTAAATCGACCAAGGAATATTCGGCAATGAAATGCGTATTTATCACTGGCGCGGGCGCTGGAATTGGACAAGAAACCGCACGTCTTTTTGCAAAAAAAGGCTGGTTTGTCGGCTTATATGATCGTGACGAAGCAGCTGTCCAACGTCTTGCTGAAGAAATTGGTCATAAACAAGCCATTTACGGCAAACTGGATGTCACTGATGTTGATGGTTGGAAGAAATCGTTAGCAGATTTCTTTGATCAAAAATCACGTCTTGATTTATTAATTAATAACGCTGGCGTTCTTCACTCTGGTGCATTCCAAAACATTAAAATACAACAACATCAACAAATTATTGATATCAATGTACAAGGCGTCATCAATGGCTGCCACAGTGCATTTCCTTATTTACAAACTACACCAAACTCGCGCGTCATCAACTTATCCTCAGCATCAGCAATCTACGGTCAACCTGATATCGCGACTTATTCAGCCAGCAAGTTTGCAATTCGCGGCCTAACTGAAGCACTGGATAATGAATGGAAAGTTCAGGGAATTCGCGTATTAGACATCATGCCTTTATTTGTAAAAACGGCAATGGTCACAGATATGAATGCTGCGAGCTTCAAAAAAATGGGCGCACGCTTAACACCTAAAGATGTCGCACAAACAATTTTCCATGTTGCCAATGAAAAGTCGCCTGCAACTCATACACCTGTAGGTCTTTCCACTCGCCTACTCTACACCATCTCTGGTTTAGCCCCAGATCGCCTCAATCATTGGATTAATGGTTTGTTGAGTAAGTAAGTTCAAATTTTTCCTCAATACATATACGTCGAGCATTTTTCTCTAAAGAGGGGAACTTCTTGGAATGTCATGAATTAGCATTCACATGATTGGCCATTAAAATATTTGGAAGTTGATTATGAATACTGATGTATATGTTAGGAATGGAGCGGTTTGGGTGAACAACACAGGCTGTGATGTATCAGATGCTGTGGGGTTTGCATCGAGAAAGGCCGAACGTGATACTTCTGCTCCTACCTGCTTCCCCATAGATACTTACGTGATGACGAACGGTGGCATGGTGGTCGAGATTGATCGTATTGGCGTTGGAACCTTGGTGTTGTCGCGGTGCGAAAAGACCGGCGAGCAGGCCTACAAGCGGGTGACCAAGAAATTCGAGCACCGCAGAGAAAATTGGGATGCTCCTTTGCTGCCGACTTACAAAATCAAAATCGTTACTGCCGAAGGGAAGCAGGATGGGTTTGAAGCCACGCCCGAACATCCTTTCTGGGTCAATGGTATTGGCTGGGTGCCTGCACATAAGTTGCAACCTGGACAAATGCTGGAGATTTGTGACCCATTGGGAACCGATGACTGTGATCGGCCTGTTGGTCAAAAGACCGAAGACATGATACTCAGTGGTAAGAGGTGGCAAGCTGAAGTGGTGTCGGTCGAACAGGATACAGGTTCGGCTATTGTTTACAACATCGAGGTTGAAGACTTCCACACTTATTTCGTGGGAGTGTTTGGGGTCTGGGTACACAACAAGAATCAGAGTGAGCCAGTATTTACTCAGACGCTCAAACTTAGCGAGTAGGATGGGTTTTAAAATAAAGGGCAATCAAAACCATCCCTCCACTAAATCTCCCCCTTGAAGGGGAAGACTTCAAAGAAAAAGCATTACTGATCAATCACATCTGCACCTTTAGGTGGCACAAACTCAAACTGACTACGAGCAATTTCAGGGTTCATCTTAATATCCGTGAAATTCACCGTAGTCTGTTGTCCCAATGAATCTGACAACACCATTTGCGCAGGAGCATTCGCATCGAAACGAATCGCTAAACTTTCAAATACACCATCTTTGGCACGTGGATACAGTACAAAATATGGAATTGCACTATTCGGTTGAGTGACTTTATACGACTTCATGATCTGAGCCGCATTTCCAGAAAGCAATAACGCTGGCGTATTACTCATCTGTTCATCCAGAGTCTGACGCGTCGCCTGTTGCAAATCAGGATCATAAATCCATACGATTTTACCGCTCGTCACAATCAGTTGCTTCATGGGACTGGTCGTTTCCCAACGGAATAAACCTTGACGCTTCACTTGCATGACGCCACTAAAAGTCTGACCCAGATGACTGGATCTCAAGCCTTGTTTTTGTAATGCAGGTTTAGTCGATGCCGTTGCTTTGGTTGTTTGGTTAAAGTTAGCTTGTAGACTACTGATTTTTCCCAATAAACTATTGAGCTTGGCTGTCGCTTGCGCTTCTGTTGCTGCAACTTGTGTTGTCATTTGCCCAGTGGATGCAGCATTTGCAACCATAGGCATGGCAACACCTAAACTCAACGCAACAGATACTGCTAATACGCCAAAAGAGCGACTCATCGTAATTTCCCCAATTTATTCAAGTATCTCTATGAATGTTTGTATTTTGACGCGTATCGGCTTCGTATTCCACTGCGGTTTTGTGTGTGTTTTTACATAAATGACGGTTTATTGGGTAGTGTTGAGTAAAAATATGGAGAAAATATAAAGAAAATCGACGCCCAGACCTGTTTTAAAAACTCTTCTTAAACAAGTCTTAGGCAAGTTTATTTAATCGGCGATAAAGTGTCCGTTCGCTAATTCCAAGTGCTTCCGCAAGTTGTCTTTTATTCCCACGGTGGTTATTGAGCAAATTCAGCAACAGATCATCTTCCAAAGCTTTCAGTGGCTTAGTGGTATCTTGTGGGATTGGTAAATGTTCAAAAGGCGTTTGAAAATCAGTATTAGTACTTTCGAGTGCCAAAGCATGCTGAATGTCCTGTATCTTAATCAACGATGAGGACGCCAAGACAACTGCGCGCTCCAATACATTGCGCAGCTCACGAATATTCCCTTTAAGATCAAGAGTCTTTAAATACCGAATCGCTTCTTGATCAATGTTAAACACATGCTGTTCACGTAAAGAAATACGTTGCAATAACGTCGTCACCAAAATCGGGATATCATCAATCCGTGCCTTTAAATTTGGTAATTGGATTGGAAATGTGCTGAGACGATAATAAAGATCCTGACGAAACAACTGCTGTTTCACCCGATCCAATAACGGTTGATGCGTCGCAGAAATGATCCGTACATCGGCATGCCGAGTTGTCGTTGAACCCAATCGACGATAAGTTCCTGTTTCTAAGAAACGGAGTAGTTTAACTTGCAGACCTAAAGGAATATCTCCGACTTCGTCGATAAACAATGTACCGCCATGGGCAGTTTCAAGCAGCCCTGCACGGGCACTGGTTGCGCCAGTAAACGCTCCGCGCTCATGACCAAATAACTCACTCTCAAACAAAGTCTCTGGCAAGCCTGAGCAATCAATCGCGACAAAGCCTTTATCATGACGCGCACTCGCATCATGTATTGCACGAGCAACGAGTTCTTTACCAGTGCCTGACTCACCCAGCAACAGCACAGTCGTGCTAGAACGAGCAACTCGTTCCACCAAGTTCATCATGTTCTTAAATGCGGCTGATTCGCCCACAAGCTCGGATTTTGCAAAATCGCGAGCCGTTTCAAGTTGATGAATCCGATTCAGAAAATATTGTTGACCTGATTCATCAGGTGTAATCGGAATGAGCTCCACACGTACTCGCCTTGCGCCTTGGCGACTACACTGGTTACGAATTTCTTCAACACGTGCACCTGTACGCTGTGCGATTTGCAGCGGACAAGGATGTTGCGCTGTACCACAAGGATGATCAATCTGATGCAAAACCTGATGGCACTTTTGACCGACCATCGCATCGGGCTGCTCATCAAATGTCCGCACATAAGCATCATTGACGCCCAAGATATGAAAATCTGCATCAAATAATAAAACAGGCTCTGGCATTCCTTCTATCAAGGAGCGCAGTGCATCCAGAACGGCCATTTCCTTACCTCAGATCAATCATATCGGGGATATGACATCATAACCTTTTTTAGCATGACAATTATGTCATGCCTCCTGTCATTTTCGACAGTTATATTTAATCAATTAAATCACAATTTTATATTTTTTCAATAAATTTCAAGTCATTAACAAAATATTACTGATTGGCATAATAATTGATATACATCCAGTAAACGGGGGCTATTTCATGAAAGCCAATGATCGAAAACTGGTGAAAGATATCGTGTTGGTCTTAATCATCAAACTCATTCTACTGTATGGCATTTGGTATTTTTGGATTGCTGATCACGCTGTCAAAGTCGATGCATCATCTGCCGCTGCACATATGCTGTCTACATCACATTAATTTTTTTTATGAAAAATCGCATTCATCTGAATGCTTAAGGAGCGTGTAATGATCAGTGAACATCTGGTTGATCTGTCTCGGCTACAATTTGCTGTGACAGCCCTTTACCATTTTTTGTTCGTCCCATTAACCTTGGGCATGGTGTGGATTCTTCTCATTATGGAAAGCATCTATGTCATGACAGGCAAAATGATCTACAAGGACATGACTCGCTTTTGGGGGAAGTTGTTCGGAATTAACTTTGCTTTGGGTGTCACCACAGGCATCACGATGGAGTTCCAATTCGGCACCAACTGGGCTTACTACTCTCACTATGTTGGTGACATTTTTGGCGCGCCGCTGGCAATTGAAGGTCTGATGGCATTCTTTCTGGAATCAACCTTTATCGGACTATTCTTTTTTGGTTGGGATCGCTTGTCTCGCGTGCAGCATCTTCTCGTTACGATGCTCATGGCAATCGGTACTAATCTTTCTGCATTATGGATTCTCATCGCTAATGGCTGGATGCAAAATCCAGTCGGCTCAGAATTCAACTATGTCACGATGCGTATGGAAATGAGTGACTTCTGGGCATTAATTTTTAACCCCGATGCTCAGGCAAAATTTGTTCATACCGTTTCTGCTGGCTATGCATGTGCGTCAGTTTTTGTGCTGGCTATTTCATCATGGTACTTAATGAAAGGCATTAACGTTGAGTTTGCCAAACGCAGCTATCGAATTGCTGCGGCGTTTGGACTCGCGTCAGTATTGTCAGTCATTGTCCTTGGCGATGAATC
>JASLHI010000014.1 GCA_030149815.1 Aquirhabdus sp. | reverse complement strand
AGTTGTAAACATTGATAGCGATTGGGTCACTGTTGATACTGGTCTGAAATCTGAAGGCGTAGTGCCTCGTGAAGAGTTCTTGAGCGAAGCTCGTGAACTTGAAGTTGCAATCGGCGACACCGTAGATGTAGTCGTTGAAGCACTCGATAACGGTATGGGTCAAACTGTACTGTCACGTGAAAAAGCAAAACGTGTTGAAACTTGGACTAAACTTGAGCGTCTGTTTGATGCACAAGAAATCGTTACCGGTATTATCTCTGGTAAAGTTAAAGGCGGTTTCACTGTTGATATTGGTCCAGTTCGTGCGTTCTTGCCAGGTTCATTGGTTGACACACGTCCGATCCGTGATACCACACATCTTGAAGGTATCGATCAACAATTTAAAATCATCAAGCTTGACGCAAAACGCAACAACGTTGTTGTTAGCCGTCGTGCAGTTATGGAAGCTGAAAGTTCAGCTGACCGTGAGCAATTGCTTGGTAAGTTGGAAGAAGGCCAAACCGTTACTGGTTTGATCAAAAACCTCACAGACTACGGTGCATTCGTGGATCTGGGTGGTATCGATGGTCTCTTGCACATCACTGACATGGCATGGAAACGCATCAAGCATCCATCAGAAGTGGTTGAAGTTGGTCAAGAAGTTACTGTTAAAGTTCTCAAATTCGACCGCGATCGTAACCGCGTAAGCCTCGGTCTGAAACAATTGGGCGAAGATCCATGGGTAGCAATCATGAACAATTATCCAAAAGGATCAATTGTTGATGCGCGCATCACCAACCTGACTGATTACGGCTGTTTCGCTGAAATCGCTGAAGGCGTTGAAGGTTTGGTTCACGTCAGTGAAATGGACCACACCAACAAAAACATCCATCCATCTAAAGTCGTTCAAATTGGCGACGAAGTAAAAGTGATGGTTCTGGAAGTTGACCAAGAACGTCGTCGTATTTCTTTGGGCATCAAACAAACTCGTGCTAATCCATGGGATGAGTTTGCAAAAGCGCATGAAAAAGGCGAAAAAGTATCAGGTACTATCAAGTCAATCACTGACTTCGGTATTTTCATCGGTTTGCCAGGCGGCATCGATGGTCTGGTTCATTTATCTGATATTTCTTGGAGCGAGCAAGGCGAAGAAGCTATCCGCCGCTACAAGAAAGGCGACACCGTTGAGGCCGTTATCCTTTCTGTTGACGCAGAAGGCAACCGCATCAGCTTGGGCGTTAAGCAAATGAGCAACGACCCATTCAATGACTACACAGCGACCAATGATCGCGGTGCAATCGTGAAAGGTATTGTGACTGCTGTTGATGCTAAAGGCGCAACTGTAAACTTGGGTAACGACATTGAAGGCACTTTGAAAGCGTCTGAAATCAATCGTGACCGCGTTGAAGATGCAACTAAGCACCTGACTGTTGGTCAAGAAATCGAAGCAAAAATCATCAACGTTGATCGCAAGACTCGTTCAATCAACTTGTCAATCAAAGCGAAAGATGATGCTGAAGACCGTGATGCAGTGAATAACTTGAAAGCAGCGAATGCTGCTGCACAAGAAGGCACTGGTCCAAAAACGATCGGTGACTTGATCAAAGCTCAAATGAAATAATGATTAATCATTATTAATGAAAAAACCGTCTCAATTGAGGCGGTTTTTTTATGTCCAAGTATGATGGGGTTTGACTCGGCGTAAATTCGATTATAGTATTGTATAACAGAGGTATTTTAAGGTAGACGCGCTGGCTACTTGATGTTATGTTGCGGTATTGGTTTTATTATGATCACTATTGATCAATATTATATTTAGTGAGCTTGGTAGTTTTCTGAGTTGTGTTGGTTTAGATCGTTTTATTGTATGTTCTAGATTGTATGTTTGTTGGATATTCCCTTAAAAAGTATATGGAGTGACGTTGTAATGACTACTGGATTAAATAAGTCAGACATTATTGATCGTATGGCGGGTCAACATCATCAGTTATCTGAACCTGCGATTGAAGAAGCAGTTAAGGTCATGTTAGAACAAATGGTTGATACCTTGACCGACGGTAATCGTATCGAAATTCGTGGTTTTGGTAGTTTTGCTTTGCACCACCGTGCAGCTCGCGCAGGTCGTAATCCTAAAACTGGTCAGTCCGTCGCTGTAGAAGCAAAATCAGTACCGCACTTTAAGCCAGGAAAGGCTTTACGCGATGCTGTGAATCCAGAAAAGTAAATTTTTCTTAACAGTCATGAAAGGATGCAACCATACTCAAATGATTGTTTGAGTATGGTTCTCTATGATTCAAAATAAAAAAGTCGGAGAATGAGCGATGCGCTTTATTTTTTTAATATTGTTGGTCGCACTATTTGGTTATTCTTTAGCATTAGTCATCTACAATCATGCAAGTAATCCTCAAGTCGAATTAGTTTTTGCGACAGTTCCAGCAATGAATCTCGGGGTATTGCTTGTCATTACATTGATTTTAGGGATTGTTACAGGACTGTTGCTTGGTGTGTTTGTGTTCCGAGTCGTTCAAACACGCTTGCAGCTTGGGCGTTTGAATAAGGAACTTGAACTTGTTCGTGCGCGTCATATACAAGCTGCGGCAGCCGCTGCTGCAGCAAGTGCTACATCGCAGGCACCAAAACCTGAAGAAATACATACTCCTCCAGCAGTGTAGTTGGATGGATTTTATAAAAAAGCTGAGTTTATCTCAGCTTTTTTATTGCAAAAAAATGCTGTGAGAAAGTAGGGTTGGCATGTATTTAAGCTTTTAGTGATGTGGTCGGGTATAATAGCGCGCCCATTTAATGGGTCGTGAATGTCATATAGTACTTTGTTCTGATGCTTTATCAGTTTTAATTTTTGATTGGGAGTTACCTTATGAGTTTAATTGTTGCATTAGATACCCATTCAGAAGCGGCTGCACTGGCTTTAGCTGATCAATTAGATCCTACGCAATGTCGAGTAAAGGTCGGTAAGGAACTTTTTACTTATACAGGTCCAGCAATTGTTAAAGCATTACATGCGCGTGGTTTTGAAATTTTTTTAGATCTTAAGTTTCATGATATTCCGAATACAACGGCTCAAGCTGTTCAGGCTGCTGCAGATCTAGGCGTATGGATGGTGAATGTCCATGCTTCTGGTGGTCGTCAAATGATGCAAACTGCTGCTGAACGTTTAAGATCCGGTGGTTATAAAACGCATTTGATTGGCGTAACGGTACTGACGTCAATGTCTGCTGATGATTTGCTGGGAGTTGGCATTACTGCAACGCCAGAACAACATGTGATGCGTTTGGCTAAACTTACACAAGAAAGCGGTTTGGCTGGTGTCGTGTGTTCGGCGCAGGAGGCGGTGATGTTGCGAGCGAATTTTGGAAAAGAGTTTCTCTTAGTAACACCAGGGATTCGTCCAGCAGGCAGTCATTCAGATGATCAAAAACGAATCGTCACACCTGTTGATGCAATGAACGCGGGTGCAAGTCACTTGGTGATAGGTCGTCCAATTACACAGGCAGACTCTCCAAAACAAGCAGTGTTGAATATTCTAGAAAGTATCAAAGGGTTGTAACTATCTTCTTCCTTTAGTGTCCAAAAGAGCCTCTTTGAATCGAGAGGCTCTTTTATTTTAATGAAAAATCAACACGATTTGGTTTGCCTTTGTCCTTGATCCCATCAGCAGTCAGTTTTGGTGCAATCATAAAGAGGCGATCAGTAGGAACTTGTTCTTTATTGACTAAATATTTCCGAATGGCATCTGCACGATCAGTGGCTAGTGTGCTTAGTGCATCTTGAGTGACTGAGGTGTTCGCTAGAATCAATTTTTCCATGTCTGCAACTGGCAGTGATTTCGTGAGACCGATCATATTCTTCGGTTTGTTAAATTTTGCTGAACTATAGACTTTATTCATATATTTTTGCTTGTCGGCATCAGTGACAGTCATGTCATCTGAGCGCGTATCTTCGCTTTGGTTCACAGAGTCTTTTTGTTTGAGCGCTAATATTTTTTGGTTGAGGATTTGCTGACGGACGCCTTCACTGTCTGTAATTGGGTCGACGCGACCAATCAGATCCATTTTCAGCGCAGGGCGATCGATGAGTGCTTTGGCAATTGAGTCTAGTTTGGTTTGAGTTTCAGGTGTGAGTGTAGATAAGCCTGCTGGAAATTCAGCGTAGCCAAGTTCATCTCCGCCACCAAAAGCTGAACCAATTAAGGCAAATGGTGAGGTGACTGCTTTGGTAATTAAATTCACAAATACATGGAAAATCAGACCTCCCACTGAAAATTGAGGGTCAGATAGTGTCCCAGAAATAGGTAAGTCAATATTGATCTGACCATTACGATCTTTCAGTAAGGCTACGGCGAGTTGAACAGGTAATTTCGTCGCTGTTGGACTATCAACTTTGTCACCAAAAGTAAGTTGATCGATGCGGACATGATTTTGCGCAACGAGTTTGTCATTTTGGATTTGGTAGCCCACATCCATAGACAATTTACCTTTTTCAATTGGGTAGCCAGCATATTTGGTTGCATACGGTGTTAGTCGAGGAAGTTCGACATCATTGGCGCTGCCTTTTATATCAAGGAACATTGGTTTAAATAAGGGATTGAGTGATCCTGAAATTGCCACAGGAGCATCATTATCAATTTTACCCTTAATATCGATCGGTGCTGCTGCGGGCTGATTTGAGGCAATCGTACCTATTGTACCGTTCATTCCTGTCATATTTGCGGTGTATTGCGGCTTCACAAAGTGATCGGTGTAATTGATGTTACCGCCTTTAATAATAATTTTTCCGATTTTAATGACAGGTGCATTTGTTGATGTTGTTGCAGCTACTGTCGCTGGCTGCGCTGAAGGAGCGACTACAGGCGCAGGCGCTGAACTAGAGTTAGCAGATGTTAAAGAGTGTGGGGGAGTGCCCGCAGCATTGGGTGATGCAACAACATCTTCTAAGTTTAGTCGCGCGGTTTCAGACAGAATAATACGTGCATAGAAATCGCTCAATGCGATTTGATCTGCAGAAATGTTCTGATGTGCACCACCCATATTGGTATTGATGCCATCTATATTGAGTGACTTCCATTTGAGGAAGTCATCACCGCTTTCTTTATCGAGAATACGGAAGTTTGCTAAATGGAGTGCGCCGTTATAGTTGGTCGCTAGTTTTTGTTGGTTGATAGGCGGTACTAGGAATAATTTGCCGTGAGTACTGGCTTGACCTGTTGTAATGACGACATTTAAGAAATCGGTGAAGTAGGGCTGAAATGCGACAATCGATAGATTCTTCGCATCAATGCTGGCTTTGATCGATTTGAATTGTGGAGCGACATTACTATCTACTGATAAGTTACCAGTTTTGTTCAGCTTAGTTTTTAAGGTAAGTTGGATCGGTTTATCTAGTTTGCTGGAAATATTGTTTGCGGTGAGGTTGAAGTCATTTGCAAGCAAGTTCACTGTTGGTTTAACAGCGTCATCACGATATGCGAGTGTGCTATCGGTGATAGCGATTTGCTTAATAACGGCTGTCCAGTCGGGGGCTGATTTTTGAGTTCCAGCTTTAGGTGCTGCTTTTTTGGTTTGATTTTTGGCAATTAAGAATTGCTGGAAATTGAGCTTGCCTTGGGAGTTACGCTGGATGTGGCTTTCTATGCCGTCTAAATGCAGTCGATCAGCATTAAACGTCAGGGCTTTGGTATCAATATTGGCATTTTCTAAGTTAATTTTCTTAGCAGAAATATTATTGGTTTGGTTGGATTTTGCTGCAACTTTGAAGTTGTCGAGTGTGACTGCTAATTGTTGTAGATTGATTTGTCCATGATTGATTGTTAGCGATGTATCGAGTGAAAGTTGACCGTCAACTGTCGTAGCGAGTATTGGGTTGATATACGGTTGATATTGGGCAATTGGTAAGGCATTCACGCTGACCTTACCATTGATAGTTCCATTTATAGGCGTAATTTGACCATTAAACAGGATGTGTTGATCTGTGGGGCTACCTGTGGAAAGCGTCACGTTGGCAGGTTTTGCATCCGCAGCAAGAGACAGTTGTGTCGCATTTAATTCAATATTTTTAATTTGAAGGTCTAACGTAGGAGAGGCATTTACTGCATCGCGCCAGTTGACTACTCCGTTGTGAAGGTTGAATTTTGCGAGCGTAATAGATGGTAATGGTGATGCTTTTTTAGAGGTATCTACTGTTTTTGTGGACTGAGCCGATGTGGTTTGGAGGCCTGCCCAATTGAGTTGATTCTTTGCATTGAGATCAGCCCATACTTCAGGGTTTTTGATATCGATTTGATCTAATGCTATCGCACCATTTAAAACATTCAATTTGTGAATTTGAGCTTCAATCGATGAAGTTTTAAAAAGCGGTGCGGTGTGTTTGTCGGCAAGCGCGACATCCGCCAGTTTCACAGTACCAGATAGTAGAATTTCTGGTTGGTTTTTTTGGCGGTCAAAAGTGAGATCAAGCTTGGTTGAGAGTTTGCTACTTTGAATATCCAATGGTAAGGCAACAGGTGAAAATGGAACATAACTGGCAATATCAAGTTGATCAATATCAATTGCTAGGGCTGTATCTAAACTATTGATAAATGGTTTGCTGCGGCCTTTTAAGCTAAATGGGGAGCCATTAATGACCGCAGATAAATGAGGTTGAACGAATGTATCTAGTTTATTCGGAAAGTTGGATATAAATGGCACACCGATATTGAGCGTTTTAATATCGATTTGTTTATGGGTGACTTGGTCATCAAAAGTAATTCTGCCATCAATGAGTTGGATGTTTGCCACTGAAAATAAAGTAGGTTTTGTATTGGTAGACTTCGGCATTGCTTGAATGCGATCAATAATGTCAGAGTAGTTATATCTACCTATGCCTTGGGCGCTTGTTCGGATGAGATGTACATTTGGATTAACTAACTGAATCTCATTGATCACGGGTGCGAGATGAATTAAAGAGCTCCACGAGGTATTGAGCAGTAGTGATTTTGCAGAAAGTGCAGGCGTAACTTTGTTGGGTTCAAAAAGTGTGAAGTTGGATACTTTTAGGGTAAATGTAAACGGATTAAAATCGATTTTATCAACTGTTGCTTTGCGACCAATTTGTTCCTGAATTTGCTGTTCGAGCAAATGCTTGGTGAGCGGCGGTACAACTAACCAACTGATCAGTGCTAAAGCCAATAACGTAATAAGAATTGTGCTTAACCAGCGTAGGATGCGAGGTTTGTTCATATTTTTGTCCTCTTCAAACAAAGGTGTCAGCAACATCAACTCAATTAATAGTAATCACAATTTATCAGAATCTTAGGCACTTATGTGTTCTTCTTGTGTGTCAGCTATTTTTTTGATGACGTAAAAAAACGCCCAATTTAGGGCGTTTTTTAGCAGCAACTTCACAAATATTATTTTGCAAGTGCTTTGATATGACCATTTAAACGGCTTTTGTGACGCGCTGCTTTATTCTTGTGAATAATGCCTTTGTCAGCCATACGGTCAATCACAGGAACTGCTTGCTTGTAAGCAGCAGTTGCTGTTGCGTGTTCGCCAGTTGCGATTGCATTGACTACTTTCTTGATGTAAGTGCGAACCATTGAACGTAGGCTAGCATTATGTTGACGTTGTTTAACGTTTTGACGTGCACGTTTGCGAGCTTGGGCTGAATTTGCCACTCAAGCGACTCCTTTTAATGTAGGGTAATTGACCTCTCGCAATTTAAAACAGGTGAGTAATTCACCAAATTGCACTAATGGATCAAATTAAGGCGCGAATTATGCTACGCCACAATGATAAAATCAAGAGAAACGCTCTGTGAATTTTACCATTTTAATTGTTTTTACAAAATCGCATGTGATTGGTACATGCTGGGGATTGTCAAATGCAGTCAGATCGGTCAATGTCCTCGATCTTAGCTTGATGGCGATTGTGATCATGTCTTTGAGAGTTTGATAAAAGAGTTAAACAAATAAGAAGGGTAGGTGCATGTTAAATCAACAAAATACGACTGAATCCTCAGTGGGAACCAAGCAAAATCAGCCTGCTATCGCGATTGTGATTGGTGGATCTGGCTTGATTGGACGTCAGTTACTTATGCAATTAGTTTCTTCTGGTCACTATCAAAAAGTTTATGCGGTTGTCCGCAAGTCATTTGATTTACCCATCACTATCTCGGAGTCTTCACTTCAAAAAACGCAGCTTGAGTGGCTCGAAATTCCTGATTTTTCTCAGATGAAATTAGTGTTAGAAAAAATTGATTTAACCGATGCGGATGCGTTTAGTGCGTTAGGATCAACGCTGAAGCAAGCGGGTAGTAAGGCTGCATTTTATCAAATTGATCATGATTATAATTTGGTCTTTGCTCAAGTGACGCATCAACAAGGTGCAAGGCATTTGTTGCTCGTTTCGGCAATGGGTGCAGATGTAAATTCGATCATCTACTATAATCGAGTTAAGGGTGAGCTTGAGTCTGATGTTCAGCAACTTGGTTTTGATCAAGTTTCTATATTTCGACCTTCATTGTTAATTGGGGCTCGTTCGCAAGAAAGTCGCTTGGCTGAGGGTTTTGCGCAGAAGTTGTTTACAATGGGTCAGTCTATATTGCCAGCGACATTTAGTTCAAGACCGATTGAGGCGGGTCGTGTTGCACTAGCCATGTGGCAAGTTGCGCAGAAGTCTCAAGAGCAAGCGCACACTGCTAAAGTTCAAATCTATTCTAATCAAATGATGCTGCGTACAACGTTAGAGGCAGTATTGTGAACATCTAATATATCGTGAAAAAAAGCGTATCGTAAAATTTAATTTTTAGTTCAATTTTATCCAAAATATTCAAAGGAATATGTATCTATGAGCACTTTTCAAACTCTACCATTTGTCACCTGTGATTTGTTGGATGATCATCCTGATACTCAAGTTTGCAGTCCATCAATCGATGGAAAGTCTTTCCGTAATTTTGGGGGTAAAAAGGCTTTTGGCGGTGAAGTGGTAACAGTCAAATGCTTTGAAGATAATTCGAGAGTAAAAGAGTTGCTCGCAACAGAGGGTGCGGGTAAAGTGCTTGTCGTTGATGGCGGGGCATCCATGCGCTGTGCATTGTTGGGTGATTTAATTGGCGAAAGCGCAGTTAAAAATCACTGGGCTGGCGTGATCATTTATGGCTGTGTTCGAGATGTCGATGCGTTGGCTACGCTTGATCTCGGCGTACAAGCATTAGCAAGTATTCCTCAAAAAAGTAATCGTAAAGGCCTCGGTGAAATCAATATTACCCTTAATTTTGGCGGGTTAATGATTGAGTCAGGCATGTTCATTTATGCTGACAATAACGGAATCTTGGTATCTGATGTTTCGTTGGTTGACTGATATTCATACATACATTCGTAAATTTATATGTTGTGACGCATCGCGTTAAATTGGAATTTGAGGAATAAAGACGTGCATCAAATTAAAGTTTTACAATCTGTTATTAGTACTTTGCTTGAAGGTGGACGCGGTGTAACAGGAACTCCAACGCCGAAACAGCCTGCAAAGGCGATTCAACTCTATGATATGGAGGGATGTCCGTTTTGTCGTCGTGTTCGTGAAGTGTTGACGATGTTGAATTTGGATTTTGAAGTATATCCTTGTCCAAAAAATGGCACGCGTTTCCGCCCAACTGCAGAAAAGATTATTCAGTCGATTGGCGGTAAAGTCCAATTTCCTTTACTGGTTGATCAAAATACGGGTGTCAAACTTCAAGAATCGCAAGAAATTATCGATTACTTATTTAAAGAGTATGGTAAATCAGGCAAAACGCCATCGAAGTGGCGAGGCTTAGCGAAACAGCCTATTGTGGGTACGCTCGTCAGTGGTGCACGATTGATGCGTGGCTTAAAAGCAGATGCTACCAATGTGAGTAAGGCGACGCCTGATATGATGCTCGAATTATGGAGCTTTGAAGGAAGTCCATATACACGTTTGGTTCGCGAGCGACTGTGTGAACTTGAGCTGCCTTATGTGCTACATAATGTGGCTAAAGAACGCTGGCAAGATATGGGACCTGCGGTATTGCGTTTAAAACCAGGCAAGTATGTGCCATTTGCGGGCGGAAAACGTGAAAAAGAGTTGCCAAAAATGCAGGGACGATTGCAAGTTCCTTATTTAGTAGACGCAAATACAGATGTGCATATGTTTGAGTCTAAAGATATTATTGAGTATCTAAATCGTACTTATGGTTAAATCCTGAGTGACTTGTCATATACGAGTAGATTTTATGCAATAAAATCTACTCGATGCTTATGTTTTCCCTTGCACTTCTTCGATCAGTCACCATAATACATACAGACTTGCATATGAGGCTTTTTGCCTGAGATGGTCGTGCAGTTTTAAGATGTGTGTCAGTATTGTTTTGTGATGGATATTTAATAACGTCGCGGTTTGCGGCAAGTTGATATAGTTGATTTTGAACAATTGTTTTAATGCGATTTGATCGCACGAGTGATAGTTTTAGTCAAAATTTATTTAAAGTTATTTATTTAGAGTCGATAGTCAATGTTAGCTAGTATGGTCGGTGGCATCTTTGGCACCAAGAATGAACGTGAACTTAAACGGATGCGTAAGAGCGTCGATGCTATTAATGCTTTTGAGCCGACGATTTCGGCGTTAAGTGATGCAGAGATTGCTGCAAAAACCATAGAATTTAAACAACGCTATCGAGATGGTGCAACTCTAGATAGTCTATTGCCAGAAGCGTTTGCAGTATGTCGTGAGGCGAGTAAACGTGCACTGGGCATGCGCCATTATGATGTACAGTTGATTGGCGGGATTACCTTGCATGAAGGTCGCATTGCAGAAATGCGTACAGGTGAAGGTAAGACGTTGATGGCGACTTTGGCGTGTTATCTGAACGCATTAAGTGATTCAGGTGTTCATGTCATTACAGTGAATGATTACTTGGCAGCACGTGATGCCGAATTAAACCGTCCATTATTTGAGTTTTTGGGTTTAACCGTCGGCGTGATTCGCTCAATGCAAGCACCCGATGAAAAACATGAAGCGTATCGTGCTGACATTACTTATGGTACAAACAACGAGTTCGGCTTTGATTATCTGCGCGATAACATGGTGTTTACACCAGAAGAAAAGAAACAGCGTGGTTTAAATTTTGCAATTATCGATGAGGTGGATTCGATCCTGATTGATGAAGCACGAACGCCATTGATTATTTCTGGACAAAGTGACGATTCTTCAAAGCTTTATGAGATGATTAATAAGCTTGCACCAGAGTTGACTCGTCAAAAAGAAGAAAAAGTTCCAGATGGTGGTCATTTTTGGATTGATGAAAAACAGCGCAGCATTGACATGACCGAAGCAGGTTATGAGTTTGTTGAGCAACGTTTAACAGAAATGGGCTTACTCGAAGATGGCGATAGTTTATATTCTCCAAGTAAGTTAAATCTCGTACATCACGTCAATGCTGCTTTACGTGCGCATCATTTGTTTCAGCGAGATGTGCATTACATCATCAGTGAAGGTGAAGTCGTACTGGTTGATGAGCACACTGGTCGTACTATGCCAGGTCGTCGTTGGTCAGAAGGTCTACATCAAGCGACTGAAGCAAAAGAAGGTTTGAATATTCAAAATGAAAATCAAACTCTTGCGACAACAACCTTTCAAAACTATTTCCGTCTGTATCATAAATTAGGGGGTATGACGGGGACTGCGGATACTGAAGCAGCTGAATTTGCCCAAATTTATGCATTAGATGTCGTGGTCATTCCAACACATAAGCCAATGGTTCGCGTAGACCATAATGATCTTATTTTCCTGAATAAAGTCGGGAAATATATGGCCATTATTGAAGAAATTAAGAGAATTCAAGCAACTGGCGCACCTGTGCTCGTAGGTACTGCAACGATTGAGGCGAGTGAGTTTCTGTCCAATATGCTGACGCAAAGCGGTATTGCTCATGAAGTCTTGAACGCCAAGCAGCATGAGCGTGAAGCATATATTATTGCGCAGGCAGGTAGCCCATCTGCAATTACGATTGCAACAAACATGGCTGGTCGTGGTACAGATATTCTATTGGGCGGTAACTGGAAAGTTCAGTTGGAGTCTATTCCTGATGCAACAGAAGCTGATGTACAGCGTCTACGCGCAGAGTGGGAAGTGAAGCACAAACAAGTGATCGAAGCGGGTGGTTTACATATCATTGGTTCAGAGCGCCATGAGTCGCGTCGTATCGATAATCAGCTACGTGGTCGTTCGGGTCGTCAAGGTGATCCAGGCGTGTCTCGTTTCTATTTGTCGCTTGAAGATGACCTCATGCGTATTTTTGCGGGTGAGCGTGTCACGAATATGATGCGTGCAATGGGTCTGAAAGACGATGAAGCAATTGAACATAAAATGGTCAGTCGCTCTATTGAGGGAGCCCAGCGCAAAGTTGAAGCGCGTAACTTCGACATTCGTAAGAATCTCTTGAAATATGACGATGTTGCCAATGAGCAGCGTAAGATTATTTATGGTCAGCGTGATGATGTGTTGTATGAACCAACCATCCATGATGGCATATTGAATATGCACGATGATGTGATTAATGGTTTGATTGATAATTTCATTCCACCACAAAGCATTGAAGATCAGTGGGACACTGCTGGATTAGAAAATGCTTTATCGGTTGAGTTTGGGATTACTGCACCTGTACAACAGTGGTTGGCTACAGATCGTCGTTTAGATGAAGTGGGTCTTCGTAAGAAGATTGTGGAAGCATCCGTTGCGCATTATGAAGCTCGTCGCCAACAGATGGGTGATGAGTCGGCAAATATGCTTGAGCGTCATTTCATGCTGCAATCACTGGATCGTCATTGGAAAGAGCATTTGGCAGCGATGGATTATTTGCGCCAAGGGATTCATTTACGTGGTTACGCACAAAAGAATCCAGAACAGGAATATAAGCGTGAAGCCTTTACCTTGTTCCAGAATATGCTGGCAGCAATTAAGTCAGAAGTGATTCAAGATTTGTCTCGTATGCATGTGCCGACTGCTGAAGAGCTTGCAGAAATGGAAGCGCAGCAATTGCGTGATGCTGAAGCAATGCGTTTGCAATTCCAGCATTCGGAAGTGGATGGTTTAACGGGTGAAGTATCACAAGATCCAGAGCTTCATGCTGTCAACCAATCAGATACTCGTCTGAGCGGTTCTTCAACAGAGTTCAACCCTTATGTTGGAATGAATGTTGGACGCAACGAGGCATGTCCATGTGGTTCTGGCAAAAAATATAAACATTGTCATGGTGCGTTGGCTTAATGGTATTTATCTTGTAATAAAAAACGAACCTTAGGGTTCGTTTTTTATTGTTTAAGCTAATGCCTCATTTTTATGATGTCGATGAGTTGCTCTCTTTAATAGAAATGACGATTGTTTTAGAGATTGTGTCATGCCAACCTCTAGGTCTATCTCCGTCTAAGAAAGATAGGGCATCAAATGGAATTAAACGGCATAGTGTTCTGTATAGAGCTCGCTTAGCAGATAGGGTGGAACCATCTGCATTAAGTACTTGTGTTCCGATGATACGTTTACCTAGAGTTTTACCAAAAAGTGCTTCTTGGGGAAAATAATACAAAAATAAGATAACTATTCCGAGCACGTTGTTGTTGATCTCATGGAGTAGTTCTGTAGAGTGGAGTAAGGTTAATATAATACCTAAGACTAGTCCAAAGATGAGAGTGAAGATAAAGTCAAGTAGGTGTGTTTTAAAGCGCTGGCCTGTTAAAGCAAGCGTATGCGGTAAGAATGCATTTTCAGGAGGTAGTGGTGTGGTGATGTTAAATTCGGTTTTTTGCTCGTTCATGTGATGTTCTTTTTTGTTTTTTGAAAATTAGAGTTAAAAAATACCCCTGCTTGAGGGGTGTTTTTTATTTCAATTTAGATCGCTGCTTTCAAACCAGCAGCTTTATCTGTACGTTCCCAGCTAAAGTGCAAACCATTAGCAGCACGACCGAAGTGACCATAGCTTGCTGTTTCTTGATAGATTGGATGCAATAAATCAAGCATGCGGCTAATGCCATAAGGACGTAAGTCGAAGTGTTCACGAACCAAGGCAATGATGGTTTCATCACTGACTTTGCCAGTGCCGAAGGTGTTGATTGAAATCGAAGTGGGTTCAGCAACACCGATTGCATAGCTGACTTGAATTTCGCATTTATCGGCAAGACCTGCTGCTACGATATTTTTGGCGACATAACGACCTGCATAAGCTGCAGAGCGGTCAACTTTTGATGGATCCTTACCTGAGAATGCACCGCCGCCATGACGTGACATGCCGCCGTAAGTATCGACGATGATTTTACGACCAGTTAAACCACAATCGCCGACAGGGCCGCCGATGATGAATAGTCCAGTCGGGTTGATGTGATACTGAGTTTTTTCATGCAGCATTTCTGCAGGAAAAATCTTTTTCACCATTTCTTCCATCACGGCTTCTTTCAGTGATGCTTGAGAAATAGATGGATCATGTTGTGTCGATAATACGATGGCATCAACGTATTTTGGAACACCGTTTTCATATTGGAAGGTGACTTGGCTTTTTGCGTCTGGACGTAACCAAGGCAGGATGCCGCTTTTACGCAGTTCTGCTTGTTTTTCAACTAAGCGATGCGCGTAGCATATAGGAGCAGGCATCAATTCAGGAGTTTCATTTGATGCATAACCAAACATCAGACCTTGGTCGCCTGCACCTTGATCTTCAGGCTTCTGGCGGTCTACACCTTGAGCAATATCAGGTGATTGCTTGCCAAGAATATTCAACACTGCACAGGTTGAACCATCAAATCCGAGATCTGAATGGTTGTAGCCAATGCTATTGACCGTATCGCGTGCGATTTTTTCATAATCGACATTTGCGGTGGTGGTAACTTCGCCTGCAAGGACAACAACACCTGTCTTAACCAGTGTTTCACAGGCTACACGTGCATATTTATCTTGTGCGAGGATTGCGTCAAGAATGGCATCACTGATTTGATCAGCCATTTTATCAGGGTGGCCTTCACTGACCGATTCAGAGGTAAAAACAGAATATTCGCGCATGAAAAACCCAATGACTTATGTAAATATTAACTTCCCATGATAACGCTATTTTTTACATGGGGCTAGGTATTTGCATCATAACCGCAAGTGAGAAATCCTCAAGTAAAATGTAATAAATTTCAAGTTAAAGCCGCATGAGTCACTTCAAAAATGTGTTTCTTTGATAAGAATGCTTTACCCATTCTGCCAATTCAACGACAATACGACTTCGAATTTGTTCGTGCCCATTTTCGCACTAGGTATTTGCTATGACTCAATCGTCCCACACTACAGAACAGCCGATTTTTAACCCACCTTTAAACCAACGTCGTCTTGCCAATGCAATCCGTGCGTTGTCTATGGATGCTGTTCAAAAAGCAAACTCAGGGCATCCTGGTGCTCCGATGGGGATGGCGGATATTGCAGAAGTGCTGTGGCGTCAGATTTTGCGTCATAACCCAAGTAATCCAAACTGGGTGAATCGTGATCGTTTTGTATTGTCTAATGGTCATGGCTCAATGCTGCAATATGCTTTGCTGCATTTGACTGGTTACGATGTGACGATGGAAGACATTAAACAATTCCGTCAGCTCGATAGTCGTACGCCAGGTCATCCTGAATATGGCTACACAGTGGGTGTAGAAACAACAACTGGTCCACTTGGACAGGGTATTGCAAATGCTGTGGGTTTTGCTGTTGCAGAAAAAACATTAGCGGCACAATTTAACCGTGATGGTCTAAACGTTGTTGACCATTTCACTTATTGTTTCGTCGGTGATGGCTGCTTGATGGAAGGCATTTCACATGAAGTGTGTTCGCTGGCAGGTACGCTGGGTCTGGGCAAACTGATTACGTATTATGATGATAATGGCATTTCCATTGACGGTGAAGTCGAAGGCTGGTTTAGCGATGATACGCAAAGACGCTTTGAGGCTTATGGCTGGCATGTCATTAAAATAGATGGTCATGATGCCAAGGCGATTCGTGAAGCAACTTTGGAAGCACAGGCAGAAGCAAATAAGCCGTCATTAATTATTTGTAAAACCATTATCGGTTTGGGTTCACCAAATAAACAAGGTAAAGAAGAGTGTCATGGCTCAGCACTGGGTGCTGCTGAAGTTGCGTTGACTCGTGAAGTTTTAGGTTGGTCAGATGAAGCGTTTGTAATCCCTGAAGATATTTATGAAGCTTGGGATGGTAAAGCGAAAGGTTCAGCACTTGAACAACATTGGGATTCTGTATTTGATGTTTATAGTCAGCGTTATCCAGAATTAGCAGCTGAGCTGACACGTCGTTTGAGCGGTGCTTTGCCTGCTGATTTTGAAGCGAAAGCGGATGCGTTTATCGCAGAGTGCAATGCGAAAGGCGAAACCATTGCCAGCCGTAAAGCGAGCTTGAATACGCTTGAAGCCTTTGGCCCAGTTTTGCCAGAATTGCTTGGTGGTTCTGCGGATTTGGCAGGTTCAAACTTTACCATTTGGAAAGGCTCTGTTGGCATTCAAGATAATGCTGCGGGTAACTATGTCCACTACGGTGTGCGTGAATTCGGTATGACAGCAATGGCAAACGGTATCGCGCTGCATGGCGGCTTGATTCCTTACGTTGCAACTTTCTTGATCTTTATGGAATATGCGCGTAATGCGGTGCGTATGTCTGCACTGATGAAACAGCGCGTGATTCATGTTTATACTCATGATTCAATTGGTCTGGGCGAAGATGGTCCGACGCATCAACCGATTGAACAAATTGCATCGTTACGTGGCACACCGAATCTGCATGTGTGGCGTCCAGCGGATACTGTTGAATCAGCAGTATCTTGGAAATTGGCGTTACAACGTCAAAACGGCCCAACAGCATTGATTTTCTCTCGTCAGAATTTGCCATTCCAAATGCGCACTGCTGAACAACTTGCTGATGTGGCTAAAGGCGGATATGTGCTGGCAAAAGAGAAGGGCACACTTAAAGCTATTATCATCGCAACAGGTTCTGAAGTGAGCTTGGCAATGGAAGCGTATGCACAGCTTGATGGTGTGCGTGTGGTATCAATGCCTTCATGCGAAGTGTTCGTTGAGCAATCTGCTGAATATCGTGAATCGGTATTGCCAAGCGCAATTCGTGCGCGTGTTGCTGTTGAAGCGGCGCATGTGGATTACTGGTGGAAGTTTGTAGGTCTGGATGGTCGTGTGATCGGTATGCGTACCTTCGGTGAATCTGCACCAGCAGCTCAGTTGTACAAGCATTTTGGTATCACGACTGACGCGGTTGTGAGTGCGGTGAAAGAGTTAGTCGGTTAATTCTTTATTCATTAAAATGTTAGACTTTAAAAACGGTGCAGCATTTGTGCCGTTTTTTATTTTAAGGTTTTATGTAATATCAATCATTTAACGATTTAATATAGCTAATATTCAAGCCTTGAGATTTTACGAATGATCCAGACCAAAAAACCACTTCGTGTTGCTATCAATGGCTTTGGTCGTATTGGGCGGAATGTGTTGCGCGCATGGTTTGAGAACAATTGTAAGCCTGACATTGAGTTTGTGGCAATCAATGATATTGCCGACTCAGAAATTCTCGTACATTTGTTAAGGTTTGATAGTGCACATGGACGATTTACAGGAACAGCCGTCTTAGAAAACGCAACGCTCATGGTATCGAGTCAAGGGCAAGCTCGCCAAATTCAATTTTTACAACAAGAGGATCCCTCGACTTTGCCTTGGGCAGAGTTGGACATTGATTTGGTTTTGGAATGTAGTGGTCATTTTCGTTCACGCGTAGATGCATCGAAACATTTATCTGCGGGAGCGAAACGGGTCATTATCAGTGCTGCACCGTTTGATACCGTGGATGCAGCGATTGTTTTTGGTGTCAATGAAACCTCTTTGAAGCCTTCTGACAGAGTTATTTCCAGCGTATCGTGTACTACGCAAGCACTGGTACCGTTAGTTAAAATTTTGGATGATGCCTTTGGCATAGAATCTGCTTTGATGACAGAGGTTCATGCGATGACGGCGGATCAATCGGTACTCGATCATGCCCATCGTGATCCACGTCGTGCACGAGCTTCGGCACAAAATATTATTCCCACGACCTCAAGTGCGCTTGGCGCGTTAAAACGTGTCTTGCCACATATGGCGAATCGAATTGAGGGATATTCGATTCGTGTACCAACATTGAATGTGGCTGCAATTGATTTGTCGTTTGTGATGGAGCGTCCTGCATCGATTGAGCAGATCAATCAGACATTGGTTGAGGCAGCGTTTGGACGCTTTCAACGAATTATGGATGTGACCGATCAACCACTGGTGTCTAGTGATTTTAATCATCAATCATTTTCATTAGTGGTGGATAGTTTGCAGACGATGGTCGTGGGGCGACAAGCGAAAGTTTTGGCTTGGTATGATAATGAGTGGGGTTATGCGAATCGCTTGCTCGATTTGTGTGGGGTGATTGGATAAATTTTAATTTGTATACGGTAGTTTGTCGCGGTGCAAATATCTTACAATCGGTCGAATGCTATGGAAAGTGCTGTTTTTATATAAAGGAGTATTGCGTTGAAAAAGGTTTTAAACGTTGGTGGTAATAGTAAGCAAATTGCATTGCCTCCTCAGTATGTAGAATTTGAGCACCTACTGCTTGATATTGATCCAAAAGGTGAGCCTGATATTGTGTGTGATGCTCGTTTGCTCACAACATTGGAAGCAGGGCAGTTTGATGCGATTTATAATTCGCATAATTTAGAACATTACTATCGTCATGACGTCCCTAAAGTACTTGCAGGATTTCAGCATGTTCTGAACGATGATGGGTTTGCTCATATCATTGTGCCTGATATGCATGAAGTCATGCGCCAGACATTGGATCGTGGTTTAGATATTGATGATGTGCTTTACCATTCGCCAGCTGGACCGATTATGGTTCTGGATGTGTTTTATGGTTACACCACTCAAATTGAGCGAAGTGGGGTAGAGTTCTATGCCCATAAAACTGGATTTACTCAGAAATCACTTGTTGCTGCGTTGACTCGTGCTGGGTTTGCAAAGATATATTCAGGTCTAAGTCCAAGCACTCTTGAAATACATGCTTGGGCATTTAAAAGTGCACCGAGTGATGCCGCACGTGCACTATTCCAACTTCCTGCCGGCTGATGATCAAGATCGTCTGCCATGTTTAATAATATGAGGACGATTAAATAAAGTGTTGAGAATGAAGCATTTCAAATCTCTAAAATTTATTCAGGTTTTAGATATTTTGGGTAAATTTTTTTACGCATTTGTGATGATGACTGTTTTGATCAGCTCAATTCGTGTATCGAATGCTTCATTCTCTCCTGCACAGCCCAGTTTTTCTTGTTTATCCCCAACTAAAATCGAAAAAGTGATTTGTACTGATCCTAGTTTAGCCACAAAAGATCGTACGATGAGCGTGTTGTATGCCGCTGCGCGAAAGAGTGCGTTAGGCAGTGGGTTGTCTAGAGAAGACGATGAGCAAAGAAAGTGGCTTAGAAATCGAGATCAGGCATGTCTCAAAGAAAAAAATACTCTGCAAAATTGTTTGGCTCATCAGTATGACGCTCGTTTAAAGGATCTGGCAGTTGCGGCACTTTTTCAGGCTCCAGATATAGCTCTAGCAGAGCTGACCCGACAAGATCCTAAAACTTCTCCGATTTATGAGGCGATTTATCGCTACGTAAAGCTAGAGGACCCAAGTGAACGAGCTAAAGTGATTAATCCATTGATTCATTCGGCTTATGATTCTGTGCATGATGAAGAGTGGTCGCTATTAAAAGATACTAAAGTAGTCAGTGATGTTGTGGCGGATGATGAATCTTTTGCTGCATTTTTGGATACTGTGTCGGTCAGTGATTACGATCTTACTTTACCGTGCGCAGCGATGATTCATAGACCAGGATTGGTTGATGCGCTTGGTGCTAAATATGGCGGTGCAGTGGATAACCATCTGATTTATTCTGATTGTGTGTCAACGTTGCCTGCTACGCCTAAATTCTTGCATCTGATGGCAAAGGCCGACTCTGTACAGCCGCCTTGTGACGGCTCAATTCGGTTCAGTCAGAGTCGAGAGTACGATAAAATCTTGAACGCAATCAGCTTACATCGTATAGATTTGCTAGGGGAGGATAATGACGAAGATATTGATGAAGTCGATCCTCGTTTTTATAAAAAGCATCACGCTGAGATTGTGCAAGCCGTTACTGAGTTGTCTCAATATTATGTGCATTATTTTCACGTTGCACCTTCAACTGCTGATGAAGATGCTCAATCAGCAGTAAGTTCAGCGATTCACGCGGCATTTGATATTTGTTTTTAAATGTTTACTGGATAATGATGTGATGTTTAAAAATAAAATAATAGATCACATAGAACCAACTCAGAAAGCCATCTATGATTGCCCACAGAATCGAGTGATTCGCACTCCAAGATAGTGCGACAGCAATAACTACGCCAAGACTAAAACCCGCACCGCCATTTCTAGCTTTACTCATATATATTTCCAAAAATTCAACAAGTTTTTATAAGATGTATAAGGCAAAAGCTACTTTTACTTTATCAATATAGTGACTTAGATTTTAAGATTTTAGCATTGATAGAGAGGCTGTTTATATCACTCTTGTAATAGCAAGTTTACGTCATCAGCGCATATGTTCCCGTTGCAAACGCTACGAGTTTTTTCTCACCTTCAGGACTAATACTAAAAATATCCACGCGCATCACTACCGTACGACGTCCTTTTTTCACAACAGTTCCAACGGCTTGTAAGTCTTGTGCTGCTGGACGTGCAAGGAAATGCATGTGCAAATCCTGCGTGACCGACATGATTTGCGTGTTATCCAAAGCCAGCACCAACGTATACATTGCTAAATCCGCCAAGAACATCATGGTTGGGCCAGAAATGGTATTGCCTGGACGAGTTTGTTTTGTGTGAAAGGGCAGTACACAAACCGTCTCTGGTAATTCAATCCGCTCAATTCGAATTCCAGACTTCATGAAATCAGGTGAAACTTTCGCAATAATATCAGCGACGATTTCGGCTTGTGTGGGCGTTCCTTGCATGATGCTCATATCGTTCCTATCGGTTAAGTTGATCAAATGATTGTAGATAACATCTGTCGATATCGTGTCATTATGATTGTTCTAATGTTAGGCATACAATGCCCAAAAGTGTGATATGCGGTGGAATGATTTGCACTTTTCATGAGTCTAGTACGACAGACATGGAATAGTGATATGACTTTAAATATTACTTCATGTTTGGTGAGATTATAAAAAGACACTTTTAAAGTGTCTTTTGTGTGTGGATCATATTGGGAAAGCTAATCTCAAATTAAATCCCTTTTCCATCAGAAGTACCTAGAGCGTCCTCTTCTTTGATTCGAGGTACGCTAGTGTCGGCTGGCGCCTTAATTAAAAGACGTAGTGCAATGGGTGCAAGAATCGTCGTTGCGACAATCATGACTACGATTTCAGCAAATAACTTGTTATTGATTAAATTTGTACTAAGCCCAATTCCAACTACGATCAAACCTACTTCGCCACGCGGAACCATGCCGACGCCGACTTTATTAGCGACAGTAACGCCTTGCTGAGGCGTAATCGCTAAACCGCCGAGCCATTTTCCTAATATTGCGATGATCGTGAGTATTGCGCCGTTAAAGAGGACTTCGCCATTTGCCAAGAGTTCTAGCGGTAATTGAACGCCAACCATTGCAAAGAATACAGGTGCTAAAAAACTTTCTAAAGCATGAACCTTATCGTGGAAATCATAATTGTCGCTGACTTCCGCGAGTACCATCCCGATTAGAAACGCACCGATGATTGGTGCTAATCCTGCGATTCCAGAGAGAGCAGCAAAACCTAGACTTAAAGAAATGATGAGACCAAAACCACCAGAGATTTTCTGTGGATTTAAGTGAGATTGGATATAGTTAATTAAGGGAACACCGATCAGCAGAACAACACCGACAAACCCTAAAGAAATTGCTAAAGTGGTTGAAACGCCGATAGTCGTAATTTCTTCGCCATTTGCCATGCCAGAAACGACGCCTAAAATCGCGAGTCCTAAAATATCGTCAATCACAGCCGCACCTAAAATGATGCGTGCGTATTTACTGTTAATGACACCTAAATCATTGAGCACCTGTGCCGTAATCCCGACGCTGGTTGCGACCATTGAAGTGCCAATAAAGATGCTTTGAATTTGAGAGAGATCATGAAAATACCCAAATGCATATCCCCCTAGCATTGGTAAGACAATCCCTAGAAGTGCAACGATAATCGCTTCTTTACCCACTACTAACAAATCACGTAATCGGTTTTCTAAACCGACAGCAAACATGAGAAAAATTGCACCAAACTCTGCAAGGGCTTGTAAGGTGACATTGACATGCACAAGTCCAAGTAAACTTGGGCCAACAAGTACACCAGCAAGTACTTGTCCAATAACACGCGGTTGTCCGAATCGAGACATCAGCCAGCCAAGAACCTGAGCGGAGAGGACGAGGCAAAACATCGAAATTAAAATATTTGAAAGTTCTTCATGCATTTCACCTCCAGCGGCAAAGGCGAAGGATGGTAATAAACCCATGAAGATGGCAAAGATGTTTTTTTTCATACAAATTTTTCTCGAGAAATGCGTCATAATTACTCATTATGATTTATCGCTGATTTGCTAAGTCAAAATACGATAGTCGATCGTTATGAAAATCAGTTTAACAAATAAATGTTAGTTTTATTCCTGAGCGATGTTGGAATCTATTTTTAATTTGTAAGCTATTGAGCTGTTTTATATTTGTATTTACTTGAAATTTGTTTAAATAGTTTCATGTAACTTTTGAGTTGATTTGAATGAGTGCCGCTGCAGAGTTATTGAAACCGATTTATGATTTTTTGGCTTGTCGTACACCTCAAGCGTGGGTGGATGTGGCGTGTCAGCACATTCCGTTGTTATTGCAAGATCATGCGAATTGTGAAAAGAAAGCAGCAGGAACGGCGATGAATTTGATGTTCCGTTACGGCTATCATACCGATTTACAAGTCAAACTTGCTCAGTTGGTTCGTGAAGAGATGCTGCATTATGAGCAAGTGATTGGCATTATGCGCGAGCGTGGGCAGGTGTGGGAGGCCGTGAGTGCGAGTCGTTATGCACAAGGACTACGCAAGCATATTCGAACGCATGAACCAGCGGCATTGGTAGATGTATTGATTGTCGGCGCATTTGTAGAGGCTCGTTCGTGTGAGCGTTTTGCTGCGTTGGCGCCTTTTGTTGATGACGAGTTAGCAAAGTTCTATCGCTATTTGTTGAAGTCAGAGTCGCGACATTTTGAAGATTATTTAACCTTAGCGCGGACGTTGGTTCCTGACTCTGAAAGAATTGCGATTGATGACAGGATTGTATTGTTTCGTGAAGTTGAGCGTGAGCTGATTGAATCGCCAGATACTGAAATCAGATTTCACGGCGGTGTACCAGTTTTGTCAGATTGATTGGTTTTTTAATTATTTTCTTATTAGTTTTCAAAATAGTTGAGCGTGATGATGAATGATACAAATTCGCAATCTAAACCTGTACTAAAGAATGATCGTTTTATTCGTGCACTATTGCGTCAGCCTGTGGATACAACACCCGTCTGGATGATGCGTCAGGCGGGGCGTTATTTACCTGAATACAAAGAGACCCGTAGTCAAGCAGGTGATTTTTTGTCGCTGTGCAAAAATACAGATTTAGCGTGTGAAGTGACTTTACAGCCTTTGCGTCGTTTTGCTTTAGATGCTGCGATTCTGTTTAGTGATATTCTCACTGTGCCTGATGCGATGGGCTTAGGCTTGTACTTTGAAGAAGGGGAAGGCCCAAAGTTCAAAAAAACGGTGCGTACTGAGTCTGATATTGCAGCATTACCAAAAATTGATCCGAATGATTCTCTGGATTATGTAATGCGTGCAGTCAGTACGATTCGTTCTGCATTGGGTGGCAGCGTACCGCTGATTGGATTTTCAGGAAGTCCTTGGACACTTGCAACGTATATGGTTGAAGGTGGCAGTTCTCGAGAATTTCGCCATACCAAAGAAATGCTTTATCGTTCACCAGAGTTACTCCATGCGTTACTAGATAAGCTTGCCGTTGCGGTCACTGATTATCTGAATGCGCAGATTGTTGCTGGGGCGCAAGTGGTGCAGATTTTCGATAGTTGGGGCGGAGCACTGGCGCATCGTGAATATGTCGAGTTTTCACTCAACTATATGAACAAAATTATTGCAGGTCTTATTCGTGAACATGAGGGTCGACGTGTGCCTGTGATCCTGTTTACTAAAGGCGGCGGTCAGTGGATTCCTCAAATGGCGACTAGTGATGCAGATGCATTGGGATTGGATTGGACAACGTCGCTTGCGGATGCTCGTTATATGGCAGCGGGGCGATTTGCTTTGCAAGGCAATCTTGATCCAAATACTTTGTACGGTTCGCCTGAGCAAATTCGTAAATCTGTGGCAGCAATGCTTTCAGACGCATACAGAGCTGATGCCAGCAAAACGGGTTATGTCGCAAATCTTGGACATGGTATCACCCAGTGGGTTGATCCAACTCATGCTGGTGTCTTTGTCGATGCGGTGCATGAATTGAGCCAGCCATATTTTAAATAACAGCTTTAGATCAATTCTAAAAACATCTTATTCAGTTCTACATGAGTGATAGCTGAATAAGATGTTTATGTATTCTTATAAAAAATCGAATTTCTAGCATCTATTAAAATTTTGACAATGTTTTCGTATGTTTCGACAGGTGAGATGAGCTATATAGTTTTACTCTGCTTGTTGAAGTACGCAGTAAATTGATCGAAAGATTTTTTCTAGAAATTTACAAGACTTAATCTACGCATGTACACTAATCATTTTTTTGATCTGTACTGTTGGTCTATAAAATTGTTAAACAATTGTTTATAAATAGAAAAATTGTATAAAATTTAGCTTTTTTTCATATTTTTGTCACATCAAATGATTACTCTTATCGAGTAGAGTCTTTTCCGATTTCCCCCATACCAACCTCAATAATAATTCGAATTTTTATGAATGATGACATCTATTCTATTCATGATGATTCGTATCCGTTTTTCGTTTTTTGAGGTTTAGGTAAATTTGGTGTGGTCTTGGATTAGACAAGTGTATCGCTCTCACAAATGCAGACATTGTTTATTGCCCATGAATGACGCTGCGTGAGTCTAACTTATTTTGGCAAAATGGAATGTGAGTATCATGAAAGAAAATTCAACAACGGATATTTATTCGTTAGCACTTCATATTCCCGCATTTTCACCGACGGATTCGGTCAATGAAATCGCTGCACAACTGCTGTTGCCAGAGTACGAAGCCATTTTGTCAGTTCCAATCGTTCACGAAGGTATCCCTGTTGGCGTGATTACGCGTCATCAGCTTCATGGCATTTTTATGAAAAATTTTGGTCGTGAGTTGTTCGGGCGTAAACCTGTTGCAAACTTTATGGCGCGCAGTTTTTTGTCAGTGGATGTCAATACATCTGTTGCGGAAGCCGCCAACTATATTTCAGCCAAAGTTCGTTCGCCATTGTCAGAAGATTTTGTGATTACTGAAAATGGTCAGTATTTAGGCTTAGGTTCAGTGATTGCGCTGCTCAGTGCGATGGAAGAACAAGTCGCCAAAAATACGCGTGAACTCTCTAACGCGTACCGCGAATTGAAGTCATCACAAGCACAGTTGGTTCAATCCGAAAAAATGGCATCGCTGGGTCAGATGGTTGCCGGCGTTGCGCATGAAATTAATACGCCTCTCGGCTATGTCAAAAACAACGTTGAGATTGTTCAAGAGTTTATAACTCAATTGAATCAGATGCACTCATCGCATCGTGAGTTGATTGATGTGATCTTGTCGCCTGATAGCAATGATGTTGCGATTGCTGAGAAGTTGGCAGAGTTGGATGATCTACAAAATGAGATTCAGCCTGATCTGTTGTTTGAAGATATGACCGCGATTTTTAATGATACAGGTTATGGTTTAGAACAGATTAACGAGTTGGTGATGGGGCTGAAGAACTTTAGTCGACTTGATCAAGCAATGACGGATAGCGTTTCAATCAATGAGTGTATCAATTCATCTTTGTTGATTGCCAAGAGCACATTGAAAAACCGTATTGAGGTGATTAAACAACTTGGCGATATTCCTAAGATCGCTTGTGCACCTTCGCAGATCAATCAAGTGTTATTGAATCTATTTACTAATGCTGCTCAAGCAATTACAGGTGACGGGAAGATTTTGGTGAAGACATGGGCAGACGAGACCAATGTCTATATTTCTGTGCAGGACACGGGCAAAGGTATGCCATCTGAAGTTGTCGCTAAGATCTTTGATCCATTCTTTACGACCAAACCAGTAGGTGAGGGAACTGGTCTAGGGTTGTCTATTTCATTCCAAATCATTGAGCAACATGGTGGGCGTATTCGTGTCGCATCGGAAGTGGGGCGCGGAACGCGATTTGGTATTTCATTACCACGCCAACGTCAAGCTGTGAAAACAACACAAGCTGTTTTAGCCGAAGCATAACATTTAGCCTACATAATCAATGGAAGTTTGTAGGTCTGGATTTGATTGGAGAAAGATGATGAGTGATAAGCCGAAGATTTTATTAGTGGATGATGAAGAACGAATTTTACGTTCATTGAGTATGCTACTACGCACGCAATATCAAATTTTTGCAACCAGTGATGGTCATGAAGCGCTCAAGATTTTGCGCCAAGAAAACATTCACGTCATTATTTCAGATCAACGTATGCCAATTATGACTGGCACAGAGTTGTTACGTCAGGCTCGTGATATTGCGCCAGATACGATACGGATTTTATTAACGGGTTATTCTGATGCTGATGCGGCATTGGATGCGTTGAATGATGGAGAAATATTCCGTTATATCAATAAACCTTGGGGTCCAAAAGAGTTACGAGACACCATTGCTCAAGCGGCAAATATCGCAGGAAAACTAGAGAAACTCATACCTGAATCACTGTTAAATACGGTTTCTCTGTTGTCCACAGAGTCTGAGATCGTCGTCAGTAAACGCCTTTCATGTTTAGTCCTTGATCGTGATGAGGGGACTTATCTTGTGGTCAAAGAAATTTTAGGTGCTTCACATGATGTGTTCTGGAGTCAAGATGTTGGCTCCGCATTGAATATTCTGACCAGCCAATCTATTGCGATTATGGTTACTGAGTTGAGTTTGGGTGATATTGATCTGAGTTCGATGATTAAAACATTGAAGCAAGAGCATCCAGAATTATTAACGATTGTTTTGACTAACTTTAAAGATACATCTAGGTTGGTTGAGTTAATTAATCAGGCACAGGTATTTCGTTATTTACCGAAGCCCGTTCGAAAAGGTTTGTTGGGCAGAAATATCGAATCCTCAATTGCACGCTTTCGCGCACTTCAGGCACAACCTGAGCGTTTACAAACTCAAGTTGTAGATGCTCCAGTTGACCTGACTCAAAAAGCTGAAACCAGTAAAGTCTCTGAGTTTCTAGCGCAATTACGTGCACGAGTGAATCGTAACTTGCCTGCAAAAATTTAATGATTGGTGGGGATTGCTTAACAAACAGCTACGCTTGGGGTAGGTAAGTACGATAAACTAGCGCGAATTTATTTTAGTATCCTTTAGTATTTTTGCGAGTGTATTCGTATGGCTGTTGTGAGTAATCAAGATCAATTAAAAAAAGCAGTTGCCCAAGCTGCATTGGCGCATATCCCGAAAGGTGGCATGATCGGTGTGGGCACGGGAAGTACTGTCAATTTTTTGATTGATTTATTACCACAGTTAAAACTTGCGGGTGCGGTTGCGAGTTCGAAAGCAACAGAAGATCGTTTAAAAGCTGTCGGAATCGAAGTGGTTGAGTTGAACCAAGTCAGCAGTTTGGATATTTATATTGATGGTGCAGATGAAATCGATCGTCACTTGCACATGATCAAAGGCGGTGGCGGTGCTCTCACGCGTGAAAAGATCGTCGCATCTGTTGCTAAGCGTTTTATCTGTATTGCAGATGAGTCAAAGTGGGTTGAGCAATTAGGGCGAGCATTTCCATTGCCGATCGAAGTGATTCCTATGGCGCGATCAGCAGTGGGTCGTAAGCTGGTTTCACTGGGCGGCTCTCCTGCATATCGTCAAGGTTTCGTGACGGATAATGGTAATCTGATTCTTGATACCCATAATTTGAATATTCTGGATGCGATTGCGCTTGAACAAGAGCTCAACAACATTGCAGGTGTCGTGTGTAATGGTCTGTTTGCGCGCCAAGGTGCTGATCTCGCATTACTTGCTGGGCCAAATGGCGTGCGTGAAGCCACGCGTCAGCTTTAACCTGTCAATTCAGCATATGCAAATCAAGCAACGGAACTTTCGGTCATGAATAGTCAGACTGATTTTCCTTTGCTTGAATCTTCTTTTATAGAAACGCCACTTCCTGAAATTGAATGGCGTGTCAATCCACGCGCCAAACGATTGCGCCTAACTTTAAAAGCCGATCGGGTTTGGGTGACGATTCCGCCGCGAACCTCTCAAACCACAACAGATCGTTTTTTGCGTGAAACAAATGCTTGGCTCAAGGAGCAATGGCATAAACTCCAACAACGTAAATTACAACAATTACAACGTGATGCCGAATTAGCGCAAAACCCAAATCTAGCGGTTAAAGCTGTATCTGACACTCAAATTTATCTCCCCGTTTATCAAGCTACATGGCATATCAATATTTCTGGTGACTATGTACGGGCTAAGGAATATGAGCAAACGCTACGTATTCCTGAGATCAATAAAAACGAGCATCTGCGAAAATGGGTCAAAAATAAAGCGCAGTCTTATTTGCCCATTCGTCTTGCTGAGCTTGCGGCAGAGCATCAGTTTAAATATTCTGGCTGTACGGTTCGACATGCTCGAACACGTTGGGGAAGTTGTTCACGACTGGGCAAAATCAATCTGAATGCATCATTGATTTTGCTGCCCCCTGAATTATTAGATTATGTGTTATTGCATGAGTTATGCCATACGCGTGAATTTAATCATTCGCCATATTTTTGGGCTGAAATGTATGCGGTTGATCCAGCATTCAAATCACATCGTCAAGCACTGAAGCACTTTGTTTTACCATCATGGTGGAATGAATAGTTCATCGGACACTCACTAAAAATATCATCACACTAGCAAAAAATTCCATCATCAATTGGAAAAAACAACAGATATGCTATATCACCAGACTTATGTTTTTGATATAAAGTGACGTGATTTTGGAATGTGGGCAAGATATGTCTTCATCCAAGTGATGATAGAGAGCGTTTTTATTTTTATATTCTTCAGTGAATGTGTATGACAAAATCAGCTTCTCAAATATTTATTTTAATGGATTGAATAATCCACAATTCGAGGAATCCGAAATGGCAGTTTTTTTGACAAACGATTGGTTTGAAACCGTCGAGAAAATGACTCAAGCTGCTGGCGATTTGAATTTGCCACCAACACTCGCTAATTTAGCGCTGAACATGAATGTTAGCGGTGGTGCTGACGGTAATGTTGACATGGCATTAGACGGTGGAAAAATTGTTAAAGGTTTGTCATCAAATGCAAAAACGACATTGCAATTAGATGCAGAAACATTGCGTAAAGTATTTTTAGAATTTGATATGTCAGCTGCAATGCAAGCATTCATGTCTGGCAAAATCAAAGTACAAGGCGATATGACTCAATTGATGGCGTTGCAAACTGCGCGCCCAAGCCAAGAACAAAAAGACTTGTTCAAAAGCGTTCTTGCTGTGACTGAATAATCGATAGATTTTTAAGTCTGAAAAAGCCGCCTTTATAGGCGGTTTTTTGTATCTCGCTAAGCTTGTTTTTTAAGCGATGAGTTTTCGTTTCATTTTGTTGTGTTTTATAGAAACCACTTTAAAGTGATGTTGACTTATTAATAACCAACATGTTTATCTTGCTGTGGCATTTTTGGTTAGCTTAAGCATTTTCGGTCAAAAAAAGATATTCATTTTATGATCGATATTCAGATAAACTGACCAATAGAAGTCTGTTATTTAAGAAAAAATCATTTTTGATCTGAGCTTCTAATTCTGGAGAATATAATGAAACTTCAAGTTATGGTTGCTGCAATATTATTAATATCAGGAACCACAGCCTTTGCTGATTTGGATATGACTACCACAACAACCAAAGTCGTCAAACATCACCACCATCACCATGTTCATCATCACCATCATGTGCACCATTACATGCATCACCATGATAAAAAAATGGTCAAGAAAGAGGTCGTGCATGAAGAGATGTCACCTCCAGGTTCAGTAACCGAGATTAAATGAGGAAATGTATAAAGCTTAATTCAGAGAAAATATAAAAAGAAAACCCGCATTGTGAATGCGGGTTTTCTTTGACATCATGAAAATTATTTTACTGGTGCAGTGTTATAAATAGCCGCTTGTAACCAAATGTTGCCGCGGATAAATTCGCCTGCTTTGACCGATTTTGCTTCGCCGCGTGGAAAGTAAGCAATTTGGATAACGACAGGCGCAGCATCAGGTTCTCTTAAAATCACAACATCTAATAATTGTCCAGATTCCGAGATGAATTGTAGGGGTTGAACGCCCAATACTTCGCCTTGGAACCATGCTTCATCTTCTTGACCAAAATTTTCACCAAATAGATAAGCAACCATATTCGATAAATCTAAAGTGACTGGTGCTTCATCGTCAGGTGTTTTTGGCTGCCATGCGTCAAGTTGTTCTTGTAGGTTATTGGGTGCGACACCATTGTTTTTTGCCAAGATGTCATTGAGTGCGCGATGATGGCGAATGGCAGCTGGATCATCGACGACAATGGTTTCATCAGCACCAACATGTTCAATTTCATAGGCAAACGCACCAAGATAAGCGTTGTAGTTTACATTGGCATGGTAGTGATGCTGATTGACGGTATAGAGTGCATCAAATGCATATAACGTTGAGCCATCAGCTGTTTCTAATGTTAAAACGGATTCAAGCGAGTGTTCACAATGCAATACGCGAGAGACTTGAACAGTTGTTGCACGTTGACTATTTAGGAGTGGGTAAGCGCTGCGTAGTGCAGATGGGCGACCGTTAGTCACATCTAAAATTTGAGCAACTTGTACGACACCTTCTGGTCCAGCAATTAACCAATGTGCAGCGTTGTCATCAGTGTTGTGGTCAATATTATTGAGACCGCGAGGCATTACTGCATCATCAATGGATTGTTCCAACCATTTAGGTACAGTGGTACTGATCGAGTCAGTGAGAATTTGCCAATGAACACCATGATCGCCAAGGATGTCACAGTCTACTTTAAGGAGTTCAGGCTTCATGCGAGAGGGTATCCATTATGGGTTGTTTATTTAAGTAAAAGTATGTGGTTGCAGTGATTCTTTGTGGCTTGATCGAGCAATTTTGCCATTCTCTTTGCATCTGACGCTACTGCATTGAATGTAAATAACATTGTTGGTTTAGTCTAGTGTGATTAGAGTAAAGTATCTAATAAATATCGTCGCAAGGATGACAAAACGGTTTGAAAATCGCCTAAGCTATTCACCTTCTAACTTTCCTACACTTATACATAGGGATATACCTCATGGATTTCAACAATTCATCACAACCAAAAGTTGCGTTGGTAACAGGTGGTGCATCTGGTTTAGGACTAGCGACAGTACGTCTATTGGCCGAAAAAGGGGCGTGTGTTGCTATTTTTGATCTTAATCGTGAACAAGCGGATTTGGTCGCGAAAGAGTTAGGTTCAAAAGTGCGTGCCTATACCGTCAATGTTAGCGATGAAGTCTCTGTCAAAACAGCGATTGATCAAGTTGTACAAGATTTTGGTGGTTTACATATCGCAGTGAACTGCGCTGGCATTGGTTCGGCTAGCCGTACTGTAGGTAAAAATGGCGCACATTCGCTCGAACTATTTACCAAAGTGATTACCATCAATCTGATTGGGACATTCAATGTGACGCGTCTTGCAGCAGAAGCGATGCAGCACAATACGCCTGATAACCAAGATTATGAGCGTGGTGTCATTATTAATACCGCTTCCGTAGCGGCATTTGATGGTCAGATTGGTCAGGTTGCTTATTCTGCATCAAAAGGTGGCGTTGTCGGAATGACATTGCCATTGGCGCGTGATTTGGCGGTGATGGGTGTGCGCGTAAATACCATTGCCCCAGGAATTTTTAATACACCGCTGATGAATGCTTCGCCCGATAGCGTGAAGTTGCCGCTGATTGAAATGACACAGTTTCCGAAGCGTTTAGGCAATCCAGAAGAGTATGCAAAATTGGCAGTGCATATCGTTGAAAACAGCTTTATGAATGGTGAAACCATTCGTCTTGATGGTGCTATTCGGATGCAACCACGCTAATGACTGATCAACCTCAAGCAGAAACGCCGATTTTGAAACCAAAATCTACGATGACTTTGTGGATTGATGCGGATGCATGTCCACGAATTTTGCGTGAGGTGATTTTTCGGGCGGCTGATCGGCATCAACTTCCTACGGTTTTTGTTGCCAATCAGCCTGTCGGCATTACGCCTTCAAATCTGATCCGTTCGATGCAAGTCTCGGGTGGCGCCGATATGGCAGATCAAGAAATTGTATCGCGGATGAAAGCTGGCGATTTGGTCATGACACAGGATATTCCGCTGGCAGCTCAAGTGATCGAGAAGGGCGGTACAGCCTTACATCCACGCGGTGAGGTTTTTACCATTGAGAATGTGCGTGCACGACTCCATTTGCGTGATTTTATGGATAGTTTACGCGGTGCGGGTGTACAGACTGGTGGACCTCCGCCATTGACAGATCGTGATAAAAAGCAATTTGCAGATGGACTAGAAAAAACGATTGTGCGACTAAAGCGATTGGCTGCGCAGAATGCAGCATTACAAGATGTAGATTCTAAGAAATAGTAGAAACAGTTTTAGTTTTATTGAGTGAGTGATTTGAATAAATGACAGTGCTAGATAATGTAGTGCAAGAAAGCCAGACCGATCTTTATGATCTCGTGGTCATTGGTGGAGGAATTAACGGCGTTGGGATTGCACGTGATGCAGCAGGTCGTGGGCTCAAGGTACTTTTGGTCGAGAAAGGTGACTTTGCAGGCGCGACTTCGAGTGCATCCAGTAAATTGATTCATGGTGGATTGCGCTATTTAGAATATTACGAGTTCCGTTTGGTACGAGAAGCGCTGGCGGAGCGTGAGCGTTTGCTTGCGATTGCACCGCATATTGCATGGCCGATGAATTTTGTCATGCCTCATGTTGCGAGCTTGCGTCCACGCTGGATGATTCGTACAGGATTATTTCTCTATGATCGTTTGGGCGGTCGTATTTCACTTGCAAAATCAAAGGCTGTGGTACTGACAAACTCAGTACTTGGGAAGCCGTTGAAAGAAATGTTCAGTCGTGGTTTTACTTACTCTGATGCGTGGGTAGATGATGCGCGTTTAGTACTACTGAATGCGTTATCTGCACAAAAACATGGTGCGGTATTGCTTCCTCGTGTGAGTTTTGAGCATGCAAAGCGTGTCAATAATGAATGGCAAATTGAAATCAAGCCAACAGATGCTCATCCTTTTTTGGAGCAGGCATCATCTCATATTCGCGCCAAAATGCTGGTCAATGCCAGTGGTCCTTGGGTGAGCCAAGTCCAAGCCAAAATTGAAAACACCCCAGTAGCAGATGAGGGTAGCAAGAAAAAGCCTTCGGACGATATTGGACAAATCCGCCTTGTTCAAGGTTCGCATATGGTTGTTCCGCGTTGCTATGAAGGTGACCATGCTTACATTTTGCAGCATACCGATCGTCGTGTGATTTTCATGTTGCCTTATGAACGTGATTACACGTTGATTGGAACAACAGATTTGCCGTTGGATGATCCAAATCAGCTTCCAAAAATGACCGATGCAGAAGTCGATTATTTGTGTGGTGCAGTGAATCATTATCTTGAAAAAGAATTAACGCCAGCAGATGTGATTTGGCGTTATAGCGGCGTACGTCCGCTGATGGATGATGGCGATGTTGAGAATGCTTCGGCAGTTTCGCGTGATTACGAGTTGAAGATTGATGCTGTAGACGGTCAAGCGCCATTATTGACGGTGATGGGTGGCAAGCTAACGACTTATCGCAAGCTGGCTGAACATGCGTTAGATGATTTAGCGAAGTTCTGCACCAATTTACCTGTAGGTTGGACAGATAAAGAGCCTTTAGACGGTGGTGATATTCCACAAGGTTGGAATGGTTTCGCAGCATGGCAAGCTGAGTTTATTCAGCAATATCCTGAGCTGGATCAAGCGTTTTTGGCTGCGATTACGCGTCGATATGGAACGGTCACAGCAGCAGTGCTTGGTTCTGCAAAAACCATGGCTGACTTAGGTCAGTATTTTGGTGGTGGCTTATATGAGGTTGAGGTGCATTATCTGCGTCGTACTGAGTGGGCATGGCAGGCAGAGGATGTGATGTGGCGTCGCACGAAGTGTGGTTTACACATGAGCGAAGCTGAGCGCATGCGTTTTGTTGAATGGTTTGCCTCGTTGCCGAAGCCAGAGGCTACATGAGTGAGAGAATATAAGGGTTTTAAATATAAACATGTTTAAAACCCTTTAAATATTTTGGCATTATTGTTGATGTTTTTCTGTCTAAATGCACTTGATGAATGCCTGATCAAACCCCATAGATGTTACCATAGGGACTCCTAGCCCTTTTTGGTTCAGCGACAGATGCTGGACACTACCGCGCATTCATCGGCAGCGTCATTTGCGAGGTGCTCTACGCGGTGGTTTATTTATTGTAAGGCTGTAACTGAGGAAGAAACAATGTCAGATGTAGCAAGTGAAGCGGTTGTTCTAGAAGCGCCTGAAACTACTCACGATCAGCCAAATATGCAGATCACTCCTTCAGCGCAGGAATACCTCAAAGAATTGCTCGCTAAACAAAATACTCCCGGCATTGGTGTTCGTATATTTGTTGAAAACGCGGGTACGCCGCGTGCAGAATGCTGTATGGCATATAGTACGCCAGGTGAAGAAATTACAACGGATGAAAAGATTGTTTATCCAGATTTTGCGGCGTATATTGATCAGCCAAGTGTCCCGTATTTGAAGGATGCTGTGATTGATTACAACAAAGATCGCTTCGGTGGTCAGTTAACTTTTAAAGCACCGAACTCTAAAGTACCACGCATTGGTGCGGATGCTTCGATTGAAGAGCGTATTGGTTATGTGTTGCAAGCTGAGATTAATCCAGGCTTGGCTGCACATGGTGGTAATGTATCGTTAGTTGAGTTGTTCGATGATCCTACGGATGGTTTGACAGCAGTATTGCAATTTGGGGGTGGCTGTCAGGGCTGTTCAGCGGTTGATATGACATTGAAGCAAGGCGTAGAAACCTCGCTCAAAGAACATATTCCAGAGCTTGGACGCGTGATTGATAAGACAGACCATACCAAGCGGGAAGGCGCTTACTTTAAGTAAAGCCAAATTGCTTTAGAACAGGGCCAATTGATCTCCTTTAACAATTGGCTTTTTTTTCGCCTTTAATTTGGTGATTTAGACTTATTTAAAATAAAAAACTTGGCTTCGTGGGTGTCTTATCATTTGACTCAGTGATGGGAGGATTCGCCTGCGGCTGGCCTTACTTTTGTCTTGGCAAAAGTAAGCATGAGGAAAAACAAAGCACGGCTTTGTTTTGACGCAAGGTGTCTTTCGCAAAACTCGCGTGCAGGGAGGCACTTTTAAAAGTTAGGTTTATCCACGATATTAAAATATTTATTGGTGAATGTGTGGCTTAAACAGTTGCTCCAGACGGGTTAAAAGCAAACAAACCATTAAACAAAATTTAGAAAAATATATGCTTTAACGTTGTGAATCCTCTATGCTTACGCATCTTTTTACACATCGTATTTATAAGGCAGATTCATCGTGGCATTGAAAGCAACTATCTATAAAGCGGAACTGCAAATTGCTGATATGAATCGTCATTATTACGAAACGCATTCACTGACGATTGCGCGTCATCCTTCAGAAACCGAAGAGCGTGTGATGGCGCGGGTGTTGATGTTTGGGTTGTATGCGACTGAGTCATTGACCTTTACCAAAGGTTTGTTTGAGGTGGATGAACCTGATGTCTGGGATAAAGATTTAACTGACGCGATTCAGTTGTGGGTGGATGTGGGTCAACCTGATGAAACACGGATCAAGAAGGCTTCGAATCGTTCACAGAAAGTTGTTGTTTTGAGTTATAACGCCAGTACGGATGTGTGGTTTAAGGGCATCGAAAATAAGATTGCGCGTTTAGATAACGTGACGGTGTTGCAGCTTTTGCCTGAGCAAAGTGAGGCCTTGACTGCGTTGGTTGATCGTTCGATGCGATTGAGTTTTACCATTCAGGATGATGAGATTTTGGTATCGTCAGATGATGGTTCGGTGGATGTGAAGTTGATGGTGCTGAAAGCGGGTAGTTGAAATTTCAACATTCCACGCACCATGGGGGCTTACGAAAATTCTTTGAAGAACTCATGATCTACTTCATAGATTGTGCGTGGTTTAACACCAAGTTCAAGTTTTTCAAACATTTCTACTAATTTTTCGCCATCGACTAGTTCAATAGGTGGAGCGCCATCTCTGATGGCTTCTTTCTTGGCTTCCATTGTGAAGTTGCCTGTGGTGATCAGGATACCTTTATCTGCACGACCTTGTATTGCGCCGCGAAGATCACGAATAACAGGCGAACCAACAGATCCTTGATAGCGCTTACACTGAAACAGTACCTTAAAGCTTACAAAAGGATTCAGTTCAAGTAGTCCTTCTCCATCAATTCCGCCATCATTTGTTTTACCATGAACAGTGACTTGTTTAAAACCTGATTCTCTTAAAAGACGTTGACATAGCCGTTCAAAACCTGATGGTGAGATGTTTCTTAGCACAGCTAAAAGATTTGACTCTTTAGATTCTAAATCGTGTTCTTCTTGTTCTACATCGGCATTATTAACAGTCTTTTTATCATCTTTCCCAGAAACTTCTTTAAAAATACTTTGAGGTTTGATGTCATTTAAGGGCGTATTTAATCCTTTTTCAGTAAGACTCCAGACACCACGTTGTGAAGCATTCATATATCCAGCTTTAACTAGATAAAATCTTGCCCAGCCGATTTGATTTCTAATTCTAGATTCACCACTTGCAATACATTCAGCTAGTTCAGCTTCAGAAATATTTTCTCTTTCAATCAGTAAATCTTTAGCTTCAGTAGGGGATGCCGAACCATTTAACTCCCTAAGAGTAGTGACTAGCGGTACCATAAACCTTAAAAATTGAGATCCGCCAGCCATTTACATATCCTTGTAATTGATTAGTTATAGGGTGCATACAATGCACCATTTCGTTGATTTATAAATATAAAGGTGCACGATGTGCACCCTATAATGGTTTGCTTCTATTTAATTACTTAAAAAAGTACCCAGTTTCTGGCGAGCTTGCATTGGCATATGCCTTTTTCGGCATACGACCAGCCAAGAACGCTTCACGCCCAGCTTCAACTGCTTTTTTCATTGCCGAAGCCATCAAGACTGGATTCTGAGCTGCTGCAATCGCGGTATTCATGAGCACGCCAGCACAACCCAATTCCATCGCAATTGCCGCATCTGATGCAGTACCCACACCAGCATCAACGATAATTGGAACATTAGCATTTTCTAGAATCAGGCGAATGTTATGTGGGTTGGTCAAACCTAAACCAGAACCAATCAAGCTACCAAGCGGCATGACTGCAACACAGCCCATATTTTCCAATTCTGTGGCAATAATCGGATCATCTGACGTGTAAACCATCACCTCAAAACCATCATCAATCAAAGTACGCGCAGCTTTCAGCGTATCGACGACATTCGGATAGAGGGTTTTGGTATCACCTAAAACTTCGAGCTTTACAAGGTTGTGACCATCCAAGAGTTCACGCGCAAGCATACAGGTACGCACGGCACTGTCTGCATCAAAGCAACCTGCTGTATTTGGCAAAATCGTATAACGATCTGGTGGAATTACATCCAGCAGATTTGGTTCATCAGGGTTTTGTCCGATGTTGCTACGACGAATCGCAACCGTGACAATTTCAGCACCGCTTGTGCTAATCGCTGCGCCAGTTTCCGTGAGGTCTTTGTATTTACCAGTACCAACCAATAAGCGTGAAGAAAAGGTGCGTGAGCCAACAATGAGCGGTTGATCTTGAAATGGAGTAGTTATGGCGTTCATCATTCAGCATCTTCTTGGTAAACAACAATTTGTAAATCATCTAATGGATCTTCGTCTTGTGCATCAAATGCGACGATGACATTCAAATTTGGAAAATCTTTGGCGAGTTTGGCTTGCCACATGGCCTGTAAACGATGACCAAAGGCAATTAATTGCTCGCGTGTTGGTGTGTTTTTAGCATCAGTCGCTAGACAATATTCAAGCAAATGCCGATGATTACACAAGGCTTGAACTGTGGTTTTGTCATAGTCACAGGCGAGGAGGAGTTCCAGATAGTCATCGCTATCAGGCGCAGCATCTAAATAAATGCGTTCATCGTGGTAGACAAAGTCTGGCCAAAATACTTCGCTAAGCAAAATTGCCTGAGAAATATCAGATTGATGATCATGATGAGATTCTTCATGATGGATATCACAACAAGTTGCCATTAGCCGCCTCCAACTGCGTGAACAATTTCAATTTTTTGCATTGCATTTAATACGTATTCGATATGACGGCTTTTGGAAATTAGCATGCCATCGACTTCAATTGCGTAGCGTTTGCCATTTAGACCTAATTCGTTCGCCAATTCTGCTAAGGTTTTGGCAGAGGTTTCGAGCTGTTGTCCATTGACGAGTAAAGTCATGCTCATGTTGTCGATACCTTATAAGCTGACCAAGCTAAAAGCAGCCAACCTGCGATAAATGCTGTCCCGCCAATCGGTGTAATCGCACCAAACCAGCGTGGTGCGCCAAGTGCCATCGCATATAGTGAACCACAAAAAATTAGAATGCCAATTTGTAATAAACCAGCAGGTAGGTGTAATTTGAGAGTAGGGATTGCGCGGATCAATGCACCGATGACGAGCAGGCCAAGCGCATGATAGAAGAAGTATTCAGTTGAAGTGTGCCACCAGCCAAGCTGTTCGCTACTTAAACGTGCTTTTAGGGCATGCGCACCAAAAGCACCAAACATGACTGCCGCAGCGAGATTTATTGCGGCGATTGCCAACCAATTCATTGCTTAGCCTATTAACCTACTGACATTGCGGTACGGATTTTATCCATTGCATTTTTTTCTAACTGACGAATACGCTCGGCAGAGACTTTATATTCGGCAGCAAGTTCGTGCAGCGTAGCTTTTTCGTCATCCAACCAGCGGCGTTTAAGAATCGTACGTGAACGGTCATCAAGCTTGCCCATCGCGTTTGCAAGTGCGTTATTGCTGTGTTCTTCCCAATCCGCTTCTTCGACTTCGCGGGCAGGATCGAATCGTGTATCTTCGAGATACATGACAGGCGCGACACGACCTTCTTCATCATCTTCGGCTTGTGCTTCAAATGATGCATCATACGCAGTCAAGCGTCCTTCCATCTCTAGTACTTGAGCCGCGGTGACATTCAAATCGCGTGCGATGTCTTCGGCTTCTTGCAGCGTTAATTTACGGCTCGATTTTTTCAATGAGCGTAGATTAAAGAACAGTTTACGTTGTGCTTTGGTCGTAGCAACTTTGACAATTCGCCAGTTACGAATCACGAATTCATGGATTTCAGCTTTGATCCAATGCACAGCGAATGATACTAAGCGTACACCCATTGTTGGGTCGAAACGCTTTACGGCTTTCATCAAACCGACGTTACCCTCTTGGATCAAATCGCCTTGTGGCAAGCCATAACCTGCGTAACTACGCGCAATGTGCACGACGAAACGTAAGTGTGACAGTACAAGCTCACGCGCTGCTTCGACATCGCCATCATAAAAATAACGTTCTGCGAGTTCTTTTTCTTGTTCTGGCGTGAGAATCGGAATTTGGCTAATCGTGTTAATATATGCACCGAGGTTGACACCTGGAGCAGTAAGAGATACCGAATTAAGAGGCATGAGTGTTGATGCACTTGGCGTTGTACTAGCCTGTGCTTGGTCACTCAATCTACTTGCGCTCATGAAAGTTCCTAATCATTTATATAAGTTGCAGTGTTTTAAGAAATGCAACGTATGACACAAAATCTGAGTCCTTTATTTTGCCACAATTAACACGCTTAAATTGTAATGGAGCTGTGATTATTTAAGATTTTTTATCTGTAGCAAGTTGTGACGAAACAGGTTCTTATTTTTATCAGTTGTTTCATGTAACATTTATTTTTAATTAATTAGATAACGCGTTTGAGATTGGTGTTGGTCAATAGATTTAGACAATACAAATAATCCTCGACCTAAACCACGATGTGAATGATTTCCCAGTTGTGCTGGCTCAGTGGCATTTTTATCTAAAACCAAAACTACTTCGATTGTCGTAGTCGGGCTACACCAACGCGTGATTAATTGCTTCATGGCAAGATATGATTTCCCATTTGGGAGGAGGGCATCATAGGCTTGCTCTGATAGTGGTCCGATATGTAGTCGAATACGACTATCGATCTGTTGTACGCGTGCTCCACAAAAAGTTGTTTGTCCCAGCTGTGAAAAATTGCCACCCAAGTATGTGCGCTGATCTTCAGGAATTTCAAACCACTCAGGAATAAATTGATCAATGCTGACAGTTTCATTTAAATATGAGCTTAAGACTTGGCGCAAGTTTTCGCCTGATGCTTGTTGACCTTGAATGAGTCCACCAAATTGAGCGAAGGCTTCATCAATAGTGGGTTCCGATGATTGAGTCGGCGTGTAGCCAGCAAGCGCATGAAGATGATCAAGATAGGCATAGCGACCTTTGATTTCATATTGTAGCGGTAAGCTGTATCGTGTGGCTGCTTTAAAAAATAGGCTAATTAAACGATTATTAAATAAGTCTAAAAATGCTGCCGCGGCGCTATCTTGTTTTAACGTGATTTGAGCATTTAAACCTTGAGTGTAAACCACAGGTAACGCGCCAAGTGGGCCAGTCAATCCAATCATCGTTGGACATAGTCGATAATGTTTGCTGGCTTGATGTTTCATAAGATCTAAGTCGTCATGAACAGTCGGCTGTTTGATCCTAATGGATTCTATTTCACTTGTTGGAAATGTCAGTGATAGCGATGAAGTGAAACGAATCTCTGAGCCGATTGCGGATTCAGGATCAACATGATTTGATTGCTGCAACGATAGTTGTAAAAGACGTACCGCTTGAAAGAAATCAAACTGCTCAGGATGATTTTCGAGTGCTTCAATTACACTAGTGCGCGTAGACCATTGCGTGGCGGACATCGACGCAGCTCCCGTGTGTGATCAGCAGTTTTGAGTACAACTTGAACGAAACTATTCAAGCTAACCTGTAAGCCCATGATATGAGACAATAGATCACCAAATAACCATGTACCAGCTCCTACAAAATGATCCTCATGTAGTCCAATTTGTATTTCTAAACCTCGAACAAATAATGGGTAAGGATGAGCTGAGATTCGTGTTGTTATGGGCATGACTTTGACACTAGAAATCCCTTCGATTTGCTTACGATTTTGGTTCGTTTGCGGGAGATCGTAGAGTGTTAGCATTTCTCGCAATAATGTTGCATCTTCTTGAGCAAATGATAATGTGTTCAGTGACAGGTGCGAAACAAGCCGCCAGCGTCCTTCGCCAGCATGGTCAAAGCGGTAACTGGCGGTTGGCTTACGTAGAAGTTCGATTTGGCGAAAGGCGCCACTTTGTTCTTGAAATAAATCACCACCTTGTTGTCCATAAGGAAGCTGGCTCGCCAGATTTCGATTAGTACAGGTAATGTCGATACTAATGACTTCAATTTGTGCTTCTGATGGATTGAATTCTCGATCCATCATCATCAATTTGCATTCAAATCCAGGATTCGTGCTTGCAACTAATGAGTCTCGTACAACATGGTAATAGTGATTCTGAGCTTTACTTTGATGATGATTGAGCGAATAGAACGGGTGGATTTCATGTGTAGATTCTCCATTCTGCGTTTCTCGAACATGATGTACACGATCAATCGAATAAATTTCATAAGATGCAGGTTGGCGAACGTCTGCAATTAGCGGATATTCCATCTGCTTATGGTCTATACGAATTGGCTCAGCAGGACGTTTGAATAAGTTGACGATAGGGGTACAGAATAGCCTGAGATGATTTTTACTCAATTGCTCAAAGGCTTTGAGTTTGACTATATCTGTCATGTCGGTTTTAAAAAATAGTTCGATTGTGAGCGTTTTGGACGTTGAATGAGAAAATGACTTGAGTGCTTGTAAATCCAAATCAACAAAATTGAATTTTTCAGGAAACGCAAAATATTCGGTAATCAGTCGATAGGCTTGTTGTGCACGTGGTTCAATCGGCAATATTGACTCGTCTGGTTGAAAACCGACTTGTTTGAATAGGGTTTTAGCTGATATTTGACGTTGATCGCCGAGCTTTATACAACAAATATGCTTATCATCCAGTAAGGTTTCACGCAGTCGTGTAATGCTAGATGCGTCTGTATCCATAAATAATCGCAACGGTTCACGCAGTAAATGTTGCCAATCAAAAGTATCTACCAAACGATTCAAACTAAGTTTGATTGATGAGTTAAATCTTCCTGAGAACTCATGATCGATTGTTGAACTGAATTTGAAGTCTGTAATTTCAATCGGCATTAACTTTACTGGGTAAACCGTGCGGAAGCGACAATTGACTCCGCGAATAGTTTTTGATTGCAACATGGTTCCGCGTTCGGCTAATAGCTGTTCAGTGAGTTGGTTGAGACGCTGTCCTGTATCCATTGCCGCAATTGAACAAGAGGGAAATGGTCTTAAATAGTCAGGATACAACACCTCAAACAGTGATGCGGTAAAATCACTATAGCCATCATTCAGTTTTTTATTGATGCGTGCCGTAATGAGCGAGAATGCTTGAATCAATCGTTCAATATGTGGGTCTTCAACCGCTTCGCCTGACATGAGTAACCGACTGGCAATTTTTGGATAGAGCTGTGCAAAGTCTTTGGCATGGCGACCAAAGAGAGCTAGTTCCTGTTCATAATAGGGTAGTAATTCTTCCAAAATTTACTCTTCCAAAATTCTATTTTTAATAGTTGTCAGTGCTATGGCGTATCGAATATTGTTGGGTTGAGGGTTGTAATACGGCATCGAAGGAAATCATTTCATTGATTGGATAAACCACTAGAACTGCACGAATCGTAAATAAGAGTGAGCCGACATGATCGCTATCCATTTCCATTTCGACATGGATTTGTGAGAGACGGGAGTCATGGTCGACTATGGTTTGCTCAATTTCGCGGCAAATTCTGTCGCAATGCTCGGGATTGGCGGTACTAAGCCCAACGAAATCTAAAATTCCAAAATTCAATACAGATCTACGAACGAGTGGATATGCATCTAGTGTCTTTGAAAAACTTCGGCGTGTATTGAGTAGTGCTTCTAAGTCGCGGGCAACGGATTTTTTTAATTCCTCAATATTTAAACGACGTAATGGATTCGCTTCGCTGTCATATCGAGGCTGGTCATCGAATAGTTTTTCAAATAATGTTGGTGCAAAACCCAAATGAGCGAGACGTGTTTGTTGCATAAATCAAACCATTCTGAAAGCTTAAAAAGACCAAGAGTCATCACGACCCTTGATCGGTGTTTCTTTATTGTTCTAATTATGCAGCGTAATTTGCTGTGTTATTAGACAGAGACCATTTCTTGGTGACTGCACCTTTTGATGTACCGTCAATGGATTGCTGTGTGTAAGTCCATTCAACGGCCGCATATTTCAGACCAAATGCTTCTGTTGGTACACCCTCATCAGTAACTTGCGGTGTCACGCTAGAAATTAAAACGTGTTTAAGTTTGATTTGCAGATATTTCACACGTTTATCACCGTTTGCACGGTAGAAGTCGATTTGTACTTCATCAAAGGTATAACCAGCAGAACAGGCTTCCCACATTTTTGGGCTAGTTGCATCCAAATCTTTGATAAATATCATATCGTCGTGTTCAGCACGTTCAGCTGTGTGACCGCCAACGCTGCTGGCTGTTGCTGATTTGGGTTGGCGAATTTGATGAGACCAGCTATGTGCTTCTAACCAATTTTGATGTTCGCTATCACGTGATTCGCCATCAACTTTATATTTACCTCGAAATTGTACATATATATCTTTCATTGTATTTTCCTTTTATAAATTCAAACCAAAACGGTTTTTAAAAACAGCCTCAGCTATTTGCAGCTTGAGGCAACTCGGTCACAAGACGAAGCGATACAGATAGCTCGTCCAACTGAAAGTGCGGTCTCAAAAAGACGACCGACTTATATGAACCTGGGCGACCAGGCACATCAACCACTTTTACAGAGGCTTCTCTTAATGGAAATTGAGCTTTGGCTTCATGTGATGCGCCATCATCGAGTAGGACATAACGTGATAGCCATTGGTTGAGGAAAGTTTCAACATTGCCAGCCGACGCAAAGCTACCTACTTTGTCACGCAGCATGGCCTTTAAATAATGAGCAATACGCGAAACCGCCATGATGTATTGAATTTGCGAAGACAAAATAGAATTTGCATTTGCGGCATCGCTTTCATATTTTCTTGCTTTTTGAGTGGACTGTGCACCAAAGAACGCTGCATAGTCAGTATTCTTGCAATGAACTAATGGAATAAATCCAAGATCAGACAATTCTTTTTCACGACGGTCAGTCACTGAAATCTCAGTTGGACACTTCAATGCGATTTCGCCATCGTCGGTTTTGAAGGTGTGTACAGGTAGACCTTCGACCAAACCACCGCCTTCGACACCGCGAATCGCTGCACACCATCCGTGCATATCAAATGCATCTGTCAAGCGTGTCGCGAATGAATAGGCTGCATTGACCCATAGATATTCACTGTGATCTGCGCCGCTGACATCTTCAACGAAGTTAAATCCTTCAACGGTTGTACCATCTTTAGGATTGTAGGGAAGGCGACCCAAGAAGCGTGGCAATGTCAGTGCGACATAACGCGAGTCTTCTGATTCACGGAAAGATCGCCATTTGACATATTCAGCGGTTTCAAAAATCTTAGATAAATCACGTGGACGACCCATTTCCGTGAATGAATCTAAACCAAACATTTCTGGAGAGGCCGCAGAAATGAATGGGGCATGCGCAGCAGCAGCCACATGAGATAATTGCTCTAACAAATAGATATCCGACGGTTGACGTGTAAACTCAAAATCACCCACTAATGCTGCATAAGGCGCACCCCCAAATGTGCCGTATTCCTCTTCATAGATTTTCTTAAATAATGCGCTTTGATCGAAGTCGATGGCACTTTGAAAGTCTTTAGCAAGCTCTTTCTTATTGGTATTAAGCATGCGAATTTTAAGCATCGGATTAGACGGCGTCTCACTACAGAAGTAGTGCAGGCCACGCCAAGAGGATTCTAGTTTTTGGAATTCAGACGCGTGCATGACTGCGCTTAACTGTTTAGAAATTAATTCATCAAGTTCGGCAATACGCTTATCAATAGAGGCAGATAGATTATCTGAAACGACAACTGTGCCAGACATGACCTCACGAGCAAGTTCTGCAATGAGATCCTTCGCACGTTCATGTTCGACATCAGATTTTGCAATTCGACTTTCAGTGACAATTTGATCTAATAAGCTAAATTCTGATTCAGCCGTTGTGTGAATTGTTGCCTCTGCTTGTGGTTGTAGATTACGCATTGTGATCTCCTGCGGCAGTCAATTTACCTAGTTTTTGAACTTGCTCGGTATTACGGAGAACATCATCAAGTAAGTCTTCGAGGCGCTCACTGGTTGAAATCTTATTGCGTAGATCGGTTAAGCGACCACGTGCGGCAACGAGTTCTCGTAATGGGTCGATTTGTTGAACGACTGCTTCTGGGCGAAAATCTTCCATGCATTTGAAGGTCAAATCGACACCAAATTCACCACCTTTTTCGGTCAAATAGTTGGGCGTGCGAAAAACTGCACGCGGTGACATCGCTGAAATGACCTCATCAATGTTTTCTAAATCGACATTGACGAATTTTTTATCTTTAAGCTTTGCCTGTTCAACGATAGATGAGCCTGCAAAATCTCCCATCACTCCGACTACAAATGGGAGTTCTTTGAGTTCTTTCGCATCTCCGACTTCAACGTCGTAGGCGAGTTGTACTCGAGGAGGACGAACGCGTTGGAGGCGTTTTTGTACACTTTCACGTTTAGCCATTTTTATTTCCAATATCTGGTTTATGGGTTGAACTTATTATTTAAACGCCCCAAAAGGGTTGTTTGCTGCTGCTTGTATCGCTGGAGTCTGAGCAGGTTTTGTTGCACCGACAGGCTTGTTGCTAATCACAACAGGCTTGTTTGATGTTGTAATTGTTGTATCTGTGTTTGGTTGGGGAGAGGTGTTCTCATGCTTTGCAACATAAGTTTTTTTCTTCTTTTTTGTATGATGTGTAAGGACTTTTCCTGAGTCTAGTGTCGTGGTATTAGAGCCTGTCAGCGAAGTTTCACCAAGTGATTGACGGATTGTGCCGACGAGTGTTTGGGCATCTGCAAGATTACTGCCTGTCAACGGTTGATCTTTGCGGATTCCATTTAAGCTTGAACTTGCAATACGCAAGCCTGATACAAAAACAATATTTCGGACATCTGGATTATCAGGTTTGAGTTGTAAAGAGGAGTTTCCAGCCTGAATAGCAAGATCATACTTTTGATGGTCAAAATATGCTTTTGCAAGACCACTCCATGCGACTGGATCATTTGGCGATTTTCGCACATTCGCTTCAAGGTTAAGAATTTCTGGATTGGTTTCAATGGTTGCAGTTGGTACACCCAAAACGCGTGTTTTTTCAACTTTATTTTGATCTGCTACGGTTGAACAGCCAGATATATCTAATGCCAACATAATAAATAGAATAGAGTAACCCTTAGTATTAAAACTAATCATGAAAACCTCGGCTTTATTGTTAGTAAATAAATTATTAATAATTAGAAATGATAACTACTTCTCTAAAATTTTTAGAGTTATTAATAATATTATTAATCATGATAAATTTTTTTCATTATTAATTTCATTTGTTGTTAAAGTGAGAACCACGGCACATAAATAAATTTATCAATGTTTATTTGTTGTTAAACTAATGTTGTTAGAACAATTTCGGAGAATGCTATTGCACAATTGCTAGCATGGCAAGCATTTTTTATTAAAAATTTATACTATTTAATGACAATGAATATTTTCTAATTTGACGTGATGTTAATTTTTTGATTTACAATTTGATAACAAAGTGTGGGGTTTACTAATTTTTTTAAATGTTAATAATGCACGACCAAAATTAAATCAAATAAATTTTATTATCTAAAATTGTATATTTATAATGAGTAAAAAATGCGTTTGTCTTTTATTCTATTCTCGATAATTATTGTGTCGCAGTTATCATTAATAGGTTGTCAGTTGTCACCGAGTATACCGTCCTCGGTTGTGCCAGTGAGTGATGTTAGTCAAACCGTGTTATCTGCTCAAAAGACACTGGCATCTGCTGCGATGACTCCATCATTTGGTGCAACGAATGCATCTAGTACTGCTGCGAGCACAGCATCAAGTTCTATCGGTGCGGTCACGGATGTACTGAGTTCTAAATCTACTGATGTCACATTGGATTCAACTACCAAATCGCCATTTTCAGTTGTTGGGATGTTTAGTAGGTTGATGGTTGCGTTTGGATTAAAAGACTCCCCAGCAGAAGTAGCTGTAAAAGAACAATTAAAAGCCGCTAAAGATTTCACAGCCAGTCAAATTCCTCGCAGTCAGAGTGTGATTGTTGAGACAAGTGCTGATGCCAATGGTGATACGGAAGGACATGGTTTTAGCACCGTATTTAGATTCTATGCCTTACAAGACAGTGCAGCTTTCAACAAAATTGGTTTAGAAGAAGCGGATAGTCTTAACGCATTGCCTTATCAAGAAGAATTAATATTGCCAAATCATTCGACTCAAATACGGGTCAAGTATCCATCTGATTCTCAGTTTGTTGCGATGTTATTCCAACTTCACAAACGAGCACATCGCTGGCGATTGTTTATTCCTGTCAAGAGATTACAGAGTGACAAACCGCTGCGTCTTGCTCTCGGTCGTTGTGATGTTCGAGTCAAAGATGGCTTGTTGCCTGTGGCTCCAAGTGCATCAGATCAAACGACATCCAACGTAAAGAAGCCTCAAACGTCTCCGATTGAGACAGAACTTTCTTCTGTGTGTCAGTAAGGTCAGAACATCATGTATCAAACAGCAAAGGTGCTTTGGGGTGAAGGTTTGTTTCTCAGACCCCAGCATTTTCAAATGCAAGATCAATATCATGAGCATCGTTTATCTGAAGCGTTAAAGGTTCTTCATCCTTATGCATTTGGTGTGCGTTCGATTACGATAGATCCTATTTTGTTAGCTAATGGTCTGTTGTCGCTTTCTCAGGCGAATGTAATTTGGCCAGATGGCGAGAGTTATTTAGCACCAGAGCGAGATGTATTACCCAGTCCAATTCAACTGGATGTGAGCACTTTACCCGATCAGTTTACGGTGCATTTGGCAATTCCGATCCTTCGCGTTGGTCAAAGTAATGTCAGTGCACAAGAGCACAGCCGCCCTGCGCGTTTTGTGTCTAAGCATGAACTTGTTGATGACCTTATGACCAATGCTGAAACTTCAGAAATTACGGTTCTTCAGAGATTGGGTCGTCTGATTTTAGGAGTTCATTTGGATGGTGATGATTCGGCATTGGATGGCATGATTTCATTGCCGATTGCTAAACTTTGCCGTACGACGGCTGGAGTGTTTGAGTTAGATTCAGCTTTTACTCCTCCAGTTATTAGCATTGGCAGTTCTTCGACCATGATGATATTACTGCGTCGGTTAATGGGCGTGATGCAAGCAAAAATTACGACTTTATATGGGCATCATCGTGAACCTGATCAAGATGTCGTTGAGTTTCGTTCTGGTGATATTGCTTCATTCTGGTTGTTGCATACCTTGAGTAGTTCGTATGCCACATTATCTCATTTTGTCCAAAATAATGGTTTTCATCCTGAACGATTACATCAAGAATTATTGCGTATGGCGGGTGGATTGATGACATTCGCGAAGTCTTATAAGTTGGATGATCTTCCAACTTATATTCATGATGCGCCCATGAATGGATTTGTGTTGCTTGATCAAATTATTCGTAGCTTGTTGGATACGGTGATTTCTAGTCGGTTCTTGGCAATTCCATTACGCGAAACACGCACCTCTTATTGGTTCGGGCGTTTGGAGTCAGACAAAATTGATCGTGGAACACGTCTATATCTTGCGGTAAGTTCGGCGATGCCTGCGCATGAGTTGGTTGTATCTGTTCCAATTCGCTTCAAAGTCGGTGCACCTGATGATGTTGAAAAGCGTGTCTTAGCAGCATTACCCGCCGTGGCAATCACGCATGTTGCACATGTACCCTCTGCAATTCCAATTCGTCCTGGCAGTTCATATTTTGCATTGGAACCGCATGGCGTATTGTATGAACAGATGCTCCAAGCAGAATCCATTTGTCTCTATGTTCCGAATGGTTTTGCTGATTTAAAAATTGAGTTAATGGCGGTCATGCAATCATGAGTAATGATTTAGGACGTATGCCACTTTACGGTTCTGCAAATTCAGCAGGCGCGCCATCGCTATTCGCGAGTGGAGAGATTGGTCGTGGATCGGCAGGTGAGCTTGTTCGTCAGGATGTGCTTGCTCGTGTTGGACAGCGATCGCTCGTAGATTATATGTACGATGGATTTTACTTAATTTTCTTATTACGTAATGGTTATCTTCCTGAAAGTGCAAAATCATTGCGTGAGAAGCTGATGGATTTTTTTGTTCACTTTGAACGCCAAGCGCGTCGTGCGGAGTTTTCTGCCGACAATATTCATGATGCTAAATATGCGTATTGTGCATTGGTGGATGAGACGTTGATGACTCAGCGCAATCCAGAATATGAGGCTATTCAAGCTGAGTGGGGCGGTGCGCCGTTGCAGTTAACGTTGTTTGGATCTCAACTGGCGGGTGAACAATTCTTCACCATGCTTGAAACATTGCGCGGGCAGGGTGCAATTCGGTTGCCTGCGTTAGAGGTTTCTCATTTCTGCTTATTGCTTGGTTTTCACGGTAAGTATCGCTTAGAAGCACCCGAGAAAATTAACTATTTGATTGCTCGTCTTGGCGATGAAATTACTTTTTTGAAAGGTAAAAAACAACCTTTTGCGCCATTTTGGGCGATTCCAGATCAAGTTAAACATGCGATCCGAAGTGAGTTGCCGATGGTGTTCATATTATTTTTGCTCGGTGTAATGACTGTGTGTGCATTTGTTGGGCTGGATTGGTCTTTACGTCGTCAGGATCAACAAACTATGGCGCCTTATAACCATTTAATCGCGATGCCAGAGCAACAAGCCAATATTACGGTTTACTTACCTTAATGCGATTTAGGTGAAGTCATTTTTTAGAAAAAAGAGCTACACAATTTATAAATTTTAATATTTTTAGTTTGTCGTTGAGACACACCAGTTTTGAAATTTTAGGGCAATAATATGAATCATCAACAACATCCAAAACAACAAAATCGCCCTAGCTTATATGAAACCCGCAAAGCGGCAACGGCGTTCAGCATCCTTGGTGCTGCGCAGCCTTTAGGTTGGTCTAAACAAAAATCGATTGGGCTGTCGATTATCAGTTTTATCGCTGGTGGGGTTTTAAGTGGTGGCGCTGTGGGTTTGATGAAATCAACAGATCAAACTTCTACTTCAGTTCCACTATTAACAACGTCTGCAGTACAAACGTCTACGGTACAGAAGACTATTTCTGAATCTACACCAAAACAGCTGCTAACACTGTCAGTTACACATCAACGAATTGATCATAAAGATAATCACTTATTAATACCATTGAGTCCTGCGCCAATTAATAATCCGTTGGCTTCATTCAAGGAAGATGATATTCAGAAAACGATTCAATTAAAAATAAGTCGTCAAAAAGTTGAAGAACAGAGCTTGTCCCCTTCTAAAGATGATGCACGGCTTCAAAGATTGATCGAAAGCAAGACTCAGCATAGCGATGCCTTAGCACCACCCCATATCACAAATAACAGAGTGGGTAGCCATCCCATTGAAAAACCAAAATTAGAACAAGATAAGATTACTGCTGATACCGTCCAGAAAAGCAAAACTAAGAATAGTCTATCTGCTGCGATGACACCTGCCGTTGCAACACAGAAGAAACCATTCTCGCATGATAAAGACGTACTGTTGGTCAAGAGCATGCTCGATACGATGGATCATCCTTTAGCAGTCAATATCACAACGAGAGCGAAGTCTAGCGACGATAGTAAGTGATTTATTTGATTCATGATAAAAGTATTTAGCTCATGATTTGGCTAATAATTTTTGGCTATTTCTTGCTGATTGGCAGTGCAGGAGTGTTACTGCTTTCATCCAGTGCGAGAGATTATATTCGAGCGTGGCCTAGAGTTATTCATCGATTTTCGAGAGTATTTATTCGTCGTTTTGTTTTGGCTATTCCAACACCAAAGACAGAGTTTAAAACTGTCGAGCATCGCCAGTCGATTTGGATTGTATCGGCAGGTTTGATTTTGTTGATTACGCCAGTGATTTGGGTTGCAACGCGTCAGCCTTCAGTGCCTCCAATGGACTATGAGTCTTTTCGGGATACGGATCCGCAGATTTATGCGTTATTAGAAGGTGAAATGTTGGTGCCTCCACCCGAAGTTGCGACGGATTTGATTGTCGACGCAGAAAAGGTTGCTCGTCATGCTGAAATGATTGATCAAAGTGGTTCGGTAACAATAGTGCCTGCGGAACGGATGTTGCAAACCGCAGATCGGAAATGGGACAAGATGAATCCAAGATATGTCCAACGACTACTTTTGGTCTTTAAGCTGATGAAAGAGCGTTATGGTTACGATCTGGTTTTGTTAGAAGGTTATCGAAGTCCAGAGCGGCAGAATCGATTGGCTGGTATGGGGGAAAATGTCACGCATGCGACGGGTTATCGGAGTTACCACCAATTTGGATTGGCAGGAGATGTTGCATTTCTGCGTAATGGGAAGGTGGTGATTACTGAAAAAGATCCTTGGGCAATGCAAGGGTATCAGCATTATGGTGAGGTTGCTGAATCAGTCGGATTAACATGGGGTGGACGCTGGAAAATGATGGATTTAGGACATACCGAGTTTCGGATGCTTGGTGTATTGGGGAATGCCGATATTGCTCAGAAGTTGACTTCAGAATCAGTTGATCCAAATGCGCCAGCTTATGAGTAGTTTTTAAGAATAGAAGTGATGCTTCATATATATAAATGATCAGAGTGCATTATGGCAAAGGCATTGATTACTGTGGGCGCGACCACATCGCATGGTGGAACGGTGATTCAAGGTAGTTCTACGCTGACGATCAATGGGGTTGCGATTGCTTGTGTCGGCGATCAAGTGACTTGTCCGATCAAAGGACATGGTGGAACGACAACCATTGTCAGTGGAGATCAAACAATGATTGTAAATGGCAAAGCAGTTGCTCGGCATGGAGATAAAACTGCATGCGGTGCATTACTGATTGCAAACCAAGCTTTAACAGTTGGGAATAGTTAATTTTTACAGAGCTGTTGCTACAAACAATAAAAATATTTGGAATTGGAGTAGTCGTTTGCGTTGGATTTTATTAATTGCTGGTGTATTTGGTTTGTGCGGCTTAGTTGCAATTTCATATTGGCGTCAGACGAGCGCTGATGTGTCTCCCACATCACTGATTTTAATACTCATCCTGCTGCCTAGTTTTATCGTCGCTTGCGTATATGGTATTTTTCGATTTCATAAATGGTTCAAAGTGCGTAGTAATATTGCATTAGAACAACAATCTGAATGTCATAAAGAGATTTTGCCTGAAAACCAAAAAATGCCTTGGTTGTCTGTCTATGCAGTCACCGTCCAAACTCAATTAGGGGATTATGCTGATCAAATTATAGAAGGTTTACAGCAATTCAAAACTGCCCAATGTGATGGCGAACTATGGAATGCGAATGGTGCAAAGTTATTGAGTCGTCGTATTGATTTGGCCATAAATAGTTCAATAGCGTATTCGGATAATCCTAAGAATGTTGCTGATGGACATTTATCAGTTAGAGCTCGACGCATAGAAGCTTTAACGCAGAATATTTATGATCAATTGGATTCAGTCTTAACTACACTTGCCGAGGGAATTACAGAGATATTTGTGTGGCAAGAGCCGAATCATTCTCAGCAAGCGATTTTGCATCCTGCTTGGCAGGGTAGGAAAGCAACAGAGCCTGTTCAGAACTCTATTAAAGAGCAATCACATGTATGGCCTAAACAGCTAAAAATCTTATATTTACTACCACATCATCTGTCTGTTCAGGATCAGCAGTATCTACAACAAGCTGCTGCTGATCAGATGCTGCGCTATGGTTTTCATGTCGATCAGATTCAGTGGATTTATCGTATCACCAAAGATGCTGATGAGACTTTACAACATCTTGAACACATACTTACTGCACAATCAAAAGATACTGAGTCTTCAGTTCTGTTTGTGATCGGCGTGGATTCGAGTTTAGACCAAGATTTGATTGATCTGTTGCTCCCTGAAAATTCTCACCTTATTCCAACAGAATCGAGCTTTTCATTTTTAATCACGAATGATGTGACGCCGATTCCCTCATTACCTGTTTTGTCTCGAATAACGAAACCTATTCTGAAAAGCAGACCAAAACCTGTTAATGCGGGTGAATCGCTTGAAGCGACAGCAATCAATGATGGCTTTGATGAGCTACGTCGTTTTTATCCTAGCGATACCGTGGATTTAATATCTGATCAGCGTATTTTAATGACAGATATCAATCCATCCAACAACATGAATCTTCGCGAATTAGCCTTAGCGCTTCGACCTTTTGATTTGCCTGCTGAGAACCTGATTTATAGCGGATCTTTATTGGAAAGCACATATGCCTTGGCTCCTGGTCTCTCGCTTGCCATTGCGATGCAGCACGCTGAATCAACCGAACAACATGTTCCTCTCATTTCCAGTTCTGGGGAGCTTTTACGTGGATTGTGGTTAGTCACATCGTATTTACCGATTGATACAGATGAGGTGACCCAAGAAAAAGTCATTAGAGAGATCTCTGAAAATGCATAATTTTATTAATAATCCTATCGATAATTATTTGATTTTGTTATGAATTTTAATCGTATTTGGTCAATTGTTTCTGACCCACGTTTTATTGTCACGCTAGGCGGCTTAATTGTACTTGTCGCATTGCAACGTGTTTTTCCACCTAACGTTTACTGGTCGGTAGTGGCGAGTGTTGTAGCTGTTTTTATGGTGTGGCTATTAATCTGGTGGTATCAGAGTAATCGTTCTCGTCATCGTGGTGATGAGTTGATAGAGCTTCTACAAGAAAATAAACAAGTCAGAAGTTTTAAGAAAACGCAGCAAGATCACGAGGAAACCCAGCACTTACGGATGCGGATGAATGATGCGATTCGTACCATTCGTAAGTCGAGGTTAGGTGATCGGACTGGGCGTGCGGCGTTGTATGAGTTGCCTTGGTACATGATGATTGGTAATCCAGCAGCAGGAAAGAGCTCAGCGATTCAACATTCTGGATTACGTTTTCCGTTTGCCGATCAGCAAGGTGGTCCTGCGATTCGAGGAATCGGCGGAACGAGAAATTGTGATTGGTTTTTTTCAACGGAAGGCATTTTGCTGGATACAGCAGGTCGTTACGCTGTTCATGAAGAAGATCATAAAGAGTGGTTGAGTTTTTTAGGTTTGTTAAAAAAGCATCGCTCCCGTGCACCAATCAACGGCATTATTATTGGTGTTAGTGTTGCTGAACTAACGAATAGTAATCCTGAGCATGTCGTTACATTGGCAAAAAATCTGCGTAGTCGTGTACAGGATTTAACTGAAAAGTTAGAAGTCTTTGCACCTGTTTATATTGTGTTTACCAAGATGGATTTGTTATCTGGATTCACGGAATTTTTTTCAGATTATGATCAGGAGGATCGTGCGCAGGTTTGGGGTGCAACGATTCCATTTAAAGAACATGATCAAACGGATGCAGTCACACATTTTGATCAGCAACTCGATGTGCTATATGACGGGTTAAAAGATCTTGGAACAACTCATCTGACGATGCGTCATCATCAAACCTTATCGCCAAGTATTATGACTTTTCCGCTTGAGTTCAAAGCGATTCGCCCTGCACTTCGGACATTTATCGCCACGCTGTTTGAAGATAATCCATTCCAGTTTAAACCTGTATTTCGTGGCTTCTACTTCACCAGTGCATTGCAAGAGGGGCAGTTGGGTAGTCCAATGACTGCACAGATGCTGGAGCGATTTGGTTTAAAGGCATCAAGTCAGATGTCTGAACCTGCAACAACACCAACGATTCAGCATGGTTATTTCTTGAATCATTTATTTTCAAAAGTGATTCTTGCTGATCGTCATTTGGTGAGACAGCATACCAATCGTGATCGTCGCCAACGGCGTCATATTTTATTCTTAGTGACCTTGTTATCTGCTGGTATTTTACTCAGCTTGTGGACATGGTCATATATGAATAATCAACAATTAGTGCAACGTGTTGCAATTGATTTGGCACAAGTTAAGCGGATTCAAAGTGCTGGTCAAGGCGATATGCCAAGTCAACTCAAATCATTGGAAATTCTCCAAGATCGTTTAGAACAATTAGATCAATATGATCATGATCGACCGTGGTCAATACGTTTTGGTTTGTATCAGGGAGATGCACTTAGAACCAAAGTACGCCAAGAGTATTTGTTGGGCATTAAGGAAATTATGCTGAAACCTGTTTCTGAGAATTTAGAAAAATTCTTGGATGAGGTGAATGCGAATGTTCGTCAATTACAACCAACAGATCAGCCCGTTGCAGCAATGACGGTTAATGCCGCGCAGCAATATAAAGACGCCTCGCCAACCAATGTTGAGGATGCCTACAACGCACTAAAAGCATATCTGATGTTGGGCGATCATAGTCATATGGATCAAAGTCATTTGAATGATCAGATTACTCGATTCTGGCGAACATGGCTCGATGCCAATCGTGGCGATATGTCTCGTAGCGACATGATTCGTAGTGCAGAGCGCATTATTAGTTATTCTTTGTCTCAGTCAAATGTTCCTGACTTTCCTGTTTTGGAAACCAATCTGGCTTTAGTTGACCAAACACGAGATAACTTACGACGTGTCGTCAAAGGCATGCCTGCTCGTGATCGTGTGTATGCCGAAATCAAAATGCGTGCATCAGCTCGTTATCCAACGATTACCGTTGCCCAAATTGTGGGTGAGCAAAATCGAAGTTTCATGACGGGTAACTATGTCATTGCAGGAACATTTACCAAGGCTGCTTGGGATGGTTATATTAGTCAAGCGATTGATAAGGCAGCAACAGAAAACGTGCAAGGTCAGGATTGGGTACTGAATACGGTTCGCAATGATGATCTGACATTAACAGGAAGTCCTGAGCAAATCCGTAAGGATTTGATTGCAATGTATAAACGCGATGACATTGCGGAATGGAAGAAGTTTATCCAGTCAATTGATTACGTGCCTGCGACTGATTTTAATCAGGAAGTGACACTGATGAATGGACTTGGTGATCCTGAGCTGTCTCCGATCTTAAAGTTATTTACGGTGCTTGATCGTGAAACGAGCTGGGATAATCCTTCTGCTGTGGATGATCGTTTATCGACAGCAAAGACGGGATTTTTTGAATGGGTGAAACGTACTATTCTTCAGCGAACACCATCACAAGTTCAAGTGAATGTGGGTGCGCAATATCCAAATTTGACAGCTTTAGGGGCTTTAGGAACTGAGTTTGCTCCGCTTCATAATATCGTGAATGTTCGAGAGGATAATCAGAAACGGTCATTCTTGACGGTTTATTTGGGGTATCTATCTCAAATTCGTACTCGATTAAACAAAATAAAAAGTGCGGGAGATATTGGCCCTGGATCATTAGAGATGGTCAAGCAAACACTGAATGAAGGCGGTTCTGAACTGAATTCAACTCAGCAACTCATTGATGAGCAAATACTGGCTGGCGCCACAGAGAGTATGAAGCAAATACTGCGTCCTTTATTGCTTAAGCCATTAACCCAGTCTTTTGCCGTGCTGATTACGCCTGCTCAAAATGAACTCAACAAGATTTGGGCAGCACAGGTCTATCAACCTTTTAATCGTGATCTCGCTCAAAAATATCCATTTACAGCCAATGCACGTGTTGAAGCAACAGGCGCAGAAATTGGTCGAGTTTTTGGGGAGAGTGGTAGTGTGGGTGCATTTGTCACATCTAAGCTCGATCCAATTGTGACTCGTCGCGGTGATCAGTTATCAGCCAAAACTTGGAATGATATTGGGGTTCATTTGGAGCCTCAATTCATTGCCGATTTTCCTAGATATCTAGCACCAGTAGGCGGTGGCTCAACTGCGACTAGTTCAGCTTCTCCTACAGCAGCATCAAGTAATCCTGCACAAACAACGTTCCAGATTATGCCTGTTCCTGTAGCAGGGCTGAGTGAATATACGATTGAAGTCGATGGGCAGCGTATGCGTTATCGAAATGGTTTGCAGGAGTGGACAAGTTTCATCTGGCCAAATCCTTCAAGTCAACCCGGTGTAAAAATTACAGGGATGGATTTTGAAGGACGACTAGTCACGATCTTGGATGTGCCTGGTAGCTATGGGTTGGAGCGCATGATGAGTTCTGCGCAACGCAAGAAAATTGCGGATGGGACATTTGAGTTGAAATGGGTAAGCACGGCCATATCACAAGCAGGATCGCCGAATTCTGTGACGGTGAAGTTCCGTTTAATTAGTGGCGGTAATTCGCAGCCATCCGCAACGAGTACAACTGATTCTCCAGCAGGAGGAAACAGCTTAAAAGGTCTACAACTCGTTCCTGCGATTACGACGAATCAGGTTACAGGAGTTGTACCAGTTGCTGTCACGAGCGCGGTGCAACCCATTATGACGAATCAGGCGATAGGAAATCACCCATGAATGATCATTTGACACATCAGGCTGAACCTTTTTATTTTGGAAAATGTCCAGCGCGCGGAGATTTTATTCGCAGTACTGGACATGGTGCGATGTTACATATTCTGGATCAATGGGTTGCTCAAGCACTTGAGGCTCAATCAACTTATGTGAACTGGCAAAGTCAGTATGATCAGATGCCGCCACTTGATTTTGTCTTTTGTAGTACACGGATGCCGTTAGCATTGGCGGCTACATTGACGACAAGCCGTGATGTCTCACACAGGCGCTTTCCTCTGATTACAGGGATTCGGATGCAGCCTACTAAGCCGAGTCAGTTCATGGGGCAAGCCCCCATATTACTTCAGTCGCTTTGGCAAAGTACACGTTCATTAAACACTGAAACTATTCATACCCTTGATCCAACGATTGCAATGCAATGTCTATCACAACCTTTAACTGTTGGTGCCGGCGGAAGTTTAGAGTACCGAACTTATTTGATGTATCAGACTGTAGGTAGTTTTAGTCATGATTTGAAGATGGCAAAGCACGATGGACAATTTATCCAAGGCTTACTTGCATTAGGATTATTGCTGCAACCTGTTCTTCATCTGGGTGCAGAAAATTTGAATAAAGCCTTGATTTTACCTCTACCTCAAGGTGGAAATAGTACGCGAGCTGCCACATTTTGGTTGAGCCTGATTACAGGGTTTATTCAAAACTACAGCATAGAAGTTTCGACATTAATTTATCACCGCCATACACAACCTCTTCTGCTTGTTGGATTCCAAGGTGCTGACTCCACAACCTTAGCCGGTTTGATGCAGAATGATTTAAGTGGTGATCATTGGGTCCATGTATTTGATTCGGATTGGATAGATCCCTATCTTGAGAACGATGCTGGCTTAGCTCGCCTAGAACAAGTCTTGGATGATGACGATATTCCTCTATTAGATATTATGAAAATGTTTAAGGACGTTTTTCTGAATACTTGATATTCAGCTTTATCCTTATTTGTTAAGAAAAACTTTGAGTAAATTAAAATGTTAAAGAATAAGAGCTCGCTCAAAAAAAATAGGATTGATCCGATAAATCTAATGAAAGCATATCGGTCAATTATGATAGGTTTGATCGTGAGCACGGTTTCAACAGCTTATGCAGACATATCGCAACCGAATGCTGTTCCGATTCCGCCAGTGGCTACTACAACTGCACCTGTTGTTGTGAGTGGGATTGTGCCTGATGATGCAACTAAACAAGCGGTCCTGACGAAGTTACGTGAACTCTATGGTGATCGAGTTGTTGATCGATTGAAAGTTGGTAATGTTCGTATGCCACCACAATGGTCTCAAACAGTGTTAGCCAGTATTCAACCAACTTTAAAGAACGTGACACAAGGACGATTAGATATTTCAGGCGCTAACATTACATTGCATGGCAATGTCACCAGTGATGGCATGCGTTCACAGTTAGAGACACAACTCGGGCAAGGGCTTCCAATAGCGTATACCGTTAATAATAAACTTGAGGTCGTCGCACCTGAACAAGCTGTTGTTGATAAAGCTCTAGCAAATCGAATTATTGAATTTCAATCGGGTAGTGCGGTACTTACACCAGTCGGTCAAGGAATTCTGAATGATATGGCGATTGCACTAAACAAAGTAGGAGGGCGTTCGGTTCGTATTATTGGTCATACAGATGATCAGGGGATTCCTGCCACAAATCTAGCGTTGTCGTTGGCACGCGCTAATGCGGTTAAAGCTTATCTGATTGAAAAAGGATTACATACTGAATCATTGACAGCCCAAGGTTTGGGGTCAACCAAACCAATCGCGGATAATGCAACTGATGAAGGTCGTCGCCGTAATCGTCGGATTGAGTTCGATGTGTTGTAAGTGTGACTGAAAGAAAATCGATTTTTATTGTATGAATAACCACCAACTTGAGTGAGTGGTTATTTTGAGTTGATGGATTCCATTCGATATGAATGAATGACGTTATCACATTAATCAAACTGTCTATAATTTGGTGCGCGTTTTTCTTTAAATGCATTGAGCGCTTCAGTCATGGCAGGTGATTTAACGCGTTGACCAAAGATATGTGCTTCAGCATTAATGCGGTCGATGCCTGTAGTCGGTGATTCGTCGCGTAGCATTGCTTTTGTTGCTTTGATTGAAACTGCTGGGAATTGGGTTAACTTTAATGCTTTAGCACGCGCATGCGCATAAACATCATCGGCAACAATTTGATTAACAAGACCAGCACTTAGTGCAGTTTCTGCCGTGAAGACTTCTGCAAGTAACAGAAGTTCTGCAGCTTTTAAATACCCTGCACGTTGTGGCAAAAGCAAGGTTGATGCACCTTCTGGTGTCAGACCAAGACTTAAAAATGGCATTTGGAATTTTGCGGTTGTATCGCAATATACCAAATCAGCATGTAATAGAATGGTCGTTCCAATTCCAATGGCGACACCGCGAACAGCAACAACAAGTGGTTTTGAAAGTGCGTTTGCTGCACGTAATAAACGGAATGGTGGAGCATCTACCATCGGTGCGTCACTTTTAGATTCGATGGCAAAATCTTGTAAATCATTGCCTGCACTGAAATCTTGCTCGCCTCGCAACAGGACAACGCGTACATCTGGATTGGTATCAGCTTCGATTAAGGCTTGTTCAATGGCCAGATAGAAAGAGCCAAAAATTGCATTTTTGCGTTCAGGGCGATTGAGGACTAATTCTAAAACACCAGATTGATCAAGGTGTGCAATTAAATTAGCATGAGGTTGTGTAATGCAGGTGAGTGACATAGAAGTGCTCTCATTCAGTGAATAATCATAGACAACCTTCCATGAAAGTTGTCGTATGCTGGTGTACATGTAGTGGATCAACTTTACCAGATAGATGCTTTATCTGTTTTTACCGCATCAATCATGTCAGGAACTCGTGTGTCATCAGGCATTAAGCGTTGATATTCTTTCAGCTCTTCAAGTGCTTTTTGCTTCTTGTTGAGTTGTAAGTAGGCATTAGCAAGAGAGAGATGAGCTTCGTTATAGCCACCTTTTGCGGCTTTATTGAGGTATGGGATACCTTCAGTCATGCCACCACCTTCAGACAACAACACACCAAACCAGAAGTTGGTTTCAGGATCTTTAGGATCTTGTTTTAAAGCACGACGAATATAATCATCTGCTTTAGTTGTTGTATTCGAACCTACATCTAGATTACGCGCTAGACCATTTGCCTTAAATCCTTGCAGAAGCTCTGCATGAGTTGCACGTGGATTAGAGGCGATAGGGTTAAGAGTTTTGAGTAGGTCTTTGACTTCTGCTTCGGCTGCATGACGTGCGCGCTGATTGGTGAAATGTGGTGGATAATGTCTCGCGTATTTCCCCATCAGTAGAATACGTGCATCAATATTTGAACGATCAATCGCTTTAATCTCAATCGCTAATGGTTCTTCAGGAACAGGCGGTACAACTAATGCGGGTAATACGACTGGAGCAGGTGCTGGTGGTGGCGGAGCAACTTTTGTTTCTTGGCATGCAGTCAGAGTCAATGCAGCAAGAATTGATGCAGTGAGTAAACTATGATTTAGATTGAGTTTTAGCATGTTTTTGAATTCCATGTCATAAGTGATAAAACTGAGCGTTCAAATTTAGATAACTGCTTGGCATAAATTTAACTATATCTAGTAGTTATGTTCTGCGGGTATCTGTTATTTCAGTATTAAAAGACTATAACCAAAAAAAATTAAATAACAACCGTAAAAATAAGCACTCTCGTTGTAAAACCGCAACAGAAGAAGAGTGCTCTATAGGCTTCGATCGTTACTTTTGAGAAACTGATGCGCCCTTACAATCTTGGATGATACTTAAATCATCTTCATTCAACGGCTGATTTTTTTCATCACAGAATTTAGGGTTAAGTTGACAGACGCTTTCACACATTTTATCAATGCGTTTATCTGTGGATTGCATGTGATTGAGCAACACTCGGAATGCTTCCGCGACAGGATCTGGAAGATCTGGAGCCGTTGCATAAGGCTGGAATCCAATGGAGTGGGCGTAATCTAGAATTTGGCTTTGTTGCGCAGATGTAATGGCTTTATCTATGTCTTTCTCAATAAATCGAGCTGGATTACCCACTACGGTGACTTCCGAAGGTACTGCTTTTGTCACTACGGCATTCGAACCAATTTTTGCATTTTTTCCAACTGTAAATGGACCGAGAACTTTAGCGCCAGCTCCGACGACGACACCATCTTCTAGCGTTGGATGACGTTTGCCTTTCTGCCATGTTGTACCGCCTAATGTGACGCCATGATAAAGCGTGACATCATCACCGATTTCAGCAGTTTCACCAATCACTACGCCCATGCCATGATCAATGAATAAACGCCGACCAATTTTTGCTGCAGGATGAATTTCAATGCCTGTTAAGAATCGGTTAAACATTGAAACACCACGAGCAGTGCCTTTGAGCTTACGTTGCCAAAGTTTATGTGCTGCGCGGTGAAGGAGTACAGCATGAATGCCTGGATAGGTGAGTAAAACTTCGAGCGCACTGCGTGCAGCAGGGTCGCGATCAAACACTGCTTGAATGTCTTCTTGAAGTTGGTCAAACATTATTCGATGCCTATCACGGAAGATTTAGACCTGATTTTAGTATTTCTGCGATCTATATTGCTATTTTTTATATGACTAATTTTGACTGTGTAGTTTTTTATTTAGTCGATCAAACTAACTTTAAGATTTATCACGATGAGATGGTGAGGATTCTGTCGATGTCATTGATCGACGCAGTGATGCTGGAGGCCATGTTCCTTTACTTAAAGCTTGTACACGACCAAAGATACCGCGCAATAAATTGTATTCCATACGGTCTAATCGGACTCGACCAAATAAACGTCGCAGACGCAGCGGCAATAAACGTGGGTTATTAGGATCCAAGAAATCAATATCTGCAAGCATAGCCTCAAGATGTGGATAGAATTGCTGCATCATGGCTTGATTAACCAATGGTTCATCCCATTCCATGTGTCCGAGTAGAGGCATTTGATTTGCCTCAGGCGGAGCTGATTCAGAAGTCGTCGTTGGTGAGTTGTGCTGTTGGTATGCCAAAGCGTTCATGCGGAGTTCATAGCATACGACTTGAATCGCAGCAGAAACATTCAGTACGCCATATTCTTCATTCACAGGAATGGTGAGATGATATTGCGCTTGTGCGAGTTCTTCATTTGTCAGCCCGCGATCTTCACGGCCAAAAACGATAGCAATATCACCCTGTAGCGTTTCATTCACTGCAAGTTGTGTAGCAGGTCGAACATCCAAAAGTGGCCAAGGGATTGTGCGACTACGCGCACTTGTTCCAAAGACTAAGACACAATCTGCGATCGCTTCTTCGAGCGTATTGACGATGGTCACTTGATCTAAAATATCTGCTGCGCCAGCCGCTAGAGCAGTCGCATCAGGGCTTGGAAATGTTTTTGGGTCGACAAGCGTGAGGTGTGATAACCCCATCGTTTTCATGGCTCGTGCTGCCGCACCGATATTGGCTGGCAATGTTGTATTGACCATGACGATGCGAATGCGATCTAAAGCCGATAGATGTTGATTCGCAGCTTTTACAACATCCAAGTTTACAGCATCCACAATGACACACTCGCTTACGTCAATTAAGACCTGTCATTTTACACAGAAATCTAATCCTGTGCGTGTACACGTGGTTGTTTGATTTAAGCCATTTCTTGTTGTAAAAAATGAGTGACGTGCTGTAACTCTTCTTGTGTCGCATGCAACAGTACGTCGCTGTGTTGTAGGCGATTTTCTTTACACGCTAAGAGTAGATTTTGACAATAAGCGGCAAGACCTGTTGCACCTAGATTGATGCTTGCGCCTTTGAGTGCTGCAATTGTGCTTACAGCACTTGAGTTTTCTGATTGCTCGAATGCATATTGAATGGTGCGCATTGCTGTCTTGCTTTCACGAAAGAAACTCTGGATGAGATTGTCATATTCGTCGCCTAAGAGCTCTCTTAGTTCGAGCAACTGAGCGGTATTGATCGGTTCTGCCATAATTATCTCTATTCTAAGGCGACACAAGATATTGGCGACGTTATTACAGTTCACTAAAAAATACAATATCTCAGTGGACGGACGATCAATAAGACGAAATCAATGGTTTGTTAACCAGTTCTCGCTTCTGCGGCATGAGTTTTTCGCTGATAGAGAACATTGACAGCAGTTTTTCCAAAGTGTTCACGGAGTTGCTTCAATAGTTCATCTTCTGGACGAACGTACCAATGCTCACCCACACTTATTGTTGCTTTTGAGTAAGTGTGATCAATTTGGAATTGTAGTGCGACGCGCCGTTGTTCAGTTGCAGTCTCATTCATAAACGCGGGTAAAATCGTTTGTAAACGCTTAGCAATATCAGGCGTTAAAGTATCTTGGGTGAGTGTTAAAGAGATTGCTTCTGTCCGACGACTGCGGATCTCGTTCATTGTAAATGCTTTACGCAAACGACCGATTGGGTGATCGTAGCCTTCGCGTTCGCTGATTTCACCTTCGATGACAATAATCGTGTCGACTTTTAAAATATCTTTGTAACGAGCAAAATTCTCATGGGTGCAATTTACTTCCAAACGTGCACTGCCATCATCTAATGTAATGACAACTCGGTTTGGAAAGTTGGCGACATCCAATATTAATCCCGCAAATACTGTGGTGACTCCACGTCGAGTCGCCTCAATATCGGCTAATTTACAGCGAATAAAGTTTTTGAGTTCGGCTGCATAGACATCAATTGGATGACCCGTTAGATAGAGTCCGAGCGTATCTTTTTCACCTTTTAGGCGAACTTCATCTGCCCAAGCGGGTACTTTGGGGGGGACTTGGCGAGCAGGGACTTCGATTTCACCAAATAGATCGAAGATTCCGCTGTCGAGATTTTGTCGTGTTTGTTCGGCGGCTTTAACGGCCTCTTCGAGTTGGCTTGCGAGGACAGAACGGAATTCACCGCGTGCGCTACCTTCGGTTTCTTCAGTTAAGCAGTCCAGTGCACCAGAGCGGATTAATGCCTCAAGCGTACGTTTGTTGGCTTTCTTTAAATCAATACGCTGGCAGAAATCAAAGATGTCTTTAAATTCGCCACCTTGTTTCCGCGCATCCATCACGGATTCCATCGCAGCTTCACCGACGCCTTTGATCGCACCCAGACCATAGATGATGGTGCTGGCATCCGATGCTCTAAAACGATAGTCTGACCAATTGACAGAGGGGGGAAGTATGTTTAGTCCGAGTTCACGGCAATCGCTGATTAGAAAGACGATATTATCCGTGTTTTGCATTTCAGAAGTAAGAACGGCCGCCATAAACTCAGAAGGGTAGTGAGCTTTTAGCCAAGCAGTATGATATGAAACAAGCGCATACGCAGCAGCATGAGATTTATTGAAACCATAACCTGCGAATTTTTCGATATAGTCAAAAATTTCATTAGCTTTCTTTTCATCAATCCCTTTTGTTGCAGCCCCTTCGACGAAGGTTACACGTTGTTTGACCATTTCTTCAGGTTTTTTCTTACCCATTGCGCGGCGAAGTAAGTCCGCGCCGCCAAGCGAATAGCCAGCACAGACTTGAGCGGCTTGCATCACCTGTTCTTGATAAACCATGACACCATAAGTCGGTTTAAGTACATCTGTGAGTAGTGGATGTAAATATTCAAAATCCATTCCGTGCATTCGACTGATAAAGTCAGGAATAAGATCCATTGGGCCTGGACGATACAGTGCAACGAACGCGATAATTTCTTCAAATTTACTCGGTTTTGCTTCTTTCAGCATTCGCTTCATGCCACTACTTTCAAGCTGGAATACAGCTGTTGTTTTGGCGTCTTGAAGAATTTTGTATGCGAGTTGATCGTCTAGCGGAATATGATTGAGATCTAATAATGGTTTCCCACTTTTTGTATTGCGGGCATTAATTGCATCGACTGCCTGATCGATAACAGTCAGGTTACGTAATCCCAAGAAGTCGAATTTGACCAATCCAACTTGTTCAACATCATCTTTATCAAACTGACTGACACGCGAGCCTTCGTCGTCACAATACACTGCGGAAAAGTCACTGATTTTGCTCGGCGCAATGAGTACGCCACCCGCATGCTTCCCCACGTTTCGAGTGATGCCCTCTAGCTTTGTCGCCATTTCCCAGATTTCATTGACATCATCGTAATCAGAACCTGTCTGATTCATGACTAAGTCTTTTAACTGAGGTTCGACTTCCAATGCATCTTTTAAGGTAATACCTGGTGGTTTACTTGGAATGAGTCGAGATATACGGTCACCTAAACCAAATGGTTTCCCGAGAACACGAGTCACGTCTCGAACGGCACCTTTTGCAGCCATTGTTCCGAAGGTAATGATCTGTGACACCGCTTCACGACCATAAGTATTCGCGACATAGTCAATCACGCGGTCTCGACCTGCGATACAAAAGTCGATATCGAAGTCGGGCATTGAAACGCGTTCAGGATTCAAGAAACGTTCAAAGAGCAGATCATATTTGAGTGGATCAAGGTCTGTAATGCCAAGGCTATATGCAACCAACGATCCAGCACCTGATCCACGACCCGGACCGACTGGAACGCCATTGTTTTTTGACCAGCGTATAAAATCCATAACGATCAGGAAGTAACCTGGAAAGCCCATGTCATTAATGGTTTTAATTTCAAAGGCTAGGCGGTCATCATAAACTTGACGGCGTGTTTCCCAATCTTCAGGTTTAACAGGGTAAAGCTGATCTAATCGTTCATTTAAACCCTGCTTGGACACTTCAGCGAAGTATCTGGCAATGTCATAACCTTCAGGTACAGGAAAATCGGGGAGGTAATTTTTGCCCAATTCGATGGTGACAGTACAGCGCTTGGCGATTTCGATTGTATTTTGAATGGCTTCAGGCACATCAGAAAACAGTTCAACCATTTCTTCTGTATTTTTGAAATATTGTTCGCTGGTGTATTCACGCGGACGGCGTTCATCTGCTAACACGAAGCTACTAGCAATACAGACGCGAGCTTCATGCGCATCAAAATCATCACTGACTAGAAAGCGGACATCGTTCTGTGCAACAACTGGAATTTGTAAGCGTTCTGCAAGTTCTAATACGGCTTCGACGTAAGCGCTTTCGCCGATGCGACCTGTTCGTGAAATGGTGAGATAAATTCGATCGCCAAAGTGGTTACGCCATGTTTCAAGTAATGTTTCGGCACGCTCAGGTGTTGCGCTTCTGAGTGCTTGACCGACATCACTATTTTGCCCAAGTAGCACAATCAAACCATTATTTTTATTAAATATCCATTGGGTTTTGATGAGCGGCGTACCGAGTGTTAAACCTTCAATATAACCTTGTGATACCACTTCGGTCAGATGTCTCCAGCCAATCTGATTCATGGCAAGTAATGTGACACGACCCAGATTATCTTCTAACCGTACCTCGCTCCCGAGAATCGGTTTGACTCCTTCAGAACGACAAGCTTTATAAAACTTAACAGCAGCGTGGAGATTGGATAAGTCAGTGAGTGCAAGCGCGGGCATATTACAGACAGCTGCTTGTTTGACAAGTTCGTCAACACGAGCAATCGAATCAATAATAGAAAATTCGCTATGTACACCCAGATGAATAAAAGTCATATCACGTCCCACGTTTACGATGAAATCCCTTGGTTGCGATTACCGATCACAAGGAGAGGGCGATGATAACACGGGCATATCGGTCGAATGGGCTTAGCTCAGTGGAAAATTTTTAATAGAAACGTGACTAGAGAGACAAAATGCTGTTCAGCATATTAGTGGTGATTGAAGGTCAATGATGACAGATTGAATCAAGATCAAAAATCAGAAGATTTGCACTTCAAGAGTGTATTGATCTTCTGATTACTGCTTTTACTTGCAAGTTGCTGTTATAAATTACTTTATAGCGTGAATGACAATTTAAAGTCGTAACGTTTTAATCCCAATGATGATGATGAGGGTACCAATAAGGATCAATAATACAACCGCCAAGGCTTAACGCCATGACCATAAGGATTGGAACAATGATTTTTTTCATGATGGTGCTCCTGAATAAATAAAATCAACGTTAAAAACCAAAAAATAACCGATATAGAAAGTTATCTATTTGGCTCTTTTTTAGTATAAGAGGGAATTTTAAGGGGCTACCTGTTTAGAACAACACTGACACATTTGTAAAATCCAAAGTGCATAGTGTGCAGATCGTGTGGAGAAGGTGAGGTTTTATATTTGGATTTTGAGGTAAAGCACATTATGTGAATGTAGTTTACCTTGTATTTGTCTTTTACTTTTTGTGATTACTTAGGTTTACGGACTAAGAATAAACGGATATTTCGTTCTTTATCAATATAGTCGCCTTTACCTGTATCTAAGTCGACTGCCCAAGCATAACTTCCACCAAAATAACTGTAAGGTGTTGATGACCAGTACCAGCCATACCCATCCGCACCATCAGGTTTGTAGAACCAAGGATACTTGCTAGTTTCTTGGTTTCCTGCATCTCTAAGTTTTAAAGACTTTAATTCATAGAGTGTTGGTAGACGCCAGTCATCTTTATCATCAGTTCGAGCATTTTTTACAGCTTCTTTTGCATCTTTCCAAGTCAGTTGTTCTGGTGTGCCTGTACATTCACGCCCAGTCCAAGCCTGACCAAGGGAGCAACGTGACCAAATCAGTTTAGTTTGAGGGTCTTGCCATAATCCTCGTGCTTCTAGAGATGGTTCTGGATTTTGTACTTGTGATGCGTCTGATGTGCTTGAATCAGCGAATGCAGCAGATTGCATGAACGTCAGGGATAATCCAAGGAGTAAAGCGGATTTTAAGTTTTTGTGCATAGAGTAATCCTACGTACTTTAAAATTTGATTGTTGATGAGCAGAATTTTGCTCAAGGATAAAATTATGGATGTTATAGTGCAATAAGTATTCAGTTTGAGCAATGGTTAATGTGATTTTAATCACATTTTTATTGATTGTTTAATATAAAGAACCACGCATGGGATCAGCGTGGTTTTTTTTCGCTAAATAATTAACGTTTTGTTGCCAAGAATCTACCAATTCGAGTCATGGCTTCTTTGAGTTCACTTTCTGCGGGTAGGAACACCACACGGAAGTGATCTGGTGTCGGCCAGTTAAATCCAGTTCCTTGTACGAGCAAGACTTTCTCTGCCTTCAATAGCTCCAGCATAAAACTCGTATCATCCTCAATCGGATAAACCTTAGGATCTAAACGCGGGAAACAATACAGCGCACCTTCAGGTTTGACGCATGATACACCAGGGATTTCATTGAGCATCTGCCAAGCGATATTGCGTTGCTCATAAAAACGTCCACCTGGGCGAATAAGGTCGTTAATGCTTTGGTATCCACCGAGCGCGGTTTGAATCGAGTATTGCGCTGGTACATTGGCACATAAGCGCATCGATGCCAGCATATCCAAACCTTCGATATAACTTCCTGCATTGGATTTATTGCCTGAAATCAGCATCCAGCCTGCGCGGAAACCTGCAACACGATGCGACTTAGACAAGCCGTTGAAAGTAATGCACAACAAATCGGGTGCAAGCGTCGCGACAGAGACTTGCTCAATGCCGTCATAAATAATTTTGTCGTAGATTTCATCCGCAAACAAAATCAAATCATGCTTACGTGCCAAATCTACGATCTGCTGCAAAATATGACGTGGGTAGACTGAACCCGTTGGATTATTTGGATTGATAATCACGATACCGCGTGTGTGTGCAGTGATCTTTGCTTCCATATCAGCAATATCAGGATACCAATGATTTTCTTCATCACATTTGTAATGCACAGCCTGACCACCAGCAAGATTCACCGATGCAGTCCATAGTGGGTAGTCTGGCATCGGAATTAACATTTCATCGCCAGTATTGAGCAGTGCTTGCATAGACATGACGATGAGTTCAGACACCCCATTACCAATGTAAACGTCATTCACGTTCACAGCATCTTGCATGCCTTTTTGTTGGTAATACTGCAATACCGCTTTACGCGCAGAGAAAATACCTTTCGAATCGCTATAACCGACAGCATTCGGTAGATTTAAAGAGATATCTGACAAAATTTCTTGTGGCGATTCAAAACCGAATGGGGCGGGGTTGCCGATATTCAGTTTGATAATTTTATGCCCTTGTTCTTCCATCGCGTTTGCGGCTTTCAGCAATGGTCCACGAATGTCGTAACAGACTTTATCGAGTTTTGCAGATTTACCGATTTGACGAGGCATGATAGGACTCTTGATGTGAGGTGTAGTCGTGGATGAAACGGTGGTTTTTGAAACGTTTTTACGGAAATTCTGTATTGATTCATTAGGAGTAGATGAATGTTTTAATTCATCTATTTTTGATTCAATTTGCTGGCGATATTCAGTTTTAAGACGTTGAGTTGCATCGTCGTCTTCAGGTTGAATCGTAATATTACTCTTCAGTAAGGTAGATAGTGCATAAGTATCTATCTTAAATGTGCCTAGATTTTTGGACGTTGCACGTTTTTTTTCTGAATCATATCCAGAATAAACAAGAACTTGAATGTTATTTTTCTTGGTCACGAAATACATTTGAGATTGCTCTAAGAATACTGATGATGTCAAAAAAAGTTGGATAAGATGAGTTATGTTTAGCATTCTATCGTATAAAGTAGGATTGATATATGCCTATCCAAACAATTATTGTGTGTTTTTATGTAAAAATAATTCAAAACACTGAGCTATCTATCTGTTTTTTTTGGTAGATAGTTTTTTGCTGTTATTATGCTGATTTGTCCAAAGAATTAACCGATTTAACACATGAATTAATTGAAAAATATGGCACATTCATATTAATGTGAGTCAGCATCAAATCAGGAGAGCTTTATGTCTACAGTTCATAAAACCGATCAGGAGTGGCGTCAGGAGCTTACGGCAGATGAGTATCGTATTTTACGCCAGAAAGGTACTGAGCCTGCGTTTACAGGTGTGTACTGGGATACTAAGACGGAAGGCGTATATCGTTGCAAGGGCTGCAATACAGAGTTATTCAGTTCAGAAGATAAGTTTGATTCAGGCTGTGGCTGGCCAAGCTTTACACGACCTTTGGAAGATGAAAACGTCGATGAACATCGTGATTTGAGTCACGGCATGATTCGCACTGAAGTGACTTGTCATCATTGTGGTTCACACTTAGGGCATGTGTTTAATGATGGACCAAGACAGGCAGGTGGATTGCGCTACTGTATTAATTCAGCATGCTTGAATCTTGAGGAAAAATGAGTATTCGTTGGCTAATAATCGCTGTTGATTGAACGATCAAGAATTAATGAACGTAGAGTTGATGTTTGGGGATTGCGGACTTAGAGAAGTAGGTCTAATCTCAGTCGGGTATTTAAATGGTTGAATTCATATTTTTGAATGAACACTTAATTTTAAAGGAAAATTTACATGACAAGCATTTATGATTTCAGCGCAGAGAAACTGGAAGGTGGCGATCAAAGTTTTGCGGATTATCGTGGCAAGGTGCTACTGATTGTGAATACTGCCAGCAAATGTGGCTTTACGCCGCAATTTGAAGGTCTGGAAAAAGTTTTTGAGCAATATAAAGAGAAAGGTTTAGTTGTTCTGGGCTTCCCTTGCAATCAGTTTGCTTCACAAGATCCAGGTGCAAATAGTGAAATAGGCGAGTTTTGCCAACGTAACTACGGCGTAAGCTTCCCAATGTTTGCCAAGATTGATGTGAATGGTAGCGATGCTCATCCACTGTACAAATTTCTGACTAAAGAAGCGAAAGGCATCTTGGGTAGTGAGGCGGTGAAGTGGAATTTCACTAAGTTCTTGGTGGGTAAAGACGGTAATGTGATCGACCGTTATGCGCCAACCACTAAGCCAGAATCAATGGTTGGTGATATTGAAAAGGCTTTAAATGCTTAATTTCCAATTCTCGGATTGATTGTGTTAATGAAAACGCCCGCATGATGTGGGTGTTTTTTTATGCAAATATGACTGATAACTAGGCGGTTTGGCATGAACCAATCCTATAAATCTGCTATTCTTCGCCTAAATTTTTTAGCCTTTTTATTTTTCAATTCGGCACGTTTCCGATTTCATTAAGCTTATCAAGAGATACACCATGACGCAGCAAGGGCAATTTCCAGCAAACTCTGAAAAATCAGTGACCACAGAACCTCAAGTCTCAGAAAATGAACTGATTGCCCAACGTCATGCCAAGCTGAAAGCGATTCAAGAAAAGACTGCCGCAACAGGCGGTAATGCGTTCCCGAATACCTTCCGTCGTAATCATTATGCGCAAGATTTGCATGATACTTATGCTGATGTGACACAAGAACAACTTGCTGAAAACGATAAAGTTGTTGTGCAACTTGCTGGTCGCGTGATGTTGAAGCGCGTTATGGGTAAAGCAAGCTTCTTGACTATTCAAGATATGAGCGGTCGTATTCAGCTTTATGTATCGAAGAATGACATCGACGAAGCAACCTATGAAGATTTCAAAACTTGGGATTTGGGTGACATCGTTGGTGTGGAAGGCTATGTGTTCCGCACCAAAATGGGCGAGCTCTCGGTTCATGCTACAAGCATCGAATTACTGACGAAATCATTGCGTCCATTGCCTGATAAGTTCCATGGTTTAAGTGATACCGAAGCGAAATACCGTGCACGTCATTTGGATTTGATCACCAATGATGAAACCCGTAAAACTTTCAAAATTCGTGCACAAGTGATTGCAGGTATTCGTCAATTCTTGCTGAATGAACGTTTTATGGAAGTTGAAACACCGATGATGCACGTCATCCCAGGTGGTGCGGCTGCACGTCCGTTTGCAACGCATCATAATGCGCTGGATATGGAGTTGTATCTTCGTATTGCGCCTGAACTTTATTTGAAGCGTTTGGTGGTTGGTGGTTTTGAACGTGTGTTTGAGATCAATCGTAACTTCCGTAATGAAGGGGTTTCAACACGTCATAATCCTGAATTTACGATGATTGAGTTCTATCAAGCGTATGCAGATTACAAAGATTTGATGAAGCTGACCGAAGATATGTTGGAGCATTTGGCACTGCAAATCTTGGGTTCAACGGATGTGCCGTATCAAGGTGAAGTGTTTAGCTTCAAAGGTCCATATAAAAAGATTTCTATGGCTGATGCGATTCGTGAACACAATCCAGAAATCAGTGCTGAACAAGTACAAGACCGCGAGTTCTTGGCGAACTTTGTACAAACTGTGCTGAAAGAAAAAGTTAAAGAAGGTTTTGGTTTGGGTAAATTACAAACCATCGTGTTTGAAGAAACGGTTGAAACCAAACTGCGTCAACCGACTTTCATCACAGAATATCCAGCAGAAACTTCACCGCTTGCGCGTCGTAACGACCACAATCCTCATATCACTGATCGTTTTGAGTTCTTTATTGGTGGTCGTGAATTAGCAAATGGTTTCAGCGAGTTGAATGATCCGATTGATCAAGCTGAACGTTTCCGTCAGCAAGTTGCTGAAAAAGATGCAGGTGATGATGAAGCGATGCACTTCGATGCGGACTTCGTTGAAGCCTTGGAATACGGTTTGCCACCGACAGCAGGTCAGGGTATTGGTATCGATCGTTTGGTCATGCTATTTGCGGATGCGGCAAGTATCCGTGACGTGATTTTATTCCCGCACATGCGACGTAAAGAAGGCTAATCTTCCATGACGCTTGCTGTCTTGTCTGATCTCAACCAGATTACAGAGCCTTTAATACAGATCCCTGCTGGCAAGCGCCGCTGGTTGGGCAATCTGAAAGGTGCTTTACCATCATTAGTTTTGGCAGAACTTGTAAAACGGTCGCCAAATCTAATTCTAATGGTGGCAAAAGACAGCGCGCAAGTCAGCTTGATTGATGAAGAGTTGCGTTTCTTCGGTGTGACTCCGCATGTGTTTCCTGATTGGGAAACCTTGCCGTATGACCGCTTATCTGTTCATCAAAGCATTATTTCTGAACGTCTTTCATTACTATCCAATATTCCCCAACAAGGGATTGTCCTCGTTGCTGCAACCACACTTGCTCAGCGTATAGCGCCACCAAAATGGTTACTCGGTCAGCATTTTGATATTAAAAAAGGACAGAAGCTGAACTTTGAGGCACAGCGTCAGCGTTTAAGTCGTGCGGGTTATCGCGCTGTTGAAACGGTATTTGAACCCGGAGAATATGCACTGCGCGGCAGTTTGATGGATATTTTTCCGATGGGGCAAGCACAGCCCATTCGGATTGAGTTGTTTGATGATGAAGTGGAATCACTTCGTTATTTCGATGCGGAAACTCAACGTACAACCACGCATACCGAAAATTTTCGTTTATTGCCTGCTCAAGAGTTTCCACTGATTGATGGTCGCGGCATGTTCCGTGAGCGTTTTGGTGATCTGTTTCCTGATGCAAGTCCGAAGCGTATTCCATTTTACCAGGATGTGATTAATGGTGTTTTCGCGCAAGGCTTGGAGTATTACCAGCCGTTATTTTTTGCGCGTGATGAATACATCGAAGGCGGTACGCTATTTGATTATTTGCCTGAATTGACGTTGATCGTGATGGATTCGGAAGTTGATCCTGCGCTTGATCATTTCTGGGTAGACATTAATCAACGTTATGAAGATCGTCGTCATAACATTGAATTGCCAATCCTGCCGCCGAATGAATTATTTCTCACGGTTAATGAGTTGTTTGGACGGCTTAAATCCTTTGGTCGCTTGATTCTATCTGAACAAGAGTTTAGTCAGCGTGCAGGAACATTTAATCTTCAAGCTCAAGTACCACCACAATTACCCATTGATCATAAAAACGAATTTCCAATCCACGCGCTGTCTAATTTCGTCGATACCTTTAAAGGTCGCGTTCTGCTGATTGCAGAAAGTGCTGGACGCCGTGAAACATTACGCGAACTACTTGCGCCAGCACTTGGCAAAATTCATTTAATTGATAATTTGAATGATTTTCTCACTTCAGAGATGCCACTTGCGCTAGGTACAGCAGCACTTGAACGTGGATTATTGCTTGATAATCAACTTGCGATTGTGGTTGAAAATCAGCTGTTTGGTCAGCGTGTTATTCAGCGTCGTCGCCGTAAAGTTTCTGAGGTTTCAGAAGAGTTTCTCGTTCGCAGTTTGTCTGAGCTGTCGATTGGTGCGCCTGTCGTGCATATTGATCACGGGGTTGGGCGTTACGGCGGTTTGGTTACTTTAGAAATTGATAAGCAAACGCATGAGTTTGTACAGCTCGATTATGCTGATAATGCAAAGGTTTATGTTCCTGTTGCCAACTTACAACTCATCAGCCGTTATAGCGGCGGTGATCCAGATCATGCACCACTGCATAAACTCGGCACGGATACATGGAGTAAAGCTAAGCGCAAGGCTTTAGAGAAAATCCACGATGTCGCAGCAGAGTTACTTAATATCCAAGCACGTCGACAAGCACGAGAGGGTAATGCCTTTACCGTCGATGAACATGCCTATGATTTGTTTTCCAGCCAGTTTTCATTTGAAGAAACACCTGATCAAGCCAATGCAATCACGGCAGCCATCCATGATATGAAGCAAACCAAGCCGATGGATCGCTTGGTCTGTGGTGATGTGGGTTTTGGTAAAACTGAAGTCGCAATGCGCGCGGCATTTGTTGCTGTGCATGGCGGAAAACAAGTTGCAGTGCTTGTGCCAACGACGCTGCTCGCGCAACAGCATTATGAAAATTTTATGGATCGTTTTGCAGATTGGCCTGTGCGCATCGAAGTGTTGTCACGTTTCGGTAGCAAAAAAGACCATACGAGAGTGTTGGAAGACTTAGCGGTTGGTAAAGTCGATATTGTGATTGGTACGCATAAGCTGATTCAAGAGGGCGTAGGCTTTCACGATCTTGGCTTAATGATTGTCGATGAAGAACATCGCTTCGGTGTACGTGATAAGGAAAAAATCAAAGCCTTGCGCGCTGATGTCGATATGCTGACTTTAACGGCGACACCAATTCCAAGAACGCTGAATATGGCGTTTTCAGGTATTCGTGATTTATCGATTATTGCTACACCGCCTGCGCGCCGTTTGGCAGTGAAAACTTTTGTCATCGAGAAAACCAGTACTGCGCTGAAAGAAGCGATTCTGCGTGAATTGCTGCGTGGCGGTCAGGTTTATTTCCTACATAATGATGTCGATAGCATCGAACGTGCTGCCAATGAACTTCGTGCATTGATTCCAGAAGCGCGTGTTGCTGTGGCTCACGGACAAATGCGCGAGCGTGAACTCGAACAAGTCATGCAAGCGTTCTATCACAAGCAAGCCAATATTTTGGTCTGTTCGACGATCATCGAAACAGGCATTGATGTGCCAAATGCCAATACTATTATCATCGAACGTGCCGACAAACTTGGCTTGGCGCAGCTCCATCAATTACGCGGTCGTGTGGGTCGTTCGCATCATCAAGCTTATGCTTATCTGACAGTACCTTCGATTAAAAATCTCAAAGGTGATGCCGAAAAACGTCTTGATGCGATTCAACGTGCTGCCAATTTGGGCGCGGGTTTTATCCTTGCGACTGAGGATTTGGAAATTCGCGGGGCAGGTGAGCTACTAGGCGAAGAACAAAGTGGCAACATGCAGGCGATTGGTTTTAGTCTGTATATGGATATGCTGGAGCGCGCGACTAAGGCGATTCAAAATGGCAAAGCGCCAAATCTTGAAGCACCGCTGTCACTCACCAGTGATATTAATTTAAATCTGCCGGCGCTCATTCCTGATGCTTATCTTGGTGATGTTCATCAACGTCTATTGTTTTACAAACGCATTAGCCATGTTTCGACTGAAGACGCACTGAATGAAATTCGTGTAGAAATGATTGATCGTTTTGGTTTATTGCCATTACAAGGTCAAAATCTTTTTCATGTCCATCGTTTACGCTTAGTCGCAGAAAAACTAGGCATCGAAAAAATGGACTTTAATGCCAAAGGCGGCATTATCGAATTTGCCACCGACACACCTGTTGAAGCAATAAAGATTATTAAAATCATTCAAGCCAAACCAAATTTTTATAAAATGGAAGGCGGTCGTCGTTTGCGAGTGAATGCAAATTTAACCGATGAAAAAGAGCGATTAGCCTTTTTGCAAGATTTGCTGCAACAAATGAGCTAAATTCACACATCTGTAATATATTGATACATTGTAGGTGTTGATAACTATGTGTATAACATTGTATAAACTTAGCCACATCATATAGATGTGCATGTAGTATTGTGCAAAATGTCTCATTTTGGATTGATAGTGTTTGCTTCATTAAAATAATAGGTATGTTTCTGCGTTATTGACTGAAAAAGTTTACGCTTCAATATGTCTAAATATCATGTCAATGATCATCACTATTTTTCATATATTTGAAATAAATTCGTCATAGCATCTGCATGTTGGTGTGATCAAATACACACCATTACTCATACAAATTGTTTATGGCTTCTTAATAAGCAAAAAATTAGATCTGTGTGAGTTTAATTGAGAATTCTCTAGATAGAATGTTATTTTTTAATAAGTAAACAATGGTATATCAAGAGAAATAATGATTGAAAATCCTATGCTTGCATAGGGTCGGTAGTTAAGGAAAGTACGAAAAATGTTAAAGATTAAAGTAAATGCTGCATTTGAATTTGAAACTGAAGAACTTGAGTTGGAGTTTGAAAATGGCGGATATGATATTGCAGATGATGCTGTAGAGATGTAAGGTTGTTTTAGTTTGTTTCTCACTTAGTGTGTGATTCAAATAAAAAACTAGATCAGTGTAATTAGCAATAGACAGCCACTTAGAATTGACTAAGTTGGCTGTTTTTTATTGCCTACGGATTTAATGCTATATACTATACGCACGCCAGTTATGTTCTTATGCTGCGTTTCTCATCGCGTACAATTTTATGTACAAATTTATGTGTTAAATTTCGGATTCTGTTGAATGTCATCTAGTACAAGTCACTCTAATATCAAGAATATTCGTAATTTCTCGATTATTGCCCATATCGACCATGGTAAATCAACTTTGGCGGATCGCTTTATTCAGCGTTGTGGTGGATTGCAAGATCGTGAAATGCAGGCGCAAGTACTGGATTCAATGGATTTGGAACGCGAACGTGGTATTACCATCAAAGCGCATTCTGTCACTTTGTATTTCGATCACCCAAATGGTGAACGTTATCAATTAAATTTTATTGATACACCGGGTCACGTCGACTTTTCCTATGAAGTATCTCGTAGTTTGGCTGCGTGTGAAGGTGCGTTGCTTGTTGTTGATGCTGCGCAAGGCGTAGAAGCACAATCAGTTGCAAACTGCTATACCGCGATTGAGCAAGGTTTAGAAGTTGTTCCTGTCTTGAATAAAATCGACTTGCCGCAAGTTGAACCAGAACGCGTGATTCATGAAATTGAAGAAATTATCGGAATCGCAGCCGATGATGCACCGCGTGTTTCTGCAAAAACTGGTTTAGGGATTGATGATCTTTTAGTTGCTCTCGTTGACCGCATTCCACCGCCAGAAGGCGATGCTGATGCGCCGCTGCAAGCATTGATTATTGACTCTTGGTTTGACAACTATTTAGGTGTTGTGTCACTAGTGCGTGTCCGTCATGGCCGTATCAAGAAAGGCGACAAGATGCTGGTGAAATCCACAGGACAAAGTCACCCAGTGTCATCTGTTGGTGTATTTAACCCTAAGCATTTTGAAACTAAACATCTTGAAGCCGGTGAAGTGGGCTTCGTGATTGCAGGAATTAAAGATATTTTTGGTGCACCAGTCGGCGATACGATCACGCTGCAATCGACACCCGATGTTGAAGTATTGCCTGGATTTAAGAAGGTAAAACCACAGGTTTATGCAGGTTTATTTCCAATTGATTCCAGTGATTTCGAAGCATTCCGTGATGCACTCCAGAAATTAAAAATCAACGACTCTGCGTTATTTTTCGAACCAGAATCTTCCGATGCGTTGGGCTTTGGATTCCGTTGTGGCTTCCTTGGCATGTTGCACATGGAAATCGTCCAAGAGCGTCTAGAACGTGAATACAATCTTGATCTTATTACTTCTGCGCCAACCGTTATTTATGAAGCTGTACAAAAGAATGGTGATGTTGTTTTGGTGGATAACCCATCAAAAATGCCAGATGGCAGCACGACAGAAGAACTTCGCGAACCGATTGCTGAATGTCATATTCTCGTCCCTCAAGATTACTTGGGTAACGTAATGACTTTGTGTATCGAACGTCGTGGTGTACAAAAAGATTTGAAATTCTTGGGTAATCAAGTGTCAGTCACTTTTGAGATTCCATTAGCAGAAGTTGTACTCGATTTCTTTGATCGCTTGAAATCAGTATCTCGTGGTTTTGCTTCATTGGATTACAATTTTGTACGATTCCAACCTGCGCGTTTGGTTAAAGTTGACGTGCTGATCAATGGTGAAAAAGTCGATGCTTTGGCAATGATTTCGCATATGGAAGATGCACGATTCCGTGGCAATTCATTAGTTGAGAAAATGAAAGATTTAATCCCTCGTCAAATGTTTGATGTAGCGATTCAAGCAGCGATTGGCAGTCAAATTATTGCCCGTTCAACTGTGAAAGCAATGCGCAAAAACGTGATCGCGAAATGTTATGGCGGTGACGTATCACGTAAGAAAAAATTGTTGAACAAACAGAAAGAAGGTAAGAAGCGCATGAAGCAAGTGGGTAGTGTTGAAATTCCACAAGAAGCGTTCCTTGCTGTGCTGAAAGTGGATAAGAAATAAATTTAAGATAGTATGTTGTTTGATCATTGTTGAATAATGATCAAACAACAGCTTAATTTTGCATATCGATCTGTTTGCCTCAATGCAAGTTGAGCCAACAGATTCTAATAAGAAGGTTATGCTGCAATGGATTTTGATTTTAATTTGATACTTGTTCCAGTGACACTGATATTTTTTATCATTTGGGTGCTGGATAAACTGATTTGGAAGCAGCATAAACAATTTAAGGCGAAACAGATCGCTAAAGAGTCGATATGGATTGGGCTGTCTTATGATTTTTTCCCTGTATTAGCACTCGTACTCGTTGTTCGTTCATTTATTTTTGAACCATTTAATATTCCTTCAGAGTCAATGAATCCGACGCTAAAGACTGGCGATTTTATCCTTGTCAATAAATTTGATTTTGGTATTCGCTTACCAATCCTTAATACTAAAATTATTGATAGTGGTGAGCCAAAACGAGGAGAGGTTGCTGTATTCCGTTATCCTTTGAATCCTTCAGTGAACTATATTAAGCGTGTGATTGGTTTGCCAGGTGATAAAATTGTTTATAACGAAGGTGTTTTGACCATTAATGGACAAGCGATTTCAAAGGTCGCGATACCCGATATGGGTGATCCAACGTATGAGCATTTCTTTCAAGAGCAGATGGGTACGCATTCTCATGTAACACGTGAGCTCAATGATGTTTGGAGTGCGTCTCAAGCACCATTTGTTAATTCATTGAATAGCGGTGAGTTTGTTGCAAGTAATGGTCATCATTGGGAAGTGACCGTGCCTGCTAAGCATTATTTTATGATGGGTGATAATCGTGACCAAAGCGCAGATAGTCGCTTCTGGGGTTTTGTGCCAGATGAGAATTTAGCGGGTCGTGCAGTCTATGTTTGGATGCATAAAGAGCCAGGTTTTCATTTGCCTAGCTTTCAGCGCGATGGTGTGATTAACTAAGCACTCGGATTGTTGTATATTTATATAAGAATTTAGCGCAGACAGGGGAATGAATATGCGTGGACAGCGAGGAGTATCCTATTGGGGCATTGTAGCTCTGATATTTATCGCATTCTTTGGCTTACAGTTCTTTTTAGCCGTTGGGAATGCCTATATGGATGATTTTACGATTAATAAAATAGTTGAGGAACGGTTGAAGGCTGAGGCAAGCAATGTAGATCCGACCACATTGATGAATGGATTTAATCAACAGTTCGATATGAATGGTCTTCGAGATATGAAAGCCGAAGATCGGTTGACGGTTACAAATGATGGTGGAATTCAGATCATTAAAAAATATGAAGTACGCCATAACTTTATTGGGAATATTGATGTAGTTGTACATTTTGAAAAGACATTTGACCAGAAAGCAATTAAGGCTGGTGGTTAATTGATCGTTAAAGATTTTATGAATTATAGAAGTAGTGCGCGGAGTTAATGACAGTATCTTTGAAGTTTGTTCGTTTACAGAAGCAGTTGGGGTATCAGTTTACTCAACCTCAATTGTGTCAACAGGCATTAACCCATCGCTCTGTAAGTTCTAAGTCTAATTACGAACGACTAGAATTTATGGGTGATGCTTTGCTTGGTGTTGTGATCGCGTGCTATTTGTATGAGCGTTTTCCAAATGAAGATGAAGGTCGTTTAACTCGCCTTCGTTCTACTTTGGTTCGTCAGGATTCTCTGGCTGCGATTGCCAGAGATCTCAAGCTGGGTGAGCATCTCATTTTAGGTAGTGGTGAGATGAAAAGTGGTGGTCATCGCCGTGAATCTATTTTGGCAGATGCTGTAGAGGCACTTATTGGTGCAATTTATTTAGACTCATCAGATTTAAATATTGTTAGAAGTATTGTCTTAAAGTGGTATGAACCTTATATGGGTACACTTGAGCCCAAAGATACTTTAAAAGATCCTAAAACACGCTTACAAGAGCTACTACAATCGAAGCATTTACCATTGCCAGAATACACGCTAACTGCAACGCAAGGTGAGGCGCATAACCAGACTTTTACTGTCCAATGTCGAGTTGAAGGCGCACCGATTACGGTTGGTTTGGGGCAGAGTCGTCGGTATGCAGAGCAAAGTGCGGCGAGTCAGTTGTTAGCAACTTTAGAGGCTGCTAAAGGTTAGATTCAATTGAAGCGTTGATATGATTGTTGTGGATAATCATCAATGAGTCTGCAATATAAATCTATTCAATACAGATTTTTTATTCAGATAGAACAAATGTTCGAATGCATCTATTTTATGTTTTCGAGATCACCTCCATCCTTTATTAGCGATATTTCTTTATGACTCAAACTAATCGTGACCTTCCAGATAACTTTCCTGAAAATGTAATGCAAGAAGAGCTTGATGCCTTGTCGTATCATAAAATTGATTTGGCTGACCAGAGTGAATCTGCTAGTTCTGGAAGTGCTGGTGGTCAAGCAGATGATTTAATTAACCAGTTTTTCAAAAACTCTCCTGATGTTCCTGCTGATTTTCGTGCGGGTTTTGTTGCCATTGTTGGTCGCCCGAATGTGGGAAAATCAACGTTGATGAATCATTTACTGGGTCAGAAACTATCAATAACCTCTCGTAAACCACAAACAACACGCCATAAGATTGTAGGTATTAATACGCGAGATAACGTGCAAGCGGTTTATGTTGATACGCCGGGGATGCATAAAAAAGAAGTGCGTGCGATCAATCGAATGATGAATAAGGCTGCAACTTCCGCGCTGCGTGATGTTAATTTGGTTTTATTCGTTGTTGATGCTTTGAAGTGGGTTCCAGATGATGAGTTGGTGCTTGAAAAGCTGATTCATGCAGAAATGCCAGTCGTTCTTGTGATTAATAAATCAGATACTTTGGATAATAAGAATACGCTGCTTCCGCATATTGAGCGTTTATCGACACGAATGAAGTTTAGCGATATTGTGCCTGTGTCTGCTTTGCGCGGTTCTAATTTGGATCGTTTACATGAAGTGATTGCACAGCATTTGCCATTTTCTCCACCACTTTATGGGTTGGATCAGATTACCGATCGTTCAGCACGTTTCTTGGTTTCAGAGATTATTCGTGAAAAAATCATGCGTCAATTAGGTGAAGAAATTCCGTATGATTTGACCGTGCAAATCGAGAGTTTTAAGCAAGAACCTCAAGCTGTTAAACCAAATGGTCAGATTAAAGCGGCTTGTACATTTATTGATGCGACGATTTTGGTCGAACGCCAAGGTCAAAAAGCGATTGTAATTGGTGATAAAGGTTCTCGCTTAAAGCAAATTGGTGTAGAAGCGCGTCAAGATATGGAAAAACTGCTTGAGCAAAAAATTATGCTCACCCTATGGGTGAAGGTAAAAGGTGGTTGGTCAGATGATGAGCGAGCCCTGAAAAGCCTGGGATATGGTGATATCTAATCGATATTGATTGGATATAAATGGATTATTTAGCACTGATAAGGCTGTACTGATGAAGAAAATCTCAATTGTTGCAATTACATTGGCATGTACTTTGTTGTCAGGATGTATTACTGATATTGTGACAGTACCGTTAGGTGTTGCATATGATGTCACTAAATACACAGTAAAAGGTACGGTTGCTGTTGTTGGTGGAACAGTTGATTTGTTGACGCCAGATAGCAAGAAAAAAGATGATTCAAGCAAGAGTGATGATTCAAGTAAATCAGATGATAGTAAGAAATAAGGGTAATTATTTCGAATTGGTCTAGCGTGTGATTACTCTTGGTGATATCAGAATCAAAGTCGTATCTTTAAACGGAATTGGCGATGCGCAATGAACCGCTTCATGGTTATGTATTACACCAGCGTGCTTATCGTGAAAATAGCAAGTTGGTCAATTTCTTGTCATTTGAAGCGGGACGAATTGATGGGGTTGCAAGACAGAATGTTGGTACGCTTTATCAACCGACATTGTTATTTGTAACAGGGAAATCTGCTTTAAAAACTTTTGCTAAAGCCGAAGCTGCTGGTTCAGCGATCACGATGATTGGTGATGCTTTATTTGCAGGTTTTTATTTGAATGAATTACTGGTGCGTTTGTTGCCGCATCAGGAAGCGTTGCCAGAAGTTGTTCGAGCTTATGCAAATGCTTTACAAGCGCTTTCTGAGAAACAATCATTGATTGCAACGCTACGTCGTTTTGAGCTTGTTTTACTTGAACAATTAGGATATGCAATTGATTTCCAATCGGATTGGTTAGGGGAACCGATTGATCCAAATGCACTGTATCGCTATCAGCGTGGTGAAGGTTTTGCTTTACATTCTTCAGGCGAAACAGGTGCATCCATTCTTGCGGTGAGTGATTTCCAATCATTTGTTCACAATGCAACAACGCCAGATTGTCTTTCCATGCTGACGCGTGTCCTGCGTAATGCTCTTGCTGTCCAGCTAGGTGATAAGCCTTTGAAAAGTCGTGCACTTTGGATTGCGAGTAAACCTAAGATATCAAATTAAAAAGAAAAAGATTTGTGATTATTTGCATAATTAATTCTTTATCAAACATCATTTGTTGTTATTCTAATGATCAATTTCGATTGTACTGCTTTATGGATTCAGGAGTTCAACCATGTCACTTCTTTTAGGTGTAAATATTGATCACGTAGCGACATTGCGTCAAGCGCGTGGCACGACCTATCCTGATCCTGTTGAGGCGGCATTGCTTTGTGAGCGCGCAGGCGCAGATGGCATTACGTTGCATTTGCGAGAAGATCGTCGGCATATTCAAGATGAAGATGTGAGACGAATGCGTCCTTTATTGCAGACACGGATGAATCTTGAGATTGCGGTAACGGATTTTATGATTGATTTTGCTTGTGAAGTAAAACCACAACATGTGTGCCTTGTTCCTGAAAAGCGTCAAGAATTGACTACCGAGGGTGGTCTGGATGTGGTCAAGTATCATAAGAAGGTTGAGCAGGCTGTCGCACAATTAACAAAAGCTGGTTGTCAGGTTTCTCTTTTTATTGATGCAAATATTCATCAGATTGATGCTGCGATTGCGTGTAGTGCTCCTGTGATTGAGCTGCATACTGGTCGATATGCTGAAACGACAGGTGAACATCAATTGTTAGAGTTAGAGCGCATTACTGATGTGACAGCTTATGCATTGGATCTTGAGCTGATTGTGAATGCGGGGCATGGTTTGAATTTAAGTAATGTCGCACCGATTGCTCGAATCTATGGCATCCATGAGTTGAACATTGGTCATGCGTTGATTGCTGATAGTATTTTTGTTGGATTAGAAGTGGCGATTAAGCAAATGAAAGAAGCTATGCTGTCTAGTCGTGCTGGTTATTAATTTTTAAAATTGAGTCTAAATACTTGATTGATTAAAAGCTGATGTAAAAATTACATCAGCTTTTTTTATGACCTTCAATTTGGTCTTTGGATAATGTTAGAGCTTTATTCATATAGCCACGCCATAGGGCATGAGTGACGAACCAAAGAATAGGTGCTGCAAATACAGATCGTGCATTGAATGAATAGTGCCATTTAATCCGTGTCCCGCCAGTTGTAGGGTTGGTATCAAACCACCATTCGCCATCAGCAGACATAGACAGAAAACGTAATGCACCAGTAAATCCACTGACTGTATAGCTGAAATAATTCGGAGCATCGTATTTCGTGAGTTGTTCGCTTGCGGAACTGCCATCTGATAATGTCACTGTACGCGTTTGTCCTGCGGCATCCCAAGCACCTGTTTGATTCAATGTGCCAGTTACGGATGGAAGTGGGCCGTATCCTGTGAAAATAGAAGCGAGTTCAATCGGTACGATATGTTTAAAGACTGTATCAAGTTGCCCAGCGACTTCGGTTTCTACGATTGCTGAAAATGAGCTCATTTGGCGATTCCTTTTTTTGAATACTACTTTGCCCTGTGCTTTTTTACATGATCATGTACATGGATAGACTATAGCCTAATTTAGCTTATTTTTTATTCGATAAAAATATAAATTGCGTATGAAAACATTAAATTCAATACGGTTATTCGTAATCTTTTAAAATGGTTGGATAGTCAGACCTGATTCGTTGTCCATTAAATATGATTAACCAATTGGGTAATGCACGATGCGGATAAATTTGTAGACCGCTTTTGACATAATTTATAGTAACAGGAAGAGCATCCTGTATATCTTCTATCAGAAGTTCAAAGCTTTGGTTGGGTGATACGTGAATTTCTTCACAAAGCATTTCAAGATATATTGTAATATCTTTATCGGTATCATTTGAAAAAAATCCAACACTGGTAAAGTTCATAGATTATTCTTGTCTTAGATAGTTTTCTCAATATCAAATATAAAATGAGTCTTTTTAATCTCATTATCCATTTGCTGTTCAAACCTTAATCCCGCAATTTCACAATACCTTTTGATATCTTGCTGACTCATTGGGTCAGTGGAAATTAAGCGAATTGGTGTTCCATCAGCGTGATTGCGCAATGCCATTTTTAATTTGAGTAATGGCATCGGGCAGTGTAGACCACTGGTGTCGATTACGAGTGGTGTAATGGATTCAGTGGTCATGATTTTAATTCTTATGCTGTTAACTTCGCTTTGATACGTGCCGAAACATCTCCAGCATCTGCGCGGCCAGCAATCAATGGACGAAGTGCGTTCATGACTTTGCCCATATCACGGATGCTTGTTGCACCTTGTGTTGCGATTTCATTTTGGATTAAAGCGTTTAATTCATCATTGGTCATTGCTGTTGGCAAGAATTCGCTGATGACTTCGAGTTCGAATTGTTCTTTGTTTGCTAAATCTTCACGACCGGCAGCAGTGTAGGCGCTAATTGACTCTTTACGCTGTTTCATTTGTTTTTCTAAGAGCGCCAAAACGCGGGCATCATCTAACTCTTCACGCGTATCCACTTCGATCTGCTTAATTGCAGCTTGTACACCACGCAATACCGCTAACCGATCAGAGAGGCGTTCACGCATTGCAGATTTAACCGATTCGGTGAGGCGAGTTTTGAGTTCGGACATGGCGTGAATTCCTTTTTATATAAAGAGTAAGATTGATCGTAAAGTTCTAATAAATTCATGCATAGAAATGCATAAAGCCGAGACAAGAAGCTCGGCTTTGGCTTTTTAAACATATCGGAGCTCTGATCTAAAGATCGTGCAGCATTTAGAACCTAAATTAAAATGCTTAAATACTGCAAAAGCTCATTATGAATTAGTACAGACGAGTAGTACGTACTGATTCACGTGATAGTTTTTTAGCATGGCGTTTTACCGCAGCTGCTTTTTTACGTTTACGCTCTTGAGTTGGCTTTTCGTAGAACTCGCGTTTACGCACGTCAGCCAACACTCCTGCTTTTTCGCATGAGCGTTTGAAACGGCGGATAGCGACGTCAACTGGTTCGCCTTCTTTAAGCTTAACTTGTGGCATGTAACATCCTCGAACTTATGTTCAGTAATTGGTTTGGTCTACAAACATCAGTGTAGATAGACGAAGGCGAATATTCTAACGCGAAGAATAAAGTTAGACAAGTATTAGGCCATCGAAAACTATGGTTTTTGAAAAATATTTACTCATTTTGATGCGCTGGATTGATGCCGAGAAGCTCGTTTAGTGAATCAAGCGGATTATTATCTTTCACTACATGCGCTAACCATTCGTGTAGCGGCATATTTGCCCAAAGGACGGTTTTTTTGAGCATATAGCTTACAGGGCTATGAGGTTCATAGGTCACAAAATATTCGCTGATTTGTTGTAATACTTGCATTGCTTGTTGTCGATTTTGGATATGTCCATTCATGTGAGGGTTAAAAGCTATGGAATGGGAGTTGTTTTGAGCTGGGGCGTCTATTGATTCTATTGGAGTAACTGGATTAGGGACTCCACCACGATCACGCAATGCTCGATCTAAATGATCATGAATGAGTTCAAAAGTTTTATTAATCGTGCCAAATGCAGGTGCATCTAGTCCAAGATGTTCATCTAATGTTGTGGTGAAAACTGTCCATGCATCCTTAGCTTTTATGAGCAACTGGAAGGATTGTTGGAGTGTTTGTATTGGTGTGGCATTTTGGCTTTCGGTGTATTGCTCTAAGGTGATTTTATCAGGCGCAGGTTCATCGTAAAAATCAGAATTACTATCAATGCTTGCTTTTAGCTGACGAGCTAATTCTAGATCATTGTAGTTTAGTGTGTGTTTCGCTGAATGGGTCAGTGGCGTCTGTCGTAGCAGACGATTGGATTGTTGAACGAACCAATTAAGTAGGCTAATGCGAGCTTCTTGATCGCCTTCGTCTGCAACTGGATGTAGGTTTTGCCAATACGTTTTAATCAAGTCATTGAGCAGATCCAGACCCAAAGCAAATCCCGCAAAGCCCTGTGTGTGCGTCACTGCTTCAGTGTACCAAAGCCCTAAACGTAAATCTTTGGCGCGTGTCGTCAGTAAGTCGATGCACTGTTTTTCAATAAAAGGCCAGTTGGCAGTTTTCCGTTCTGTGATCCAAGCCCCTTGATCTAGTGAATGATCTTCTTCGATGCGAGATTGCTGAATTGCATCAAATTCAGATGAAAAAGACATGTCTTCGCCACACGGATTATCACTATCAATTGGTGTAAGGAGTTGGGTATGAAGTGATACTGTATCAAGCATTTTCGATCACCTTGGTTCTAGTTTTTTGGTTCGTTTTCTTGTTGGGCTTGGTTGATTCTTTTGTTTGGATTGCGGATGTTTGATCCGTCATTTGATAGTGAATTTGATCATCGCTACTTACGTTGATGTGGATGTGGCTTGGTGTTGTGCCATCAACCATGGCGGTTAAAATATGAGAGGCGAGTTGCGGCAATACAGTTCCACTGAGAATATGGTCAATATTTCTTGCGCCGCTATCCACTTCGGTACAACGTGCCAAAATGAGTTCAATCAGATCATCATCATAGCTGAGCACGGCGCGATGACGATGATGTAGGCGCTTCACTATTTTACTGAGCTTATGTTCAATGATTTGTGCGAGTAGATCGTCATGCATTGGGTAAAACGGAATGACTGTCATGCGCCCTAAGAATGCGGGTTTAAAGGCCTTATGCAGATTAGGCTGCAATAGTTCAAGCATTTGCTTAGGTTCAGGTCTATTTGTAATTGACTGATTGATGCAATGTTGCATGATGGTAGATGAACCCACATTTGAAGTCAGGATAATCAGGCAATTACGGAAATCGATCTGTCGTCCTTCACCATCTTCCAGTGACCCTTTATCAAAGACTTGATAGAAAAGTTCTTGTACATCGGTGTGTGCTTTTTCAATTTCATCTAGCAAAATCACGCTGTAAGGGTGGCGACGGACGGCTTCGGTTAAAACACCGCCTTGACCATAGCCGACATAGCCAGGAGGAGAACCTTTGAGCGATGAAACGGTGTGAGCTTCTTGGTATTCGGACATGTTTATTGTGATGAGATTTCGTTCGCCACCATAAAGTTCTTCTGCCAAAGCCAGTGCAGTTTCAGTTTTTCCGACACCACTTGGGCCAACGAATAGGAAGACACCTTGTGGTTTGCTTGGATCTTCGAGTTGTGCGCGTGCGGTTTTAATACGCTGGGTTAAAGCATGCAAAACATGGGGTTGTCCCATCACACGTTGTGCAAGTTGATCTTCAAGCGTGAGTACTGCTTGAATTTCATCAATCATCATTTTGCCAACAGGAACGCCTGTCCAGTCTGCGATAATTTCCGTCACAATTTGGCTGTCTAATCGTTCATAAACAAGCGGTGAACCTGCTTGAATTTTCCGAAGTTCAGTGCGGAGCTGATCAAGATTTTTTTGTAGTTCGGGTTTTGTACTGGTTGATTGCTCAAGGTTCTCACTTACAGTTTTAATTTTTTCTAGCAAAGCTAGTTCTTGTTGCCAACGATCTGTCAGATTTTGAAGGTCTGATGTTGTATTTTCGATTTGCGTTTCTATCTCGGTCAGGCGCTCATATTGTTCCAGATTGGCAATTTGGCATTGTTCATTGGCGAGTAGGACTTGCTCTAATTTCAAGTTATGCAAATGAGCCTGTAGTCGATCAATTGCAGCAGGTTGAGCTGTTTGTGACAGGGCAACGCGTGCTGCTGCGGTATCGAGTACGCTAATAGCCTTATCTGGTAACTGGCGACCTGTGATGTAGCGAGCTGATGCGGTTGCTGCAGCAATAAGAGCTTCATCTTGAATGATGATGCCAAAATGTTCTGACATGACTGGAACGATTGCACGGAGCATTTGGATAGCGACTTCAACAGTCGGTTCTTCAACTTTCACGACTTGAAAACGACGAGTCAGTGCAGCGTCTTTTTCAAAATACTGTTTATATTCACTCCAAGTTGTTGCTGCGATTGTGCGAAGTTCACCACGTGCTAAGGCAGGTTTTAGTAGATTGGCAGCATCGTTTTGACCAGCCTGACCACCTGCACCAATCAGTGTATGTGCTTCGTCGATAAATAGAATAATTGGATGTGGGGATTGGCGGACTTCATTAATCACGCCTTTAAGACGATTTTCAAATTCACCTTTCACGCTCGCACCTGCTTGCATGAGTCCCATGTCTAAAGTATGAATCTCGACATGCTCCAAAGCTGCAGGAACTTGTCCTTGGCTGATTTTGAGCGCTATACCTTCGACGACAGCAGTTTTTCCGACACCTGCTTCACCCGTCAAAATAGGATTGTTTTGGCGACGGCGCATGAGAATATCCATCATTTGACGAATCTCAAACTCGCGTCCAATCACAGGGTCGATTTCACCGTTTCGGGCACGTTTGGTGAGATTGATGGTGAATTGATCTAGTGCTGGTGTATTTTGTTTTGGGCGAGTATCCGTTTCACTGATCTGTTCTTCTTCAATAAATTCAGCGCTATGTGTATCTGTTTCTGATGACATTTTACAGAGTTCTGATAGCTTATGTTTGATAGTATCAATTGGAAATTCATTGAATTTTTTCGATGTTCTAATTGCTGCTTGGCGTAAATCAGGGGTAGTGAGTAAGGCGATTAACAGATGTCCACTACGAATACGCGATGTTTCATTATCAATCGAAGCGAGTAGCCAAGCTTGTTCTAATAAACGTGATAGTGGAACGGAAAACACTGGCGTACGCTGATTGCCTTTTTGCAAAGTTTCTAATTCAGCCATTAAGTCGTTTTGTAGTTGTTCGATGGAAATTTTAAAGCGTTTACTGAGCGCGGCTAAATCGTTGTCGGGTTGGGCAAACAAGAGATGAAAGAAATGTTCTAGCTCGATTTCATAGTGTGTTTTGGAAACGCATAAGTTGGCGGCTTGTTCTAATACGAGGCGATTGTTGGGTGATAGTTTATGAATTAATACTTTTAAGTTACTCATGATTCTCTCTTGTGGATCTTCTGTTGTTTTGTCTTTTTTAAACAATTATTGTTAAAAGGTTGCAAGGACGATGCGCTTTGGCAAAGTCAAAAAGTAAAAAGCGGCGAATTATGACGTAAAAGAAATCATCGTGTTAAGTAGTTTGAGTCGATTGATTGGCAAAGAAATGTACCGAGTGTGATGAAGGTCACAAAGAAATTCTGTTTTAAGAAAATATTGATAAATAATCATAGACATAAAATGAATTTTAATGAGTTGTATATCGCTTTTTTAATCCTTGAATCTTGAAAAGTTTCGATACACTTAACACGACTTCTCAACTGAAAGTCGCTTTCTAGCGTGCTATGGTCTGATCAGATTTTAAACTTTGTTCAAACAGTTTTTTAAATTCTAAGCCAGAGAGGAAGTGCTTATGAATAGCCACCGACTGATGAATAGTCATTTTATTGATATGAATAATAATGCGCTTGTGAATGCCTTGCTTGCAAAATCAGCACATGAACAAGATTCGAAAGAACTCATGCGTGCCGTAGATAAGAGTAAATATTCACGGCAACATCGTGCATTGGTTGTAGCTGTATTAGTTCTAGATCAACAAAATACATTGAAAAAAATCATGGATGAACAACGTAATTGCAATCGTTCAGCTCAACGTTTAAATCAGCATTAAAGTTTGTTCGTTTTTTCAAACAAACAGCCCAATGCAAGTATTTACATCATAAGAATGAGGAATCAATATTTCATGCATTGTTGATGATTTGGATAGTCGATACGCCCAGACCTGCTGATTTGCTGACTTTAATTTGAACATTAATCCTTTCCTTCAGTCCTTCTACATGACTAATGACGCCAATCATTTTGCCGCTAGCATTAATTGAATCTAGCGCACTGAGTGCCGTTTCAAGGGTTTCACCATCTAATGTTCCAAATCCTTCATCTAAGAATAGCGAGTCAATGGATGTTTTATGGCTCACTAAATCTGAAAGTGCCAATGCCAGTGCTAGGCTAACGAGAAAACTTTCACCACCCGATAAAGTGCGTGTGTCGCGCGCAACATCGCCTTGCCAAGTGTCGATGATTTCAAGATCAAGCTCACCTGTGGATTTGCGTTGTAGTTGGTAACGACCATCCAGTCTAGCAAGATGACGATTTGCAAGATGCATTAAATGATCGAGTGTGAGTCCTTGGGCAAATTTGCGATATTTGTCACCTTTTGCAGAGCCGATTAGACCGTTGAGCCTTTCCCATATCTCAATTTCAGCAGTTTGTTGTGTGATTTGCAGAAGTAAGGCTTGCTGATTGCCTTTACGCTGGTCATCATCTGCCAACTGGGTTTGAAGCGAGCCTAATTGGCGAGAGACTTCTTGACGTTTTTCATCTAGTTCTACGATTTGTGATTCGAGTTCAGCCAAGGTGAGTAGGGTGAGCGAGCGTTGTTGCTGTTGGACATATTTTTCGGTAGCGGATTGCTGCGCTGCTGAGGCAAGTGTCACCGCTTGATGAAGTTGTTCTTTTAAATTTGTGAGATGGTTTCGATCTTCGTCAGAGATGAGCGCAGATTGAAATGCAGCTAAATCAGAAAGTGCACTGGTTGTCAGTGCTTTCTTCCAAGCATTTTCAGCTTCTAGAAAATGGTTTTGATGTGTTTTTAAATCTGATTGCAGTTGTTGATACTGACCTGCTAGTTGTGATTGCTTGTTTGTTAGATTTTCAATTGCAGAGAGGCAATCCTTTAATGTGTCGCTTGCGTTACTGACATCTCCATTTACATGATAAGGCGTCTGGTCTTTTTCTCCCAATTTTTGCCAACGATCTTGCCATTCTTGTGCTTGTTGAATCGGGCTATTAAGAACAGTTTGTTGACGAGCAATTTCTGTAGACATGCGTTGTAAGTCTTGCTGAACTTGTTGCCATTTTTTCCATGCTTGTTCTTGTTCTAGTAGCCAAGAGGTTGATTCAATAGGAACAGTGAAACCTGCTTTGGTAATCTCGGCAACGATTTGTTGATTCAGCGTCGTTTGTAATTGTCTTGTTTCTGCTTGTCGTGTTTGCCATGAGTTCAGATTGTCGCTGCTATTCTTCTGAGCTTGTTGTAGCAGATTTAACTGATTTTGTTCCGTTTGACTAAGTAAGGTCTGTTGATGTGCTGCCTGTTTGGCTTGCTCAAGTGTACTTTCAGCCTGTTCAGCAATTTTCAGCGTATTACTAATACGCTCATCATTCTTCAATGCGGCTTCATGTTGGCTTTGCAGCACATCAGGGATTTGCCACGCATTTGGAGTGAGCTTGAGAGATTGAGCAATACTTTGCCAAGCTTGTAGAACGGTTTCATATTCCTGCTTTGAAGTTGATATCGATTTATTGAGTTGTTCTTGATCTTTTTTTAACTTTTCTAGTGCGATTCTTTCTTGTTGTCCTTTTTCTCTTAAAGCGACAAGCTCGGCTTCTTTGGCTGATAAGGCTTTTTGGGTTGTAGAGATATCGAGTGCTTGATATGCCTTGATCGCAGGATGATCGGTTGATCCACAGAGTGGGCAGGCATCTCCTGCCTGCAATGATGCGCGTTGATCATCTAAACTTCGAATCCGTTGTTCTTGTTCGAGTAGTTTCTTCTTATCACTGACTTGTTCGTCAACTTGTTTGTATTGCGTGCGCAGTTGCGTGAGAAGTTGATCTTGTTCAGTAATTTTCTTTTCAATTTGCTTGAGATTGCTTTGTTCAGTTTCTTGTTGTAATGAAAGTGATTGGAGTTTTGTTGCGTTAGTTGTTAGCTCTTTCAGCATTTGTAGATGCTGTTGAGAGGTTTGCCATTGATCACGCAGTGCTGGTAAGGTCATTCCTGCCAGAAGCGTATTGAGCTGAAGTTTAGCCTTATTAACCGCTTCGATTGTCTGATCTTCGGCACTTTTTGCAGCATGATATTTTTTATTCTGTTGGATAGTTTGATGATCCAACTGACGAATTTCTTCGTTTAATTGAGCGATGGCGTTATTCTGCGATTGGAGATCTAATTCGAGTTTGGTTTGCTGTTCAAACCGTCCACGCCATATCCCCAATAGTTCTCCAAGCTGTGCATAATGGTTGTGTTTTTTACACCATTCGGTTTGTTGCTGTTGGTCATTTAAGAGCTTAGTCAGTTGAAGTTGGTTAACCTGCACAATGTGTGTAGAGATTTGATGCGCTTGCCAATGATGAGTAATCGACTGTTGTCTAATCGTCTCTAAATCTTGTTGTACTGCTTGAAGTGTTGTTTGGGTGGTTGCGCAGAGTTTTTCAGCCCTTTGCCACTCCTGAAACAGTGGTTTAATCGCTTCGGCGGGGAGACTGTTTGCCAGCCGCTTTAGATCAGGTGTGGCTTGATTGAGGGCATTATTGGCGGTTTGTAGTGCTGCTTCGGCTGTAATTTTGTCTTGTTCGGATTGCACTAAATCACGTCGCCATTGTCTGTGCTGTTGAGCAATATTGATGTTGTTTTGGGTGTGTTCTGCTTGCGATTTGAGCGCAGAAATTTCCTGTAATTTGGCTGAACGTTGTTCCTCGCTCAACAATGCCATGCCTGATGCTTGAGCTTGTAATTGGGCTAAGGCTTGCTTATCATCTCGAACTTGATTGAACACATACTCAGAAATTTGTCCGTAAATTTCCGTTCCTGTGAGTTCTTCTAAAAGTTCTGCACGTTCATTGGCATTGGCATTGAGGAAAGCAGCAAAGCCTCCTTGCGCTAACATCATGGATTTAGTAAATCGAGCAAAATCTAGCCCAGTGATTTCTTCTATTTGTTTTAACTTGTCATTGGTTTGGCTGGCCAGAATGTCACCATTACCATTCGCCAATTCTACTTTAGGGGCTTGTAATGCACCGTCGGCTTTATCGCGTGATCGACGCTGGCTCCAGAAGGCACGATAGGTTTGCCCTTTGACTTCGAATTCTACTTCAGCAAGACAGTTCGAAGTATGACGAGTCATAATTTGATTGGTTGAGGTCGAAATCGTTTTGAGGCGCGGTGTTTCATGGTATAGGGCAAGACAAATGGCATCCAGCAAGGTGGATTTGCCTGCACCTGTTTGACCTGTGATGGCAAACAAACCGTTATCCTTAAATGGATGTTGGGTAAAATCGACTTCCCATGTTCCTTTGAGTGAATTCAGATTTTCTAATCGCAATTTTAGGATTTTCATTGTGCATCCCCGTGTAAGCGTTCAATCACACTACGGTAACGGACATGCAGTTGTGCAATGATTTCAGGATCTAATTCTTCTTGTGCGAGACGTTTTTCAAAGACATCTAATGTGGTTAATTCACTCAGCGTTTCTTTATCAAATGCCTGTAAACGCGCGACACCTTCACTGCGATCACGTCGAATCCGTAATACTTCGACAGGAAGTTGCGCGCAGATGGCTTCAATCCGCGGTTGTAGATCTGATAAATAATCATCGCCTTGAACCGTGACCTCTAGCCAAACAGGAGTTGTAGTAGTCCCTAATTTTGCGACTTCAGCTATCTGCTTTTCTAGCTCTGCTAGGTTTCCTTTGATGGTCACAAGCGGTTGGAAGCAAGGAACAAGCAGTGGCGTGATTTCTTTGAGTCCTTGCGCGTTGAATTCCACCAATAAAACTTCTTTGGGTTTACCGATCTCGTCAAAGCTCAGTGGGATTGGGGAACCGCAATAACGAATATGATCCAGCCCTCCCACTATCTGAGGGCGATGAATGTGACCTAATGCGATGTAATCGGCAGGTGGGAAGGCTGCTGTCGGAAAGGCCTCTAATGAACCGACATAGATTTCTCTTACCGATTCACTCGCGCTCGCACCCACGGTTGTGAGATGACCCGTGGCGATGATGGGTAGAGGAGAGCCGAGTTCCAAGCGTTTAGTCTCTGCGAGTTGGAAGAGCTGTTGATAATGATTGAGAATTGCTTCTTGTAAGGAAAGCTGTTTTTCTTGAGCATTTTGACCTGCCACACTCTGCATCACATCTCGGGCGCGGATAAAGGGAATACCGCAGAGCAGTGCTGCGGGTTGCCCATGCCGATTTTCGAGTACGATGAGTTGCTGATTAATGGTTTCTGCAACAGAAGGAATTACGATTGTACTCAGCCGAGACAATATATTTTTACTTTCACCTAACACGGCAACCGAATCATGATTCCCTCCAAGAATCACCAGTTTGGCACCCGCATCATGCAAATCACCAATAAATTCGTTGTACATCTCGCGCGCGTAACTGGGTGGCGTACCTGTATCAAAAATATCCCCAGCGATGATCACTGCATCGATCTGATGCTCGACAACTTGTGCGAGTAACCAAGCAAGAAATGCTTGATGTTCCGCTTGCCTTGTTTTACCCATGAAGTGTTGACCAAGATGCCAGTCAGAAGTGTGGATGATTTTCATAGGGTGAGCTTTCTGCCAGATTTCATAGGTGTTTTTTAAGATGGACTGTTTGACACAAACTGATTGTATAGCAAAGGATTGAGAGGGTCATCCTATGAAGGATGTCGATTTTCAGCATAGGTTCAATCGCTTGCAATCTTTGACATATAAATGGGTAAGGCTCTACCGAGTTGTTCAGAATAATATGTTTTCTGATGCACTATAAATTTCAAAAAATGGCGAATAGCCAGCGCATAATCATGATAGTGTGATCGAAATTAGCCATCAAAATATGCATTCTTGTGGTTTTAAAATGATGTACCCTTATGCCATTTCTACATGCGGTAAATTTTCTAAGAGGACGATATGGATTATCAATACAACACGTTACAGACTCAACTTGATGAAAAAGTATTAACACTTTCATTAAACCGTCCTGATCAGATGAATTCCTTTACTGTTGAAATGGCAAATGAACTTGTCGATTTCTTTACCAAAGTCAGTGACGATGACGCAATTGGTGCAATTGTCGTAACAGGTTCTGGCCGAGCATTTTGTGCAGGTATGGATTTAAGCCGCGAAGGAAATGTTTTTGGTTTAGATGAAAGCCTGCAACCGACACTAAAAGATTTACAAGAACGTGGTGAAGAGCCTGTGATTAAAGATGGCGTGCGAGATACAGGTGGTCGTGTCGTATTATCCATATTTGATTGTAAGAAGCCTGTGATTGCAGCAATCAATGGTGCAGCGGTCGGTATCGGTTTGACCATGACGCTAGCCATGGATATTCGTCTTGCATCTGAAAAAGCAAAAATGGGTTTTGTTTTTGGTAAGTTAGGTATTTGTAATGAAGCATGTTCGAGCTGGTTCTTACCTCGAATTGTTGGAATACAGCAAGCTTTAGAGTGGGTCTACACGACTGATATTTTTGGTGCAGAAGAGGCATTAGCTGGACGGTTGGTTAAAGCAGTTTATCCCGCAGATCAATTGGTTGCTGAAGCACAAGCATTAGCGAAACGAATGGTTCAAGGTAAATCGCCAATCGCGACTGCCTTGATGCGCCAGATGATGTATCGCAATAGCGCTGCACCACATCCACGTGATGCGCATGATGTGGATTCGCTAGCGATGTTCTATACCAGCATTGCTGATGGCAAAGAAGGCGTGAATGCATTCTTGGAGAAGCGTGAAGCTGTGTTTACCGGTAAAGCGTCATCGATGCCAAGTTTCTATCCGTGGTGGTAATGACAAGTCTTCAGATTTGAAACATTCAGATTCAAAAAGGAAGGCATAGATTTTATGCCTTCCTTTTTTCTTTGAGTTTACCGAGCAACAAAGCTTGGCTTAGTTGGTGGTCTTTTTAACGACTTTCTTTTTGGTTTTTTTCTTTGCTGCTGTACTTTTGGTTGTTGTGGATGTTGATGCTGCAACTGCAGGAGTCACCGCAACTGGAGCAGTTTGTATGACTGGAGGAGCAGCTACTGCTGTATCTGGGCAGTTTTTATATTTTTGATAAATCTTAATTTCAGAGGCTTGCTCGTTCATTTTAGAAAGGTTTTTGATTTCGATATCAAGGGCATTACTTGTTGCATTTGGGTCACCTTGCATACCTTGATACATTTTTGCATATTCACCTGTTTTACCTCCGCGTTGAGCGAGTAGCATTGCTCCTATATCTGCGGCTGCACTCGCTTTACTTTTTTGTTGTCCAGCAGCTTCTTTTTCAGCGGCGAGTAAATCTGTGGCGTTGTTTTTAGTCTGAGTAATCGCGTTGTTCTGGCGAGTACTTGCGAGTTCGAGATTCATACAATCCATTGCTTTCAGCTCATTGTCTGAATACAACACTGGTGGTGTGGTTTGAGGGGTGTTTGCTGTTGAGCCTGCACCTATACCGAGAGCATTCGCATACTGTGCAGCTTGTCCTAAGTTACTGGAGCTATTTGTGGCTCCTACATTTTGTTGGCCATTCATCGCATTAGCAATTTGTCCAATTTGGTTGTAAGTACCAGAATTTGCTCCTCCTTGAGCTCCCATCGCACTCGCAAATTGACCAACAGCATTGATCGTCTCCGAGTTGTCTGCAAAAGCGGAAAAACTGAGTGCAAGGCTGCTTGCAATAATTACGGATTTAATTTTTTGAGAAAGAGCCGTAGTTTTAAGAGATTGCATCATATTAGGGTCCATGTTTGAAAACGTGTGATTGAACAATAACAGATGTCACCAATCTTCCTGTATTAAAAACTTTAATCAAGTACTGGCTTGTTGATATTTGATTTCACAAATCTTTCAATGAAAAAGACAAGGGCGTGTTGGAGTTTTGAAAAATTAGAGTTTTTGGATTTTTTCAGCGCGTTTCGACTCCGATCAACGAGCTATGCAGCTCTACTTTGCGGAGTCGAAGTGTGCCGAAATATGATTTGAAATGATTTTTTCTAGAAGCCTAAATAGACCTTAATAGAGAAGATCTAAACTAACCTAAAATCATCACCCAAATAAACTTGGCGAACTAATTCATTGGTCAGTACTTCATTAGGTGTGCCTTCTGCAATGACGGCACCTTCGCTAACAATATAAGCTTTCTCACAAATGGCGAGTGTTTCACGGACATTGTGGTCAGTAATGAGCACGCCAATGCCACGGCATTTTAGACCTTCGATAATTTTCTTAATTTCAGCCACAGAAATTGGATCAACCCCAGCAAAAGGCTCATCTAGCAAAATAAATGTTGGATCTAGCGCAAGTGCACGTGCAATTTCCGCACGTCGACGTTCGCCACCAGAAACACTCATTCCCAGTGATTTACGAATATGGGTAATCTGGAATTCTTCTAGTAGTAATTCTAGCTTGGCATTTTTTTCGGATTTAGTGAGGTCGGTGCGCGTTTCAAGGATTGCCATGATGTTATCAGCGATGGATAACTTCCTAAAAATAGATGGTTCTTGTGGTAAGTAGCCAATTCCACGGCGAGCGCGCTCGTGCATTGCCAGCGGAGAAAGATCTTTGTCATCTAAAAAAATACGACCGTGATCCATTTGAACCAATCCAACCAGCATATAAAAGCTCGTTGTTTTTCCCGCACCATTGGGTCCAAGTAAACCTACAATCTGACCACTAGTGAGCTGAAACGACACATCACGCACGACTTGGCGTTTGTCGTATGTTTTGGCGAGATTTTCAATGGTCAAAACCTTACGCGGTATTTGAGTGGACGATTGTTGGGGCATTATCGAAACCTATTATTGAAGAATGAACGTGTATTTCATTCTGTTTTATTTGGGCTGAGGCGTAGTTTGAGGCACTGTTATTGGTGCTATGACTGGCTTAGGAGTAGGTGTTAGTTTTGTAGGTGTACCAGAGCGGGTTGCGCTAGGTGGAATGACCATTTGCACACGTTGCTGTGTATTACCATTGCCTTCAATATCGCCTTGTGTCATGCCATAACGAAGGGTATTGCCATTAAAGCTTGACCCGTCTTGAGTGAGGTGTGCGTGACCAGTCAGCGTTAACTGCGATGTTGTTGCGTCGTAATACAGTTGATCGCCATCACCATAAACGATGCCTTTGTCTGGGCTCACTTTCTGTTGAAACTTTGCAGGTTTTCCTGTGGCAGTGACATTCTTGATGGTACGATTACCATCCAAATTTGCGATAACACTGTCGGCTTGTAAGCGAATCGTGCCTTGTGTGACGATCACGTTTCCAGTGTATACGGTTACGCCTGTTTGTTGGTTATACGTCGCGTGATCAGCTTCGAGGTGCACTGGCGCATCACGATCGCTGTCGAGCGCATACGCTACTGGTGTCAACGTCGCCACCAATAAAGCACCTGCAAGCGGGAGTAAGATACGGACCATAATAATTAACCTTGTTACACTGATCTATGGGCGTGGAGGAGCGACATAAATTCCGTTGGGTTTAAAAAATTCGTATTGACCTGTATTTAAGTCAGCGCGAACGCCTTGTGAAACAATATTGGATTGGGCACTTTTAATTGTCACAACTTGATCTGTATCAATTTTTTTGGTTTTTGGATATCCATTTAATATCGTTGTATAAAGATCTGTTGCAGCATGTTGATACGATGCTAATTGTTGCACATGTACATTACCTGTGAGTATCACTTTATCATTATTTTGCAGGCTGATCGCATGGTCTGCGACGATAGTTGTTTGAGGAACACCCTGTTTGTATAAAAAGCTCGTGATGCGATCTAATTCCATCCGATTATCTTGCGGATAGTGGCGTAGTGTATCTGCATTCAATGTGCGTTGAACAAAACCTTGATCATCTGTTTGAGTTGCAACAATTGTTGTTGCTGAAAAATCAATATCAGAGTGAGTTGCTACAGCAGGCTTTACTTTCTCTCGATTTAAAGTATAAAAAAGCACAGCAACGCCTATAAAAATAAGCGCGATTAAGTAGAGTCGACTCGTACTCATGGATAACTCTTATCTTGGATAGAGTTCTCGTTGAATGAGCGCGTGTAATGCGCAAGAACTTCATCATATTTTCCTTGCGCGACGAGTAGTAAATCACATACTTCACGTACAGCACCTTGACCACCGCGAGCTTGGGTCACTAAATGCACGCGTTTGCGCACTTCAACATGCGCATTTGGCGCTGTTAATGCTAAACCGACCAGTCCAAGTGCGGTTAAGTCTGGCCAGTCATCGCCCATATAAGCTGTTTCTTGTAAATCGATTCCAATTTCATCGCACAACTCACGAAGCGCAATGCCTTTGTCTTCACGACCTTGGATGATGTGAGGAATTTTGAGTGATTGCATACGATGGTGGACGATCAAACTTGAACGACCTGTGATCACTGCAACTTGAATGCCTGCATCTTGAATGCATTTCAAACCAAAACCATCTTGGACATCAAAAGATTTTAATTCATCACCAGTATTGGTGAAGGTCAAACGACCATCACTTAAAATACCATCGACATCTAAAACTAATAGGCGAATTTGTCTTGCGCGTTCTTGCACGCTATACGATGCCATTTACATGACCCCTGCTTGTAGAAGATCGTGCATATTCAGTGCACCGACGAGTTGTTGTTCTTTATCTAGGACTAATATACTGTTAATTTTACGCTTTTCCATAACAGCTAATGCTTCGGCTGCCAATATTTGCGGCGATACCGTGATTGGATTCTTAGTCATTAAATGTTCAATTGGCTGGTTTAATAAATCGTGTGATAGTACAGATTGTTTGAGTACGCGACGTAAATCACCATCTGTAAATAAGCCTAATAATTTATGATTTTGATCCACGATTGCAGTCATGCCAAGACCTTTTTGAGTCATTTCGAGTAATGAGTCGGCAAGGGAAGTTCCTGCTTTAACGATGGGAATCAAGTCACCATCATGCATGATATCTGTGACGCGCGTTAATAAACGTCGACCTAAAGCACCACCTGGATGAGATAGTGCAAAATCATCAGCGGTGAATCCACGAACATCCAATAACGCAACTGCTAAAGCATCACCAAGTACTAGTGTTGTAGTCGTACTGGATGTCGGTGCAAGTCCAAGAGGACAGGCCTCTGGGCTATCACCCAATGTTAGCGCAACATCGGCAAAACGTGCCATTGTTGAATTTTGACCACTAGTAATGGTAATGAGGGGAATCAAATGGCGTTTAATAACAGGTAGTAAAGTCAGAATTTCACTGCTTTCACCAGAATTAGAAATCGCAATCAATACGTCATCTTTGGTCAGCATCCCTAAGTCACCATGACTGGCTTCACCAGGATGCATAAAAAATGCGGGCGTTCCAGTTGAGGCAAAGGTTGCTGCAATTTTACGTCCGATATGTCCAGATTTACCCATGCCCGTGACGACAACCTTGCCTTTACAAGCAAGAAGCAGACGACACGCATCTTCAAAGCGATCATCTAATTCGCCCTTCAGTACATCAAGCGCATGTTGTTCTGTCGAAATGGTTGCCAAGGCAGAAGTCAGTAAACGATTTGGCGCAAGCTGAATGGGTGTAGTAGGCATTGAGTGATCCAAGTTGATGAACAACTTCCAATATATTGGTATAAAGATGGTGCATTATGACAAAAAGCACAAAGCGAACGCAAAGTGATTCTACAGTCATTTGGTATATTACAGGTGCTTTTGTAGTAGATTCTTGGCTGTTGATTCGTAAATAATTCTTTTTAAAAATCTGCAAATATATTGCGTCAAAGATTACATCAAACATTGAAGGTCTGCTGCTAAGTAACAACTTGTGTTAATTTATCGCGCTAGGTTATGTCTCTTATCATATAATGCTTCACTTTTAATTTTGTTCATTTTCTTTTGCCTGTTGTTAAAGGATGCTTCATGTCACACGAATCGCAGCACACGCCAAGTTCACTCTCTCTGCATAACTCTGAAACTCGCCGCAAAGAAGTCTTTGTGCCGCGTGTTGCTGGACAGATCGGACTATATGTGTGTGGGATGACTGTTTATGACTACTGTCATATTGGTCATGCGCGTGTCATGGTGTCGTTTGATTACATGGTGCGTTTTCTACGATCTCAAGGTTGGCAGGTAAAATATGTACGCAATATCACCGATATTGACGACAAAATTATTGCTCGCGCCAATGAAAACAAAGAGTCGATTCAGTCTCTTACGTCACGGTTTATTGATGCGATGAACGAAGACGCTGATCGTTTAGGTTGTGCGCGTCCAGATTTATCTCCACTTGCGACTGAATACATTGATGAAATGCAGGGCATGATTGGTACGCTGATTAATAAGGATCATGCTTATGCCGTAGAGGGTGGTGATGTCTACTATTCAGTAAATTCTTTTCCAAAATATGGTCGTCTATCAGGTCGTGTGCAAGATGATCTACAAGCTGGTGCACGTGTTGATGTCGATTCAGATAAGAAAAATCCTTCTGATTTTGTATTGTGGAAATTAGCCAAACCGAACGAGCCAGCATGGGAGTCACCATGGGGAACAGGTCGTCCGGGGTGGCATATCGAATGTTCCGCGATGTCGACCTGTAATCTGGGTAATCACTTTGATATTCATGGTGGCGGTGGAGATTTGTTATTTCCACACCATGAAAATGAAATTGCACAAAGTGAAGCTGCAACTGGTGAAACTTATGTCAACACATGGCTGCATGTTGGCTTCGTGAATGTGGATGGTGAGAAAATGTCTAAGTCATTAGGCAATTTCTTCACCATTCGTGATGTGATGCAGCAGTTTGCACCAGAAGTAATTCGCTATTTTATTGTGAGCAGTCATTATCGTAGTCCGCTGAACTTCTCGGATAGTGCGCTCAAAGATGCAAAACAAGCAATCTCACGTTTTTATCAGACTCTGAAAGCAGTTGGTGAGTTACATGAAACGAATGTGACGTTGAGTGAGCAAAATCAGGATTTAGTCGAAAAGATTGAGGCACGTTTTAATGCAGCAATGAATGATGACTTTAATACGCCAGAAGCTGTAGCTACCTTGTTTGAATTAACACGTGAAATCAATCGCGTATTACGACTTGAATCGACTGAAGAACGCGCTCAAGCACTAGGTCTTGCTAGTGTTTTGCAAAAGCTTGGTGTAGTTTTAGGCTTATTACAAAGTAATCCTGTTGAGTTTCTGCAAGGTGAAGCGGATGCAGGACAGGGATTAACAGCAGAACAAATCGAACAGCAAATCGAAGCACGTCAAAATGCTAAGGCTGCCAAAGATTTTGCTTTGGCTGATCAAATTCGTAAAAACTTATTAGAAGCAGGTGTGGTACTTGAAGATAGTAAAAACGGTACGACATGGCGCCGTGGTGAGTAACTATTGATACATGTAACTCATTTTTTGCACACTTGATCACATTAAAGATCCTAAATGTACGAAATATAGGCGGTTTGTTGCGAGGTTTCTTATTAGTTTCATATATACAAAGTAGATTTAAGTCTTGGCATAAAACCTGCTTATCTTCTACCTTGTAACTTCTATGAAACTCTCTGGAGCCTGCGCAATATGACAACCTTGAACACTGTTTTAGATGAGCCATACGTTGCCCCTCAAATTGATCTCGAGCTTGATCGCTTCTGTTTACAGTTGGCAATTGAGGGTGCAAGTCCTCATTTGTCATATGCAAATAAAATAGAGTTTTTGATGTTGACGTTCAAAAATAAACGATCTGATTTTCCAAAAGCGGTTCGCTTATTGCTAAGACTTGAACTGACTGCACTGGTTGAAAAAATACGAGGACGGTTGCAAAAGAATTTTGCCCATTCATAGCCATTTGAATCACATCATTTGACTTATTAGAAAAACCCGCTACGGCGGGTTTTCTGATTTTTGGAGCTTTATTGGATTAGCAAAAAATCTTTCGTTGAATGGCATAACCATTACATGAGTAGTCTCGGTCAATATCCGCACACAAAGGACTATGCGTGATGTCGCAATACGCAGCTTTCCATGCAGCAAATAATTGTGATTCCAAGTTAATTTGCGTATCACGTGTGTAATTGGCATTGTATTTCATCACGATTCGAAGTGCGGGTTGAGATTTATCATCTTGAGACATAAACACACTATTCGGTCGATTGGTTTTGACTTTCTTTCCAGCGCTATTCATCTCAAAACGATATGCTTTTTGCTCAACTCGATGAGTGTGCTTGTCACTATGACTGAGTAGAGAAATATCGACAAACTCCAAGTAACCGCCTTCTGCCAAGATTTTAATGTCATGACAACATTGGGCAATTTGCGCTTCTGTAATTTGGTATGTCGAACGAATTTCTACAATATCGGTGATTTGTTTTAAGTCATGCATCATGCGTTCTACAACGTGTTGTATATCTTGTAGGGGGAAAGCCTTATCTTGAATACTTTCCGCCTGAATAGTTTTCATTTTTTGACGTGAAGTCATACTGAGTAAAAATGCTTTCCAACGATTTTGTTTGGTTTTTGCTTGCACAAAAGGTGTATGGATCGTAGGCGTGCTATTTGTAGAAAAGCCTTCTTCGAAATGTTTTGCGACATATTTATGAAAACCATTTTCAAAACTTTTTCTAAAGTGCTCTGATGAGTATCCGAATTGCATATCCCATTTTTCTTGATAAAAAACGGCAGTTTGATTGTGCTTATTCATAATGTCGCCTCTTCATGGTCGTATTGAAATTGTGTTCATGGATTTAATCTAACTAAAACGTAAGATATATCTAACGAATTATGTTGTCAACTAGTGACATACATATATGTTCGGGTGTATCTTACGCATATCGGCTAACACCTTTATAATGCACATATTTATTTTTTCGGAGATTACAAATGTCCTTAGGCTCGAAACTCTATGATTTACGCGCCCAGAAAGGCGAATCATTACAACAAGTCGCTGATAATATAGGGATTACTAAGACTCATATCTGGGAGTTAGAGAAGGGCAAGAGCGCAAATCCATCTGCTGAGTTGCTGAAGAAAATTGCGGATTACTATAAAGTGACGATTGATTATCTGATTGACCCGAATCAATCCGAGCCTGGTTTGAATGATGAAGCGATGGTGTTTTATCGTGATTTGAAATCACTTGACCAGAAGGATCAAGAAGTGATACTTAACGTGATGAAAACACTACGAGGCAAGGGAACGTGACGGGTAGCGCAAGTACAGAACTTTTACTAGATTTGATGGAACTTGAAGATCATAAAACACCATCAGATGTCGTAGAAGAGATCTTGCGCCAAAATCCTTATCTTTCGTATCCAACACCTTTAGAACGTTTTGTTGAGCTCGCAGGAATTGAATCGATTAGCGAGCTTTCAACGGATGGTTTTGAAGGCATGCTGATTACCAATCCTGAAAAATCGCGTGGCGCGATTATGATCAAAGCCGGAACGCCACCACGCCGACGACGTTTTACGATTGCACATGAGTTAGGTCACTTTTTATTACCGTGGCATCGTCAACAAAGATTTAGTTGTAAATCATCCGATATCAAAGACAGTGGACTGAATCGTGGACCTGCGCCTGATGTGGTCACAATTGAGACTGAAGCGAATGCATTTGCATCTGAACTACTCATGCCGAGTTCAGCTTTTAGAAGTCTAATCGATGATTTTGAAACGCCGACACTAAATGTCTTAACGAATCTAAGCGAGACATTTGATGTCAGTTTTGAAGCAACAGTTCACCGTTATAAAGCGCTGTCAGATAAACCTTTAGCTTTTGTATTTTCTCATCATAATATCGTGCGTTACTGGGTGAAAACTCAAGAAATGCCCTACACTCTAAAAGTCCGAAAAGATCAAGCTTTGCCTTTACGCTCCTCCAGCCGAAACTATGGAAATTCAGTAAGTGATTTTGAGAATATTGCGGCTCATATTTGGTTTGAGCCACACAGCGAATTAGCCTTGCCTAGAAATATTGTAGAGCAGACGATTCATCAATCTGCAGGTTATAAGGTGACATTGCTATATGTAGAAAATCTCTTTGGGCTGGAATACGATCAAACTGTAGAGTTTCATGATGATTCAGATTCTGAATTGGAGTTTAATCAGGACGTGATTTATCCTGAAATCATAGAAGAATATGCTGATGATGTTGTATTTGGCGAATCACATTAAAGTTAAAACAGATTTAAAAAAGCTGTCGCAACGCTTAATTCATATAACATCATTCAATCAAACCATCTTGGTGTCTAATGTGGCATAATATGCGGTCTTGAAAATAGCTTAGGGCTATTTCTACCTTATTTTGTGTTTTTACGGGAGCAATGCCATGCGCTTTGTCGATGAAGCAGTGATTTATGTCGAAGCAGGTGCGGGCGGCAATGGCGTGGCCAGCTTTCGGCGTGAAAAATATATTCCATTTGGTGGTCCAGATGGTGGCGATGGCGGTAAGGGTGGTGACATCATCATCGAAGCTGACGTTGATGCAAATACTTTAGTTGACTATCGTTATACCCGTAAATTCCGTGCGGAACGCGGGAATAATGGTCGCGGTGCAAACTGTTCAGGTCGTGGTGCACCTGATGTCATTTTAAAAGTTCCTGTAGGAACAACAGTTGTTGATGTCGCAACAGGTGATGTGATCGGTGATTTAATCCAAGCAGGTGATCGCTTGCTGGTTGCTGCGGGCGGCGGCGGCGGTCTGGGTAATACGCATTTTAAAACTTCGACTAACCGTGCTCCGCGTAAAGCTTTACCTGGTTTTGCTGGTGAGGCACGTGATATCCGTTTAGAGCTGAAAGTAATTGCTGATGTGGGTTTATTGGGTTTACCAAATGCAGGTAAATCAACCTTTATCCGTGCAGTTAGTTCGGCAAAACCGAAAGTGGCAGATTATCCATTTACTACACTCGTACCTAATCTTGGCGTTGTGGATGCCGATCGCTATCGCTCATTTGTGATGGCGGATATTCCAGGACTGATCGAAGGTGCAGCGGAAGGTGCGGGACTAGGTATTCGTTTCTTGAAGCATCTTGCGCGTACGCGGATTTTGTTGCATCTCATCGATGTTCAACCTATGGATCAATCTGATCCTGCACATAATGCCAAAGTTATTATGGATGAGTTGGAGCGTTTCTCTCCTGCATTGGCTGAACTGCCTGTTGTGTTGGTTTTGAATAAGCTTGATCAGGTTCCAGAAGAAGAGCACAACGCGATTTGCACACATATCGTTGCAGAACTGGGCTGGACTGGCCCTGTATTCCGTACTTCGGGCTTAACAGGCGAAGGTACAAAAGCAGTTGTATATTACCTCATGGATCAAATTGATCTGGAACGTGAGCGTGAAGCAGAAGAACCAGATTTTGCTGAAGCACAGCGTCAACGTCGTCAACGTTTAGAACAAGAAACGCGTGAAAACTCACTGGCACAGCGCGAAGCGCATCGTGCCGCTCGCCGCGCAGAGCGTGAAGCCGCAGGTGATGATGACGATTGGGATGATTGGAACGAAGATGATTATGATGTTGAATATGAGTATGTTCGTTGATTACTTCTAGATTTGAAACTAAAAAAGGAGACTTAAGTGGTCTCCTTTTTATTGATGCTTATACAGCGTTTAGAGCAGGGACGTCATTTGCTTTTATATCGTTATAAAACTCAACTATGCTGATGGTCATATAAGGCAGAAACCAAAAGAATCCGATTCCAATAGTTGGAATACAGAGTAATGCCCAGCCAATAAATCGAAATTGTAGGCATGCCAATTTCCATTTATTTCCTAGCATCATTTCTTTGCTTTTAGCGATTGCGGCGAGTGGTTCAATGGATTTGTCTTCAGCCATAATTAGAAAAGTCATAGAGTATGAGTAGGCCGCAATAATGCCTGGAACAATTAGAAGTAATGTCCATAAGATCGTAAAAACGACGAGAAGCACATAAGCAATTACGCCATTTTTAAAAGATTCAAACCCTTCAAAAATTTGTTCTATTTTTGCTTTTTCATGTCTGGCAATCGTGAGTGAAAATATATATAACCCGATCGAAACAGGCCCTGAGATGAGTAAAGATATTATGAATCCTACTTTTGGAATTGCCTGTGCAATCATACTTATGACTACAGTAAGAAGAGCGGCCCCTGCACCAATGCCCCAATTGCCTTGAAGTGCTTCACGAGCACGTGACATGAGTATTCGATTTTCTGTGGTTGATAATGCCATCTTATATTGTCCTATTTTCATTAAAGTTATTAAATGCTGCCATCTTAACTTTAGCTTATTTTTGAGTATTTTCCATTGAATTCATAAACAATAAAAAAACATCTATAAGGTCTGATCGTGAGCTGCTGTGATGAGCTATAAGACATCCATAAAGAAATCCCTTATAATTCCCAATATTGCCCAATGATGGGTAAATTTAAAAAATGAAAAATCCATTTAGAGTCGTTCATGAATAAGCGTCAACTTGCCTGTAAACGTGTCGTTGTAAAAATTGGTTCAGCACTCCTAACCGCAAATGGCCAGGGATTGGATCATGCTGCGATAGCAAGTTGGGCTGAACAATTAGCGACGCTGCATGCACGTGGCTGTGATGTGATTTTGGTATCTTCTGGCGCAGTTGCCGAAGGTATGGTGCGCATGAAACTTGCTGGACGACCAGATAGTTTGCCAGGATTGCAGGCGTGTGCGGCGATTGGGCAAATGGGTTTAGTTGAAGCATGGTCAGGCGCATTACTTGATCATCAGATTCAAAGTGCACAAATTCTACTGACACATGATGATCTGTCTGATCGTCAGCGTTATTTAAATAGTGGTAATACTTTACGTCAACTCATTGATTGGCGAGTGATTCCTGTCATTAATGAAAATGACACTGTTGCGACCGATGAGATTCGTTTTGGTGATAATGACACGCTGGGTGCATTAGTTGCGGCATTGGTCGGGGCGGATTTGCTCATTATATTGACCGATCAAGACGGTATGTTTGATCGTGATCCACGCAAGGATAGTAGTGCAACATTACTATCTAGTGTACGAGCGATGGATGAGACGTTATTTGAAATGGCGGGTGGCGGTGGCATATTAGGTCGCGGTGGCATGGTGACTAAAGTCCGCGCTGCACGTTTAGCCGCAAAATCAGGTTGTCCTACTTTGATTGCGAGTGGTCAGGCTGAGCACGTGTTACTTCGGTTAATTGATGGCGAGGAGTTGGGTACGTTATTGACTCCTGATGACGATCGATTAACTGCGCATAAACAATGGTTAGCCGCACATTTGCAGACAGCTGGACGATTGGTTTTGGATGAAGGCGCAATTCGTGCGCTGAGAATTGATAAGCGAAGTTTATTGCCTGTTGGTGTACAAGCCGTTGAAGGTGTTTTTGAGCGTGGGGACGTCGTCGAGTGTGTTAGCGCTCAAGGTCAGCGAATCGCGGTTGGACTAGTGAATTTTGATTCAGTCTCTGCGAGTCGTATCGTGCGTCAGCCATCGCATAAGATTACTGAGCTACTCGGTGAGCAACATGCGATTGAGATGATTCACCGCGATCAAATGGCTGTTTTTTGAGACTGTTGAGTCTGAGTCTTAATTGTCTGTATCATCATCGTCACTGTTTTGATTTGTATTTTTTTCAAAACTGTATCTTCGGCCAATCCGTTCACAGCGTTGGAAGCGTCCATTGACGCGTTTTGCATACCAATTCGTGTCATAGTCGCGGCTTAGTTTCGGACCTGTAATTTCAACATGCGGCATTACTGCATAAGGTGCTTCTTTTTTGAACTTCTCTAAATAGAATGCATTGATTTTCTTGTATGTGGTGGTGTCTTCAAATTCCGCTGTTTTTTCTTTTAATAAGTCACCGCGAATACTTGCATTCGATAATCCAAAATTATTTTCTTGAGCCAGTATATCAATCTGAGTTTCAGTATTTGATCGATCTGCAAGTGCATGCTGTTCTTTATCGTAAGTGAGTAAGTCTCCATCGAGATCTAGCGGAAAGTCGGATAAATCGCTAACGATTTGCTGAAAAGATGCATTTCGACTTGAGTAAACGCCAGAGTTATAGTCGGCAAATCGATAAATGGGTTTATTGTAGTTTGCTGGATAACCAAGTAGTCGCGAAATTCCATAATACAATCCACCGTATTGCGTGTACATCTCATCGCGAATAACGACTGTATTTGAAGTTGTATGTGGGTGCGTAAATGCATAATTCACATGGACTTGCATAGAACCCAAAGTTTTAACGGGATTTAAGTATTCTTTAATATCAAAGCCAGCGATTAGACTGGCGGGTGCTGTTAACAACGCTAATCCATAGTGATATTTAAAATAATCGAACATTTTTCGATATAACATATCTAAATCTTGCTCAGTTCGGAGTTTGTTAATCTGCATCATAAAGTTGTCATTGGGTGCAGGTTTATTAAGTAACATTTTTTTAAATTGAATGAGGCCTGTATCGCCTAATTTATCTTGAATACGTTCAAACAAAGCTTTTTTTGCATCTTGTGGAAGATTTGGAACGGCAGGGTTGGCATGAAAATTTGATTCTTGATCGACAATCGCAACGATGCTACACAAATTGTTGAGCGTATGCGGGATTTTTTCCTCATCCATCACTGCAAGCATATCTGTTGCCCACAGTTTTCTGTTGGGTACGCGTTCTGGAATTAAGCGTGCCACTTTGTCACGTTCAGACAGTTGTTCTTCGTCGTCTGTGTCTTTATGACAACCTGAAATGCTCATTAAGCAGGACAACGCTAAGACTAGAGTGGTTATTGGTTTCTTAGGTAAATAGCGCATTGTGCATGTGCCTGCATAATCGTGATGAAAATCATGTCGATGAAACACTAAAGCAATCTCAAATGCAAGCCGAATGCTTGTCTGCAAATAAACGTTTCGCTATGATCTGACCCCTGTTGAAAAACTCGGACACTTTTGTAAGGGATATAATCCATCAAAAGGAGTCAATCATGAGTCAACGAACCCGTCAAAGTTACAGCGACGAATTTAAAGCAGAAGCACTCAAACTTGTACTTGAGCAAGAACAATCCGTTGTATCCGTCAGTCGGAATCTAAAAATTTCGATTAAAACGCTGAGCAACTGGATTACTCTTGCACGCAGTAATCAAATCAAAGGAACATCAGATCACAACCCACGAATCAGTGCATTGGAATCTGAGAACAAACGACTCAAGAAAGCACTCGCTATTCTGAAATGGAGCGCGAGATATTAAAAAAGGCGGCAGCGTACTTTGCCAAGGACACCGTGCGAGGTACGCATTCGTGAAAGCACATCGGCAACTTTATCCCCTTTATTTGATGTGCCGTGTGTTATCGGTATCCATTAGTGCATATTACGCATGGCTTTCAGGCAAGCCCACTGACCGCCAGCAGCGCAATAAGATTCTTGCTGCATTGGTTAAAGCTGCGCACATCAAAACTCGTGAAACCTATGGTGTTGATCGCTTGCACGCGGAACTTAAAGCTTCTGGTGTAGAGATTTCACTATATAAAGTCCGCAATCTCAGAAGCCAACTAGGTCTACGTTGCAAGCAAGTTAAGCGTTTCAAATGCACGACCAATAGTAATCACGATAAGCCAATAGCCCCTAATCTGCTCAATCAGCAGTTTGTCGTTGAGCGTCCAAATCAAGTATGGTCGAGCGACATCACGTATGTGTGGACATCGGAAGGCTGGGTATATGTTGCTGGGGTCAAAGACCTGTTCAGCAAAGAAATTGTTGGCTACGCGATTGGTTCTCGAATGACCACGGACTTATGTTTAGATGCTTTAAACATGGCGATCAAATGGCGTAAACCCAAGGCAGGTTTAATTGTTCATTCGGATCGAGGTAGCCAGTATTGCAGCCGTGCTTACCGAGTTCAGTTAGACCAGCATGGTTTAGTATGTTCGATGAGTCGTAAAGGCAATTGCTACGACAATTCGCCGATAGAAAGCTTCTGGGGCAGTTTAAAGACAGAGCTGATTCATCAGAAGGATTATGAATATCGTCAGCAGGCTAAGGCAGAAATAGTGGAGTACATCGAGATATTTTATAATCGAATGCGCAGGCACACGAAATTAGGTAACATCACCCCAGTAGAAGCGTTTAGCAATTACATGCAGAACGCTGCATGATCCCTCCATTAGAAAGTGTCCGTCAAACTCGACAGGGGTCAGAACCAGCATCTACTTAAAAGTTGATTGATTTAGGTAGATACTGGTGCTTAAATACTCTGGCTGCTTATGTAACTTATAAATCTAATCTTTTGGCTTCATTATCATCACCATACCACCATACTAGTCTATCTTTAACCTGCTCTGACATTTCCTCATTTATACCTTTCCAATCTTCAGGGGTAACGGGATAAGGAGTCCCATCTTCAAAACGAACTAGAGTAATGTTAGTGACAAACAAATCATAAGCTTGTCGATGACAACTAGGGCAAGGCGGCAATGAAGTAAGGAAGCGTTGTAATTTATCTTGGTAATATTCTTTATAAATTAAACCGCTATCAGGTATATTTTCAGGTTTTTTTTCATTCAGAATAGGATCATTATTCCGCCCTGTTAGCCAAACAATGGTGTGGCAAGCTCCACACTGGGCACCAAATACCTCAGATTTATGATATTCATTGTGATCATACGAAATTCCATGCGATTCAAAGTTTTTTAAAAATCTAGGTATTACACCAATTAGATTCGCAGGCACTTGTTTAAAATATCTTTTCACTATCTTAATCCTATTTCTTTAATGATATCGGTTTGTTCAATATCGGTGTAATCGATGCAGGATCATAGCGACCGCCAAATAATACAACTACTGTATTATTTGTACTGCCTGTATTCCTACTACTAGGGTATACAATGCCAGAATAGCCTTGATCATAAGCTTGATTGGCAATTGAGTTAGTATATTTATAAACAGCTTGTTTTTGAGCATTGTTCCCGTCCTCAACAATTTGTGTGAGTTTGTTTGGATCAATATTCATTTTTTGAAGTACGGCTGGATCGGTTAAATCCAATACATTAGGCACTTCAACATTCCCAACAAAAAGTGATTTACCTGTTACCTCTTGGCGAACCTCGTAATATGAAGTTGTAATGTTTTCTCCAAAATAAATGTCTCCACCCGTATTTGTTCGGTAACTAGGGTCTGAAAATCTATAGGTTACATTTGGATTTGAACCTAATGGGGCATAGGTTGGATCATAAATTTTATGTCCATCCATCGATACTGCTGAGCCACTATCTGATGTAATAATAGGAATGTCATTTGAAGGTGGGATATCTGACCCAATTGTTGTCTCAGTTCCAGCCTCAACCTTACTTCCAGCATTACTTATAAGTTTACCTGCTGTAGCTCCTTCAATAATGGCTGTTCCCAGTTCCTCTGTAAGAGGTGTAGGGATGGCTATAACAGTATTACCAACCGTTTCCATGCCATTGCTAAAGCTATTTGGATTACCCGTGATTCCTGCGGTCACGATTGAAGGGATATGCAATACAAGTGAAGCTGCATTAACAGCAGATTCTCCGAAATTAGTGATTAGATCACTCGCTGCAAGAGCGGTATCAATCGCTAAATTACCCGTTTGTGGCGTACTGACCAATGTTGGAAATACAAAGCCGTTATAGAAGGCTTGTGTTGCAGCATCAAGATGACTATTACTACTTGATGGAGCTGTATTCGTCACATTTGTTGGCGTTGATGGGGGAATATCAGGATTTACTGTATTAGACAAACTGGAAACTGCTGATCCTACAGCATTGATATTACTATTCGCAGTTTGTTGAGCAACCAAATTATTGGCTATTTGTTGTAAATAGTTTGATTGTTGATCAGCAGGCAATCCTTGCAAAGTTTGCAACTGTGCTGTCGATATATCAATATTTAATAACTGACCACTGGAATCA
>JASLHI010000059.1 GCA_030149815.1 Aquirhabdus sp. | reverse complement strand
AGCTCAAGATGCATAAGCAAGTCCACGATTCCAACTACATCGTCAAGTTCTTTGGGATCACGAAACACCCGCTTACACACGACACATGCATCGTCATGCAGTATGCTGAGAATGGCTGTTTACAGGACTATTTAGAGACTCGGAATGTCTCCATCACTTGGTTAACAAAATACCGCCTCGCATGGGAGGTCGCCAGCGGCCTCGACTTTATTCATCGGGAAAACATCTTTCACACGGACTTGCATTCACGCAACATTCTCATCGATACAGACGGGAAGGCCCTGATCACGGACTTTGGTTTGAGCAAATCTGTCAACAAGACTATCTATACCACAAAGGCAGGACTCTTTGGTGTCGTGCCATACGTCGCCCCAGAACGCATGCAGAACCCAACCATCACCTACAACGCCAAATGCGATATCTACAGTTTAGGGGTGATCTTGTGGGAGCTCTCAAGCTGTGTGATCCCGTTCGAGGCGCAATTGCAGGATGTGATGCTGGCCGTCAACATCATTGCAGGAGTCCGTGAAAAGACTGTCCCAGGAACAGCAGTTGAATACGAGATGCTCTACAGACGGTGTTGGGATGGACTGCCGCAAAACAGGCCACAAATGGATATCGTCCTTTCAGAACTAGTCGAACTACTGGCAGCAGAACAACAGAACCCACGATCAGCTGAAGCAAGGCCAAGATCGCCCAGATCTTCTCGTCCACTCTCGAGTGATTCAATGGTCGCACCTAGCATGTATGATACCGACGCAGCCATCCAGTCATCGCCAGAGAATACACACCACATGAGACCAGCCTCACCGCCAACAATATTACGACCTGGTGTCCGTCAATCGTTTGGACAGGGTGCAGCCCTGGTGCAGCAGAACGTTCCATCAGTCCCAATCCGGCAAGATCGTTCGGGCGTGCGAGTGTCATTCCTGGGTGAGCCTGTGAAGGATACTGCTAATGGTCTCAGCAAGGCGAGCACGGGTCAAGGAGATGCTGTCAAGAATGGACATGCAAAGCCAACTCTGAATCTTGACAAGAGTACCTACAAGGCTACAAACGGCCAGCCAAACAGTCCACTCTCAGGACTCGACAGCCCAACCATCCTTGACACTATACCCAGCAGGACTACCATCGCCGCTACAATCGAAGACTCAACACACCCACCAACACTCAAGGATCAGAACCAGGACGATGTAACCGGGGCTGACGATAAACTGTTGCCAATGTTGACAGACGGATCGAATGAACCCGACTCCCCCACTTCCGGCATGCAGTTCCTTCCTCCGTATGCGAGTAATTTCTACTAATTACTAAATGATAATTTATCTCATCGTAACCAGCAAAAATCCACACAAGTTGTTCTTCACAAGTTCTTAAAGAGTCTTAGCAACCATCGTCTGGCTTGCCGAAGTAAGGAGGCGTATTCTACAGAAAAATTTATGTTTGTCAACTTGATTTTTAATTATTTTTTAATTTTGTGAATCACACATCATCAAAAACTAAATCAAACTTTAAACAACAATATTTCTACAACAACTTACTAAAATATGGTGGCGTGGCCCAGGATCGAACTGGGGACACATGGATTTTCAATCCATTGCTCTACCGACTGAGCTACCGCGCCGTCAGGGTGTGCATTAAATCGAAAAGGGCTTTTCAAGTCAAGTAGATTAATTGAGATTATGTACGACTTGATGATTTCTTGTTCGCTTTCGGGTAAAAAACGAAACAAACGTTGATTTAATCATCTAAATGGGCGAATTTACCAATCCTAAATGTGCCAAAGCACGATGAATGGCTCCACAACCAGGCTGAAAACTTGTCACACCTAAAGCTTGTTCTTGCTCAGTGACTGCACGAACAAGTTGATCTGCAACACCACGCCCACGATTAGCGTAATGCACAACGATGTATTGAAGTAATCTTTCGGAGCCACAACCTGTGACCCAAATCGCTGCGATGACCTTGTCATTAAATTCGGCTGTATAGAGTTTTGCATGAAAATTAGTGGTGTAAGACCGCGCACTCTTTTCTAATGCTTTGTCTAAAGCTTCGACAGCTTGCGTTCCATCAGCAAACTCAGGGCTGATGTTATACAAATTTTCAAGCTGGTCACGTAAATCTTCACTCAGTGTTTCATAAGCGTGAAAGGTCAATGGCATAAGGATTACTCTGAATTCAAATGATTCTGGTGCAATGATTCAATTATACAGTAGTTGCGCTATAATTCGTGCTAATCAATCTTTTTAGCCTGAGAATCCGTATGACCGAGCAGAACACGACTTCAAGTGTTGGCCGTATCGCCGATGTCGTTCGCAATACCAATGAAACTAAAATTCGTGCACGAGTCAATTTGGATGGGACTGGCGCAGGTGTATTGAATACTGGTATTCCTTTTTTGGATCATATGATTGATCAGATCAAACGTCATGGTTTGTTTGATATTAATATTGAATGTGATGGCGACCTTGAAATTGATGATCATCACACGGTTGAAGATTGTGGCATTACTCTAGGTCAAGCGTTCGCAAAGGCATTGGGTGACAAAAAAGGTATTCGTCGCTATGGACATTTTTATGCGCCATTAGATGAAGCATTGTCACGCGTTGTTGTGGATATTTCAGGCCGTCCAGGTTTATTTATGGATATTCCTTATACTCGCGCCCGTGTTGGCTCGTTTGACGTTGATTTATTTTCTGAATTTTTTCAAGGCTTTGTGAATCACGCATTGATTACACTGCACATAGACAATTTGAAAGGAAAAAATAGCCATCATCAAATTGAAAGTGTGTTTAAAGCATTAGCACGCGCTCTGCGCATGGCCTGCGAAGAAGATCCTCGTGCGGCTGGAACAATTGCGTCGACTAAAGGTAGTTTGTAAATGACCCGTATTGCTTTACTTGATTATGGAATGGGAAACTTGCACTCTGCCGCGAAGGCTTTAGAACACGTCGGTGCAACCGTCGATGTGACCAATGATCCTGCGCTGATCGCGCGTGCAGATAAAATCGTGTTTCCTGGTGTAGGCGCGATGCGTGATTGTATGGCGGGCATGCGTGATGCGGGTGTAGACGTTGCAATCAAAAATGCGGCATTTAACAAACCGGTCCTCGCAATTTGTGTTGGCATGCAAGCACTGATGCAGTTTTCAACTGAAAATGATGGTGTGGACTGCCTTGGCATTTTTAAAGGTCAAGTGCAACGTTTTCCAGACGTTAATGGACTAAAAGTGCCGCATATGGGCTGGAACCAAGTGAAGCAATCCGATCCTTCGCATCCTTTATGGCAAGGCATTGAGCAAAATGGCCGTTTCTATTTTGTGCATAGTTATTATGTCGCACCAGAAGATCAATCGCTGGTTGCTGCTACGTGTGAATATGGTCAACAATTTGCTTGCAGTCTCACTCAAGAGAACCTATTTGCAGTGCAATTCCATCCAGAAAAAAGCCATACAGCAGGCTTACAACTCCTCAAAAACTTTGTAGAGTGGCGAATTTAATTTTCGCTAGTTTTTATTTCGGTTCTCCAAAACTTCATTTCCATCAGTTAAGATGCTTAAACATTCTAATAACTGATGGAAATAGATAATGAGCAAAAGTTTCAAATCACGCTCTTATATCACTCCAGAAGATCACTATTTCTCATCTAAAGGTCGGTTTGGGCGAGTGTCTTATCTTGCTTGGATGTTGATGCTTTCCACCCTCGGCTTCCTCACTGGATTATTAATCTCCATCACAGGCTTTCATATTCATCCTATGAGCCAAAAGTTCATTATGCCCTTCTGGACATTCATAATTATTGTCATTTATCTTGATTTTTTATTTAAAATTCGACGACTGCATGACCTCAATCGAACAGGTTGGTGGTCATTATTACCTATAATCACCACTGCACTTTTACTAATTCTAATAATTACTTTTCATGACCCTCATTTAGAACTAACTTTCTGGATCATTGTATTCGTAACTAATACTGCTTTCTCGCTTTATCTAATGATAGCTAAAGGAACCAATGGCGCGAATACATACGGTAGACAAAAAACAACAAGTAAATGGGAAAAAGCTTTTGGCATAAGTTATGTCATATTTATTTCAATTTCTTTTATTTTGGGACACAACTTTGTGGTCGAAATCCTCCCCTATCAATCTTGCTTAGAATTATCCCACCTATTGACAGATGCTATACCAACCACATCAACCTATTGAAACACATGACCCGAAACAATCATATATAGATCTCTCAGCATTTTTTATTCAACTCTCTCCCCATGTAATGGCATAATAGCGCCCTCACTGATTACCGCTGAATATGTCTGCTTATGTTATTAATTCCTGCAATCGATCTTAAAGATGGTCAATGTGTCCGCCTTAAACAAGGACGTATGGAAGACGATACTGTGTTTTCTGATGATCCTGTTGCGACCGCAACTCACTGGGTTAATGAAGGCGCACGTCGTTTACATCTCGTTGATTTAAATGGTGCTTTTGCAGGAACACCAATTCATAAAAGCGTTGTTGAAGCGATTGCCAAAGTACACCCAACATTACCAATCCAAATCGGTGGCGGAATTCGTTCGTTAGAAACAATCGGACATTACCTTGATGCTGGCGTGTCTTATGTGATTATTGGCACAAAGGCAGTACGCGAACCTGAATTTGTTGAAGAAGCATGTAAACAATTTGCAGGTCATATCATTGTCGGTATTGATGCCAAAGATGGTTGGGTTGCAACGGATGGTTGGGCAAATGTGACTGACGTCAAAGCAACTGATCTCGCAAAACGCTTTGCTGATGCGGGCGTATCCAGTATTGTCTATACCGATATTGCACGCGATGGCATGATGCAAGGTGTCAATGTGTCGCAAACTGTTGCACTTGCAGCAGCATGTGGTTTACCTGTGATTGCATCTGGTGGCATAACTAATCTGGATGACATTCATGCACTGAAAGGTCAGGCTGGAATTTTAGGTGCGATTACTGGACGTGCGATTTATGAAGGCACGCTGAACCTGAGAGAAGCACAAGCGATTTGGGATGTCTGATTAGCAGTAACTGACGCACATGAAAAAACCGCTTTTATGCGATAGATAAAAGCGGTTTTTTCTTTAAGAGATACTTTTAAGCACCCCCATCTAACACTACGCTATCGCTTCGTCTTGCGCGGGGACAAAGCAGCGCTTTGTTATTTCCCCGCTCACCCCCTTGAAGGGGAAGACTTCAAAGCGAAAGGATTTAGTCGAGATTCAAATCGGTCGTTGCACCTGTCGATGCGCTTGAGACCAAACGTGCGTATTTAGCCAATACACCACGTGTGTATTTCGGAGCTGGGCGTACCCATGCTGCGCGGCGTTTTGCGATTTCTTCGTCACTCACCAGCAAGTTAAGTTCGCGGGTTTCAGCATCAATCACAATACGATCGCCTGTATGAACCAAGCCAATCAAACCACCTTCAAAAGCTTCTGGGGTGATATGACCGACCACAAAGCCATGCGAACCACCGCTAAAACGACCATCGGTAATCAAGGCAACCGATTGACCCAAACCTTTCCCCATCACGGCTGATGTTGGTTTCAACATTTCGCGCATACCTGGGCCGCCTTTCGGGCCTTCGTCTTTAATCACGATGACGTCGCCTGCAACCACTTCACCATTCAAGATGCCAGCCATTGCTTCGATTTCGCCGCTATAAACACGTGCATTACCTTCAAAACGCAGACCTTCTTTGCCTGTGATCTTGGCAACAGAACCTTCCTCCGCCAAATTTCCTTTCAGAATGACCAAATGTGAATCAGGTTTGATTGGTTTATCAAATGGCATGATGATTTGTTGATCAGCTGGGTAATCTTGAACATTTGCCAAGTTTTCCGCCAATGTCTTGCCAGTTACTGTCAAACATGAACCATCCAACATGCCACGATCCAACATGCGTTTCATCAGAGGCTGAATACCACCAATCGCCACCAATTCACTCATCATGTATTTGCCTGATGGACGTACGTCTGCGAGGAGCGGAGTGTCTTTACCGATGCGAATGAAATCGTCCAAACTTAGATCAACGTCAACCGTACGCGCCATGCCGATCAAATGCAGAACAGCGTTGGTTGAACCACCCAGCACGATGACGATTTTGATCGCATTCTCAAATGCTGCTTTGGTCATGATGTCGCGTGGTTTGATGTCCAAACGCAGCAAGTTCATTACCGCTTCGCCAGCGCGTTGACAATCATTATTTTTTTCTTGAGACACGGCATCTTGTGCAGATGAACCCGGCAAGCTCATGCCGAGTGCCTCAATCGCAGATGCCATGGTGTTTGCAGTGTACATCCCACCGCATGAACCAGGACCAGGGATCGCAACTTCTTCAATTTGTTTCACTTGAATCGCAGACAGTTCGCCTTTAGCGTGTTGTCCAACCGCTTCAAATACAGAAATGATGTCGGTATGACCTGCACCCGGGCGGATTGAACCGCCATAAACGAACACTGATGGACGATTCAGACGCGCCAAGCCCATGATGCAACCGGGCATGTTTTTGTCACAACCGCCAATTGCGATTAGACCATCAAAGCCTTCACAGCCTGCAACGGCTTCAATCGAATCCGCGATGATTTCGCGTGACACCATTGAATATTTCATGCCTTCAGTACCATTGGCGATACCGTCAGAAATCGTAATGGTATTGAAAATCACGCCTTTGCCGCCTGCGGCATTCGCGCCTGCTTCTGCTTCGCGCGCCAAGCCGTCGATGTGCATATTACACGGCGTGACATTTGCCCATGTCGACGCAATTCCGATTTGTGGCTTTTTAAAATCTTCATCCGAAAAACCAACCGCACGTAGCATTGCACGTGCTGGCGCGAACTCAATGCCATCAACTACTTGTGATGAATGTTTGCGGATATTGAGGTTATCTTGATCTTTGTTGCTGTCATTGCTCATGGTATTTGCCTTTATTAATAAATCTCGGTAGGTGAAGGTGCAATGTCTTGCAAATTGGGGCTAATTTTATGCCTTAAGCGAACTCAAGAAAAGCCATAAAAAAATAACTCTTGCGACCCAATATTCGCTATCGTTTTCTATGAAATCAGCATACTTGCTCTTAGCATTCGAGTAAAATATATTAAATATATCTGAATAGGTCTAAAAATCTATGATTTCGACCAATCTACGATCACTGAGACACTTCGTAGCAGTGGCAGAAGAACTTCATTTTGGACGAGCAGCGGCACGCCTACATATGACCCAACCGCCTTTAAGTCAAAGTATTCAGGCATTAGAACAAGAATTAGGCGTCGTTTTATTCAACCGCACAAATCGCAGTGTGAGTCTAACCCCTGTGGGTGCATTATGGTTGCCGCACGTCCGTCAAATTTTGGATAAAACTGAAGGATTACCACAAGTTGCCCAACGATTAGCACGCGGCGAGATCGGCACTTTACGATTAAGCTTTGTCAGTAGTACCGTTTATGGTGTTTTACCTGCATTAGTCAGTCGCTTTTCAATGATGTTCCCTGATGTTGAAATCACATTAAAAGAAGCCACGAGTAATATTCAGATTCAAACCCTGCTCAATAACGAGATTGATGCTGGGCTCGTGATCGCCCCAACACATCGGGATTTTCCGCCAAAACTTGATTATTACCCAATTTCCTCTGAACCGCTCGTGATTGCGATGCCAGAACAGTGGCTGCATGAAAAAGAAGAAATCGGCAACCTTGAAACAGTCAATCTGCGTGATATGGCACATCTGCCATTAATCTTGTTTCCCCGTGAAAGTTCTCCCGCCTTACACGATCTCATTACTGGATATTACGCACATCTTGGCATCGAACCATTGCTCGGTCAGCAGGCGATCCAGATGCAAACGATGATTGGGCTGGTCTCAGCGGGAATGGGTTTTGCCTTGGTTCCCGATTCAATGCGGACATTACAACGTACTGGCGTAGTTTATAAGGCCTTGAGCGAAGACTCTCCAATGATGGAAACAGGATTGGTTTTACACGCAGACAATGCGCCACCTTCTGCACACAACTTGCTTGAATTGGCATTACAAATCCAACAGATCACCGTAAAGTAGATATCCCGAACCATCCTCATCTAACACTGCGCTAAAGCTTCGTCTTGCGCAGCGACAAGGCTGTGCCTTGTTTTTCCCCGCTCATCCCCTTGAAGGGGAAGACTTCAAAGCAAGCCACCCTATAGATCAGCTATAATCACAACAATCTCTCCACTTCTTGAAAACAACGACTGTGAATTTAATTTTTGCTGGTACCCCTGAATTTGCAGCGACTGCGCTGCAAGCCTTAATTGATGCTGGACATCATATCTGTGCGGTCTATACCCAACCTGATCGTCCTTCTGGACGTGGACAAAAGCTAACGCCTTCGGCGGTTAAAGCTCTTGCTATCACCCATAACATTCCTGTGTATCAACCGCTTCATCTGAAAGGAAGTACAGAAGAAGGTCGTGCCGCACAAGCCGAGCTGGCGCAAATCGTTGCCGATAATCAGGTTGATGCAATGATTGTCGCGGCTTATGGATTGATCTTGCCGCAAACCGTGCTCGATATGCCGCGCTTAGGATGTCTCAATATTCACGCGTCGCTGCTACCACGTTGGCGTGGAGCGGCGCCGATCCATCGTGCGATTTTGGCGGGAGATACAGAGACAGGCATTACCATCATGCAAATGGACGCTGGGCTCGATACAGGCGATATGCTGTATGAAGCAAAGCTAGCAATTGAGAATAAAGATACTAGTGCAACCCTGCATGATCGTTTGGCGATATTGGGCGGTGAAGCGGTTGTTCATACATTGGAAAAATTAACAGATTTTCAAACCAATAAAGCCAAACAAAATAATGATCTTGCGAATTACGCTGCAAAACTGACAAAAGCTGAAGGTCAAATCGACTGGACACAACCCGCGGCTGTCTTAGATCGACTGATTCGTGGATTACAGCCGTGGCCTATTGCCTACACAAAAATTGGTGAGGACGTCTTGCGCGTTTGGTCAGCAGAATTAATGAATGAAACGGTCAAAGGTCAAGCAGGAGAAATCATGACTGTTGATCGTAATGGCATCGCGGTTGCTTGCGGCGATGGTCATGCGCTACGCCTGACCCAACTGCAATGGGCTGGTGGAAAACCATTGAACAGTGTACAAATCTTACAAGCCCAAAAACTCAAGCCTGGACAACGCCTGCAAGGAATCAGTCAATGAGCCTACCTCCTTTAAAATCATCAGCAAAACCACGCAAATTCCACAATGCGCCAGCCAATCCAAAATCACGTCCTGCTCCACTGAATCTGCGTGCACAAGTCATTCGCGTGATTGTCAGTGTGCAAGAAGGACAATCTCTGAGCACGCTATTACCGAAAGCATTAGAAAAAACGCCTGAACGCGATCGTGGTTTATTTAATGAATTGGTGATGGGTACACTGCGTCATTGGTTTGCGCTGGACGAAGTGCTACAACCGATGCTCGCCCGACCGCTGACTGATAATCGCGTACAAGCTGCGCTGCATTTGGGGCTTTACCAGATTTTTCAGACCCGTATTCCGCCACATGCTGCGATTAGCGAAACGGTTGATGCCGCGAAACAACTCGGACAAGAAAAAGCCAGCGGACTAGTCAATGCCTTACTCCGTCGTACTCTGCGAGAACAGACTGAACTGCAAGAAATTTTTGACCAACATCATGCACTGCCTGATTGGCTTGCCAAACAACTGAAAAAAGATTGGGGGGATGAATGGCGCGATGTCGCGAACTCATTACGCCACAGTGCACCGTTATTCTTGCGCGTGAATAAACGTCAACGGTCACGCAAAGGTTATCTAGATGCGCTTGCGCTACAAGGCGTCAATGCAAACGCGATGGATCAAAGCACGCCTGAAGCGATTCAACTACTACAACCTGTCAATATTCCAAGTCTGCCCGGTTATCTGGATGGTTGGTTCTCGGTGCAAGATTTAAACGCACAGCGTTGTGCAGCATTGTTTCAGGATAATGATTTTAAAGGTCTCGATGGTAAAATTGTTCTCGATGCTTGTGCCGCACCTGGCGGTAAAACCGCACATCTGCTCGAACAATATTCGCCACAAAGAATGATTGCACTCGACAGTGACTCTTATCGGTTAAAGCGTGTACGTGAGAACCTCAATCGTCTCGAACTGTTTGACCAAAATCGTGTCACGGTGACCACGGCTGATGCGAGTGAATGGCAAACTGAAACTCCGCTTGATGCGATTTTGTTGGATGCGCCGTGTAGTGCGACAGGTGTTTTGCGCCGTCATCCTGACATTCGATTATTGCGCCAAGAAACTGATATTGCACAGACTGTCGAGCTGCAAGCAAAGCTACTCGATCATTTATGGTCACAGCTTAAAGTTGGTGGGCGTTTGGTCTATATCACGTGTTCATTGCTGAAAGCTGAAAATGAAGATCAAATCGCAGCTTTCCTCAAACGCACACCGAATGCCGTTGAAAAACCGATTGTTGCGGATTGGGGCATGCAAAGACCTATCGGTCGTCAATGTTTCCCAGCGACGGATAGCGGTGATGGGTTTTATTTTGCGGTGTTGGATAAGGTTTGATGCGTGGGGAATTTCATGACCAATAAGATTCCAGTTTTGTTCATTCTTCAATAAAAATATGGTATTTTTACTTGAAAAATAAGACTTTTCATCATGCTTTTTTAATTAAAGCAGGGATCTTATGCAGCAGGATTTAGAATCTTATAAGTCACCTCTGCCGCATAAGAGTAGTTGAGCCAAACATTGAGATTCATATGGACATCGAAAAAGAGTTGAAGGCACTTGATTCTGAGCGAGCAATAAAAATCATCAATGCTGCGCTTCGGCATTTTAGTAATGACCAACACACCCTCTCAATTGCAATGACTTATCCTGACATTCCCAGACAAGGAATGCCCCGCGGAAGCGAGCCGGTAGAAATCTATCTGGTCGCACCTCCAGAGGAGAGTTGCTACAAAGACGAACCAAAAGAATTTCTAGAGGTATTAGACGCCAGCGCCAACTTTTCATTCTGTAGTGGGTGCGGTGTTTCACTGTGCTCCAGTTTTAGGCATGTCCTGTGCCCACTTTGCGGAGTCCCGCACTTTGCAACATAAAGAGTTTGTCCAACCAGCAAGCGTAGATACCGTCTTGAACGTCAAGCCCAATCAAGCAAGCGTAGGCTGGGGTTCATCCCAGCAATAAGGCTATTCAAAAGCTGGGGCAAGCCCGTAGCCTACGAAAATATAAACTAACTAGAAAAACCGTCGATTTTCAAATAACAATAAGGACTTAAAAATGCATTCAACTTCTTTAATCACACCAATATTCAGTGTGCTTTGGTACATCATTCCCTTAATGATTTTCGTTTCCGTCCTCAAAACACCTTGGTTCAAAGGTGTCATGGGCGAATTTATTGTCAATCTCAGCGTCAAACTCTATCTAGATAAAACGACATACCACTTAATCAAAAACGTCACGCTACCCACTCAAGATGGCAGCACGCAAATTGATCATATCATCGTGTCTAAATACGGCGTTTTTGTCGTTGAAACCAAGAATATGAAAGGCTGGATTTTTGGGAATCCACATCAAAAAATGTGGACTCAAACAATTTTTAAGCACACCAGTAAATTCCAAAATCCTCTGCACCAAAACTACAAACATGTCAAAATACTAGAATCACTATTGGGATTAAATGATCAGCAAATTCATTCCGTTGTCGTGTTTGTCGGCGACAGTAATTTCAAAACTGAGATGCCTGAAAATGTCACTTACGGTGGTGGGTATATCAGTTTTATCAAATCAAAAACAGAGTTAGTTTTATCAGATGCTCAAGTAATAGAAATTACTCAGAAAATTACCGCAGGAAGAATGACACCTTCATTCAAAACCAATCAAGAACACGTCAAACATGTAAAAAATATTTTGGCTCAAAAGGAGACTCCAGTAAAAAACAAGAGGCTAATCAAGAAACTGTAGACACAAAAGTCTGTCCTGCTTGTCAAAGCCCGATGATTTTAAGAGAAACCAAAAAAGGTCCAAACATCGGCAATCAATTTTGGGGATGCTCAAACTTTCCTAAATGCAGGAAAGTAGTCAATATAAATTAATCATCCATCGGTGCAGATATTAAACAGTGATGATGAAATCACCTATCCTATTTAAACCCATCGCTTTAAACTTGAGAAAATGATATTTTCGTGGCATCACACAGGAAGTCCTTCACCATGAAAAAAATAGCCTTATTCTTCGCAATCTGCGCCCCTCTTGTTTCTTCAAATGTCTGGGCTGACACCACCGCAAAAACAACCGCACCAACCACGCAAAACAAACCCACTATGACTAGCTTAAATGCTCAAATAGTCATAGCAGCTGGCGATGGTCAAACTGCTCGAAAAAACTGGAATGGCGCCCCTAATACACAAACCGAAAACTCAGTCAGCCAAGGTTCCTTAATCTCCGTACTCATCGCCTTCTCGGGTTGCACACCCAATGCCAAAGGTCTATGTGATGTCTCAGTTGAATTCTTTGTGGTCAGCCCTGACGGCGTGAAAAAACCTGGAGGCAGCGGCGCGGTTTGGTCAGGTGCACCATTTTCAATTCCTGGCGTATCACTTTTAGGTCAAGCCAGTTTAACCGCAGGCTTTGACAAAACGGATCCAATTGGCGAATACAAAGTGTTAGCCAATGTCACAGATAAAGTCTCAGGCAAAGTCCTTCATTTGTCGCAAAACTTCAAAGTCACCAAATAGCTGTGAACTGATCATCTATACAAATCAAGCAGGCTTATTTTACGGCCTGCTTTTTTATGCCCAGTCATGATGCAAATTGATGCAACAAAACAATGCAAAGCTCACTCGCGCCAATTCATATGAAATAATTAAAACAAGAAAATCACTACTCTACAGAAAAATAAAATCTGGCACGTCTTTTGCTCAATAACTATACAAATAAATCACACATGATGTACTTCGCATCATGTCGAACCATTGATAACGATGATGAACGGGGTAAAAACAGATGAGCTATCTATCATCCAATGAAATTTCGACTACTGAGATGGAATCAGATAACCAAACATCTGCATTTCCGATGCAAAGCTTAATCCTCCGCGGAGTCATTTCAGGCATCGTCCTTGCCATGAGTGCATCACGTATTGGCGCACCGATTTCCGATGAATCCATTATTCCGATCTGCGTCGCAATCCTGATGATACTTTGCTTTGAGCTAGTCATGGGCGTTTTTGCAGTTTTAGCGAATCGCACAAATATCACAGGAATGTTCCGAAATTTAGTCTGGGTTGGAATTGGTAACAGTCTCGGCTTTGCGCTTTATGGGTTCTTTTTTGTCGCAAACATGCTGACAAAACTCGCTTTCGCAGCCACTAATATTTCGGACAAAATGATCGGCATAAATGACATCCACTTGCTCGCATATACAGCACATCATGGTTTGAACTACATTCCCAATTTGCTGCAGTGTCTACTATCCTAAATCACACGAAGACGATGAATAGCAGTGCAAAATCTATGTTCTATTCAGCGTCTGAATACCAAAAATCTAAGTAATTAGTCATTTACCTCGTTGTCAGAAGCGTGTACTTTGCTCATCTTTGCAAAACCACAGCAACACGTTTCTATGAATAAAACTTGTGATCGTTGCCAAGCCAGCTTTGACTGCTCAGGATGCACGACTGGTTCATGTTGGTGCATGGATTACCCTGCAATTTTTAGTTGTGCAACGACTGATGCCGCAAATGATTCAAGCGATTGTGTTTGCCCACAATGCTTGACCGCGATGACTCAGGCGCATATCGCTCAGACCATTGACCAACAACAAATCTATATAACAGCTCCAGCCAAAGCATTGGCATGTCAGGGATTGCCTTTGATTGAAGGACTTGATTATACGGTTGAAGACGGGCGTTGGGTATTTTCACGCTGGTTCTTTTTGAAACGCGGTGAGTGTTGTGGTAATGCCTGTCGTAATTGCCCATATGGACATGTGAATGTGAAAAAATAATTAACGTTTTATAAATAACTCATTGAACTTGCAGTTATTGAGCCTGTCGAAATATCGAAATGCGCGAGAATACTCGACGGTTAAGATCTTCACTTCGACAAATTTAGTGAACTAAAATATTTTTAGCCGAAATATTAAAAATCCTCTTTGATCTTATACCTTTTACTTAATAAGTAGTTTTCCATGACAAACCCATCCAATAAAAAGCCTAAAGCTCTGATGTGTTGGAGTGGCGGCAAAGATTCTGCGATGGCACTGCATCGTGCGCAACAAAGTTTCGACGTCATCAGTCTCATGACCACTTTAAATGCAGATTTTGGTCGCATCTCCATGCATGGTGTACGGGAGGATTTACTCGACGCGCAAGCCGCCGCAATCGGCCTGCCACTCATCAAAGTCTGGGTGCGTGCAGGCAGCAATGAAGAGTACGAACAACAAATGACTGAAGGTTTGGAAAAAGCCAAATCTCAAGGCGTAACACATGTCGTATTTGGCGATATTTTCTTACAGGATTTACGTGAATATCGTGAACGACAACTGGCTAAAGTCGGATTAATCGCTGTATTTCCATTATGGCACTCCAATACAGCTCAACTTATTCAAGACTTTGTGGCGCAAGGCTTCGCCACAATTACCTGTTGTATTAACGACGGTTATCTGGACGAATCATGGGCTGGGCGTGAGATTGATCAGAGCTTTATCAGCGAACTGCCCGCTCATGTCGATCCATGTGGTGAAAATGGTGAATACCATACGTTCTGCTATGCAGGACCCATTTATCAGCAGCCTGTCAAAGTTACGCTTGGTGAAGTCATTTATCGCCCACTCCCGAAACCCATGCCGATTCAACAATCTACAAATGATGATCAATACGTTTGTCATTCACCTGTTGAGACAAAAGGGTTTTGGTTTTGTGAGTTGCTGCCTGAATGAAAGTACAGCAAACAACGCCTCCACATTCATATAATTTTCTATTGTTCTCCGCCACATATCGGTTTAGATTCAAATATAGTGATATCTAAAAAACGAATGGTTATCTCCAGCAAGAGGATGTTCCATGTGGCTGCTTGATCATCAAGGCTTGGCAAGGCATACAATTATATTCACGTCACTCGGTGTGCTGTTAATTTCAGGTTGCACAAAAAACCAAAATAACAACTGGCAAGGCTACGTCGAAGGCGAATATGTTTACATCGCCTCATCACAATCGGGTCGTCTGGATCATTTAGCGGTGACACGCGGGCAGCAAATCGCCGCCAATACCCCTTTATTTAGCCTTGAATCAGCCAATGAAATCGCAGCGCAACACCAAGCCCAGCATCAACTCGATGCCATCAAAGAAAATCTCAGTGATATTGAACGAGGGAAACGCCCTGAAGAACAAGCCGTCACACGCGCACAGCTCAAACAGGCTCAGGCCACAGCAGAGCACGCCCAAGATCAACTTCAGCGCAATGAAGCCCAATATCGGGTTGGCGGCATTTCTCAGCAACAACTCGACGATAGTCGTACCGCCGTTGAAACAGCCGTTGCGGATGTTCATCAGAAACAAAGTCAACTATTGGTCGATCAACTACCTAATCGTCAAGGGCAAATCAAAGCACAACAAGCACAAGTTGCAGCCGCACAATCAGCACTCGATCAAGCAAATTGGAAACTCAACCAGAAAACCGTGAACACAACGCATGCAGGACTCGTTTTCGATACCCTATATCGTGAAGGAGAATGGGTTGCCGCGGGGAACCCTGTCATACAACTCCTGCCACCAGAAAATATCAAAGTCCGTTTCTTTGTTCCTGAACCCGTCTTGGGACAGTTCAAACTCAATCAAAAAGTCATCTTGCATTGCGATGGTTGTGGGAGTGACCTACCTGCGCAAATTACCTATATTTCAACACAAGCTGAATACACCCCACCAATTATCTATAGCAATGAGACTCGCGCCAAACTGGTCTATATGATAGAAGCACATCCTCAGGCTGTTGATGCTATCAAACTTCATGTAGGTCAACCGATTGAGGTTCGTCTGCAATGATCGAGAATGAGCATAACTCAGCAGATGATTTGGTCATTGATGTCACCAATATCAATAAATATTTTGGCGATAAACACGTCGTTAGAGATTTATCGCTGCAAGTTCGTCGCGGAGAAATTTTTGGTTTTTTAGGACCAAATGGCAGTGGGAAGACCACATCGATTCGCATGATGTGTGGCTTACTGACGCCTGATTCAGGGCACGGAACCTGTCTGGGCTACGACATCATCAAACAAAGCGATGAGATTAAACAGCGTATTGGTTATATGACTCAGAAATTTTCCTATTGGGATGATTTGAGTATTCGAGAAAATCTCGATTTTGTCGCGCGAGTCTACGACATGAAAAATCGTAAAGAAGCCGTAGACCGATCGCTGGAAAAATTAGGATTAACCAGCCGCGCCAAGCAACTTGCGGGTTCACTCTCAGGCGGTTGGAAACAACGCCTCGCCCTTGCTGCCTGTATGTTGCACGAGCCCAAAGTTTTGCTACTCGATGAACCCACCGCAGGCGTCGATCCCACGGCACGTCGCGACTTCTGGGAAGAATTACATGAACTGGCAGCAAAAGGCATCAGCGTTCTCGTCAGCACACATTATATGGACGAAGCCGAACGCTGCCACAAGCTCGCCTACATCGCCTATGGACAGCTACTAGCGCAAGGCACTGCGGCTGAAATTATTGCCAAGCAAAACCTGACGACATGGGCAATTCATGGCGACAATCTCGTTGAACTAGCTCAGAAACTACGCGGACAAGCAGGCGTAGATCAGACTGTGGCTTTTGGCACATCCATCCATGTTGCAGGCAGAAATGCGGCTCAACTCGAAAATACGATACAGCATGCGACGCAAGGCCAGCATCTTCAGATGGAGCAAATCAATACCAGCTTGGAAGATGTCTTTATCTACATGATGAAGCAGTCTGCGGATAACTTCACAGTGCATCGTGGAGATGCCAAATGATACGCAGCTTCTCAGTCCATCGCTGGTGGAGTATCGTACTCAAAGAGTTTCTACAACTCATACGTGATCGTGTCACATTGCGCATGATTACCATGATTCCAATCATGCAAATGTTGCTGTTTGGCTATGCAATCAACACAGATCCCAAGTATATGCCCACGGCAATTATTGCCTCGGATGATAGTCAGTTCAGTCGTAGCTTTATCGCCGCGATGAAAGCGTCAACCTACTTCAATATCGTCAATCAATATCCCAATGAAGAAGCAGGTCGCGCAGCCCTCGCCCAAGGAAAAGTGCAATTTATATTGAATATTCCTGCCAATTTCTCGCGTGATCTGCTTCGTGGCAAACATCCCGCGTTACTTGTGGAAGCGGACGCGACCGATCCATTGGCAACCAATGCAGCATTGGCCGCTCTGCCAAATCTCGTGCAATCCGTCAGCAACAAAGATTTAACAGGACCATTGGTTAAATTAAAAAGCGGTACGCCCGCCTTCGATGTCAACATCCAGCGTTTGTACAATCCAGAAGGCATCAGCCAATACAATGTCGTCCCTGGTCTGATGGGTGTCGTCCTCTCCATGACCCTCGTCATGATGACTGGACTTGCCATGACCCGCGAACGCGAGCGCGGCACGATGGAAAACCTCCTCGCCACGCCCGTCAAACCGATCGAAGTCATTACGGGCAAGATCATGCCCTATATTGCGATTGGGTTATTGCAAGCCACTATTATTTTGCTCGGCGCGCGCTTTATGTTTCATGTGCCGTTTACGGGCAGTATCGTTGCGATTTATCTGGCGGCGCTGTTGTTTATTGCCGCAAGTTTGACCGTAGGGATTACCCTATCCTCTCTTGCACAGAATCAATTACAGGCAATGCAACTCACGATTTTTTATTTCCTGCCCAACATGCTGCTCTCAGGTTTTATGTTCCCATTTGCTGGGATGCCTGCGTGGGCACAGTTTATTGGCAACTTGCTCCCCCTGACTTATTTCAATCGACTGATTCGCGGCATTTTACTCAAGGGAAATGACTGGATTGATCTGTGGCCAAACGTCTGGCCACTAATGTTATTTACTGCAATCGTCATGGGTGTGGCTGTGAAATTTTATCGTAGAACGCTGGATTAGCAAAAAAAGACATACAAAGTGTCTTTTTTGGTGGGATATTTCTGATGAATAAACCGCCATACTCGCCATAATTATGAATATTCGTCGTCAATATTTGTCCACATCATTATAAACGATCAGTGAGTCCTGAGCATGGCAAACCTCTCAACACGTATCAAAGCAAAAGCCCAACTGGCAGCGGTCAAAGCGTTAACAATGGTGATCCCAGCACCACGTCCACTGGTCTTGGTCGGAGCTGATTCAGCGCTGAAACTCAGTACGACAATCGCTCAGCTTGGCATGAAACATGTCCTGATTGTCACAGATGAAATTTTGCTGGGTTTAGGCGTTATCCAACCGATCGAATCAGAACTGCAACGATTGGGATTAAAAGTCTCTATCTTTTCTGGCGTAAAACCTGACCCAACCTTTAGCGTGATTGAAAATGGACTCTCTACTCTGAAATCATCAGGCTGCGATAGTGTGCTGGCAATCGGCGGCGGTTCAGCGATTGATACCGCAAAAGTCATGGCACTGTCTGCAACCAACAAAAAAACACCACAACAACTGGTCGGAATTATCAAAGGTCGTAAACCCTCATTACCACTATTTGTGATTCCAACCACCGCAGGTACAGGCTCAGAAGTCACCATTGGTGCGGTTGTCTCTGATGATCAGACCCATCAAAAAGGTTTAGTGATCGATCCAAAAGTCGTGCCTCTTGCTGCCGCTTTAGATCCAAAAATCATGCAAGGTATGCCACACAGTGTAACGGCGGATACAGGTTTAGACGCGTTAACCCATGCATTAGAAGCATGGATGAGTACCTTCGCATCAGCAGAGACGGATTATTATGCGGCGGCGGCGACACGTTTAATTTTTGAAAACTTACCGCTGGCTTGGGCTGATGGCAGCAATCTCGCGGCACGCGAAGCCATGGCACTGGCTTCACATTATGCAGGACTCGCTTTGAATCAGGCGGGATTAGGGTATGTTCATGCGATTGCTCATCAACTTGGTGCGCACTATGGCATCCCTCATGGTCGAGCAAATGCGATTGTCATGCCGCATATTCTTGATTTTAATCATATCGCATCGAGAAAGCGTTTGGCGGAACTTGCAGAACGCGTTGGTTTGGTCAATGGCGGATTTAACGATACGATGGCAGCTGAGATATTGATCACCCGTGTCAAAGCCCTCTTGGTCGAATTAAAAATCGATACGCAAATTAAAGGCATTAACTGTCAGGACTTCCCTGAGATCATCAAAGCCGCATTTGCGGAAGCTCACGGTATCTATGCCGTTCCCAAATATATGAGTACCGATGAAGCTGAACAGATCATGCATGCTTTGGCATGATCTAGACTTATACTGGTCTGGGACTTGTGCAGAGCAGAAACCGATCTCTGCTTTGTACGTGTTGTTGTCATCCGCGCATCATGAACATGTTGAACAATCAGTTGAACTATGATTGAACTATAAAAGTCGCATGCTACACTTTCTCTATTGTGTTCAATGCTCTACAGGATCTGATTCATGCACATCCATCGCCAATACCATCAGCTCAACCAATCATTAGCACAGGCGAAAAGTTATAACGAGTGGCTTCGTATTGCCGAGGCACTCGATATTCAAGATGGTCTCATGGCATGGCGCGCCAGCGATGCGTCTGAGTTCTGTCATGAACAGCTCATGCGCAATCATATCAACCAAATGCAAGCCTTACGACAAACCAATGATCTACATGGTTTAATCGGTTTATTACAAGAAAGTATTTATCGCCATAATGGCGAGCTGAATAATCCTGCGCTTTACCAATATGCTCGGTCAGGCACAAAATATATCGTCACTGAATATCTCGATGAAGTCGAGCGGGTCATGTGGACGCTGTGCGAACAAACCATTCCCAATATTTCAGAGCGTCGTAAATTAGAATTGTTTGAGCAAGCGGCCAAGATTTATGGTCGCCCTGCGTTGATTTTAAGCGGTGGTGCTGCGTTTGGGATTTATCATCTGGGTGTGGTCAAAGCACTATGGGAACTGAATTTATTGCCTGACGTGTTGGCAGGCTCAAGTATGGGTTCGATTATTGCTGCGGCGGTATGCAATAAAAGTGACGCTGAACTTGGTTCATTCTTTAAAGAACAGATGGATACAATTAACCTAGATGCTTTGCGTTGGCGCAATCTGCGAGACATGCGTGAACATGGTTCAGTGATGGATGAACGGCAATTGTTGGAGCATATTCTTGCAAATGTGGGCAGCGTCACGTTTGCAGAAGCCTATCAACGTAGCGGACGAATTCTCAATATCACCATTTCGCCAACTCGTACTCACCAAAAACCTCGATTACTGAATTATCTAACCGCACCTGATGTGCTCGTCGAATATGCTGCACTGGCCTCATGCGCCGTTCCGCTACTCTTTCCACCAGTCGCATTACAAGCGCGTACTCAAGACGGGCGCCAAGTGCCTTATATGAGTACAGAAAGATGGATTGACGGCGCATTGCATGGCGATATACCGCGTGAACGATTAGCGCGTCTGCACAATGTCAGTCAAACTATTGTCAGTCAAGCTAATCCCCATGTGATTCCATTTATTACTCATAAAAATCAACGTGGTATACGTGCTCTCGGTAAACAAGTGATTGCAACAGTCATCCATGAAGGTAGTGCAGAATTACTCGATATTAGTCGCCAACTCACGGACAAAACACCATTTAATCCTATATTTAGTCAGGCGCATGCCATCGCATCACAGCAATATCTGGGTGATATTAATCTTCATTTTCCATTCATCCCTGCGGAATATCTCAAGGTGATTTCTAATCCAACACCACAGAGGCTGAAAGATTATATTCGCATGGGTGAACAAGCCACTTGGCCTCGGATAGCGATGATTCGGGATATGACGCGGATTAGTCGGTTGTTTCCACAGTGCATTGAAGTGATTAAGAAAAGGATGTGAGTAGAGGTACAACTTAAAAAACACACAAATCGCTAAGTTGCCTTATACTTCAGATCTTAGAATACATCTCTGAAAAATATGAATTAAGGGCACTAAATTTCCATGATAGCCTTCAATATTGGCGTCAGTCCACTCTTCCTTTGCAACATAAGACCAATCGATACCGTATCCGCAATGTACAATTAAATGCTCAAATAAAATACGTTGTGCTCGACCATTACCTTCACGAAAGGGGTGAATGACATTCAATTCACAATAAAAATCTGCTAATCTTTCAATTAACTGTGTGCATTCTAAGCGAGAAAAATAATCTTGTACTGCCATTTTCTGAAATAACTTATGAGCCTCCGCAGCAATACGCCCAAAAGTACAAAATCGTGTATTTCCTTTACTAATATCAACTTGTCTTAGCTGGCCAGCCCAATCATAGATTTCTTCAAATAAGATTTTATGAATATTACACAGATAATTTAAATTGTATGGAGGCTCTTGGTACTCAATACTTAGAACAGCTTGGGTAGAGAAATCTCGCTCGGCATCTTCTAATATTTCTTCATCATGTAAATCGAATTTATTTTTTAGAATATTAGTGTGAGCATAACAGTAAATAGCATCGCCATTTACGCCATATTTATCAATCATCTAACGAGCACTAGTAGATGCAAGTTTTTTATATTTTTCTTTAAGTTCAGCTTTACTCACTTCCACGTGACTATTAACAGAAGAAATGCCTTCTAATGCCAAACTCGCCTGATAATTACGTAAACGATTCTGCTGAATATATCTTTGTTTTTCTTGAAGAGTTTTTAACATCACCAAACCTCTGATCTGCTAAATATTAATAGTCATTGTATTATAAAAATACAATGACAACTAGCATACACTTAGGTGGACTCTACATGAAAATCCACCTACGCACACCAATACTCAATCACTCTTTCGGTGGAGTATCTTTAGAACCTTGCACCTTCTGCACAACTTGATCGATTTCAGACTTTGCCTTATCGACGATTTCCTGCAATTTTCCTTCAACTTCAGTCATGAGCGGCTTAGAAGCATCGACGACCTTATTCGCTAAATCAGTCGCATGGCTTTTTGCATTTTCCAACTCATCATGCGCACGGCTTTTCGCAGTCTCAGCAACTTCTTTTGCACTTTCTAGCGCAGCATTCGCCTTCTCTTGTGCCTCAGCAAATGCTGCGGTTGCTTTTTCCTGAACATCTGCAACAGTTGATTTAGCAAACTCTTGCGCTTCTGCTGCTGCGCTCTTAGCTTTTTCTTGTACATCTGCAACTGTATTTTTAATAGATGATTTAATCGAATCAAAAGTACTCATTTCTGTTCTCCAAAGCTTCTAAAAAGCTCTAATTTGTTATTACAAGTTGATTGTAAAAGAAGCAACATCACACGCCGAACAATATAACAGGCAAACCTGATTGATGACGTAGCATTTGCGTGATTATCGTGTATTTTAGTAAAAAATTAAATAATGATTTGGATTTCCGATTAAAACGATGCCTTTTCACAAGCTTATATTCAAAAGCTTTAATAGCGAAATTTCACTTCAACCAAATGAAAGCCAAACTGACTTTTCACAGGCCCATGCACCACATGCTCTGGTTTCGTAAAGACCACGTTATCAATCGGACGAACCAATTGTCCTTTACTGATTTCACCCAATTCACCACCACGCTTCGCTGAATTACACGTCGAAAACTGCTTCGCGAGCTTGGCAAAGTCCTCGCCTTTGGCAATGCGCGTTTTGAGCTGCTCACACAGCTCTCGATCTTTGACAAGGATATGACGCACGATGGCTTTAGGCATTTTCAGACTCAATGTTTTCAGAAATTAAAAAACCGCCTGTATTCAAACAGACGGTTTCATCATACCGCATGACTTATTTTACATCAGCATTAGGCAGTCAAAGCCATTTTCACGGTGCTTAAATGATCACGCAACGAAGGTTTCACAGGCTGATTGTCCGCACCGATCAATACATAATTCGCAGGGTTAAAACGCATGATACGCATACGATATTCTGCATTGAATCCTGGATAGAGGACATTGTTGCGACCATTCGGGCTAAGATACCAGCTTGCACAACCTGACTTCCAGACTGTATGTTCGCTGCGTTGATCCATGGTTTTTACAAAACCTGCTTCCACTTTTGGCTTCACCGTGATGTATTTCAGATTCATCTGCTTACGCAGTTCAATCGCTTGCCACACATAATCAATCTGTGCTTCAGCGTAGGCAATCACTGATGTATGACCTGGCCCTGTAAACGGCCCAACCAAGAAATACATGTTCGGGAAATTATTGGTCACGATACCATCAAATGCTTCTGCACCGTCTTTCCATTTATCATCCAGTGAAGCATTCTGCAGACCGTGTACTGGAAATGGTGCACCAGTATTACGGACTTCATAGCCCGTTGCGAAGATGATCACGTCGACATCAACATGCTGACCATCAACCGTTTCGATACCTGTCGGTGTGATTTGCTTAATGCCTGATACTTCTAGCGTCACATTGTCACGCTGCATGGTTGGATACCAATCACTCGAAACCAGTACGCGCTTACATCCAAACTTATAATTGGGTGTAAGTTTTTTCAATAATTCAGGATCTTTCACTTTACGCTTGCGATAATCGTTTGAAATCTTCGACGGCACCGATTTAAACGCATCGTATTTTAGAATCAGGAATGGCGCGGTCGCTTCATTCAACCAATAATTCCCTAAACGATTGAGTTTCATTTTCAGTGGATTATCACGGCTTTCTTGTTTCTCTGCTTCAGTCAAATTTGGATTTGGACGTGGCATGATCCAGTTTGCAGTGCGCTGAAACACGGTGAGATGCGCAACTTCAGGCGCAATCGCTGGCCCGACTTGGACAGCCGTTGCACCCGTACCAATCAACGCGACACGTTTGCCTTTTAGCTCTACGGTATTATCCCAACGTGCGGTATGGATAATTTTCCCTTTAAAACTGTCAGAACCTTTGATGTGCGGATCTTTCGGATCGGCAAATGGCCCCGGTGCTGCAACCACATTCTTAGCACGGACTAGCTCACCGCCTTCAATGATGAGTAACCACTCACCCTTTTCAGCATTAAATGTCGCTTCCATCACTTTAGAATTAAAACGCATGAACGGATACATGCCATATTTCGTCGCGCAATGACGAATGTATTTCAGAATCTCACCTTGATTGGCGTAGGCATTGGACCATTCTGCAGACGGTTCAAACGAGTACGAATAAAGCTGGGACTTCACATCACAAGCACAGCCTGGATAAACGTTATCACGCCAAGTACCGCCCACATCCCCTGCTTTTTCAAATACGCGGAAATTGGTGATACCTGCTTTTTTAAGGCGAATGGCCATGCCCAAACCCGAAAAACCTGAACCCACCACCGCAACTTCCAGCACTTCATCAGGCATTTTGAGTGCAGTCTTGGCTTTCGCGGTTGATGCTGACTTTGTTGATTGGGGTTTTGTAGTACTTGCTGCTGAAGCTGTCTTGCTCGCTGTCGCTCTTGGCTTCGCTGCGGCTCTCGGTTTTGAGGCTGGTTTTGCCGTCGCTGTCGTTGGCTCTGCCTCGGTTGTTGTTGCTGGTGCTTCTGGCGTCTTTTCAGGCGTTGTCATTACACTTCTCACTGGCTTATCAATCGTTAAAAGGGCTGCAAGATCAAATCGACTTGTCAGGCTGGAATCGCCGCCCATAGCGGCATCAATTGTGGGATTTTGGATCTCGGCATACTCATCAGCAAACTGCCAATCGTATATCGTGTACACATCTGCGCTGCGGCCAAAGGCGTTGGCGAACCCTGTAGCACCATCCGATAACCCAGATGTTGTACCATACCAATCATGGCATCCGACATATCACGATGACTGCTAATCTCAATCAAACCCGCAGCTTCGGCCTGCTGATAATTCTTACTCAGCTCCGCAGCGATTGCATCGCAAATATGCCAGTACCAAGTTTCCAAACCGGGAATTGCTGAAAAACCTGAACGGAATATGGATAACGTAATGTGCGCATGTTTGTTCAAGGTTTCAAAAATCAGTTCATAAATCTGCTGCGTCGCAATCATCGACTCGACTGGGGAATTCAAGTTCACACCTTGGCGAACCTCAACAATTCCTGCGTGCAGCTCAGTAAATACTTCATTTATAATAAATAAAAAGAGTTGGCTCTTATCTTCAAACTGACCATAAAACGCACTGATTCCCACGCCTGCACTCTGGGCAATTTCCGCCACTTGCGTTCGGGCAAAACCTTTGTCAGAAAACAACTGCTTCGCCGCAGTAATAATCGCCTGACGGGTTTGGGCAAGTTGGGCTTGGGTACGACGTGCCATACAAATCAGCTCAATGATGATTTATTAATCTATATGGAATATATATTCCAATTAATTAAATAGATTGTCAACTTTATTTTTTAGCATTCATTAAGACATTATTTTTATTCATATAAAAATCAGTATTTATTTCATAAAACAGGCGGAATCACAGCGTTCTTTCCGTCATCAATCGGTGCTATTCTTCAGCACGACTGCGCTTTTCCTGCACCATAAATGAAAAAAACCAAGGATATAACATGCCAAAACTCTATTACGCACCACCTTCTGGACACAGCTATAAAGTTCGGTTGTTGTTATCGTTCCTCGATATTTCGTATGAAAGCGTGATCATTGATCTCAGCAAAGGTGAGCAAAAAACTGCGGAATACCTGCAAATCAACCCACTTGGACAAGTTCCTGTTTGGCAGGATGGCTCAGTGACCATTCATGATTCACAGGCAATTCTGGTGTATCTCGCGCAGCAACATCAAAATACAGCATGGACGCTTCCGAACGATGCCGAAAGTCTTGCTAAAATCGTGCAATGGCTTTCTGTCGCCGCCAATGAAATCACGCATGGCCCGACGGCAATTCGTTTCTATTGGCGTAAACAACCAAGTACGGTAAATCTGGAACTTGCCACCACACGCGCTCAGGCAATTTTGGGATTGATTAATGATCATCTAGCATCGCGTTTATGGCTAGAGCTGAATCGTCCAACCATCGCAGATATTGCCTGTTTTCCTTATATTTCTTTACTCGAAGATGAAGGCTGGTTTTCGTTGCAGGATTATCCACATGTACAGGCATGGATTGCGCGGTTTAAGGCGTTGCCGAGATTTATTCCGTTGGTAGTTAGTTAACGGTATAGCTCGTTGAGCCTGTCGAAACGTGCGGGAATATTCACAAATAAAATAGGTTTGTTTAGATACCCAAATCAGCTGAAGGTTGAAGCCTACGTTACTATAGGCCTGTAGTGAAGATTATTAGAAGGTCGATAATGAAGCGTTTGCCATATAAAAAGGGAACTTTTTTTTGCGATTCCTTTGCGAAATGGAGGGTTCGGAGTTGGTATTGTTTCTAGAATGTCTACGAGAGGTTCGGTTATTTTCGCTTATTTATTTGGTGTCAAATTTGAAAAAGTTCCTTATTTGGATGAAGTTATTCATTTTAAGCCTAATGATGCTGCAAGGAAAATTCGTACAGGTTATTTGGGGCTAATTAATAACGAATGGCCAATCTTAGGTGAGATGCCAAATTGGTCTGACGAAGATTGGCCTATGCCAATATTTGTAAGGAAAGAGGGATTAACCGATCGAATATATTATGTTCAACGTGATGACAATGAGCCAGCACACACCCTAACAGAATGGTTAACTACGGCGGATATAAATGGAGTTGAACAAGATATTTCCTATGGTTATGGGGCTGTGGAAATGATGTTGACCAAATTGCTAACAGATAAAAAGGCTTTGTTGTAGTTTATGCAGACCTTATGCTAATACTAGATCATAAATATTCTGGAGAATGAAAAATGATCGTCACCCCCATCTACGCAGGTCTGCTCGCACTCCTCTACTTCGTACTCAGCTATCGCGTAGTGCTGATGCGCGACAAAGTCAGTCTGGGTGATGGTGGTAACCCAATTCTACAACGCCGCATCCGCGCACATGGTAATTTCGCTGAATACGTCCCTTTTATTTTAGTCATGCTGGGCTTCCTTGAACTGAATCATTTACCCTTCTATGCCTTACATATCCTCGGATTGACACTGCTCATTGCGCGTCTACTTCACGGCTACTCATTGTCATTTACCGAGTCGTTCAAGTTCGGACGATTCTGGGGTACAGCACTGACTTTCTTCTTATTATTGGTCTGCGGTGGACTATGTATCTATCAAGGAATTCACACATATTTACTATTGCCATTAAACGCTTAAAGGTAGATGATCAAGAGAAGCGAATCGACTTATAACCTTGATAGGTCATGATTATGTCTAAGTTTTTAGTGATTTGTTCTGTACAGCAAGAGCTGTATCCCGAATCACTTTATGCTGAATTAGAAAAAGGTATCGCGGCGGTTTATACACAATGCTTTGGTCTGCAAGCCAAGACCAAAGTCATGTGGATGATCGTACCCAAAGGTCAAGCTTTTCTGGCTGGAAAGCCCTCTCACTGTTCAACTATCGCAGCATCTGTCGTCGATGGTTTATCGCAAGCGCAACGTACGGCTTTTCTCCAAGCCATGCTGCGACAGTGGATGATGATGACGAATTGCAGCAAACACGATGTCATCATCACTGCCGCTGACGCATCCAAGCTCAAAGAGCTGATGGCAACCAGTAACCGCAGATTTCGACCCACAATTCGTCCTTTTATGCTGGTCAAAATGCTGACCACGCTCGCCAAGAATAAAATCTCGAAAAAACGTTTCGAGATCAGTATCAATCAATCGGACAAATAAAAAGAGGTTCCTATGCCCTTATATACTGTGTCCACAAAAAAACCTGTCAGTGAACTCAAAAAACTCAGTATCGTCAACTTAATCACTGAAGCGCATTGCCTACTTACAGGTGCTCCTGCAAATTATGTCCAAGTCGTGTTTGCGCAAGGCATTCCACTACCGAGGAAAACGGCATTTCATGTGCTAGGTTCTATTCGTAGCGGACGTTCAGATGCGATCAAAGCTCAAATTGTCCAAAAAATCACATATGCACTCTCCAGCCTTGATGCTAAGAAAAGAGCGACTGAAGTCGTGCTCATCGATGTTCCTGCGAGTTGGATCATGGAAGGCGGCGAAATCATGCCTGAGCCAGAACAAGACAATCCGTATTAATCAACTATCAATCTACAAACCATCTACAAATTAGGCCATTCGCACAAATAGCGTTTGACAGAAATCTTGGAAAGGTTGAAACTAGGAATAATTCTCATTTATCCCTAGGTTCTCTATAACCGTGCGCCTTTCTGATCTATCAAAAAACACATCTGCAACGATCATTGCTGTTGAAGATTCACAAGGTACTGATTCTGTTGAACAGCAAACCACTGTTGAAATTGATATGATTGCGCACCGTCTAAGAGAACTCGGTTTTGTCCCCGGTGAACGAGTAAGACTGATTACTGTTGCGCCTTTTGGTGGCGATCCTATCTTAGTTCAAATCGGGTTTACCCGATTTGCGCTACGTCGTAGTGAAGCAAAACGAGTGCTGGTTGAGCGTATATCTGAAGAGGTTTCTGCATGAATACGATTGTGATGACTGATATCACGCATACCGATCAATCAAACGATCGAATGGCAGAACATATCGCGCTCGTAGGTAATCCAAATTGTGGAAAAACATCGCTTTTTAATCAACTCACAGGCGCGCGGCAAAAAGTTGCTAACTACGCAGGTGTAACCGTTGAACGCAAAGAAGGCGTCATGACCCTTCCTTCGGGACGTCATGTGCGTGTGCTGGATCTACCAGGCGCATATAGTCTGGACGCCACCAGTCCAGACGAAGCGGTCACACGCGCTGTCTGTTTAGGTGAACTAGACGGTGAAGTTCTGCCAGACTTACTCGTTTGCGTCATGGATGCCACCAACCTACGCCTACACTTACGCTTTGCTCTTGAAATCCGCAGCCTTGGTCGCCCGATGATCATTGCCATGAACATGATGGATGATGCCAAACGTCGCGGTATTCAGATTGATATTGCAAAACTTTCTGAAAAACTAGGCGTCACGATTGTCGAAACTGTTGCCGTCAAACGTCATGGCATCACAGATCTACTCACCCAACTTGAAAACCGTATTCCTGAGTCACCTGTCACAGCAACCAATAGCGCAATGACACTGAATGATATTCATGCCGAGGTACGTGCTTTACTCGCCGATACGGTCGTCATGCCACGTTCAACCGATCAGCGCGACGATGCGTTAGATAGCGTCTTATTGCACCCTGTGTTTGGTCTTGCGATTCTCGGCGTGTTGATGTTTTTTATTTTCCAAGCCGTGTTTACATGGGCGGCGCCATTTATGGATGGCATTGGACACATCGTCACAGCTACAGGCGACTGGACAACCTCATTCTTCCCTGATGGAATGCTGAAAAGCCTACTGAAAGACGGCATCTTTGCGGGTCTTGGTACAGTGCTGACCTTCTTGCCACAGATTCTGATTTTATTCTTCTTTATTTTAGTCTTAGAGGAATCTGGATATTTACCGCGAGCCGCATTCTTGCTCGACCGTTTGATGTTTGGTGCAGGACTAACTGGACGTGCATTTATTCCATTGTTATCCAGTTTTGCCTGTGCAATTCCTGGCATTATGGCGACCCGCAGCATCAGCGACCCTCGCGATCGGTTGACCACGATTATGGTCGCGCCGCTCATGACTTGTTCAGCGCGGTTGCCTGTTTATGCTTTATTAATTAGTGCATTTATTCCTGTAAAAACCGTTTTAGGTTTCTTTAATTTACAGGGTTTAGTCTTATTTGGTTTGTATTTTGGCGGAATCATTAGTGCACTCATCGTCGCGACCGTGATGAAAAAATTCCGCACCGACCAAAGCGAACACGCCCTACTCATGGAATTGCCGAGTTATCGCATGCCTAGCTGGCGGAGTGTCGGCATTGGGTTGTACGAACGTGCTTCGATTTTTATCAAACGCGTTGGCGGCATCATTCTCGCATTGATCGTGATTTTATGGTTCTTGGCGTATTTTCCACAGCCACCTGCTGGGGCAACGTTACCGCCGATTGACTATAGCTTTGCAGGTCAACTGGGGCACTTCATTGCACCAATCTTTGCCCCGATTGGCTTTACTTGGGAAATTTGCATTGCGTTGATTCCGGGATTGGCAGCGCGTGAAGTTGTCGTTGCCGCATTGGGCACTGTCTATGCATTATCAGGTAACGAAGATGCTGTGACGCATCAACTCGGTAGCCTGATTTCAGCACATTGGTCAGTACCAACCGCGTTGTCATTACTCGCTTGGTTCATTTTTGCACCACAGTGCCTTGCAACGATGGCAACAGTTCGACGTGAAACAGGTTCTTGGAAATATGTCGGAATCATGGCGGTGTATTTGTTTACACTCGCCTATAGTGCTTCACTGATTACATATCATGTGGCGGAGGCATTGCTATGAATATGGTCAACGATGGACACACGATCATTGGAAATCTAATTCAAGTCTTGGTCATGGCAGGATTATTGGGCTGGAGTGTGTTGTTTATGCTCAAGCGCATCGCGCCCAATCTAGTGCGTAATCAGCAATACCAACTCGCCAATGCCTTCAATAAACACGGCTGGAAGAAAGTGGCGCAATGGTTAGAGCCAGCCATCAATACAGGCGGCGGATGCGGAAGTGGCTGTAGTACCTGCGGCTCTTGCCCATCAAATCCCAATAAAGCGAAAGCAGCTAAATAACATCAGAAGAACCCATACTGACAAAAACTCTGGTTAAGTAACAGCAAGCTAAGAGAGCCTAAAACTCATCATTTCATCATAAATCTACCCCGCATAACGATTCATTATGCAGGGTAAGAACCATCTCATGACAACTTGCTTCAGGTGGAATCCCGTTTATACAACAGCCGCCGCTTTTGCAGTCACACGATTTTTTGTAGTCTTTGCCCGATAACCAAACCGAAGATGCTTATCAATCAACGGTGTCGTTTTGAGCAAACGTAAATCTCCAAGATAACTCATCGACATCAGCCAAGGCGCACTGGTCCCCTGACGCGGTAAATCATTGGCTGCCCGCTTGACATAACCTGCAGCAAAATCGAGTAACGGACGAGTATCCATTTCTGAACCATCGAATTCAGGAGTACATGTCGCATATCCTTTTTTATCCATGTAAGACAGAAGCTTACACAATTGTTCAGCCAACACTCCAACTTTCAGTGTCCAAGAAGAATTGGTATATCCGATCACAAAAGAGAAGTTAGGAACCCCACTGAGCATCATGCCACGATAGGCAACTTTATCCGCTGGATTGATTGGTACGCCATCTACGCTCAGTGATACACCACCAAAACCCTGTAATTTCAAACCCGTTGCAGTCACGATAATATCCGCATCTAAATGCTGACCAGACTCCAGCTGAATGCCTGTTTCCGTAAAGTGAGCAATCTTATCCGTGGCGATAGATGCATTACCGTCTCTCAATGTCTTAAACAAGTCCGCATCAGGAACAGTACACAGACGTTGATCCCAAGGGTTATACGGAGGATTGAAATGCGTATCCACTGGATAATCTTTTGGTAAATAACGACTATTGAGATAACGCAATACTTTACGGGATTGATCAGGAAAACGCTGGCATAGATCAAAAACCACCTTCTGCATGATGATGTTTTTACCACGAGTGATTTTGTAAGCGACATTTTCTGGCAAATAATCACGTAGCGTATTGGACAGCGGATCTTGCGAAGGCACAGGCACGATATAAGTTGGCGTTCGCTGTAACATGGTGACATGGGCAGCTTTAGATGCCATCGAAGGCACTAGCGTGACGGCGGTTGCACCACTCCCAATCACAACAACTTTTTTACCCGTATAATTTAAATCCTGTGGCCAAAATTGCGGGTGAACAACCTGCCCCTGAAAACGCTCACGCCCAGCAAATTCAGGCGTGAAACCTTCATCATAGCGATAATATCCACTCGCACTGATCAACCATTTGCAGCTCACTTGTAACCGCTGACCTGTATCAGAACGCTCAATCTCCACTTGCCAGCGTGCGTCACTGCTTGACCAAGCGGCATGGATCAGTTTGTGATGAAAATGAATATGTTTGTCGATGCCATTTTCTTTCACGGTTTCACGCAGATAATCCATGATCAGCTCGCCACTGGCGATCGACTGATTGCTTTTCCACGGTTTGAACGCATAACCAAAGGTAAATAAATCAGAATCTGAGCGAATCCCTGGATAACGAAACAAATCCCAAGTTCCACCGATTGAATCGCGAGCCTCAATAATCGCGTAGGATTTATTCGGGTTACGCTCTTGCAGATAATAAGCCGAGCCAATCCCAGAAATCCCAGCACCGACGATCAAGACATCCATAGAATTAGGTAATGTTGCTTCAAATCTTGCATTCATGAGTCGCTCCGATTTTCATCATTCAAAGGCATAAAGAACATGCCGTTGAATATATATTCACGCAATTCGGGGCAACTAAATAGTTTAAAATGCACCATTATAACTATTCAACATGTGCATTTTGCTGCATCATGATGATTGTGGCGTTCTAATCTAGAATACCAGCATCGCGTGATTGTTTGATTTTGAAAGTCAGGAGACAACTGATGTCTACGCTCCCAAAACCGACTGTACAACTGCTACCTCAGCCCTATTGGGAACGACCCAGCGCGGCGGTACGACAGCTCATGCGTCAAGGTGCAGAATTAACGCTCGCTGCACCACCAGAAATGATGGAAGAACTGGACCATATTATCTTGACCAGCAGCGCACTACACGGTGTCGCAGACGACCCCTTAATCGCAGCGGCGATTTGTCGTAGCAATCGAGCGAATCTGCGCCATTGGGCGGCTTCAAATATCAGCAACCCAGGCGAACCCGTCATGTTCAACATGGGACCTGAACCATTGGGCATTGCGCGTGATCTCGTTCGCCGAGGCGTTGGGGGATCATCTTTATCAGCCTATCGGATTGGACAGAATTTTGCGTTACAAAAATGGATTGGCATTGCTTTTGGGCTAACGCAAGATCCTGTTGAGTTAAAAGAACTCTTAGAAGTTTCAACCCGCTCGATTTGTGCTTTTATTGACACCATGATTGATGGACTGAATGCTCAGATGAATGCTGAGCGTGACTTCCTAACTCAAGACACACACGCTGAACGGCGCGCTTTGATCAGTTTACTGATTGAAGGGACAACCATGACCCCTCATCGAGTCAGTCAAAAACTTGGTTATCAACTTGAACAGGCACATCGGGCTGCTGTGATCTGGTCAGATAAGGTCGATCCTGAATACAGTGTTCTGGAGCAGGCAGCGACAGTTCTGGCACAAATTACTGGTGCGGGCAGACCGCTCACAGTACTTGCAAGCGCAGCCAGTGTGTGGGTCTGGCTACCTACAGATCGAGAAATTGATTTACCCACATTACGGCTTGCACTGCATCGATTCCCTGATATTCGAATCGCCATTGGATCATTAGGGCACAATATGGATGGCTTCAAACGCAGTCATCTCGATGCTTTAACATGCCAAAAACTGCTGATGCGACTCAACTCCAATGAACAACTCATCAGTCATGATAATGTCTGGCTGGTGTCATTAATTACACATGATATGGAGAGAGCAAACCTGTTTGTGAATTACGTCTTAGGCGACTTAGCCAAGGCTAGCCGCAACACACAACATACGCTGCTCGTGTACCTACATGAAGGTTGCTGTGTCACGCGCACCGCCGAACGCTTATATGCCCATCGTAATACTGTATTACGTCGGCTTGCACGCGCCGAAGAACTCCTTCCACGCCCTTTGGAATCTAATCGAATCCAAGTTGCGGTTGCCTTGGAGATTTTGGGGTGGAAATAGTTTTGTGGGGTAACTTAATTAAGATTGGTGCAATGCGCTTTGGCTTATTACACCTTCTCGACTATTAATCATCATTTACTATCATCGTTTTTATCACGCGAGTAGACGTGGAATTTGGTAGCGTCGATATTGTGGCATCTTAGAACTATTCATGAGCATCACAAAGCAACTTGCGCGTTCTCATTTAACGCTCGATATTTCACACAGTTACGACCATTTTCTTTTGCATCATACAAAGCTTTATCGGCAGTATTAATCAAATCATCCAGACATACTTGCATATTATATTGGCAAGTATTTGTCGGTAACATCGTAGTCACACCAAAGCTACCTGTCACTGGAATCCGTTGGCCATCAACGATGATTTCCTTCGCTTCAAGTGACTTCCGATAACGATCCGCCACCTCGACCGACATTCTGGCATCACAATTCGGCAGGATAATAATAAATTCTTCTCCACCAAATCGTCCAACATAATCAGTCGTGCGCGCACATTTCAGTAATACTTCCGCCGTTGCCAGCAGCACCTTATCCCCAGCATGATGCCCAAACGTATCATTCACTTTTTTAAAAAAATCCAAATCCAGAATCAGAATCGATAAACAATACAAATTACGATGAGTCAAAGCAATCTCATGCTCTAGAACTTCATTGAGATAACGTCTATTCCACAAACCCGTTAATCCATCCCGCCGTGAAAGTTCCAAAATCTTGTTTTCTCGCAATACGATACCCTGCATCAGCGAATGGCCCATGACATACACAACAGCAGCGATAGGTGCGCTCATCAGAATTTGCACCAACAAAAAAGTCAACGGAACCTGAGCAGGTTTCACCTGATCAACATACAACGGCGCATTGGGTAAGAATCCTGTACTCACGCCAATCGCCAGTCCCACAATTTCAACCCACATGATGCACGTCACGTAAAACACATGCTTGCGGTTGAATAAAATAAGCCCCAGCAACGGCAAAATACCGAGCAATAATCCCGTGATCAGTTGCGGAATACCATTAAATACCGCCAAAGGCGCTAATGGCTGAAAAATCACATAGAGTTGAATATTGCTGGGCAACGTAGATTGTGGATTAACTTTGCGAAAATAAAGAATCAACAAGAGTAAAATAAATAATCCAAAAACACTCCCCAGACTGACAACTTCAGTCCAATACAAAAAATGAGGATTAGACACTTCAAGAGCTGCAGGAATGTGTAGCGAGAAGAACGCTATACAAAAATAGCTAAAATAAAGTAACGAAACCGTGAGATTGACAATAATTGCTTTATCATTTTCGGGTAAATTAATCACATACAAATGCTTTTTAATTATTGCTGCTACATCCATATAAAAACCTCAATAGCGATCTTCAGCGATATCAACATCCTGAACACCGATTAGAAATCGAACGAATTATCTTAGCGAATTATTTTGGTTAGATTTTATTCGCTAGACAATCATCCTATATTGACTCATCACAATCAACTGTATTGCTTTAGTGCCACTTTTGATGATATTCGCCCATAAAATTCATTCCTTGAACATTTATGTGCGCCACATCACATTTTTAACATATTCACTGTGGCATTGCACAGATAAAATTTACACACTCACGGATTCATAACACTTCATTCACGATTTTCACAAATGACATCACGCCCAGCTCGAAAACCTCGTCTACCGACCCCTGTGACAATTCCTCAAGACGCCGAGTATTTACAGGTCTTTCGGGATAATCTGGTTGCGCAGGCGGTCAGCCCTCATACGCGGAACGCCTACCTGAGCGATCTAAAACAAGCCTTACTGTTTGATGACACGCCACTCCCCAAATGGTCTGAAAAACAAGTCCAAGACTTTTTACTGATGTTGACGCAAACTGCACGTAGTCCGCGATCTATTGCGCGCTGTTTATCTGCATTAAAACAGTTCTTTAAGCTACAATTGGCACTCAATACTCGCTCAGACAATCCAACTGCGCATCAAAAAACACCAACGCTCGGTCGACCTTTGCCCAAAGACTTGTCAGAGCGAGATGTCGAAGAGTTACTCGGTGCACCAAATATTGAAACTGCCATCGGCTTGCGTGATAAAGCTATGCTTGAAGTGCTTTATGCTTGTGGTTTACGAGTCTCAGAATTGACGGGGCTGACTCTCAATGGCATTAATCTAAAATCAGGTGTGCTTCGCGTCAAGGGCAAAGGCAGCAAAGAGCGACTCGTCCCTTTGGGTGAAATTGCAGTAGAATGGGTTTCACGCTATTTACAAAGTGCGCGACCTGAACTTGCACAAGGCCTCGTCACAGATGCGCTTTTCATTACTGTTCGTGGTGGCTTTATGACGCGCCAGAATTTTTGGTACATGATTAAGCATTACGCCAAACTTGCAGATATCCACAGTGACTTATCACCACATACGTTGAGACATGCATTCGCCACGCACTTACTCAACCACGGTGCAGATTTACGCGTGGTTCAAATGCTATTGGGTCACAGTGACTTATCAACCACACAAATCTATACGCATGTTGCGCGTGCACGACTACAAGAGCTACATGCAGAGTTTCATCCACGGGGTTAATCCGTCATCCATCACATTCAACATAATGAAAATACCTTTAGTCCATTTAAAACAACCTCTCACAAGCGCGCTACAATCTGTAGCCGCTGCAATTTGTTATGATAAGGCAAGACTCTCTTCGCGACAGTTTGATCGCATTTTGAATACCCCAAGGATATAAACATGAAAATGTTATGGTCAGTTACGGTCTCTCTTTTATTGGCAATCAGTGGCTGTAGTAAGGCATCATCAGATACCACAGCTGCAAAATCAGCGGACAAAGCAACTCCCGAAAACTTTGTAAGCACACCAATCAAGGATATTTCTGGCAGCGCTCCTGAATCTGTACGTAAAGCGATTACAGAACATCTGAAAAACGCAGACCTTCCCGCACATATTACGTCGATCGTCGCAACAGAAATGCCTAATCTGTATTGGGTCACATTCCGCGAAGTACCTCCTGTTTTTGTCAGCGGTGATGGACTATTCTTGTTGCAAGGCGATTTGAATAAGCTTGGCAAAGGCGAAGTAACTAACATCTCTGATACACTCAACACCCAAGAAAATAAGCGTCAAATTACAGCAATTCCCGAAAAAGAATTGATCATCTTCTCTCCAGCCTCAAAGCCTAAAGCTGTGATCTATGCTTTTACGGACGTAGACTGTGGGTATTGCCGAAAAATGCACAGTGAAATCAATCAAGTGACAGCTAAAGGTATCGAAGTCCGTTATATCGCTTGGCCCCGCTCACCAGAGGATGTAGCAAAAAACAAAGCGGTTTGGTGTAGTGAAGATCGTCAATCTGCATTTACCACCGCCACATCAGGTCTATCGGTTCAAGCACCTGTTTGTGATGACCCAGTGATGCATGGACGTCAAGTGGGGATGTTGGTTGGTGTCAATGGAACTCCTGCGGTTTATGATGCAAATGGTAAATACCTAGGTGGCTATATCCCTGCCAATAATCTTGCGAAAATCCTCAAAATCGACAGTAAATAAGACACCATTGTCATCCAACACTACTGTAAAAACCACGAATCGTATGCTTCCACTAGAGAAAGCATACGATTTTGGCTATGATATGCCTCTTTAAAATCTGCATGCGAGGCGGCACTTGTGAAACCAGTCAAACTGGCAATTTTGGGTCTAGGAACCGTAGGCGGCGGCGCTGTGCGCTTGCTACAAGACAATGCTGCAGAAATTGCACGACGTACGGGTCATGAGATTCAAATTACGCATGTGGGTAGTCGCCGTCCACGTCCAGATCTCGCCTTAGACGGCGTCAAACTTAGCAATGATTTATTGGACATCGTCAAACAAGATGATGTCGATATCGTTGTTGAAGTGATTGGCGGCACAACGCTTGCACATGACGTCGTGATGACCGCGATCAAACATGGCAAACATGTTGTCACGGCAAATAAAGCCTTACTCGCTGAATATGGCAACGAAATTTTCCAAGCAGCAGAAGCGGCTGGTGTTTATATTGCGTTTGAAGCTGCGGTTGCTGGCGGTATTCCAATTATCAAAGTGCTACGCGAAGGTCTATCTGCAAACCGTATCGACTGGCTTGCAGGCATTATTAATGGCACAGGTAACTTCATCCTGACTGAAATGCGTGAAAAAGGTCGTGCTTTTGCTGATGTTCTCGCTGAAGCGCAAGCTTTAGGCTATGCCGAAGCTGACCCAACGTTTGATGTCGAAGGGATTGATGCTGCGCATAAACTGACACTGCTCGCATCACTCGCGTTTGGTATCCCACTGCAATTTGAAAAAGTCTACACCGAAGGCATTACCAAGCTCACCGCTGAAGATGTCACGTATGCTGAAGAACTTGGCTATCGCATCAAGCATCTCGGTATTGCCAAACGTACTGATGCTGGCTTTGAACTTCGCGTTCACCCAACATTAATTCCAGAACATCGTCTGATCGCCAACGTCAACGGCGTAAAAAATGCCGTACTCGTCCATTCTAATGCCGTTGGCCCAACCTTATACTACGGCGCTGGCGCTGGCGCTGGTCCAACCGCTTCTGCAATCGTTGCTGATGTCGTGGATTTGGTTCGTGCTTTGGGTCAACAAGGTACTGGACGCGTACCACATTTAGCGTTCCAACCTGACTCACTAATCAACACACCGATTCTGGCGGCAGATCAAATGCATACGGCGTACTATCTACGTCTATCTGCACAAGATCACCCAGGCGTGTTGTCGGATGTCACAGGTATCCTCAGTCGAGCAGGTATTAATATCAATGCGATTCTGCAAAAACCAATCCAAGAAAAAGGCAATGTTCCTGTTATTATCCTGACTCAGCCTGTCCTTGAAGCAACGATGAATACCGCAATTCGCGAAATTGAAGCGCTGACTGCAATCGAAGCTCCTGTGGTTCGCATTCGTTTAGAAACTCTAGATGGTTGATTTTCAATAAATCCAAAAAGCCCTCGATGACATCGGGGGCTTTTTTATGGTGTCGTCAAATCCCCCCTAGCCCTTCTTTCTCTAAAGAGGAGAAATTCTGGGGATTTCATGTAAGTGGTGGATTCGCGGGAAAGTCCCGCTTTAAAGAAAGATAGATTTAGGGAGATTTGACAACGGATGCAAAGTAGAAAAAATAATCTGCCAGAACGAAACCTATTTCAAACACTCCAACAATCAATTGATGCAAATTTTGCTCGACTAAACGCACCATAATAGAGACAATAATCAGCTCATATTGACTACATTCGTTCAGATCTTATGCAATACGCCTCAACTCGTGGACATGCCACCGCACAGAACTTCTCCGAAATCCTTTTAGCGGGTCTCGCACCTGATGGCGGTCTGTATTTACCGCAATCTTATCCACAAGTGACTCAAGATGAACTCAATGCTTGGCGCTCACTGTCCTATGCTGAACTCGCATTTGAGGTACTTCGCAAATTTGCAACAGATATTCCAGAAGCAGACTTAAAAGCACTGGTTGAAAAAACTTACACGGCAGAAGTCTATCGCAATGCTCGCGCTGGCGAAGATGCAAGCCAAATTACACCGCTTCGCACACTCGAAGATCAAAATGGTCGCAAACTGATTCTGCAAGCACTATCAAACGGCCCAACCCTCGCATTCAAAGATATGGCAATGCAGCTGCTCGGCAACCTGTTTGAATACACATTGGATAAACAAAAAGAAGAACTCAATATTTTCGGTGCAACATCAGGTGACACAGGCAGTGCCGCAGAATACGCGATGCGCGGCAAGCATGGTATCCGTGTCTTCATGCTGTCTCCACACAAAAAAATGAGTGCATTCCAAACTGCACAAATGTTCAGTTTACAAGACCCTAATATTTTCAATATCGCAGTCGAAGGTGTGTTCGATGATTGTCAGGATATGGTCAAAGCCGTATCTAATGACCATGCGTTCAAAAACAAACAGAAAATTGGCACAGTCAACTCAATCAATTGGGCGCGTGTTGTTGCACAAGTGGTGTACTACTTCCGTGGTTACTTGAGCGCAACTACAAACAATGATCAGAAAGTATCTTTCACAGTGCCTTCAGGTAATTTTGGTAATATCTGTGCTGGTCACATTGCCCGCATGATGGGCTTGCCAATCGAGAAACTGGTTGTTGCAACCAATGAAAACGATGTACTCGATGAATTCTTCCGCACAGGCATTTATCGCGTGCGTAAATCCGCTGAAACTTGGCATACCACCAGCCCTTCAATGGATATTTCCAAAGCCTCTAACTTTGAACGCTTTATTCATGATCTGTTAGAGGGTGATACTGACCGCGTTGCAGCATTGTTCCGTAAAGTTGAAACGAGCGGTGGTTTTGATCTGTCAGGTCAAGCAGGCAGTGATGGTGATGAGTTCAACAAAGTCGCCAAATTTGGTTTCCAATCAGGAAAATCAGTGCATGCCGATCGTTTGAATACCATTCGTTTCGTTGAACAACAGTATGGCATTACCATTGATACTCATACCGCAGACGGCATCAAAGTTGCGCTGGAGCATATTGAAGATGGTGTTCCGATGATCGTGCTCGAAACTGCTTTGGCGGCAAAGTTCAATGAGACCATTCAAGAAGCTCTCGGACGCGATGCTGAGCGGCCTGCGGGTTTTGAAAACATCGAAGCGCTTCCGCAGCAGTTTACGGTAATGGCGGCTGATGTGGCTCAAATGAAAGCGTTTATTGCTGCACATACTATGCTATAAATAAAAGAGTGATTTTTGAGGAAGACAAGGATGTCCAACTCAAGCTATCTAGTGCTATGATCGGTTAAACCGATAGAAGAAAATGCCCATTACGGATTTTTGGAGCAGCGTAGTCTAATGACGAAAGAAAAAAAGAGCTTTAGTATTTTCAGTTTCTTTTCTGAGCCTGAAAATCTATTACAAAAGAAGCTCGAAGATCACCGAACCTTTAGTGCGATCATGTTCGCCATGACTGCTATCGTTGGCACATCTCATTGGGTTTGGGATTATGTAACCGACCCAGTCGGCGCGCAAAATACCATTTTTTTACGACTTCTGTTTTTAGTGCTCTTTGCCTATTCTTTTGCATTTCTGCATGTCAAAAGCCGCCGTGTTCTAGAATTTGCTTCTGTGATGATCGGCTTATTACTGCTCATCAATTACGTAGAAATTCTGAATCGACTCAATACTGGGATGATCTATGGTATTGGCGGATTTGTTTTTTTTCTGTTTCTACCATTACTGATGTTTCAAGGCTTTTCCATCCGCGTCAGTGCAATTAGTACATTTTTGTTTGCTGCGTTTCCACAAATTCTGGCACTTCTTGGAGTTGCGCATCACTTCCAGCATGCTCAATATGCCGTGTTGATCTGGCCTGCGGCAATCGCCATGACATTGACACATTATGCTTTTGCTCAGAATTATCGATTTAGATTTGACTCTGAATCAGCGCTTGAATTTGCATCCAATACAGATCCGTTGACAGGCGTAAGTAATCGTCGCTACTTTGTTCCTCGAATTCGCCATGAACTGATTCGTAGTCAACGTTTTGAACACCCTGTATCGCTGATTGTATTAGATATTGATAATTTCAAAAGAATTAATGATGTTTATGGACACTCTACAGGTGATGCAGCCATCTGCGCGCTGGCTAATATCTGTCGAAGAATGGCACGCCAGATCGATTTCGTAGCACGATTAGGTGGAGATGAATTTGCTATTCTACTCCTTGAAGTTGGTTTAGAAGATGCGTTCACCGTCGGTGAGCGTATACGTTTAGCGGTCGAAAATACGCCGATTAAGAGCTTTGAAGGCATGGATGTAAAGTTCACGGTGAGTATTGGCGTTGCGGAACAACCTATTGGCAATATGTCAGAAGAATGGCTCATCGAACTGGCTGATGCTGCAATGTATGACGCCAAATCAGCAGGTCGTAATCGTGTGGTCAGTTCGACTCGAGGAACTCATCAAGTCTTAATGACTGAAATATAAGCGCCCTGCACATTAGACAATGACTTAATATAGACTCGGTTAGGAGCGTTTTGGAGCAATCGTCTGGTGAAAATCAAGCAAGTTGCTTCGCACTTTTTTGAATTACTCGCTGAACCTGAACCTCTGCTCAAACAAAAATGGGAGGATCATCGGTCACTGAGTTCAGTCATGCTTATTGTCACTGCTTTTCTTGGTCCTCTAGAGTGGTCATCAGACTACGCCACAGATCCTACAGGTGCAATGAACACCATCGGGTTGCGACTCACCTATTTGTCCATGCTTGTTTTTCCTTTCAGTTTTAAATATATTAAAAACCGTCGTTTAATCGAATTTGCTGTCGTGATTGCTGGACTCTTTGGCCTCATTACTTTTGTTGAAATCCTCAACAGACTCAACATGGGAATGATTTATGGGTTTGGTGGCTTTACGCTGTTTTTATTTATTCCGTTGCTGATTGGTCAAGGTTTTTCATTACGCGTCAATCTTGTTGCTATCTTCTTGTATGCGGCATTTCCGCCGTTTTTGAATGCTCTCGGCTTTGTCCATCATTTTGAGTCCGTTCATTATGCTGTGCTCATTTGGCCGACAGCGATTGTCGTAATGATCGCGCATTGCGCTTTTGCCCATAGCTATCGACTCCGATATGAGTCCGAACTCGCACTACAGACAGCATCGAATTCAGACCCGATGACAGGCTTAAGTAATCGACGCTATTTTATGCCGTTACTTCGACAAGAGATCTCGCGTGCCTCTCGTTTCATACACCCACTCTCGTTGCTCATACTGGACATAGATCATTTTAAAGATATCAATGACCTACATGGACATCCCACTGGCGACCTCGTCATCTGCACAATCGCAACTATCTGCCAAAATACTGCACGTCAAATCGATACACCAGCACGTATTGGTGGAGAAGAGTTTGCGATATTGCTACCAGAGGTCGGAATCGAAGGCGCTCTTATCGCCGCAGAACGAATTCGCGCTGCAGTAGAAAACACCGCGATCAAAAGCCTAGATGGACGCCCATTATCTTTTACGATTAGCGTCGGCGTTGCGGAACGGCCTTTGGATGTCGTGTCAGACAAGCAACTGATTGCGCTGGCTGATGCAGCACTCTACAAAGCCAAAGCGTCTGGTCGGAACTGTGTCAAAAGTACAGAGCTTCCCCAACGCCATCTACGTCGACTATAAAAACAATCAAGCGTGTTTGCATAAAAAAACAATCCAATGGGGGTCAAGCCTGCGCCTCTTGCTCAAATCAAGCGTAGAATAAAGATCATATCTCACGACTCAAAGGACGAGTCGATAGAAGTCCAATGTGTCACGCCTGTTCTTTATCAGCTTACACCGAGGTCATCATGTCAGCACAAAATCAACATAATACGCATAACTGCCTACAAACCATTAGCCTAAAAAATGGCGAAACACACAAAATATATTCTTTGCCTGCATTAGAAAGCGCTGAAGTTGGACCAATCTCTAAACTGCCTATTTCAATTCGCATCGTGCTCGAATCCGTCCTTCGTAATGTCGATGGCAAAAAAATTACCTTGGAACACGTTAGGCAGCTTGCCAATTGGCAGCCCAATGCAAACCGAGTTGATGAAATTCCTTTTGTCGTCGCACGCGTTGTACTGCAAGACTTTACTGGCGTTCCTTTACTCGCTGATCTTGCCGCGATGCGCAACGTTGCCGCCGACATGGGCAAAGATCCCAAAGCAATTGAACCACTTGTCCCTGTCGATTTGGTGGTCGATCACTCTGTACAAATAGATTTCTACGGCACGCCAGATGCTTTACGCAAAAATATGGAGCTGGAATTCAAGCGTAATCACGAACGCTATCAGTTCATGAAATGGGGCATGCAGGCTTTTGATACCTTCGGCGTTGTGCCACCTGGATTCGGAATCGTACATCAAGTCAATCTGGAATATCTGTTCCGAGGTGTACAACACAAAAATGGCGTACTCTACCCTGATACATTAGTTGGAACCGACTCGCATACCACGATGATTAATGCCGTCGGCGTAGTCGGTTGGGGTGTTGGGGGAATTGAAGCCGAGGCAGGAATGCTCGGACAGCCTGTCTATTTCCTCACCCCTGATGTGGTAGGCGTTGAACTCAAAGGCAAACTGCGCGAGGGTGTCACTGCAACAGATCTGGTTCTGAGCATCACCGAAATGCTGCGTAAAGCCAAAGTCGTCGGTAAATTCGTCGAATTTATTGGCGAAGGAACAGCATCATTATCTCTGACAGATCGTGCAACGATTGCCAATATGGCGCCAGAATACGGTGCAACAATGGGTTTCTTCCCTGTTGATCAGGTCACGGTCGATTACATGCGTGGCACTGGCCGCAGTGAGGAAGATATTGATGCGTTTGAAACATATTTCAAAGCACAAAATCTATTTGGTATTCCCAAAGCAGGAGAACTGGAATACAGCCTGAATCTCAGTCTAGATCTTGGCACGATTGTGCCGTCACTTGCTGGGCCAAAGCGCCCACAAGATCGGATTGAATTGCCAAAAATGGCTGAAAAATTCAACTATTTATTCAGTGCGCCTTTATTAGACAATGGCTTTAATAAATATGCCAATGACCTGCATAGTCGTTATACCACCAAACGCACCTACAACGAGGACGCACAAGTCCCACATAAATCAGAATACTTAGGCACGATTGTTCGCGGCGAAGCGGACATGATGGCGAATCGCCCAACAACGGATATTCATATTCCACCGATGCCAAGCAATGAAGATTATCTTGATCTCGGTCATGGCGATGTACTGATTGCGGCAATCACATCATGTACCAATACGTCCAATCCAAGCGTATTACTGGGCGCAGGGTTATTAGCTAAAAAAGCTGTTGAAAAAGGCTTAACCGTTCACCCTCGGGTGAAAACCTCATTTGGTCCAGGTTCACGGGTTGTGCCTGAATATCTCAAAGCCGCTGGGTTACAGCCCTATTTAGATCAACTCGGTTTCAATGTCGCCGCATTTGGCTGTACGACGTGTATTGGTAACGCTGGCGATCTTGCTGCGGAATTTAATGATGCGATTGTCGAGAATGACATTATTGCCGCTGCCGTCTTGTCAGGAAATCGGAACTTTGAAGCGCGGATTCATCCGAATATTCGCGCGAACTACCTTGCTTCTCCACCGTTAGTTGTTGCCTTTGCGTTAGCGGGTCGGGTCAACATCGATATGACGAAAGACCCTCTTGGTACAAGTAAAGATGGGCAGCCTGTGTATTTGAAAGACATCTGGCCAACCGATGATGAAATCAGATCGTTACTCAAATTTGCCCAAAACCCTGAAGTCTATCGCGAAAAATATTCCGACTTTACCAAAGACAACGATCTGTGGAACAACATTCAAAGCGCCCATGGCAATGTCTATCCATGGCCAAAATCCACCTATATTGCCAAACCACCCTTCTTTGATAATTTCAGCATGACACCTAGCCCTGTCCAAGAAATTAAGAAGGCTAAAGCCTTGCTCATCTTAGGTGATTCAGTGACGACAGACCATATTTCACCGGCTGGATCATTCCGCGTCACAACCCCTGCGGGCACTTATTTGACTGAACATGGTGTACATCTTGCGGACTTCAATACCTACGGTTCACGTCGTGGTAATCATGACATCATGGTTCGCGGGACATTTGCCAATGTGCGGGTCAAAAATCTCATGCTTCCTCTGAATAACAGCGGCTCACGCGTTGAAGGGGGCTTTACGCTCTACAACGGCTTGCAAACCACGGTGTACGATGCGGCGATGCATTACATCGCAAAAGGCACACCAACGCTGGTCTTTGCTGGCGAAGAATACGGCACGGGTTCAAGTCGTGACTGGGCAGCAAAAGGCACTCAACTGCTCGGCATCAAAGCCGTCATTGCGCGAAGTTTTGAGCGCATCCATCGCTCGAATTTGGTGGGAATGGGTGTCTTACCGTTGCAATTTAAGGGTGATGATTCAGTTGAAACTCTGGGACTCGTTGGCGACGAAACCTTTGATCTGATTGGCGTCAACGATCACATGACCCCACAATCGGACATTACCTTAAAAATCACACGCCACAACGGTGAGGTGCTAGAAGTTGAACTGCTATCACGGATTGATACGCCGATTGAGGTGGATTATTACCGACATGGCGGCATCTTACCATTTGTTTTAAGGGATATTTTGGAGAATGTTTAATAAAAGCAAATCCTACCCAGCCCTCCTTTTTCTAAGGAGGGAGTAAGCTCCTCCCTTTGCAAAGGGAGGTTGGGAGGGATTTTGCTTTTGACTTAAAAAAACCAAGGAATGCATCTAAATTTTATTTGCGAGGTTTAATTATGAATATGATGACGCACCCGATACACGTCCGTAGCCAATTGGACTTTCATCTCAATGACGTGCCCAAATATTGGTTTGGCGGTAATGTCTATGCCACGCGGTTTATGGATTCCATTTGCATGTTGTTTCCTGTTGGCGAACGTTCTTTTATTAGCAGTATTCGCCCTTACCGCGACCAGATTACTGATCCTCAACTCGCCGAAGCCGTAGCGGATTTTTGCCTGCAAGAAGGTCAACACGGGATTCAGCACAGTTTGTATAACGATATTTTGGTCAAGCAAGGTACGCCCGCGCAGGAGATTATTAAGGACTTTTCTATATGGCTTGAGCATCGCCAAATGAATCAAGCACAAGATATACGCTTAGCAATTACCGCAGCATTAGAACACATGACGGCACTGATGGCAGAAGCGCTGTTTCGCTCGCCCGAAACGATGGCAAGCGCTCATCCCAATATGCGCGCACTCCTCGCTTGGCACTCTATTGAGGAGATGGAACATCGCGCGGTTGCTTTTGATGTCCTCACCAAAGTCGTTAAAATTAGCTATCAAAAACGCATTCTCGCCATGTCGATTATCTTTCCGCAGTTCTGGCGGAATGCGTTGGTGCATACCGATAAGATGTTAGCTGGAGATGGATTCAGTCGGTTACAACGCTTAAATATGGCGCGTAAAACATTGCCGTTATTCTTTGGTCGTCATGGCATCATGACAAAGGTTTTGCCTGAGTTTCGGCAATATTTTCGACCTGACTTTCATCCGAATGATATTCCGATGCTCAAACAATATCCGCGTTGGTTAGAAGTCTACGAGACCACAGGAAGCCCTTTAAAAGCTGCTGAAATGATGTATGCTGAGTAAGTAGAGATAAAAAAATGACTCTCACATTTAACTTTTATAATCAAAAAAGAAGAGGTTTATGATGACTCAAGGTGTTGTTGCGGTTTTTGGAATTCTTCGCTTTCCACCAGAAAAAATAGCAGAAATCAAACCCCATTTAAAAACGCTCGTTGATACCACGTATAAAAATGACGGCTGTATCGCGTATGACGTAGCCGAAGATCCATTTGATCTCGGTTTAATCCGTTTTTCCGAGCTATGGCCAGACTCAGAAAGCCTCGCTAATCATCTAAAAGCACCGCACATCGAGCCATGGCGTGCTGCTGCGCGAGCTTGTGGCTTATCTGAGCGAAAATTTACCGCTTATAGCACCAATGGTTCATGGGCTGTATAAATACGCACGCTCAAACTTTTACAGTTACTGGATACCGATCAATGAATATCCCAAATCCAAAGGTTGATTTTTATTTTAATAAATCTGGAAAGTGGCAAGAAGCCGTGGCTCAATTAAGAGAAATTGCGCTTGGCTGTGAACTCACTGAAGAATTGAAATGGGGTCAGCCTTGTTACACGTCGGGGAAAAGTAATATCGTTCTCATCCATGACTTTAAAGAATACTGCGCACTTTTGTTTTTCAAAGGTGCGCTGTTAAAAGACCCTCAGAATATTCTCATTCAACAAACGGAAAATGTGCAGGCAGCACGGCAGATTCGCTTCAGTGACCCTTTAAAAATTATGGAACTGAAAAACGTCTTAAAAGACTATATCCATGAAGCCATTGCTGTTGAAAAATCAGGTCTGAAAGTGGAAATGAAAAAGACCACTGAGTTTGCTATTCCAGAGGAATTTCAGATTCAACTCGACCAATCTCCTGATTTAAAAGCTGCATTTGAAGCACTCACTCAAGGGCGACAAAGAGCATATCTCCTATATTTTTCTTCTGCGAAACAATCCAAGACGAGAGTGGCGAGGATTGAGAAATATATGCCGCAGATTTTGGCGGGGAAAGGCATGGATGATGAGTAGCGATAGTTTTCAAAAAATACAGTCAGTTACTTTTTACCGCACGTTTCGACAAGCTCAACGAGCTATGCAGTTCACTGAGCCTGCGGTTATTGAGCTTGTCGAAATATCGAGGTGTGCCGCAAGTCGATCTTAAAATGTTTTATTTCCTAAAACCTCAACGGATAAAATCACAAAGGACTCATGCCATGAAAATCACCGTAGAAACTACCGTTCAAGCACCGATTGAGAAGGTTTGGTCAGCTTGGACAACACCAGAAGACATCAAACAATGGAATACAGCATCCGAAGACTGGCACACGACCAGTTCGACTGTGGACTTGCGTGTTGGTGGGACGTTTTCATCACGGATGGAAGCGAAAGACGGTAGCTTTGGTTTTGATTTTGCGGGGACTTATACCAAGATTGAGAAGTATGAATTAATTGAATATACCTTCGGTGACCGTACTGCGCAAACTGAATTTGATGCTACGGAAACTGGAGTCATTGTGCGTACCACATTTGATGCTGAATCAGAAAATTCAGTCGAGCAACAACGGCACGGATGGCAGGCGATTTTGAATAATTTTGCTAAACATGTTGAAGCGAAGAAATGAAATATTCTACTTTAACTACATATTATCATTAGCTTTACACTTAAATTCGCATCGTAGTCATATAACTAAACTTGGATGTATAGAAATGGAAGATGATTTTTTAAATGTTATTGATGCTTTTAAAGGCAAGTCATTCTCAACTTATGATTTTACTCTAACTTTAAAAGATGTTTTTCCACTTAGATGGGAAGAGATTGAAAACGAATATGGTTCGGGTGGTGCTGGCGCAGGTCATCATTATACTGCCTATAGCAGAGTCGCCCATGCTCTAAATAAATTTGCTAATTCAGGTTATTTGGACAAGCTCGACTATAGAAAATCTCCAGAAGGTTGGGGAAGCCCTATTATTCGCTATTGGGCAATAAGTACAGAAACTTTAGGTGGTCAAAATTTTCCTGAGGAGATTCTTAATACAGACAAAATTATGGAAGGAGCTAAAAAAGTTGTAACCGTTAATAAATATGAAAGAGATAGTCGTGCGAGATTACAATGTATTGAGAGATGGGGAATCTGTTGTGTGATCTGTGAATTTAATTTTGAGGAATTTTATGGTCCAAAAGGCGCAGGCTTTATACATGTGCATCATTTAAAGCCTCTAGGCGAAATCAAAGAAGAATATGAGCTAGACCCGATAAATGATTTACGCCCTGTTTGCCCAAATTGTCATGCTATGCTTCATCGATCTGAAACCGTAATATCAATTGACGAGTTAAAGCAAATAATAGCCGATGTTAATGCTTAACTTCTGTATCAAATGCTACAGGCATCCAGTCAATATTTCTCGTCTTTTGTATAATACTTTTGACTTGTAAGTAAACGTAGATACAAGACTGGGGTTAACCCCAGCACATTCTCATGTGCAATAAAAAAGCTGGGTTAAAAAAACCAGCTTACTCAAAATCGAGTACAAATTGTCTGTCTCAGCTCGCTTTTGCCAAAGCTGGAATCGTCGCATGTGCCGCTGCCAATGCATCAATGCGATGTTGTGGTGAATACGCAATGCCTTCCGCACGCACAAACTGCACATCATCCAAGCCAATAAAACTAAACACTTGCTTCAAATACTTCTCTTGGAAATCCGCAGGATTGTTATCACCAAACAAACTACCACGACCGCTGGCGATCACCACTTTCTTACCACTGAGCAAACCTTTAGGGCCTGCTTCGCTATATTTAAAAGTACGACCCGCAACCAGAATACGATCAATCCAAGCCTTCAACGTTGAAGGAATTGAGAAGTTATACATTGGCGCACCAATCACCACCACGTCAGCATCCAAGAACTGCTGTAAAACAGCTTCAGAAGCCGCAGCTTGATCAACATCAACTTTCATCAGCGTTGCACCAGTCAAATGAGGAATCGCATCACTATCCAAATCACGATGAGTCACAGTCAGATTTGGTGTGGATTGACGAAGATCAGCAACGATCGCTGCGCTGAGTTCACGAGTTACTGAGTTGTCACCTAATACGCTTGAATCGATATGGAGTACGTTCATTTTTGAATCTCTCTTTTAAAGTATGGGAGCGGAGTTTCTTATGGATTACCGCGTTGGAGTAACTATAGTTGTTTTAATAAAGTAGACCAATCCCACAAATTAAGACATATCGTTGCATATATAGAACACAACTCATGAATCCATCATAATAGAATGATTCAAATTCTGTTGAGGCGGTGGCTGATGGACAACCTAAATGATTTATATATGTATGCCATGGTCGTCGAACATGGTGGATTTAGCAAAGCAGAACGTGCGCTGGGCATTCCCAAGTCGCGCTTGAGCCGACGGATTACCGAACTGGAAGCAGAACTCGGCGTGCGGTTGTTGCAACGTGGATCACGGCATTTTGTGGTGACAGAAGTCGGACAACGTGTGTATCAGCATGTGCAATCGATGCTGACCGAAGCGCAAGCGGCGCGTGATGTCGTCGCCGAACTCAGCGCAGAACCGCGTGGCGTGCTACGTGTCAGCATGCCTGTCGATATTGCCGAACGGCAGATGTCGCAAATTTTGCCTGAATTTATGCAACGCTATCCGCATGTCAAACTGCAATTTTCCGTTACTAATCGTCGCATTGATTTGCTCAATGAAGGCATCGACGTAGCACTCCGTGTGCGCGATACGTTAGATAATGACGGCAGTCTCGTGATGCGTAACTTCGGACAAACTGAATCGCTCCTCGTTGCTAGTCCTGCTTATCTCGACCGCATGGGCAGACCGACGCATCCTGATCAACTCATTCAGCACATCACGCTCAGTAACAATGAAAGCGAACATCATCCGCAATGGACACTGCACGGCCCTAACGGCAAACAACAATTTGACATCAATCCGCAAGTGGTCGGTTCGAGTTTCCCTTTACTACGCGCACTCGCAGAACAAGGCAATGGCATTACCCTACTCCCGCTCATGCACTGCATTGAACAATTGCGCAGTGGCAAACTAGAAGTCGTCTTGCCCGATTGGCGATTACCCCAAGGGATTTACCATGCGGTGTTTGCCTCACGGCGTGGGATGTTACCTGCAGTGCGCGTGTTTATTGATTATTTGGCAGAAAAAATTCCACCGATGTTGCAGGAATTACAAGCGGTTTGTGCCAAAGATCAGTTGGAGCATGTAAAAGCAAATCAAGTCACGAATTGAGTTGTATCAACTGTACAAAGTGTTTTTCAAGACAGTGTATCCAAGTGTATTGTCAATACAGGCTGGATACACTCATAAAGACACTTTTGAAGAACACACTTATAAAAATGTTAAAGTCAACTTAAGTCAGATGCCTCTTATCACCCGTCCAGAGCAACTGTTTGAGCCGTCTGAGAAGCATTAAAATGCATGACATACAAAGAAAGCCTACTTTTTAAAAGATAACTCCCATTAAGCGAGTTTTGCGAAGGACACGGTTTTGCTCACTTTTGCCAAGACAAAAGTGAGGCCAGCCGCAGGCGAATCCTCCCATTGCAAAGTTAAGGATCAAGACTCCAGAATGGAGAATATTTTGACTTTTAAAATGCTCTGGACAGCAAAAATCCCTGACCAGCAGGGATTTTTTGTATTTACAGTTAATCAGCAATTTGACCAAAGCGACCACTATTAAAATCACGAATCGCTTCATCAATTTGTGCAGGTGTATTCATCACAAATGGACCATAGCCAGCAATCGGCTCATTCAGCGGAAGTCCACTCAGAATCAAAAACTTGGTATCGCTATTTGCCTCAATCGTAAACTCAGTACCAACCTGATCAAGTACAACCATTTGCGCCTCACGGGCAATTTGGCTGTTATTGACTTGTACTGTGCCTTTCAGCACAACAACGGCAACGGTATGACCTTCATTCACATTAAACGGCACATGTTTGCCTGCATTCAACGCCACATCCCACACATCAATTGGTGAATAGGTCTGCGCTGGGCCAACAAGGCCCTCGAACTCACCCGCAATCACGCGGACAGTACCTGCATTATTCGACAATTCAACCGCAGGGATTTGAGCATTCAAGATGCCTTGATAATGCGCTGGGGTCATTTTGTCCTTTGCAGGCAAATTCACCCAAAGTTGCACCATCTCAAACTCACCACCCGTTTTGGTATATTCAGGAGAATGAAACTCCTCATGAATCACACCCGCACCCGCAGTCATCCACTGCACATCTCCAGGACCAATAGTACCGCCGCCGCCGCTTGAATCACGGTGAGATACTTCGCCTTTATAGACGATGGTCACCGTTTCAAAACCCCGATGCGGATGTTGACCCACACCACGGGGCGTTGTAGTCGGCGTAAACTCTGTCGGACCAGCATAATCCAACATTAAAAATGGACTGAGTTCAGCACCCAACGTGTTATAGGAAAACAATGTTCTGACGGGAAAACCATCACCGACCCAATGTTGACGTGGAGCGCTATATGTACCGAGTATTTTTTTCATCATATCCTCCGTAGTGACTATATTTACAACATCACTTTATGGAACAAGCATACTACTAGAACGATAATTGCAACAGATAGCTAAAATGCACATCAGCATTCTATTTATGGAACGATTATAGACTTGAAATTTAAGGGTCAAAAGCAAATCCTCCCTTACCCTCCTTTTTCTAAGGAGGGAACTATTTTGGCTATGCCAAAATAGAAATGTTCCTCCCTTTTAGAAAGAGAGGTTAGGAGGGATTTTGCTTTTGATCCAAAAAACTCGTTAAGAAACGTATCTAAATCTGTTGCAACACCATCGACTTACTGTATAAAGAATAGAACCTAAGTTGGAGATTTGTCATGACTTTATCCGCAGCCACATCGCAAACTGATCCTCATGCACCACTACGCGATGACGTTCGTCTCCTTGGTGGATTATTGGGCGATACGCTCCGCCAGCAAGTTGGACAAGCGGTATTTGATAAAGTCGAACTCATCCGTAAACTCGCCAAGCAAACCCGCGATGGCGACCAAAATTCTGGCAAAGAACTCAATCAGGTTCTCGAATCACTGACCGATGATGAGCTTGCCCCCGTCGCCCGTGCATTTACCCAATTCTTGAATCTTGCCAATATTGCTGAACAATATCATCGCGTTCGTCGCCGTCGCGCATGGCAATGTGTTGAAGACAAAGCGCCACAACATGGCTCAATGGCTGAATTGTTCCCACGTCTTACGGCAAAAGGCATTAGCCCAGAATCGTTATGGGAAAGCGCACAATCGCTCGATATTGAACTGGTATTGACCGCTCACCCCACAGAAATTAGCCGCCGTACCCTGATTCAAAAGTACGACGACATCGCCGACAGTTTAGAAAAACTGGATGTGATGAAACTCACGCCTTTTGAACGTGAGCAGCAACTCGCCAAACTCAAACGCGACATCATTGCCGCATGGCAGACCGATGAGATTCGTCATCACAAACCGACCCCTGTCGATGAAGCAAAATGGGGTTTCACCGCAATTGAACAAAGCCTCTGGTTTGCCGTCCCACAGTTTGTTCGTGAACTGGATGCCAGCATTTTTGAACACACAGGCAAACACTTACCTCTGACCAAAACACCGATTCGTTTTGCCTCATGGATGGGTGGCGACCGTGATGGCAACCCCAACGTCACGCATAAAGTCACGGAAGAAGTCCTCTTGCTATCTCGTTGGCAGGCGGCAGAGCTGTATTGGCATGACATTGATGCGCTGCGCTGGGAATTATCGATGGACATTTGTAGTCCTGCATTACGCGCGGCATTAGCAGAACAAGGGATTGCAGATAGTACCGAACCTTATCGTGATATTCTGCGCGAAGTTCGCCGACGCTTGGGACGTACACGCGATTGGGCAAATGCACGTCTGCGTGGTGAATTAAATGTCGATCATGAAGGCATTTATTTGTATGACCATGAACTCATGCAACCGCTCATGCTCTGCTACGAATCATTGATCGCGAGCAATATGGAAGACGTTGCCAATGGTGACTTGATTGACATCATTCGCCGTGTCGCTTGTTTTGGTGTGGAACTTCTCAAGCTGGATATTCGTCAGGAATCTGGACGGCATGTCGAAGTGTTGAATGCCATTACCGAATACCTCAACGAAGGTTCATATGCCCAGTGGAACGAAGATCAACGCCGCGCCTTCTGCCTGCGTGAACTCAAAAATCCACGCCCGCTCCTACCCAAAATTCTGAACGCAGCGCCTGATGCAGCGATCTTATCGGCAAATGTCCAAGAAAGTCTCGCCACCTTCGATGTGCTAGCAGAACATCCGGGCGAAGCACTGGGTGCGTATGTCATTTCGATGGCAAGAAGCACCAGTGATGTCCTCGCCGTCATGCTATTGCAGAAGAAAGCAGGCGTGCAAAAACTCCTCCGTGTCGTCCCGCTGTTTGAAACACTAGACGATCTCGATCATGCGCCCAAGATTGTGGATGCGCTGTTTTCGATTCCTGAATATGTCGCACAGATTCAAGGTCATCAGGAAATCATGATTGGCTATTCAGACTCGGCAAAAGATGCAGGCTTCCTCACCGCAAATTGGGCGCAATATCGCGCACAAGAAGCACTAACCGCGATTGCAAAAAAACATGGTATTAAACTCACTTTATTTCATGGTCGTGGCGGTTCCGTGAGTCGTGGTGGTGCACCCACACATCAAGCCCTATTGGCGCAGCCCCCTGGTTCAATACAAGGTTCTATTCGCGTCACCGAACAAGGCGAAATGATCCGCTTTAAGTTCGGGATGCAAGGCATTGCTATTCGCAATCTTGAACTCTATACCACGGCAACCCTTGAAGCGTCACTGCTACCGCCACCTGTCGCCAAACCAGAATGGCGCACACTCATGGACAGCATGACGCATATTTCACTCGATGCGTACCGCAAAACCGTGCGTGAAACACCTGACTTTATCCGCTATTTACGTACAGTCACGCCTGAGCTTGAGTTACAACTATTGCCGCTCGGCTCACGTCCAGCACGACGCAATACCAGTGGTGGCATTGAATCACTGCGCGCGATTCCTTGGGTATTTGCATGGACACAAATCCGCTTGATGCTGCCTGCATGGCTCGGCACAGGGGATGCATTGAATACAACATTGAATGAAGGATTTACTCAATCCATTCAAGAGATGATTCGTGATTGGCCATATTTCTATGCGTTGGTGGACATGCTGGAAATGGTCTTAGCCAAAGCCGACCCAGCCATCGTCAGTTATTACGAATCTCATCTGACCAAAGACGCAGCCTTACTTGAACTCGGTTCACAGTTAAGACAACAACTCAGCACCACAACCAGCACCTTACTGCGCGTCACCAATCGTCAGCAACTTCTGGAAAATGCCCCTGTTTTACGTCGTTCGATTAATGTCCGTACACCATATATTTTGCCTTTACACATGTTGCAAGCAGAACTCATGCGCCGTCGACGTGAAAGTGAAGGATCCAAAGTGTATGACCATGCACTGATGGTCACGATTGCTGGGATTGCGGCAGGGTTGAGGAATACTGGGTAATCTTCATCAAAAAGGCTATCACAATAATGCTCCCTCAGACCCATCAAGACAGCCTTGTACTGTGATGGGCATCTATACTTAAAACACATTGATGATCATGACGAACAATGTAGACCATTTCTCACTTTTCATTTGGAAGCTTTAAGCAGTGTCAGCAAAATGAATATCTGTTAATGTAACACCATTCGTTTTGCAATATTTTATGAGGTCACTATGCTAGCTCAAACCTTAGGTAAGTTAGTTTTCAAAATTCAAGGCTGGCACTACGAAGTTAATCCAGAGGCGCTCAGCGACCCAAAGCAAGTGATGATTGGTTTCCCACATACCACAAACCTTGATGGTGTCCGAGGGATTGCGCTGTTTAAAATTCTCAACCTAAACTACCATTTGTTTGTAAAACAAGAGCTATTCCGTTTTCCATTAGGACCGCTGCTCACAAGTTTAGGCTGTATTCCAGTAGACCGCACTAAATCTAAAAACATCGTTCAACAAGCCGTTGAAGAATTTTCTAAGAATGAACGCTTTAGCTTAATCGTTGCACCTGAAGCAACACGTACTAAAAGCGGTGAAAAACCACCGATGCGGACAGGCTTTTGGCATATCGCCAAAGCTGCAAATGTACCAATCGTACTGATGCTCTCCGATAGCTCACTCAAAATGGGGCGAATTTTTGCAAAGATTATGCCTAGCGAATCGATGGAAAATGACTTATTAGAAATTCAGCGTCTGTATGCAGAATACGGTATCAACGTCATATTGCCGACAAAAACTATAGAATAATGAACGATTCATCAATCTGATCAATCGTAAGGAACAGATAAAGCATGCCCAGATCATTGACATTCCCAACGCTATCTATCTTAAAAGCTCTGGCGTATTTACATATTATTGGTGGGATTGTTCTTGCACTGCTCTGGTGGCTACCTCGTTTTCATCCTGTTCTATTAACAACACTTTATATGCATAATATACCGAACCAACCTCCACTCAATGTATTCGGCTTATGTCTGCTTGGTCCCACAGTCGCCAGTTGGGGCGTCCTTTGTCGACTGGGATTAGATTATCTGGTGCACGCTCCTAGCCAGCGCGCTTATCGAGGATTGCTGCTGGCTATCTGGATCTGGGCGCCACTGGATACAGCCATGTGCTTATCGCAAGGCATTATGCTCGCTGCCATTGCCAATATCAGTATGATTATCTTGTTCAGCTTTCTGCTACATCGCCTGTGGCAACAGCTCAAAACATCTACCTAGATCAAATGTCATGCACATTATTACTCTGGGAGGTTATGGGCATTTCGGAGGACTGCTAAGCTGCCAACTTGCAAAAGAACCCATACGTCTGACGATTGCAGGTCGCTCTAAACAAAAGGCTGAACAATTTATCCAGAAGAATCTGACACAAGCTGCTGCTACCGTATATGCCGCAGCAATTGATGCGCGGGATATTAGCTTGGCAGAGCATCTGCGGGAACTACAAGCAGATTTAGTCATTTATACGATTGGCCCATTTCAGGAACAAGATTATCATGTGGCTCGCAGCTGTATATTAGCCGGCTCTCACTATCTAGATTTGGCCGATGCGCGAGACTATGTAGCCAATTTTTCTGAATTGGATCACTTGGCCAAAGCACAGGGTGTCACAGCACTCGGAGGCGCAAGTACACTACCCGCATTATCCTCGGCAGTCATTGCTCATTTTCTGCCATATTTCCAACAATTAACGCATCTGGATTACGCAATTAGCTTAGGTAATAAAACGACTCGTGGCGAAGCTACTGTCAGTGCCATCCTTAGTTATTGCGGTAAACCATTTACAACACTCATCCAAAATCGTATGCACAGCGTTTATGGCTGGCAAAGCACCCATCGTATGGACTTTGCTACAGCTATGGGACAACGTTGGATATCAAATTGTGATATCCCTGATTTAGCATTATTTCCAGCCATGTATCCAACCCTTCAGACGCAGCGCTTTTACGCTGGACTAGAACTCGGCATTCTACATCTGGGATTATGGGGATTGACTTGGCTAGTTCGTTGGAGACTGATCTCGAACTTAGCGGCATGGTGTAAACCAATTATTAGGCTAGGAGAATATTTTCATCATTTTGGCAGTGAAAATAGTAGCATGATCATGCACCTTTCAGGTATAGATCATAGAGGTGAAGCACTTAATATCGAATGGCGATTGCTTGCGCAGGATAATCATGGGCCGATTATCCCCACGATTCCAGCTCTAATTCTGGCACGAAGAATAGCACGTGGCGAGATATTTTCATCAGGTGCTGCACCTTGTACTGAACGTATCACTCTGCATGAGTTTACGCAGGCCGTCTCTCATCTGCACATTCAACAAAGTGTTCACTATAATGGGCAAGATATTAATATTGATTTATCAAACCAAATTATAATGGACAAAAAATGAATCCTCTGGCGAATAGCAATAGCAATAACAAGAACTCAGCCACTTACGCGATAACATCCGAACTATTTGACTCGACCACGATCATGCAACAACAAGTGCTACTGTTTGATGGTGTCTGCAAACTCTGCAATGGTTGGAGCCGCTTTGTAATCCGTTACGATAAACAGCAACGATTTCAATTGGCAACTGTACAATCCGATGCGGGACAACAAATTCTACTGCACCTTGGGCTGCCCACGGATCATTACGATACAATGGTTTATTTGGAACATGGACAGGCTTATCTGAAAAGCACCGCCTTTCTTAAGGCGATTGTGCATTTTCCATTTCCCTTCCGTCTGTTCGGTGTATTTATCCTACTACCTCTCGGTTTTCGAGACAAAATGTATGATCTTATTGCCCGTAATCGTTATCGAATCTTTGGCCGCTATGATCAGTGTATTGTGCCAAAGGCATGTGACTTACGAAGGTTTCTATAAATGGCTTATCGATAATAGCAATAGACCAGAGATATTTGAGAACAGATATTTTTTATAAATGATCAAATCTATTTTTTTATTTCAGGCATTAAAAAGCCTCGACACTGATCATGCCGAGGCTTTTGAAATTTGGCGTCCCCACGGTACGTCAATTTAAATTAAAATTGTATTTATTATCATACTATTAATTTTTTGTATTTTACAAATACCGTTGTTGATACCGTTAATGGTTACGGATTGCTACGGACAAAGTCCTGTTTATAAACAGCTATTGTGGCTTGCTAGCCTAGCACGCCAAACTTACAAACCGTTAACAATAGATCGGTTTTTTAAAGTCCAAGTTCGTGTAACCATCGGTGCTGGTTTTAGAGTGTCAGTGCCTAGCGCATGTTCATGAACGATTCGTAAGGATGTCCGTAAGTATGGATGATCAAGCAAAGGAAGATTTCTTTGAAATGATAGAGCAAGAAATAGAAAAAGCGAACACCGTAAAAGCAGCGTATTGCAGTATTGAGGAAGCGCTTCTGTTTTTACAGGATCAGAATAAAATTAGGTACTCTCGGAGCGATCTACAGAATCTTGTCTACAGCGGCGATCTTGCCCCCTATTTCTATTACAAAGGCGTACTCATCCGCGTTGATCGGCTGGGTGAGAATTTGATGAATGAGTACCGTGGGCTGGCTGCATTTGATGGTTTTGTGACGCCTTTCAATAAAACCAGTATTCAGGCAATGCAATACGCATCTTCCGAAGTAAAAGTCTCATTCAGAGATGTTTTGATTTCAAAAGATTTTATTGCCTTAGAACTCCATGCAGATTCCTACGCTGGCATCTATGGTTCGCCCCTGAAAGACTCGTTTTCGAGAACTCATGCAGATGTGAGTTTTTATACAATTCCCGACGAAGCCGATAAACAAAATTTAAAAAATCATCCGATTTTTCGCTCCAATGAAGATGAGCAACTTAGCACCCGCATTGAAGATTGCTTCTTTCATAAGGATGATCTAGCTCGAATTAAAAAAACAGATCAAGAAAAATTTGAAAGAGAGCAACTAATTGAGAGCCAGATTCTTGAGTTAAAAAAAGAAAATATCGCTCTCAAGCAACAATTAGATGATTTAAGACAATCTCAAAATTTCATGGTTTGCTGTGATTCCAAGTATGAATATTACGCTCCTGAACTGCACCATGTTCTTAAAATGTGGAATTACATATATGTTGAAAATGTTAGGAAAGCACGTCATAGCCACACTCAAGATGTAGAAAATTGGATAAATCAGAATATCG
>JASLHI010000003.1 GCA_030149815.1 Aquirhabdus sp. | reverse complement strand
CCTGTTGATACTGCAGATACAGAACTGTTCGTGTTGCTTAAGCCTGTCGATACTGCAGATACTGAACTAGTTGTGTTGCTCAGACCTGTTGAAACGTTGCTCAAGTTGCTGCTGACCGCAGACACAGAGCTGTTTGTATTGCTCAAGCCAGTCGATACTGCAGATACAGAACTATTGGTATTGCTCAAGCCTGTTGATACCGCAGATACAGAGCTGTTTGTATTGCTCAAACCTGTGGATACTGCTGACACTGAACTGTTTGTATTGCTCAAGCTGGTTGATACCGCAGATACAGAACTATTTGTATTGCTCAAACCTGTTGATACTGCAGATACAGAACTGTTCGTGTTGCTTAAGCCTGTCGATACTGCAGATACTGAACTAGTTGTGTTGCTCAAGCCTGTTGAAACGTTGCTCAAGTTGCTGCTGACCGCAGACACAGAGCTGTTTGTGTTGCTCAGACCTGTTGAAACGTTACTCAAGTTGCTGCTGACCGCAGACACAGAGCTGTTTGTATTGCTCAAACCTGTTGATACTGCAGATACAGAACTGTTCGTGTTGCTTAAGCCTGTCGATACTGCAGATACTGAACTATTTGTGTTGCTCAGACCTGTAGACACTGCAGACACTGAACTGTTCGTGTTGCTCAAGCCTGTTGAAACGTTGCTCAAGTTGCTGCTAACCGCAGACACAGAGCTATTTGTGTTGCTCAAGCCTGTTGATACTGCTGACACTGAACTATTTGTGTTGCTCAGACCTGTTGATACAGCAGATACAGAGCTGTTTGTATTGCTCAAGCCTGTAGACACTGCCGATACAGAACTATTGGTATTGCTCAAGCCTGTTGATACCGCACTCAAATTAGAACTAACAGCACTCAAACCACTCGATACTTTACTTAAATTACTTGAGACCGCGCTTAAGCCTGCAGACTCAGCACTCAAACCACTTGATACGCTACTCAAGTTCGTTGAAACAGCACTTAAGCTTGTAGACACCGCTGACACTGAACTGTTTGTATTGCTCAAACCTGTTGAAACGTTGCTCAAGTTGCTGCTAACCGCAGATACAGAGCTGTTTGTATTGCTCAAGCCTGTAGACACTGCCGATACAGAACTATTTGTATTGCTCAAGCCTGTTGAAACACTGCTTAGCGCTGCAGATACGCTGCTTAAGTTCGTTGAAACAGCACTTAAGCCTGTCGATACCGCCGACACTGAACTGTTTGTGTTGCTCAAGCCTGTTGAAACGTTGCTCAAGTTGCTGCTAACCGCAGATACAGAGCTATTTGTATTGCTCAAGCCTGTAGACACTGCTGATACAGAACTATTGGTGTTGCTTAAGCCTGTTGAAACGTTGCTCAAGTTGCTGCTAACCGCAGATACAGAGCTGTTTGTATTGCTCAAGCCTGTAGACACTGCAGACACTGAACTATTTGTGTTGCTCAAGCCTGTTGATACCGCTGATACAGAACTATTGGTATTGCTCAAGCCAGTCGATACTGCTGATACTGAACTGTTCGTGTTGCTCAAGCCTGTAGACACTGCAGACACTGAACTATTTGTGTTGCTCAAGCCTGTTGAAACACTGCTTAGCGCTGCAGATACGCTGCTTAAGTTCGTTGAAACAGCACTTAAGCTTGTAGACACCGCTGACACTGAACTGTTTGTATTACTTAAGCCTGTCGATACTGCTGATACAGAACTATTCGTGTTGCTTAGACCTGTTGATACTGCACTCAAGTTAGAACTAACGGCACTTAAACCACTAGATACTCTACTTAAATTACTTGATACTGCACTTAAACCACTTGATACACCGCTCAAGTTTGCCGAAACCGCACTTAAACTTGTCGATACTACCGACACAGAACTATTGGTATTGCTTAAGCCTGTCGATACTGCAGTAACTACAGTATTCGTTGCAAAGAGTTGCGATCCATTAATTGCATCAGTACTTGTGCTCGACAAGACACCAACCGCGACATTCTGGATTTGGCGTTCAGTTCCAGCTGCCCCAATCGAAACTACACCATTCGCAGCTACAGGCAAACCCTGTGTCGGGGTTGCACCAGTGATTGTATACGTTCCTGTATGCGGAGCCGCTGTAACACTACTAGCACCCAGTGCGACATCGTTAGCATTCCCCGCACTAGCCATACCACCGATCGCAACCGCATTCGTCGCTGAAGCGGTCGCACCAAGTTTGCCTGCCGTAGCAACACCATTCGCAGTAGAGAACCCACCAATTGCCACAGCACCTGCCGCAGATGCCGTTGTCGCATTACCAATAGCAATACTACTCGTAGATTTTGAAGTAGTTGCAGCATTACGACCCATTGCAATTGAATAATCCGCAATTGCTTGCGCAGAACTACCACCAGTAGCACCATTGCCCCCACCAAGAGCAATAGTCGCAACACCCTCCGTTGTACTACCTGCAGTCGTATCATTACCAATCGCCAAACCACCAGCCGCCCCAGTATTAACAATTGCATTCGAACCGAATGCCGTTGAACTATATGCACCAGCCTGTGCAATATTCCCTAAAGCTGTTGCATAACCACTGCCTAAGCTTCCGCCACCTGCAGCAGTCGCACCTGGACCAATTGCAACAGAGTTTGTATTTGTTGTAACAGCACCATTACCAATAGCGACTGAACCACCTACCTCAGTACCGGCAGCGGTAGTCTTCGCTCCAGAACCAATAGCAATAGAACCAGTTCCGTTTGAAACAGGAGCTGTACCTGTATTAGAACCTATGGCAATCGAATTAGTACCACTTGCTGTTCCACCACCAGCGGTATACGCCGCATACACCGTTCCACCATGCATAAACACAAAACTGACCGCAACAGCGATCAACGAAAGTCTTACAGGGGGATACGTAGATTTTTGTTCAACATTACCATCCGCACTGACCGCTTCGTTAGCAGTTACAGAAGAATGATTATCTTTACCATGCGCTTTGGTAATTTCTGATACAGCAACCCAAATGTTGTGTGCCTTACTCCAGATGACGCGATAAACCTTATTCATATACAAAATCCCAAATATTTAAATCTATTTTTCACACCATCAGTCAAAATGGCACACAATTCCGCTACAGCAATTCAAAACAAATACCAAAAACGAATATCGATAATTTATTGTATTAAAAGAAGATTTTAAAAATACACAAATTTACATCACACATATGTACAAAAAACATACTACAGGGCTAAACATGAAGTAAAAATACTTCAAAAAAGTGACACGGTTCACAAAAAATAGGGCATAAACCCACTATCGCATACTTTACACGCACAATTCTTTTCGTCAACCACACAAAACCATCGGACTTCATACAAAAATGAGCATAAAAAGCACTAAAGACGTTGAATATTAACAATTTTTAATTTTTAAATGATAATCGCTCGTAACTCATTGGTTACATAAATTTTTTTATTTTTAAATTGTGTAATTTGTATACATTTTATCCATCTGCAAAAATCAACCATTCATCGATCATATATTACTCAATTCGCAATTGCCTCCTTCGAAGCAAATCAAGATTAGCTCGCGTATTTTCATCGTCAGGCTGACGTTCTAGCGCAACCCTTAACCAATACTCAGCCTGCACCAAATCCCCTTCTAAGAGATAAGCACCACCAAGGTTATTCGGTAAATCTAAAATACTAGAATCTAACGACCATGCTTGCAGTAATTGTGCTGATGCTTTCTGTTGCATTGCCAGACGACAAGTCCCATACATAAACCAACCTGCTGCCTCATCAGGACGATGAACCGTCCAATATTCAGCGATTGGTAGCGCCAAAGCATATTTTGCAAAGACCAGTACCATCACACGACACCAGCCTAATGAATCTGCCAATACAGGGTGACCAGCAAAAGCCTTGGCATACCAATCCAGCGCACCCTCTACATCCGATTGCGCACGCAAGACATAAGCCATTTGATATTGAGCAGGTGGAAAATCAGGTGACAGACGTAACGCATGCTGTACAGCATTCATTGCATCGTGAGTATTTTTAAGCTTTAAAGCGAGCTGACTTTGTAAAACCCAGTTTTCAGCTGACAATGGGTCTTCATGTCGTGCCCGCTCAACCAAAGCTGAAGCACTATCTAAATCTTCGGCATCCAGCAAATCGCCTATTTTTTTACTCAGTTCTGACATGCGATTGCTCAACAATACATCTGCCTAATGACATCGACTTAATTTTATTTTTGAACAGCAGGAACAACGATCGGACAGCCTTTAAGCTGCGCCTGTTGACTAACCGCGTCACGCTGACCTAATAGCCGCGCATAAGCGGCATGCGTTCCCGATGAAGACTGCCCTGTGCTAAACGTCACACTTGGACTCCATCCCCAGCCAAAACCACTACCACCGAAAGCACCCAACCCAAAACCTATACCCGAAAAAATACTATGCGGCTCATCAACACCATTGCGCAAATACGTATCGATTCGCGTATATTCTGTACGCAAACCATTACAATCTAATGACTGATAATCTGTCACAGGAACATATGTAGGTTGAATAGGTTGGGAAGCACATCCAGACAAACTCGCAGCAGCGATACCTATCGCTACTGCAAAAACAAACTGAGAGCATCTCATCATTATTATCACTCCCTTAAAGACACCTGTAGTGCGAAATCCATCACTTATGCTGACAGCATCTCATCATAAAGCTGATTAAAGGCTTGGGTCAATTTATGATCAGGTGCGTGATGAATGAGAGGCTTACTTTCCTGATGTGACTCTTTCATAATAATCGAGCTCGGCAACATGCTCGCAAATACAGGCAAACCTTGATCACGAAGATCTTGCACGACTTGTTGCGGCAGACTTGCACGACTTTGGAATTGATTCACCACAATCCCTTCAACCGCAAGACTCGCGTTATGATCATTTTGCGACTCCATCACGTTATCCAATAGCGTCATTAAGGCACGTGTCGAGAACACATCACAGTCAAATGGAATGATGACACGCTCAACCGCAATCAAAGCGGACAATGTATAGAAGTTAAATGCAGGCGGTGTATCAATAAAAATCTCATCGAATTGACCTTCGAGCGTGCGCAAAGAATCGCGTAGCTTGAATATTTTGTGTTTACTTTCTAACGCATGTTCCATCGCACCGAGTGCAGGACTCGCAGGAATGACCAACAATCTCTCAAAATCAGTCGGGTGAATAAATGCATCCAGACCTTTTTCTTTATGCTTCAACAAGCCACCCAGACCACCCATCAAACCCTTATTCGGTGTGGCCGCAAGAATTTCTTCAAAAAAATTACCAATATTTGGCTCAAGCATTGGGTTGTTATGACCATGCGTGGCTTTTTCACCCAGCAAATATTGACTTGAATTACATTGAGGATCGAGATCAATCACCAGTGTCCGCTTGCCACGTGCCGCTGCAATCGCCGCTAGATTCACGGTAATACTTGACTTTCCTACACCACCTTTTTGATTAAAAACCACGCGACGCATTGCATATTCCTCTTGAATCCACGTCAAACGACGGGATAAACATATAAATTTATTGATTAATTCGATGGTCCTGTTGCTGCACTTGCGCTACCAGATAAAGGCTGATTAAGATTCCCTGTGAGCACAAATCCCCAAGGCTTGATGCCGACCAATAATATAATCAAAGCATAACAAATCGCAGCACCGAACAAACCAATATTTTGTGCGCGCCTCGATCCTTTCCCGCGAAAACTCATAATTGAGAAAATAATGGCGAAGATAAATAGCAATATCTTTGCCAACAACCAATACGGATAAATACCAGGCAACTTGATAAATAAGTAAATCCCCGCAAGAATCACGATCGACCAGCAAATATGCATCGCAATTTTTAGAACTCTAGGCAAACCTACGATTCGAGGAACTTCAGAAGTACGCAGCGTTTGCACCGCTCTACGGCGACTGATCAGCATGCCTAATTGTGCATAAAACAAAACGACAACTAACATTCCAGCAATCACATGAATGACTTTAATTAGCATTCCCCTGCTCCTTGATGCCTTACGATCTTCAGATCAGACCATGAGAGAAAAGTGACGCTGGATGATGAGCAAAAATAGACCAAGAATTTTAATAAAAATGAATCACCCATTGCATTATTGATGTGCGCATTTTGGGCTATCTACAGACTGACCTGTCCACTCATCTGCAGTATATGCATGGATCGCTAAAGCATGAATTTTAGGCGCTGCCAATAAATCACCCACAGCAGCATAGACTTTTTGATGACGTTGCACTGACCGTAGACCTGTAAACACTTCACTCACAATCACAACCTTAAAGTGGCTTTCTTTTCCTTCAAAATAACCACCATGACCATGCGACTCATTGACAACTTCCAGAACCGTCGGTGACAAGCTCTCCAATCGTTCTTGAAGTTGCTGTTTTAAGGTAGGTGACGATATTTCTGTCATGATCAATCTCTCTATAATCCACATGAATACTTAGTACCAAATAAACACCTGATACTCAGTATTGTTAAAAATACTATTCGACCTTTTTCTTAGGTGCTGGATTGAGGCTCGCCACGGTGGGCTTTGCCCAGAATTCTTCAAAATCAGCTCTCAGTTTGGTATAACGATTGAGCTTGCGCATTTCTTCAGAAATCAAGTCTAAATACACTTGTTTAAGATCTTTGGTGGTGCTTTTTTCAGCAAGATCCACATACTCTTTGACTCTTTTTTCTTGAAAATTACGGCAATCTCGGATTGCTTCAAGAATCAATAAGCCGTGCATCTCCACAAAATCCAACCGTCTTTTTTCCGGAGTTCGAGCATCTAATGCATTCATTGTGATTTCCTTATTTCGACTCAAAAAATCTTACCGAATTTCTAACTCTACACAAACTCACCACACATTCATTTATCCCAAGATTTATGCTTCACTGATGGCAATAACATATAGCCTGAGTGTACAACTAAATTTTATACAAGCAATCTTTTTCAACTCCGTTTTAAAACCATTGGGCAACTCTCTCAAAGAGACATCTATAATTGCCAGAAAACAAGTTCAAAAAGATATTGATCATTCAATCTCATCATTAATTTATGCGTCTTCTAACTGATCAAACCATATCCACTCTGGACTCCAACAGCTCACGAAAGAAACTCAATAATCAATTGATGGTCATGAATTTTTCTGGATTTTATATCACTTAATGTTTGTTCACTTTTCCATCTCATCGTCTTATCTTAAATCAAGTTTTTTCTATGAGAGTTTCAAATGAGCATTCCTCAAATTAATGTGCGCAACCAATTCAAAGGTGTAGTGAAAGAGATTATCGAAGGTTCAGTCGTTTCGGAGGTCGATGTCGAAACACCTGCAGGGTTATTTACTTCGGTCATTACCACTCGCTCGGTCAAAAATCTTGATCTAAAAGAAGGCAGCGAAGTCGTTGTACTGATCAAATCCACTGAAGTGGCGTTGGCAAAAATCTAAGGTCGGTTTTCGATGCGTTTCATCTGAGATGTGACGCACTGATGCCATTACTTCTATAGGAATAAAACGAGTAATCAGATGACAAACCTAGCCGTCGGGGCAATCAACATTCAACAAGTGAATAAACTGTATCAACGTGCCCACAGTCAGTCTTCTTTGCAGGTTCTGCAAGATATTTCATTGGACATTAAAGCGGGTGAGTTTATTAGTATCGTGGGCAGCAGCGGTTGCGGTAAATCAACACTGCTACGCTTGCTCGTCGGGCTAGAAGAATCCTTTGAAGGCAAGATCACGATTGACGGAAAACCGATTCAGGGTACAAGTTTGGAACGGGGTATTGTCTTTCAAGATCACCGACTATTTCCATGGCTGACAGTGCGTGACAATATTCGAATTGCACTGAAAAATAGTTCGCTATCACATGCTGAACAAGAACAAACCATCGACGAACATTTGCAGTTGGTGGACTTAACAGCATTCCAACATGCATACCCTGCTCAACTTTCAGGAGGTATGAGTCAGCGTGTCGCCATTGCGCGAAGCCTCGTTAATCGCCCCAATATTTTATTGCTAGATGAGCCATTCGGCGCACTTGATGCGCTGACTCGCGCAAACCTACAACAAGAATTACAACGTATCTGGCAAAGTGAAAAAATCACGATGATCATCGTCACTCACGATGTCGAAGAAGCGGTATTTCTAGGTGATCGCGTAGTCGTGATGCAACCAAATCCAGGACGGATTAAGCGGATTGTACCTGTCACACTCGCCCACCCAAGACATCGCGAAGATGTGCGCTTAACTGCAATTCGTAATGATATTTTGGCTGACTTTAGTCAATTACCCAAGGATGAGCTCGTTCAGCCTGTACCCCAAACTAATTTTCAGCATTACCAATTTGCATGGTGATGTTTTCGCTGTAACTCATTCCCCTTCAAGGGGTGAGGAGCACTGCTCCGCAAGGGGATGGGGATGGGGATGGTTTTAATGTAAAATCAAAAGCATCCCCATCTAAATCTTACCCCTCGGGGGAAGACTTCAAAGCACTCATCAAAATTTGCGTAAGTAGATGCTATAACTCAACATCCACAAAACCCGCAACATCATCACCAATTAAGCCATGTTTAACCAAACGTGCACGCACAATATTACGGCTGATGCCTAACAACTTCGCGGTGCGGATCTGATTACGGTGGCTATATTCATATGCGATGCTCATAATGGTTTTTTCAATCTGCTGATCGAGTAATTGATTAGGCTGCAAATGCTCAATCTCAAACCATTTCAATAACGCTTGTTGTAGCAATGCTCGTGGATTTTCTTCTTGTCCAGCGAATGGATATCGTGATGCATTTGATTGAGGTTGCGCCCAGCCACCATATGCCTGCTGCGGTGAATTTGCTGACCACTCTTCCCATGAGTAGAGTTTATTTCGACTCAGCGCTCGATTAGGCGATAGAGATGAAAAAAAGAAATCTCTGGCTTCAATTTGGTTATTTTTACAGACCAGCAAGGCGTGGTGAATGGTATTTTCTAACTCACGAATATTACCTGCCCAATGATGCTGAAGCAAAACTTGCTCTGCGGCAGGGCTGATCTTGACTGAAGAATATCCTAGACGCTGCGTATATTCGTCCACAAAATGATACGCCAAAGGCAAAACATCGCCTGTACGTTCAGATAGCGGAAGTAATTTCAGTAATGCGACATGTAATCGGTAGAATAAATCCTCTCTGAATTTTCCTGCACGAACAGCCTCTTCCAAATGAACATTGGTCGCAGCAATAACCCGAACGTTCAACTTAACTGGCTTGAGTGATCCGACTCGAACAATTTCACGTTCTTGAAGCACTCTTAACAATTTGACTTGCATCGATAGCGACAAATCACCAATTTCATCAAGAAACAACGTGCCATTATTTGCAGCTTCAAACCAGCCTACTCTACTGCTGATTGCGCCTGTAAACGCACCTTTCTCATGACCAAATAATTCACTTTCCGCCAATGATTCAGTCAATGCACCGCAATTCACTGCAATAAATGGTTCATCTGCACGTAAACTCAGTAAATGAACTTGTCTGGCAACCAACTCCTTGCCAGTACCTGTATCACCAATGATCAGAACGTTAGCATCACTCGGAGCAATTTGTTCAATACGCGCAAGTAGTTCACGAGATTTGACATCCTCGAAGACCATGGCTGTCGCACGCTCAGATTTCACTAATTGGCGAGAATTTGGATAAGTGATTAATGGTGGCATGACGATACCTCTTAGTCGTTCGCAGACACTGCTCAGTGAGGTATATTGCATGAATCCTGAAGTAATGAGAAATCACTAAAATGACTAAACTATAGCGTATTTAAAATATTGATTTTATTTTTAAATTTATAGAAAAAGCTTATCTCAATAATAGATAACTCGCCCTCAAAAAACACTTTTTACATTCTCCATCTAACGGAATACTCAACTAGAGTATTCCGCAACGACTGAGCTCATTAGCTAACGATAATCGTTGTACTGATTGGTGTAGACTTTTTTCAGATCAATCTGCTCTGGTTTCACTTGACCATCTTTCACCAACCAATCAGCCCAGACCTGAAAGGCGTGATTATCAAACTTACCTCCAGTACTGGGAATTCCATAACTCGTCCAATACTTGATCATGGCATCATTTTCATTACGATGACGACGTTTAATAATCTCTTCGAATTTCGCAACCACCTCCTCTCTCGGATGCGAACGAGACCATTCAATCGCTTGCGCAATACCAGTCACCAGTTTATGCGTCGTATTGGGATGACTTTGAATATAGCGATTAGACATGACATACGCGCCTGTCGTTAAATCACCGACCAAATCATAATCTTGGAACAACCGACGTACATTGCCGCGATCTACCGCTGGGCCATACAGGGGTGCGACATCTACGTTGCCTTGACGTAGTGCTTGCTCAGCCGTTCCCGGTGGCAACACGAGTAACGTCACTTGCTTGGCTTGCTCGGGCGTTAAGCCACCACGACGTAAATATTCGCGAATCATAAATTCGACTTGAGCGCCCATGATATTGGTGCCAATCCTTTTACCGATAAGGTCTCGCGCCGATTTAATAGGGCTATTGCTCAGGACGTAATAGCCTGTAAATGGATCTTTAAATGTTCCATAACTGGCAATCACCGCCGTACCTGGCGCACCACTCGCTGACATTTTGACCACTGAACCAACAAAAGCAGGACTACTGATATCAGTATCCCCTGTCAGCGTCGCTTGAATCCCTTGAGGACCACCAATAGAAATCCCCGTATAGTTCAGCTTGAGTGGTGCTAAATAGCCCAAATCTTCAGCGAGTTCTATGGGCCAAACAAAACCCGGAGTCCCCTGATATTTGATGTCTAATGACTCAAAGCTATTGGCATTTTGTGCGCTATGGGTAGAATTGTGCTGACCGCACGCCGTGACTAATAACAGGCATAACACAGCCCCATAACGCGCCATAGTGTGTATTGCTGGAACATTCATGATGATCATCCTGCCCTTTAACATCTGTTTTATATCAATGAATCATCGACCTGTTTTCCACGTGGTCAGGCGTTTTTCAATCAGCAATAAACCGTAATTAAACGCTAGACCCACCAACGTAATGCAAATGATGCCGAAGAACATTTCTGGAATTTGAAAGTTATATTGTGCATAGTTGATCAAATAACCCAGACCCGCTTTAGCACCAACCATCTCTGCCGCAATCAGAATCAAGACTGAATAAGCACCAGCCAAACGAATCCCCACAAAAATCGTTGGCACAGATGCAGGCAAAATGACTTTACGAAACAATCGGATTGGTCCTAAGCCCATCGTGTGTGCGGACTTAATCAATAAAGGATCAACGTTACGCACGCCACTGATGGTGTTCAGCAAAATTGGCCAAGTACAGGCATAAATGACCAATGCAATCTTGGAGGCTTCACCAATTCCCAAAAACAGAATAAATACAGGCAATAGTGCTAACGCTGCCGTATTACGAAAAACTTCTAAAAGTGGGCTCAAGAGATCTGAGAATTTGCGATACCAGCCAATCAGTAACCCAAGCGGAATTCCAATCACAATCGCAATCACAAAACCAACCGCAGAACGAAATAAACTTGCTCCTAAGTGTTCAAATAGCTGACCACTCAGAATCAACTTCCAACCAGCTTGTAACACCTGAGATAATGGCGGCAAAAATGCGGCATCAACCACACCTAGACGCGGTAATGCTTCCCATAAAACAAAGAACAACACAATGGCAATAGAGCGTGTAAAAGCATGAGTCAACAGTGAAAAATCAAACTGACTGAGTTTTTTCTTGGCAGATATTTGCAGACTCTTATCGTGCATAGCACGATCAGCCAACACATGATTCTCATCCAAAAGTAACTCTTCCTTGCCCAAAACTTGCTTACTTGTAGACATTTTTAACTCCTTGATGTCATCAACATCAATGCAATAATTTGCTTAATCAATTCAATAAAAAACAAAGCCCAATCACGCTAAGATGCCAATTGTTTAATTTTTTCCAGCTCTTGCGCCTTAAGAACTTCTTCACGTAGCAAACTCCAGATGTGATGACGCAGTTGCCCAAATTCTTGACTTGAGCGCACATCTTCATGGTTACTGCGTAATGCCACTGGTACTTCAATGATCTGCTTAATGCGCCCCGGCCAAGACGTCATGATGGCAATGCGTTGTCCAAGATAAATCGCCTCATCAATACTATGGGTGATAAAAATGATGGTCTTGCCTGACTGCTGCCAGATTTTTAATAACTCAGCCTGTAAGGTTTCTCGAGTTTGTGCATCCAATGCTGCAAATGGTTCATCCATCAGCAATACATCTGGGTCATAAGCAAGGCTGCGTGCAATCGCAACTCGCTGCTTCATGCCACCCGAAAGTTCAGCGGGATAGTGATTTTCAAAGCCAGCCAACCCCACTAGATTGATAAAACGTTGCGCAGTTTCAAGTCGCTCTGCTGGCGCAACTCCTTTGGCTTCTAATCCAAACTCCACGTTCTGTTTCGCAGTCAACCATGGAAACAGCGCATATTGTTGAAACACGATACCGCGGTCTAAAGCTGGGCCAGTAATCAGATTGCCGTTTAGACTGATACTACCGCTCGTTGGTGTGGTTAAACCTGCCAGTAAATCCAGCAATGTCGATTTACCACAGCCGCTTGGCCCGACGATGGCAAGAAACTCGCCAGCACGCACGTCCAAGGTCACATCATCTACAGCCACGAAGTTACTTGGAGGAACTTTCGAGCCTTTGACTTTTTTGGCAGGAAATTCCTTATGGACATTAATCAGTTGTAATGCATTACTCATGAATGAACTCCTGTGCTTTGCACATGCTCAGTACCAGCATTGGTAAGATATGGATTAAATTGGTTATCAATAAAACGATTTGGATCAATCTGATGTGGCTTGAGTTGACCACTTTTAACCATCTGATCAATCCAAGGCTGGAATTGCTGTGGCGTGAGTACACCGCCTTTTTCAGCTACCGCAAAACTGCGCCAATATTGAAGAAGATCAGTATTTTCATTGCGCTTACGCTTGTGAATAATGTCGGTGAATCGTGCAATCACTTGTTCACGCGGCGTATTACGCGCCCACTCAATTGCTCGCGCAGTGCCACTGACAAACTGACGCACAGCCTCTGGATGTTGTTTAGCGAACTTCTTAGTGACGGCATAACTTCCCGCAGTAAAATCACCATAGAGATCAGTGTCAGCAAAAACCTGACGAACTCCTCCACGCGCCACCGCTTTATCTTTGAAAATAAAAGAAAGCGCAGCGACATCGACTAAGCCTGCTCGCAACGCCTGCTCAGAATTAGCTGGCGGCAAAACAACCAACTCAACTTTTTGGATTTCGGCTGGCGTTAGGCCATTTCTCGCTAAATAATCTTTTAGCGCAAACTCATAATGCGCACCCAATGCATTTACGGCGACTTTTTTGCCAATAAAATCGCGTGCCGTTTTGATTGAACTATTGTCTGCAACAAAATAGCCAACCCACGCTTGATGATCACTGCCATAAGAGCCGATGACGGATTCAATATCGACATTAGCCGCGACTACTTTCACAATTGCACCATTAAACGCGCTCGCTACATCCACATCACCCGTCGCCAATGCCTGCAAATCCTGCGGTCCACCTTGCACACTGCCCACATATTTCAACTTGAGTGGCGCAAGATAACCCAGATCCTCTGCCAACTCTGGCAGGGTCACTAAGCCAGGTATACTCTGATATCGCAATTCTGTTATTGGCTGAGTATCTGCGGTCGTAGCACCCTGCTGATGACATGCACTGATTAATACTGTGATAACAGACAGTAAAGTGACGAATACACCAGCAAATAGCCTGTTACTGTTCAATCGTTTATTTCTGTTTAATATATACATCGAGCTATTCCTTAAAAATCATTCAAATATTTCTGACAAATGCCTGTGTGATTGGCTCAGCGCTGCTGCCACGACAACACTCGACGCTGTACACGATGCGCAAGACTCGCCAGCAAAATGCCAATCACACCAATAAAAACCAAACCAAAAACAATGAGACCGACATCCAATGAAGCACGACCGCGAATGACTATATTTCCTAGCCCTACGCCATAACTAGCGAGCAAAAACTCTGATCCCACTGTCGCTAACCAAGCGAAAATCAATCCGAGCTGTAAACCTACAAAAATCTGAGGCGCCGCCGCAGGCAAGATCAACTGACGAAGCAACTGCCAACGACTAAATTGATATACCTTGGCGACTTCAAATTGATTCATTGGAATACTGCGCACACCTTCGATCGTGTGTAACGCGACTGGATAAAATACAGAGAGCGAGATAAATAAGATTTTTGCGGAATTACCATAATCCAAGAACGTTGAAATCAATGGCAACCAAGCAAATAACGATACCTGTCTAAGCACGTTAAAACTCGGTGCAAACACATAATTCGCCCATTTTGATGCACCGATCAAGATGCCAAATACAATCGCAAAGAAGCTCCCAATCGTAAAACCACTCAGATCACGGAATAAGCTCGCACCGACACCAAGCCAAAACTCGCTCTTATTCAAGTTTTCCCATGCTTCATGCAGCACATGCACAGGTGTTGGAATCAACTTGGGATTGACCCAATTCAATGTGGATGCAATATTCCATAGCACAATAAATAGGACAGGGATAACTAGACCACGCCAATTAAACGTTCTCAAAATAGCTGATGACATGATGAATCACTCCTTAAAATGCATTGCGCTGCCATGAATTGAAATGCCGCTCAATCCAGTGCAATACGTTATCTAACAGGAAGCCCACCACGCCGATGACAATAATCGACATAAAGACAATATCTGGCTGAATCAATTGCTGTCCCCATACAATCAGGTAGCCAATCCCCTCACTACTCGCAAGTAATTCCACAAATACGAGAGACAACCACGCCTGCATAATGCCCTGACGTAACCCACCGACAATACTTGGCAAAGCGCTGGGAATAATGATCTTGCTTAAGGTTTGCCAGCGACTGAACTCATAGACACGCGCTACTTCAAGTAAATGTGGCGGCACGTTGAGAACGCTTTTATAAGTCGCCACCATGACGGGCACGACAACGGCTAATGAGATCGCCGCGATTTTCAGACTCTCCTCAATCCCCAAGAAAATCATCAACAAGGGAATCCAACCAACAACTGGAAATTGAGCAATCAAGTTAAATGTGGGGTACAAATAGTCATAAGCACGACGTGACAGACCAATCGCAAAACCAACGATCAGCCCAACTGAACCACCAACCAGCACGCTATAACCAATTCGTTTTAAACTGATTAATAAGTTATGCGGCAAATCTCCTGACTTGCTTAACTCAATAAAGGTTTGCCAAACCAAAGTTGGACTCGGCAATATTTGCTCAGGAAGCCATTGCTTGTGATAAACGAGATACCACAATCCCAGTACCAACACAGGAAGCAACAACCCAAGTACCACGCGATTGAGCACAAAGCCGAGCTGTTGTAAGCGTTGTAGTTGTTGAGTAATTTTTAATGACCACTGCCATTCTCGCGTCGTTTCTGGCGAGGCTTTTACTTCGTATTCAAGAACGCTCATCTTATTGACCATCCACATTCGTTAAAAAATCTGTCTCAAAATGATTGGTTTGTGTAATTTGTATGGCTTGTTGACCAAACGGATGTTTGAATTGCACGAGGCAAAGCAAACCTATAAACAATCCCGCCAATGGAAAAAATAATGCCTGTAATCCCCAAAAATGCCCGACCCAGCCGCCTAAAATACTGCCCAGCAAATTGCCCGATGGTCCAAAAGTCAGTGACATCGCCGACACATTTGCCATACCCACGCGTTGCCCCACTCGGGCAAAAACTGAAAGATTGACGACATTTAATGTTCCCAAACCCCAGCCCAACAACGGCGAACCCAAAAACAACCAGTTGGATGACAAAGGCAATCCCAAACTGAATAATCCTGTCGCTACCAAGCCAAAACCCAATTGATACATTCGCTTTTCGCCGAGAATGTTTAAGAACAGTCCCATGCCAAATAACGACGCCATGTACACGCTGCCATACAACGTGACTAGGCTTGCGGCCGCTGCTGAGCTAAAACCGTAATTCCGCACTGCAATCACTACAATAAAAAATGTGAAATAGCCCATCACTGCACTATCAAACAATTCAAATAAGCTGGTATATCTCAGCGTTACTTCCGTTTTCAGTAAGGAAAGCTGTTGCACAATCGCACGCATGCTCAACTTCGGCGATGCCTGACGATCAACTTTGTAACTCGCAAAAATCAGCGGTGATAAAATCACGGGGACGGTGAGCATCAAGGCAATCGTCAAAAAAGAACCACCAAACGACAAACTTTTGATCAACCAAACCGCCAACATCGGCCCAAGCAACATATAGCCAATCATGTGCGTCCCACGAAACCACCCTGCCTTCACCGCACCTAATTGATTTAAATTGCTCATAAATACGGTATTGAGCGAAATAAACCGAAGTGGCATACAGAAACTCACCAACGCCATACACGTAATCAAAAACCAAACCTGCCCAACCACAGGAATTAGTCCGTACCACAATCCAGCCAGCAAACTTCCCATAGCAAACAACACCAAGGGACCAAAACGATTAATCATTAAGCCTGTCGGCAAACCCATCAACAGAATGCCAATACTTTGTGCTGCTGCAATAAAACCGAGTTGCAACTCAGACGCATGTAAATGCAATGCGTACAACGAAATCGTGACTTGTGCTGTACCGACACCCAGTCCTGCTGTCGACGCCACCAACATAAAACTCAGTAAAAAGCGATTCTTTTCTAGAAATCGTGAACGCCTATAACTACCCATAAAACATCATCCAGCTGGAATAACATCCCACATATTCAAGTTCATGTCCCCAACTACCCAGAGAGAACTCTCTCTGGGTTATGCATAGCAAATGAGGATTTATTTACCTGTGCCAGTCCCAGCGATCTTGTTGCCATTGGCATCAAATTTCGGCCAGAAGTTTTCTAGATGCTGCTCTTTCAACGCGTTATTCAGGTATTTCGGTTCAAGCCAATCATCAATCGTGACATCACGACGAATCAGACCAAAATCCTTAGATTCCTTCTCAGCACGCTTGAGGGCATTCACATAAAAGTCGTCAATCAATGGGCTATTACGATCTTTTAAAGCATAGTCATCCCAGTCATGTTTCCAATCGAGATATGGCGTACCACTTTGTGCCCATAATTTATATTGCGTATCGCGATTTGCTTCTTCTGAACTCCACACGGCTTGCTTAACCAACACATTGACGACGCGCTGTACAATGTTTGGATACTTCTTCTCAAAATCTTCGCTAACCCAAAACGAGAGAGGTCCGTTCAGGAATTTATCGTCACGAACTTCGATAATTCGTTTAGCCACCCCACGTGCTTCCAGTGTCCAAGGACTGGTTAACGTGCCATCAATATCACCTGTAGATAGTGATGTTTGTGCTGAATAAGTATCTTGATTAATGATGCGGAAATCTTTCTCAGTAAATCCGTACTTACGAATAAAACGACCGAGTTGTAATTGCAGTGCGGTACCTTTAAAAGTCGATAAAGTTTTGCCTTTAAGATCAGCCAAAGTCTTAGCACTTGAACCTGCTGGAATAACCAAATAGTTTGGTCCAAACCGCCCCGCCGCAAACAAGATCTTGGTTTTTAAACCACTCGAACGACCTACAATCGCAGGTAGGTCGCCATGTCCTGCACCAAAATCCACCTTGCCATTTGCCAGTGCTTGATTTAAAGCAGGACCAGCGCCTGGAAAATAAATCCAAGTCACTTTAATCCCATCTTTTCTAAACTCATCTTCAATCACACCGCGTAATGCGGCTGAAGCAACAAACGTAGAGCCTACTTTTGGCTTACCACCAACACCAGCACCTGGAACACCTAAGCGAATTTCTGTCGGTTTACCTTCATCTGCAAACACAGGTAAAGCTGCAGTAAGCGCTAAACTTGTCGTCAGCGCTATAAAAAAACGTCGTGTAATCTGTTTCATATTCATCAACTCTCAACAATAGGACAATGGAAAATCATTAAAAGGAGTACTGGAACTGAGCCTGTAGCTCGTTGTAGTCTTTTTGCGTTGGCGTCTCATTCGCATAATCCCAGTGATTAATGCCCAACTGGAATTTGGTAGTTTGTGCAAAGAAGAAATTGAGACCCAACGTTTGAATCGTGACCTTGCCTTGTCCGTGACCCGCAATACCGACGACATCATTGCCTTCATTCGGGTTATAGGTATCAAAGCGATAAAAGGTTTGAATTGACTTCGGCCAGAAATCATCAAATTTGGCAGCGGTTTTAATCGCATCGTAGAACTGATCGCCTACGGTATAGAACAGCGTGAAGGTTTGCCCTTCTGCTTTGACTGTGCTTACTGTATTGGTGGACGTGGCATAACCAGACTGCCCTTGTACATACTCATACGTGACACCAAATGGCGCATGGTTATAATAAACATCTAGCCCCAAACGGTTATTACGACCACCACTATCTAATACAGTTGTTCCAGACGTTACATTCTTAGTACCACCGATATAAGAAGCACCAAACTTCAACTCACGAAATGGACTGTTATAATCGACAGGTAAAGTAAACGCGACGCGACCAATCACGCTTTTGCCGTTATTGTCATCAGGCTTATTGATGCCATTCCCATTCGTGACGCCCAAAGCGTATTGCAGCAGCGGCGCACGATAGTTCTGACCATAATCCACATAAGGTGCGAAATCGCCGCGTAAAATCAGACCATCCTGACGACTAAATAAGCCTAACTGACCAAGACCATAAGCCACGTTAATCGTTGGGCGCAGATCTTCTGGTGATTGCGGATCCAGACCAAATGGTAGCAGTTGTTGACCCAATGTCAAATTGGCAACGGGAACTTCCATCCCACCATTGGTGGACGTGATGTTGTAACGAATAAACGCATCTGCAAGATTAAAATCTGCTGCACTACCCGTCGCCGTTGGTCGCTGCGCATATGTAAAAGACAATTGATAATCGAGATTCTTGCCTTCTTTATAATCTTTATAGAGATTACCGCGCACACCAATCAGAGCTGTTGGCACATTGAAGGTCGAATAACGCGGTGAATTGGGTGCAGGATTCCCACTCTTCGTAGGTTCATCTTGTCCTTGCGCCAAGAGTTGCACTGTTCCATATAAAGTTGTATCGCGAGTCGACTTGGTCGTTTGGCGCTCGTATTGACGCGCGTCATCATATTTATAGTTCTCTAAATCAGTACGAAAACCTGCAAGCTCGCTCTGGGTTGCTGGCAGAATAGTCGTATCCTCAGCCACACCATCCGCGACATTATTTGTTGAAGCAGAATTCGCAATTGCTGCTTTCGCATCGTCTTGCTTTTTCTGCTCCAACGCATCCACCTGTTGCTTTAAGGCTTTCAGTTGCGCTTGCAGATCAGCCAATGAGTCTCCATCGGCTGCCTGCGCACCACCACTTACAATCACCAGTAAGCTCAATGCAACCGATGTTGCAAGAACGCTTTTCTTCATCACAAACCCCTAAAAAATTAAAATCTAAAAATAAAAACTGTTCAAAAAAACTCTAAAAAGCATGCGATTTCAAAACAAAAGAAAAACCATCCCCAACAGCAGTGCAGGAACTGCACTACTGGGGTATGAAGTTGTCTTTCTATGAATTGATGGGCGACGATTAACTCGCTGCTTTAACAGCTAACTTCTTCAGCCTTTCTTCAACGGCAGTTCCTTTAAAGAAATCTGGATTGTTGGCGGTATAAAAGTTGTACGGATTGTCGAAAACCAACGCCTTGAAATCAGCTTCTGTAATCGCGCCTTCTTTCACCAAATCCCAAGTTTCTGCTAATGGTTCAGTAATATCTGGCACATCCCAGTGGCCTGAGTCAGAGGAATACAGCGCATTCAGTTTCGTACCTAACGGATTTGCTTTGGTATTAAATGCATGAACGAGTGTTCGATCATCAGCTTCATTACCGAAGTAGAAATTCGGCACCCAACGGTCATGAATATCCTGAACACTCTCAATACCAGCCAACGCGAAATCATCAATTTCGTTTGGATTTTGCTCTTGGAATCGACGACCAAAACCAACACCAAACGCCAGCTCAACGATTTCATCCTGAGTAAATTCACGATCTTTGGTCAGGTCTTTGCCGTACTGCTGGAAGAGTTGGAAAATCAGCTCTTTGTCGAGATGGGCTGGATTGTAGTTTTGCACCGCATCGCGGCCACGCTTCTGGTAACGATCAACTAAATGCGTAAACACATTCGCACCCCAGGCTGCACCGCCTTCTAGCAAAGCGACACGTAATTGCGGGAAACGCTGAGTCACACCACCAAAGAACAATGACTTCGCTAATGCTTCAGACGCATCAGCAAAATGTCCCACATGGTTAAACATGTAGTTGCTAATCGAATTGCGTGCGTTCCAACCTTGACTACCAGAATGCGTACTTGGATTCACACCCAACTCAATCACTTTGGCCCAGAACGGGTCATAGTCGTATTCACTATCCAGACCAAAGAAATCTAACCATTGCGCATGTGCGCCCAACTCACGATGATGCTCAGGTGGATACTTATCGGCGATCGCTTTCACTGGACGACGAATCGCACCTGGAATCAAAATCGTTTTTAAGCCCAAAGTCTTCACCGCGAACTCAACTTCTTCAATTCCCTCTTCTGGCGTATGCAAAGGAATCGTGGCGACAGGTGTAAGTCGATCCGCATACGGACGATAGATGTCGGCATGATAATGATTGATTGCACGCGTTAAGGTACGACGCAGATCTTCGCGACCTGTGTTTTGTGGAAACAAAGAGATATTTGGATACAACACCGCATAGTCAGTACCTAACTCTTCCAGACGCTCATAGAGCAAGTTTGGTAACGATGCTGTTGCCAAGTCATAAGTATTCTTGGCAGGAAGAGCCCAGAATGCTGGACGATGAATACGACGATCACGGCGTTCTTGCGGCGTCGCGTTGTACCACTGTGCAGCCAGTTGATTTAAGCCACTGCTTTTAAGATGTTGGCGAAACTCATCAACAATCTTCGCCCCGCCGTATTGCTCAATATACTGTTCGAGCAATGGACCAAATTCATTGGTATGGATATCCGTATCAATCACTGGATAATCCAATTCAGCTTTCACAGCTGCTGAACGAGATTCCTTTTTATGCGGAACACCATTCTGATGGCTTTTCAATAAAGTCATTTAAAATACCCCTATACTAGTAAAATAGAATCAATCTTTGGATCTCTCATATTTATTATTACAATAAGCATGCCAATATATAAATTTATGTTTTAATTGAATTTTATATTTTTAAATAATATTTTTTCTCTATATTTGTTGCCGCATTGTTGATTATCAAACAATAATGCTTATTACTAAACACAAATTAATAATATGTCATTATCATTATTTTACATATAAGTCTGTTTTAAGTAATTTAATCAAATGACTAACAAAGCAATTAATCAAGATAAAGCTATAAGCTCATATAAAATATACATATAACAAATTAAAATAAAAAATACATTACATAGAATTAAAATCTTAAAAATAATCTACGATCAAAAAATAATTTTAATTTATTATAAAAAATCCAACAATCATCCATAAAAAAAACCCGATATCTAATCGGGTTCATTTCTTATAATTATTATAACTTAAGCAGAGTTTGCATCTGGTTTATGTATTGAATCATTTTTTGCTTGTTCAAAACCTTTTACACCAAAACTAAGCTTACCATCCACACCCACGGGCACAGGCCCAGCAACGGTCACACGACGAACCACGCGATGCTCGTCACCATAATCATTCACGGCATAGTGCTGAGTTGAACGATTATCCCAAATCACCACATCACCCACTGACCAGCGCCAGCGCACCGTATTTTCTAAACGAGTCACATGACTCTGCAACACTTCAAATAAACGCGTTGAATCCGTCGAAGACAGACCTTCAAACTTCTTGAAGAAATGACCCAAAACTAATGACTTTTCGCCACTTTCTGGATGGACGCGTACAACAGGATGATTGGTCTCATAAATCGTTGAGGTAAATACTTTGCGATAATGTTCAAAAGCTTCTTTATCCACTTTTGAACGGTACGCCGCATAGTCATATTCATTGCTATGTATGGCACGCAGGCTTTCTGCAAGTGTCTTTAGTTCTGGAGACAAATCATCATAAGCAGTCGCAGCATTTGCCCACGTTGTATCACCACCAGCACTCGGAACTGTGACCGCACGCAAGATTGAAAATGCTGGTGGATTCACATCAAACGTCACATCGGTATGCCATGAGTTCGCACGACCACCATGCTTAGAATCTAATTCCAATAAGAAGTGAGTACCATCTTTTGGCGGTACTGTTGGATGTGCAATTGGACGACCCAAGAGCTGTGCAAAAGACTCTTGCGACTGGTCATCCAGCTTTTGGTCTTTGAAAAACACAACTTTGTATTGAACCAACGCTGCACGAATATCCGCAACAATGTGTGCAGGCAAGTCAGCAGATAAATCAACACCAGAAATTTCAGCACCAATTCGACCAGCAACAGGTTTAACCTGAAAATGATTATATTGATGTGATGATACGTTACTAATATTGGCGATGCTCGTCATAATATATCTCGATATAAATAAAAATTTTATAAAAGTCTCAATATAAATAATAAAAATTATTTAATTAAAACTGGAGGACAAGTAGAGATTAATACTCATATATGAGACAATCAAATAACGAATAGTGAAATACATATCATCTAGAATTTAATATAGATCATCATTATTTTATATAAATACATCGCATATAAAAAAAGCAAATCGTATTGATCTGCTTTTTCTAACCACACCTAATTTACAACTAAGGACAAGGATTCGGATGCAAATTATGGATTTGCTCAACCCCAGCAAGCACTTCATCACTGAGTACCACATTGATACTATCAATATTGGTTTTCAATTGCTCTAAAGTCGTTGCACCAATGATATTACTGGTGACAAAGCGACGGCTATTCACATAAGCCAATGCCAGATGCGCTGGATCTAGCCCATGCTGCTGCGCCAATGCCACATATTGCGCAATGGCTTGTTCAGCAACATCACCTTTGTAACGGCCGAACCTCTCCCAGCGCGTCAGTCGTGCACCTTCAGGCTGTGCGCCATTGAGATATTTTCCTGTTAATGCACCAAATGCCAGTGGCGAATATGCCAACAACCCAACTTGCTCTCGAATCGCAATTTCGGCATTACCAATTTCAAAACTACGATTCAGTAAATTGTATGGGTTCTGGATACTCACGACGCGAGCCAACCCCTGCTGTTCAGCAATCTTAAGAAATTGGCTCACACCCCAAGGCGTTTCATTCGATAAACCAATATGTCGAATTTTTCCTGCTTTCACCAGATCATTGAGCACTTGTAAGGTTTCAGCAATCGGAACCGTTTCTTCATCCTCCACATGGTGATAACCCAATTCACCAAAATGATTGGTCGTTCGATCAGGCCAATGTAACTGATATAAATCCACATAATCCGTTTGCAGACGCTGCAAACTATCATGCAGTGCGGACTCGATATTGTGTCGATCAAATTTGGTTTTGCCATTGCGAATATGCGTGGCTTGAATCAATTTCCGCGAAGGACCTGCAACTTTTGTTGCGACCAACACTTTGTTGCGGTTATTGCCCTGTTTCAGCCAAGTTCCAATATAACGCTCCGTCAGACCTTGCGTTTCAGGCTTTGGCGGCACAGGATACATCTCCGCAGCATCAATCAAATTCACACCACGTTCAACCGCATAATCAAGCTGCGCGTGCGCCTCAACTTCACTATTTTGCTCTCCCCAAGTCATCGTGCCCAAGGTAATGACGCTGACATCAATATCAGTCTGACCTAACTTGCGGTATTGCATATCAAGTTCCTATTTTTAAAATAAAAAACGCCTAACCAAAGATAACATGATTTAGATTAGGCATTCCTCAGCACATTAATCTTGAAACGAAAAAGCACCTTCCGCCACAAATGTCACGGTTGAACGCCGCAACGTAGGCTGCTCCCGTGCCTGCAAAGATTCAGGTAAATGATCCTTACCGCCCTGCTGACCAATCGCAATAATGACCTCTAGATGATAATCATCAGGAATACTTAAAGACTCCCTTATCAACCCATGATCATAACCACCAATTGCGCGGGTATGCCAACCTTTCAGCGATGCCTGCAGCGTCAGATGCGCACATGCCGCACCCGTGTCAAACGAATGACTTGGGATATCCACAGCTTTATCTTTACCTGACGGTGTGAAGGTTTTTTTGGATAAAACCAGCACCAATGCCGAGGTATGCGCCGCCCATAACTGATTATCGACTGACAAGGTTTTAAATAGCGCATCCCAATGAGCCGTGCCTTTCAGTGCATAAATAAAACGCCACGGCTGCGCGTTATAGGCAGACGGCGACCAACGTGCCGCCTCAAAAAACGACCACAGCGTATCGCGATCAATCTGCGTCTGCTTGTAGCCGCGCGGCGACCAGCGCTCAGGGAAGAACGGATTAATATCATGTTCTGCATGACGAAATGCGAGCATATTCATCTCAAATCTTCTCCGCGCTTAAGACGCTTTTGCTGACTGCTTTGCCAGCACATACTGATTTTCTGGACGCGCCAAACCTAAGTTTTCACGCAACGTTGTGCCTTCATACTCAGTACGGAACAAGCCACGACGTTGCAACTCAGGCACAACCAAATCCACAAAATCATCCAAGCCTTCAGGCGTCGTCGGTGGCAACACGTTAAAGCCATCTGCCGCCCCATTCTCAAACCACTCTTGTAACTGATCCGCGACCTGCTCAACCGAGCCAATAATCTGCCAATGACCACGTACACCCGCAACCCATTCATAGAGTTGGCGAATGGTATAGTTATTATTTTTAGCAATATCAATAATCAACTGACGGCGACTAATCTGACTTTCTGTTTCTGGTAGATCTGGCAGCGGTCCATCCACATCATACTGCGACAGATCCCAGCCACCCGTTAAAGCACTAAGCAGAGATAAGCCAGCTTCTGGACGAATCAGCTTCGTCACACGCTCATATTTCTCACGCGCTTCAGCTTCAGTTTTTCCAATAAATGCAGACACCCCAGGCAGAATCAACAATTCATCAGGACTGCGACCGTATTTGGCAAGACGACTTTTGACATCACGATAAAAATCCTGCGCACTCGCTAAATCTTGATGCGCAGTAAAGATCACTTCCGCATAACGCCCAGCCAGCTCTTTACCTGGCTCTGATGAACCTGCCTGTACAATCACAGGATAACCCTGCGGCGAACGAGGTACATTCAGCGCACCTTTGACCGAGTAATATTTACCTTTGTGATTCGGGTTATGCAGCTTATCGACATCATAGTAAACACCTGATTCTTTATCATAAATAAAGGCATCATCTTCCCAGCTATCCCACAACTTCTGAATCAGATCGACATATTCCTGAGCACGCTCGTAGCGTTCAGAATGCAGTGGCTGCTGATCATAGCCAAAGTTATATGCCGCCGATTCCGATGCAGTGGTCACCACATTCCAAGCCGCACGCCCTTTGCTAATATGATCCAGCGACGCAAATTTACGCGCCAGCAAATACGGCTCTTCGTAAGTCGAAGATGCTGTAGCAATAAAGCCTATATGCTTAGTCACCGCAGATAAAGCAGCAAACAAAGTCACTGGCTCAAAACCAGCACTCTTTGAACTGACGCCAATTTTCTCTGAAGCCCCAAAGTTCACTGACAAGCCATCAGCGAGAAAATACGCATCAAACAAACCTCGCTCGGCGGTTTGTACCAACTCTTTGACATAATCAAAATCTAACGAACGCTCTGGCGATGCCTCTGGTAACCTCCACGCGGCCACATGCTGACCATTAGATGGAATAAATGCCCCTAAGCGGATCTTTCTGCTCATAAAAAACTCCAATATGCTATTTTTTCAATCAAGGAATGAAATCGGTGAATGTGCTTGCTGCAACTGATTGGAGTATTACAATTAGTATGCCAAAAATATTTTTATTAAAATTCAACAATTTAAAACAAAACAATAATCTATGATCGCTGAAATAGCAGCAATAAATGCTGTAAACATGCTTTAAAATCAGCAGCACTACAATCCTGAACAATCAAACTCACATCTAATTGGATGATGGCTATAGAACATGGATAAGCGTCAACCTAATTTCATGCAGTAGAACCATTTTAAATTTCTTTAATTTTCAATTGCTCATTTTTTGAATGATCAGTTTATTGAATCCTTGACACGTTGGGAGAAATCGCTAGAATACCCTCACTTCGCGGGAATAGCTCAGTTGGTAGAGCACAACCTTGCCAAGGTTGGGGTCGAGAGTTCGAGTCTCTTTTCCCGCTCCAAAATTTACAATTCATTGTTTTATATAAATTCGATGGAATTGAATTGAAAAAAGCCAGACTTATTGTTCTGGCTTTTTTTGTTTTAGATTTTTTGTGTTGGTTTTAAGAAGTGCGTATACTCTAGTGTTGATTTAAAACAACACACGTAATTTGCTTAGCGTATCAATAAAGTAGTTTTAGCCGTTTAACTTTCCAAATGCAGGAGTGATGACATGTCATCGCAAGGTACACCACGAATTAGAGGCTCCATCGTCGCAATCATTACGCCGATGTTCGACGATGGTAAGGTGGACTTTGATGCGTTGACGCGTCTTGTTGAATGGCATATTGCCGAAGGTACAGACGGTATCGTTGCAGTTGGTACAACAGGTGAATCCGCAACACTGGATGTCGTTGAACACGCCAGCGTCATTGAACATGTGATTAAAGTTGTGGCTGGACGAATTGCGGTCATCGCAGGTACAGGCGCAAATTCAACACGCGAAGCTATCGAACTCACAAGCACCGCAAAAAAACTCGGCGCTGATGCAGCCCTCCTGGTCACACCGTATTACAACAAACCCACACAAGAAGGCCTATATCGCCACTATCGTGCGGTTGCAGAAGCAGTTGATTTGCCACAAATGCTCTATAATGTGCCGGGTCGTACAGGCGTCGACATGCATAACGATACGGTTATCCGTTTAGCTGAAGTTGATGGAATTAGTTCGATCAAAGATGCAACGGGCGATTTGACTCGTGGTCTAGATCTCATCACCAGACTCAATGCCCTACCGAATGGCGGCATCGATGTGTTCTCAGGTGATGATGCAACCGCTTGGCGTCTAATGGGTATGGGCGCAAAAGGTAATGTTTCAGTGACTGCAAACGTCGCACCACGTGTGATGCATGAAATGTGTCGTGCTGCTCTAGAAGACAATGCTACTCTTGCCGAACAGCTCAATCAGAAAGTCGCGATACTTCATCAGGTTTTGTTTTGCGAATCCAACCCAATCCCAGTTAAATGGGCATTACACGACATGGGTAAAGTCGCGCTTGGTTTGCGTTTACCATTGACGGTATTAGCAGACGAATACCAAACTCAAGTCCATGCGGCATTGGTTGAGTCTGGTGTATTACAGCGCTAAGTTGATTGCGACCAAGTTCACTGCGATATGGGGTCGCAATCAAACACACACATTGATTGCTACCAAAATATCTAACGAGAGACATGATTATGCTGCAACGTGATTCACGCATTAATGATTTGTTAGGCACACGCTCTATAGCCGTCACAGTATCAATGCTATCCATAATCGCCTTATCAGGTTGTAGCTCATTGGCAATCAATAATGGTTCAATGGATTACGCCAAAGCACAAAGCATCGCAGCTGTACAAGTTTCAGACAGCTTACAGACCCGACAAATTGCACCACTGTATCCAGTGCCTGTCGTACCTGAAAATAGTGCTTCAGAAAAACTCGTTTTGACGAATTCAAAAGGCAACCGTTTTTTATTGCCGAAACCCATCCCTCTCGATCCAACCAAGATCGCGATCAGTCAAGTTGAAGGTGCACCATCTGCACCACAACTCGTAATTGACGGAAATGGTTTTCCATTGCTTAAAATTGATGGTGACTCATCAAAAATTTGGGATGCAATTAACCGCACTCTTAGTGTGGCTAATGTGAATGTCTCTCAGCGTAATGCCGCCACAAATCGCTTCGTGGTCATGCTGGATAATAAGCCTTATCAGCTCATATTAGGTCGTATTGGTAGCACCACAACCGTCACGCTGCAAAAAGCAGACGAAACGCTGGCGGATAATGCTGTTGCAACAGATTTACTCGAACGTATTGAAAGAAATTGGTCAGCATAATAGATTCACATCAATCCATGCTGATATATAGAAACCATAACCTTATGTGTTATGTATTAAAGACAACCGCTTAATGGATCATGATTCATGCAAAAACAAGCACTGCTGTACACTGGAAAAGCCAAATCAGTTTATGAGTCAACCGATGCGGATCGTTTGATTCTAGTGTTTCGCGATGATACATCAGCGTTTGATGGCAAACGTGTTGAACAGCTCGCGCGCAAAGGTCGCGTCAACAATCTGTTTAACGCATTTATCATGCAAAAATTGGCTGATGCAGGCATCCCAACTCATTTCGAACAACTACTGACACCTGATGAAGTATTGGTAAAACGCCTCAACATGATTCCAGTAGAATGTGTCGTGCGTAACTACGCTGCGGGTAGCTTATGTCGCCGCTTAGGCATTGAAGAAGGTCGTCCCCTGACACCGCCAACCTTCGAGTTATTCTACAAAGATGATTCTTTGGGCGATCCTATCGTCAACGAATCTCTAGCGATCACATTAGGCTGGGCTACTGCTGAACAACTGGCAATGATGAAAGCATTGACCTATCAGGTGAACGACGTGCTTAAAGCATTATTCGATCAAGGCAACATGATGCTGGTCGACTTCAAACTTGAATTTGGCGTGTTCCACGGTCAAATCGTGCTAGGTGATGAATTCAGTCCTGATGGTTGCCGTCTATGGGATAAAGACAGTAAGAAAAAACTCGACAAAGATCGTTTCCGTCAAGGTCTAGGCGATGTTGTTGAAGCCTACGAAGAAGTCGCACATCGTATCGGTGTTGATTTAAGTAGTATCTGAAAAGAAGCTCCTAACTAGGGGCTTTTCTTTTTAGTGCACTATCATTGATTATCTTGTGTCTACAAGATCGAAATTATAAAATGCACGCCGTCGGAGAGGTGGCAGAGTGGTTGAATGTACCGCACTCGAAATGCGGCGTAGGGTTAAACCTATCGAGGGTTCGAATCCCTCCCTCTCCGCCATTAATTCTAAGAATATAAAGAATTCTATAAATTCCCCGCAAAGCCCCGCCAATCGTGGGGCTTTGTTTTTTCTATTTTCTCTGCGGTAGGCTTCTTGCTTTGTAACTGCTACAGCACTACTCGTCCTAAAATGACATCAAATTGTCCTTTAAAGCACTATCGCCTGCTGCCAAGAGAATTCAATATATATTAAAGTCATAACTCTCTGAAAAGATCCAATTCCATTAGAGAGTATGAAATTTATGCCTAAAAAACTTATCGCGAAGGCTATATAGACTCTCCCACTAAGCCATTAAAAAGCATATTTTTTAGTTATACATATCGTACTAAACATCTTTACTCAAGGAACTATACATGAGGGCTTACTGTGCCGAATTTTTTGGAACATTCTGGTTGGTATTTGGTGGATGCGGTAGTGCTGTTCTTGCTGCAGCATTCCCTCAACTAGGTATCGGCTTTACTGGCGTGGCTCTAGCATTTGGCCTAACCGTATTAACGATGGCCTACGCAGTAGGTCATATTTCTGGTGGCCATTTTAATCCAGCAGTTTCTGTCGGTCTTTGTGTGGGTGGACGATTCCCAGCAAGCCAAGTTATTCCATACATCATTTCTCAAGTGTTGGGTGGAATTGCTGCGGCAGCGGTGTTATGGGAGATCGCAAGTGGTAAAGCTGGCGTTAATATCGCAAATTTATCACATCATTTTGCCTTAAATGGTTATAGTGATGGATCACCCGATCACTATTCTTTAGTTTCTGCGTTAATTACTGAGATCGTATTAACTGCATTCTTCTTAATTATCATTATGGGTTCAACCAGTAAACGTGCACCCAAAGGTTTTGCACCCATCGCAATCGGTCTTGCGTTAACTTTGATTCACTTAATCAGTATTCCAGTAACCAATACTTCCGTTAACCCTGCACGTAGTACTGCTGTTGCTATTGTTACAATGGACGATCTAGCACTACAACAACTATGGCTATTTTGGGGCGCACCAATTATCGGAGGTATGCTTGGTGCTGGCATTTATCGCTTTCTTAGACAGCAATAATTAAGCTACTGTAGTTGCTTGTCAGCAAAGAACTGATGATAAGTTGAACAAATTATTGTTCAACTTATCATCGATATTAGGCGATATAATCATGAGCTCTAGTATAAAAAATCAGGCTAAAACACATAAGCATACTTTATCTGCGACATATGCAAACTACATGATCCGGTTTGCTAAAACTCGCGGAATTACTACGGAACAACTCTTACTTAGCACAGGATTAGTTGCATCAGATTTACATGAACAAAATGCTCGTATCGCTGCTTGGCAGCAAGCCACTCTACTTAAAAACTTACTTAAACTAACTAATGACCCTAGCATTTCAATTGAGATTGGATTGGCAAGCAACCTGACTAAAGCGGGCTTTATTAGTCACGGTTTAATGAGTTGTGCAACACTGGGTGATGCAATAGAATTGGGGCGACGTTTCATCCAAATACAAATTCCTTTCTTTGAGCTCGACTTTGACCTAGAAGGTGAAACAGCGATTATAACTGTTAAAGAAGCCATCCCCTTACTACACTTTAGATCTTTCACTATTGAGAATTTCCTAATCGAAGTGTCTGAAATCTTTCGGTCATTACAAATTGGAAAAGCTGAGTCCATTAAATCTCAAAAGACGAACCTACATTTATATTTTGACTATCCCGAACCAAACTATTTTGCTACTTATAAAGATAGACTACCTCACCTCCACTTTAATCAGCCTGCAAATCAATTTCGTTTTCCAGCAAAGCTACTCGACTTGCCGATTCATACAGCCAATCCTGCAATGACAGAGTTAGTCATCAGCCAAGGAGAGTCAACACTTGAACAACTTGGGTATACTAAAAACTGGCTTGACCGTGTTCGTATATTATTAGTATGTCGTGACGGGCAATATCCAACTCTACCAAGAATTGCGCAGCACTTGAACATGTCTGAACGGACACTGAAACGTAAATTAGCAGAACTAAATATTAGCTTCTTAGCACTCCTTAATGCTGTGCGTTTAAAGGATGCCTATTATTTGCTTCAAAATACAACACTTAAGCTTGATGAAGTGGGATTACGTGTTGGATATCAAGACCCTGCCAATTTTACTAGGGCCTTTCGGAGCTGGACTGGAGAAACGCCAAGCCAATATCGCACAGAGTATAGAAAGTCATTAAAAAAATAATGAACATGCACTCTAAATTGATTGGTATATATCAGCCTATCAGCAGAAAAACATATTATATTATTCAAGTAAATCTGGATATTACTTTTGGTTTTATAGCTTTCTAACACATTCGAAAACAATATTCTTTGAATTAACCACACCTTAATCGAACTGTATAATTTTTAAAGCACAAAAAAAACCGCTTAAGTGGGTTAAGCGGTCATAAAGGACGAAAGAATACAGAACACCATCTAAAACATTTATTCCCATATTAGCTCCTATCACTTCCTTGAAACTAATCTATCAAATTATATTAAACATGTAATTATCTAATAAGGCCAATTATCAGTCCAATAAGGTCATTTAAAAATAAAGACTTAAACTAAATGGTATCATGCTATAACGACTGAAATTTTAGGTGAAGATTGGATTATCATGCCGCAAATATTACATATTCTTCCTCACAATTTTTTCCTTAGCATGAAGCCACGTTACATAAAATTTGAGTCAAATAGGTTTTAACGGATATTTTTTGGTGGAAGGATCATGTGACTTTCTACAAATCATCGAATATAGATTCTTCGTTATAAATAAGCAGAATAAGCTCTAGTGCTAAACCCGTGCCCGTCACTGAGCATTATAGGAGGCTTATTGGGTGGTAAATTTAGTTTGGACGAATCTTACTAACTTGTTATTTTTTCCCCAATGCTCAACATGACTTAATTAAAAAATCATTAAAATCTCTTATAGGCAAAGGATGGCTCAATAAGTAACCTTGTATTTTATTACAGCCGATACTGAGCAAATACTGAAACTGACTATCTGTTTCAACGCCTTCAGCAATAACATCTAAATCTAGACTCTTGGCAAGTTCAATTACTGTACGGGCAATTGCCTGATCATGTCGATTAGACGCAATTTCACGTATAAAAGACTGATCAATTTTCAGCTGATCTAATGGAAGTTTTTTTAAGTAATTTAATGAAGAATACCCAGTCCCAAAATCATCAAGAGAAATTCTTACACCATATGATCGCAGCATTTTCATTTTAATAATTGTGGTTTCCATATTGCTAATAAGAACACTCTCGGTCAATTCTAATTTAAGAAGATGTGGATTAGCGCTTTCTTGATCTATTATAGAGATGACATTTTTTACGTAGTCTTGATCTGTAAAATCTTGAGCACAGACATTTACAGCTAATGACAAGTTTTTTGTTAGCGGATTACGCGACCAAATAGCCAGCTGTTTACATGCTCTCCTTAGAACCCAATGACTTAAAGTGAGCATAAGATCTAACTTTTCGATTTGAGGTATAAAATGATTAGGAGTCAACACTCCCTTCTTTGGGTGATTCCAACGAATCAACGCTTCTGCGCCAATAATATGCTGATGAGAGGATTGGGGCTGATAGTAAAGTTCAAACTGGTTTTTAGATATCGCTTCCAATAACTCTGTTTTTTTTAAAGATGTATTTTCAGAAATATATTTATCAAAATAAAATAACATAATTAAAGAAGAAAACGCTACTCCACTGAATATCCAGCCTAGATGAATCCTAGCAGGTACAGAGTGAATATAATTAGACATATTATATGAAGTATTAAGTAGACCCCAGCCTGTATCTTGAAAAAATAAAAATGTTATAAAACAAAATATTAACACAAACAATCTTATAGTAGGTTCATGATTTAATCTTATAAACCCTCCCACTCCGACCACAAGAAAAAAGAAATGTAATGTACGAGGTGCGTTGCCTGCTGGAATATCAAATGTAGCACATAAAAATGCATAAAATAAATATAAACTACCAATAAAAAATAATGCAGATGTTAATCTATAACCTCCTATAGATGTCAGCAATGAAAATAGACCTATGCTAAATAGAGATATATTTACGATAATAAAAAAAATACCCAACTTCGAAAGTAAAAAACCAAAAATAACTGCTGATACGATTACGAATATGCAACTTATATTAAATAATTTATCAAGTGCGTGCTCATAAATTAGGTCTTCATCAGAACTATTACCAAATAGCATCTTATTATGTAAAAACTGATGTATCATGCTCTCATCCCTTAGATTAAGAATTAGAATAACAAATTATTTACTTAATATTAGTGCAGATCATAAACGGTATTAAAAAAAATGAAAGAAAAAAATTAAATAAAAACACCTATTACTTCCTGATCATAAAATTGTCCTAAAATGATAAATGGTTGGCACACTAACCCATAACAAATCCACAATTACCTAGGTTATGCTGAGGAAATTTTGAGTAACTTATATAAATTATTCAAATTAAATAGCACAGGTAATATTTATAGTGATTGATTGATTAACCATTGAAAAAATATAGAAATCACATTCAACATTAAATAGATTATATATTCTTCACCATCAATCAACCTGCTAAATAATATTACAAAACAAACAGTCGATTAATTAGGTTTTTAGATGAATAAAAAGTATATTTGTTTTGTATCTGTCGCACTATTAACAACACCACCTGCATTTGGTCAGAGTATCTGCATTTTTGATCCTTTAGGCGCTCAAGGCGATAATTATTCAATGCTAAAAGATTATGCTGTAGTTGCCAAACAATGGGGTGCTGAGTTAGAACTAAAACCATTTTCTGATGAGTACCTAGCAACAGAAAGTTTTAAATCTGGGAAGTGTGATGGCCTTGCAATCTCAGGAATACGTGCACGTCAATTTAATAACTTTGCAGGTTCAATCGACTCAGTAAGAGGAGTGGTTACAGAAGAAGCCTATAAACTAGTACTCAATTTGATGGCTAATCCAAAGCTTAATGCTGATATGAGTTCAAATGGTACAGAAGTTGCGGGTATTTCACCCTTAGGTTTTGCATACGTGATCACAAATAACAAAAACCTGAACACAATGCAAAGCTTTTATAATAAACGTTTTGGTGTATTAAGTTATGATAAAGCTCAATCAGTAATTGTCGATAAGATAGGAGCAACTCCAGTACCTTTAGAGCTATCGCAGATTGGATCTGTGTTTAATACAGGTAAAGTTGATGCGGTCGAGCTTCCTGCATTGGCATTTAAGCCGCTGGAGTTGAGTAAAGGCGTTGCTAGTAAAGGCGCCATTATTAGATTTCCAATAGGGTCGATTACATATGATTTACTCATCAATCCTAGTAAATTCCCTATGGGTTATGGACAGAAAAGTCGTCGTTGGTTTGCATCAGGATTTGATCGGCAGATATCTAATGTTCATAAAATTGAATCTGCCATCAATAAAAATTATTGGATAGATTTATCAGAGTCTGATATCAAAAACTATGACTATGTACTTCGCCTCGCTAGAGTTAGTTTAACTAAACAAGATGTTTACGATAAGAAGATGATGCATATTCTTAAAAATGTGCGTTGTAATTTGAAGAAGACAGATAATGAATGTTTATTAAATGATGAGTAGTGTTTATTTCTTTAAATAGATTTACTTTAATAATCTTGCTTACATTGAATACAACAAGCTTTAGTTAATAGCTAGAGCTTGTTTATACACTTTTTTAAACAGCAAGTACACCTAGAGAAATAAGTTTTTCCGCATCATCATTACTAATCACTGTCTTTAAGGCGTGATAATGTAAAAAATAGCCATCAACGCCCGCAACGAATGATTTAAATAATGATAATTCTTTCAAATATTCTGGTGATAATCTGATAGTAACAGTTCCTGTTAAATGACATGCGCAACAGGTGGATTCTTGATTAATGCTGAGATGAGCCATACTTAACTTCTATTAAAAAGTAACGAGTGATTGTGTCCAATGATCTAAAATTAGAAAAAAGGTAATATTATTGGTATATTAGTCGTAATCGAGATAATGAAAAAAAATTATATGAAGAAGTTTCGGTGTGTGATATTTTATTTTTGTGCAATAAATCAATTTTGAAATAAGCCATTAAGTGATACTCCTTTAGAAAAATCAAAATTATGTTGTTTCAACTACTAGGCAACTCTTCATGACTAATTGTTGAGATTAGATTTATGAAAAAGCCTCGTATTTAGATTTTTAAAAATTATAAATCAACCACATGCATGAGTCGTGAATCTATAAGTTGCCTAATATCTAATTTATATGAGCGTTTATCGAGGAGTGAGAGTAGGTTGTGCCAATTGGCAGTCATTTTGGGACAAGATATTGTTGCAAGGTGTTGATGTTTAAAACAGATACCATTTTAGAGCTAGGAGGAGTATTTATATTTTTTGTTTGCAAGTGTCTAGTCTAGCTCGTCAAATGGATTTAGGCGATCATGATTATTCAAGATTCACAAAGTAGACTCTCAGGAAACGTAAAACCATAAGTAAGAAAAACTCAATTACAAGTCAATCCTTTGATTTCAATTTTTTCTTATTAATAAATTCATTTATAAGTTCTACGGCTAACTTAAGGTTCTCTATATCATTTGCCGCCTCTGCTGCCCTTCGTAGCATCTCAGCATCACAAACTAAGAAGTTACTATAGATATCGAAATACGCTGCGGGGAGCATTTGGTTATAGTTTGTGTGGCAATGCTGCATTAATCCTGCAATCATTTGATTATTAATCGCAATCATTACTCTGATTCTGTGAATTATTTTTGTGTATTGCCAATTTCTCAAATCGTTCTTATTACGAACTCTCCAGATAATGAATAATTGGTAACAGTGTTTATAAAGAATAGAGGGCTGTTGACAAGAATGAAGAAGAACTCGCTCAGCTTCATCAAGTTTTCCTTGTTTTTTTAATTCCATTGCATAATCGTAATTTTTCTTATCAATACCTTTGAGCTTGATTTTTAAACTTGGATTAACGGATGCTGTAATACACATTTATAAAATCCCTATATCAAATTATTTTTAGATCAATTAATTGATTAAAAAGTGGCTAATCAATCTAATTAATTTTCAATATAGTGGGGGTTATACAAATCTGTGATAGTGAATTATGCCAATTAACTGTCATTCTAGGACAATAAAATACTCAAATACCGTACTGGTTTGCTCAAACTGATACTGTTGAACCCCGCGTCGGATCAGAGTGTCATTAACAGAAAGGTCTTACTTAATTTGCCAATGCCTATCCCTTGATCAACGATCATCTTGACGACTTCAAGTTTAAATTCTTAAGTGAACTGTCAAAGTGTTGCCATATTTAAATTTTCGGTTAGATGATAAATCATCTAACCATGGTGGTTACTGGGGGCCATGACAGAACTAGTCATTCGCACTGAAATGGCGTAATGTGTTAGAGATAGATATGTGCCACACTGATAATCATTCTAGGTCAAGGAGCATGACCATGAAAGATCCCTACGGATTATCTAAAGCTACTTTTCCTATTTCATATGTCCAACTACTTATAGAAATTGTCGTCGAGCACGGTATCTCTGTTGAGCACTTACTCAAAGAAAGTCGTCTGCCTAGCGCGCTATTGGTTAGTACAGAAGGGAGAATTACCCCAAATCAATGGTCACGCATGGTCTGGAAAGCGATGAAGCTAACAGGAGATATGGGTATAGGTTGTGAGTATGGATTACGCCTTCGCCCTACTGCGCACGGCGTTCTTGGCTTTGCTGCAATGTGTTGTTCAACCCTTGGTCAGGCTCTCGAACTTGGGGTAATGTTTTCTAGCATGCGTTTACGTGACTACCGCATAGAAGTCAGGACCGAAGGTGATATTGGGATAATTGAAATTATTGAAACACACCCTGTGATTTGCGCAACACCAGAACAAGCTCAAGCGTTGCGCCGATTCTATAATGAAAATATCCTATTGGGCCTTATGCATGCTGGTCGCTTCCTGACAGGAAATCATCTCTCAGAGGTCGAGCTATATGCAGACTGGTCTGAGCCCGATTATCACGCTCGCTATCAAGATCGCATGCCACCTATACGATTCAGTCAGCATAGCAATCAGCTAAGAGGACCTGCAAAATACTTGCAATTGCCCTTAATTCTGGCTGACTCAGTCGCTTATCAACAAGCATTGAATCAATGTGAGCAAGAGCAAAATAAGCATTCAAATACCATTAACGAACTCGTTGCTCGTGTCAAGGCAGAGTTAGTTTTAATACCCGAAGTCGGCTATCCTAGCTTGGATGCGATTGCGACTAAACTTCATGTGTCAGGACGTACCCTCAAACGGCATCTAAAAAGTTTCAATACAACATATATAGAGTTGTTAGATATGGTACGTCAGCTTGATGCTGAAAAATTACTCATGACAACACAAAAGAATATCCAGAGTATTAGCAATCTATTGGGGTATGCTGAGCCAGCTAATTTTACCCGTGCCTTCAAAAAGTGGACTGGAGAGACTCCCATTCAATTCCGAAAACGAGTTTGTATAGAAAAATTGGATGCCGTACTAGATTCTTAGTGGCTATTCATATGCCCAGTTTTTCTGAATCATCAAACTTCCCTAAGGCATTTAAACGATGAATAACTTTGCCTCCCACAGAGTTGAGAACTTCGTAATAATTAGCCACGTATATCAATATAATAAAGAGAAATAGATAAACAATCTAAATCAAATAATTTCATCTCTTGTATTGGCAATGGACTAAATCGGATTGTTATGGGCACAAACACGATTGCGCCCCTCCTCCTTTGCACGATAGAGTTCTATATCTGCATAGTGAATCATCTGAGCAACATCTTCTCCAAGTGTGATAGAACAATAAATGCCAAAACTAGCCGTAACACGAATCGGGTTTTCTTCTGGGTCTAAAATAACTTCATTCTCAATATGAATACGGCAGCGTTCAGCAATTTGTCGTGCACTTTCTAACGAAGTGTTTGCAAGAACAATCAAAAACTCCTCGCCTCCATATCGTCCAACTTGATCATAGCCTCGCAAAGAGATCTTTATACTATCTCCTACTCGACGTAGAACTAGATCTCCCATTAAATGCCCAAACGTATCATTCACTTGTTTGAAGTGGTCGATATCAACTAAAACGATAGATAATGGCTCTGAATCCTCTCTATTTACAGCGGCATGAATAAGATAATCACTTATCGCACGGCGATTGGACATCTCAGTTAAGCTATCAATAAAGCTAACTCTACGAATACCATCCTCTCTTGATCGCCAATACATCACTAAAAGATAAGTACCAAACATAAAAAAAATGAGAAAAGGCAGCATAAAAAAGATCATGCAAACTAGATAGAACATTTTTTCATGAATATCGGGCTTTATACTTTCAATAAACAGTGGGGCATAAGGCGCTATGCCCATCACATATAAAATAGCAATAAATTGAAAACTAATGACACCTACACAAATAAGAACTAAGGTAATCCTCGCTTCAAACAAAATCATACAAAGTAAAGGCGTAGCTGCAATCACGACACCAGTGACTATAGACAGATGTCCAACAACATAACCTAGAGTCATCAAGCTAAATAAATAAAATAAAGTAAATACATATGGAACTATGTTTTGCCCAAATTTGGATGCTTCAAACTTCTCCCTCAATACAATCATGATTACTGCAATGATTGTAAAACACGCTTTAATTGGAAGGACTTTTTCAATCGTTGAATTATCAATATAACGAGATGGGCTTATCAAAAAAGCTAAGTCAAAAATCAAATACAAGCTAAAGACAATCAATAAGAAATACGGGATAACCATCGATTTCTTGACGGGTGAGGACTCTAAAATTACGCCGACTTCTGAAACAAGTTTGTCAATTATTTTCATATATAACCCTATTGATAAAATTTCGATATTTATCAATATCAATAACGTATCAGTTACTCGATTACCAATTACTTAACTATTTCAATGACATTAACAACACGAATCAGAAAAATTTTTCGCTAATAAATCAAAATATTATATTGGGATAATATATGCACACATCTGAGATCTACGCAATAAATGAACAAAATCAACCACCCTCATCCGACGAGGTTCTAGATCAACATGATGAGTATATTTATTTTGACTATCATAGATCAAACTATGATCGGAAACTTTAATAAATTTAAATTTGGAAAAATCTATCTCATTTACAAAATTTAAAACACATTTATTTTTAACAAAATCAATATTCTGTGCACCAATACACTCTGAATCGATCTCGGCACGTATAACATTTCTGATATTCATTTGCTGTTGAATACCTCCGGATAAAACCTGATGTATATTAGGCGGATTAATTAGATGAATGATGGTACAAGGTTTATCTGTAACAACAAGTTGTACAGGTATTCTCGCGACTGGCTCTAGATGGGATAAACTTTTGTTTTTTTGTATTGAAATACTGCTCTCAATATCTCTAGCCCAAACTTCTCCAAAAATACAAAGGCTATATCCAAGTAAAGCAATTAGAACAATGAATTGTATTTTACAATATCTAAGGAACTTGAACTGTATGACCATATGATTAAGCTTCCCCAAACAAACTACACATCTATTTGAGTGCTTACACAAGATAGAATGTATGCCTAAATAGTTAGCCAAATCACTTGCAAAACTTCCCTCAAACCAAACTACCTTCTTACGCTGTATCTAAATAAAATACAAACCCAGTGAGCTTATCTTGATTTATAGGGGACAAATTCTAATAGAGGTAAAACAAACACGTTATAGGTTCAAATGCCATTAAATTGTCATATTAGGACAACAATAAACTCCATCTCCTATGACCCACTTAGAAAGAAAGTCTGCCTAAACTATTAGCAAGTTTTAAACGTGCCATATGCCAACTCGACAAAGCTTGTACCCTTTGTTGCTCTGCTTTAGCTAATGTACTTTGAGCATTGAGTAACTCCAACAAAGTTCCTACACCTGCTTTGTAACGCCCTCTAGCAACTTCAAAAGACTGCCTAGCGCTGCTCAATAGATCCTTTGTTGTATTAAGATTTTCAGTTTCCATCGCGAGTATCTGATAGCTTTTCCATACATCTAATGCAACTTGTTGCTCCGTACTTGCTAAATCCGCAACTTTAGACTCCAACTGAGCCTGAGCAGCTCTAATCTGATAGTTACGACCAAAGCCCTCAAATAAAGGAATAGTCACCTGTATACCGATACTACTATTATTAGTATTAATCGCCGATGGCGGCTCCCCTATTTGATGGTTACGATTCATGCCACCTATTAAAGATACGGAAGGTAAACCCTCACCTCTTATTGCAGAAACGTTTGCATTAGCCGCGGCTAAATCAGCCTGTGCAGCGAGCAGCGTGGGATGAGTTCGTTTTGCTTCAACAATAAGTTGATCCACTGAGGCTGAAAACGCTGTATCAGGAATATCTTTAGAATTCACTCTGGCAATAACAGCAGTATCGGCACTCAATCCCATTATCAATGCCAAAGTTCCTTGCGCAATCTTTAGATCTGTAACAGCCTTCACTCTGCCTAACTTTGCTTCGGCAAAATCAGTCTGTGCTTGGAGCTGATCAGCAAGAGTTCCGACCCCAGCAATATATTTTGCTTCAGCCGTTTTATAACTCTCTTCTGAAAACTTCTCCGCCTCTTGATTTGCATCTAAAGCACTCTGCGCACTGACTAAATCGTAATAGGCTTGAGCAGATAAAATAAAAACTGTCTGCAATGTTGCATCTTGGGTGGCATTCGCGGCAATTAAAAGCTGTCGAGACTTTTCAAGATTTGCGCGCCTCAGTCCAAAATCAAATAATACCCAATTGGCATTCAAACCAATATTACGAGTCGTCGTTTTAGAGTTATAACTTAACTCAGGTGCATCCTGTACCTGATAGCTATTTGGTCCATGAGAATAACTTGTAGAAAGATTTACAGAAGGAAGATACGCAGATTCGGCAATACCGACTTGCTCAGCTTGTAACTTCACATTAGACCATGCTTGACGCGTTTTGGGGTTGTAGCATAGCGCATGCTCAACGGCTTCAAGCAAATCTACAGACACATCGATTCTTTCTAAATCACATGGATTATGCGCAGTATTCGGTGTAATCAGATTTTTAGCCGGTGAAGTGGATACTTTTTCTTCTACAGAAAACGGATCTAACACAGCACTTGCCGAAGTTGTCGTGATGATAAGGAAGTAGCCAGCTATCACTGCATATTTAATTTGTGTACTCATCGTACACCTAGCTCAGCTGTATCACTCACAAGCTTGCCGTTATTCAAAAAAATCACTCGATTTGCAGATGCAATAGTCTGAGGTCGATGAGCAATAATCACACGAGTAATTTGAAGTGACTGAATAGCCTCATTCACCTCCTGCTCTTTTGCAATATCGAGATGGCTTGTTGCTTCATCAAGAAATAGTATCTGTGGGCGTTTATACAATGCTCTGGCAAGTAGTATTCTCTGCTTCTGACCACCAGACAGAACAGTGCCCATGTCTCCAATTAACGTATTATAACCCATTGGCATTGCTAATATTTCAGTTGAAACAGCTGCCATTTTTGCACATTCATTAATCCAATTCTGATCTGAATCAGGATCAAAAAAGCTAATATTGTCTGCTATAGACCCTGCAAACAAAACATCATCTTGTAAGACTGTGCCAACCATGCTCCGTAAAGTATCAATTCCATGTTGCTTAACACTAATACCACCAATCAAGACATCACCATCAGATGACGGCAATATGCCAAGTAAAACATTGATCAATGTAGATTTACCACAGCCAGAAGGACCAACTATCGCGACAGACTCACCAGCGGCAATCGTGAAATTGATATCATTTAAGACCAAGAGCTCCTGTTCGCTATAACGATAACTTAAATGTACGACATCAATTGATGCCGACAAAATAGGTAATGTCGTTAAATCATAATCCCTAGTTATTTTTTCTGGTTCGGTATAGACAATATCAGCCAAGCGTTCTCCCTGTAATTGCAACATTTTTAGATCAACAAACTTATCTATTAACGATGCAATTCTGCTATCAAACTGACCTTTATATGCCATAAAAGCAATCAGCATTCCAACCGTAAAATGCTCACTCAAAACCAACGTGGCACCTAACCAAACAATTAAAATATTCTCTACACCAAAAAGTATGCCGTTAGAAAGTCGAAATATTATTTGCAGCTTCTGGGTTTTAAGTTCCGCGTTTGTCTGATCTACAACAAGAGATAGCCATGTCGAACGTCGCTCATCTTGTCGTTGAAACAATTTAATCGCCTTGACGCCACGAACTGTTTCCATGAAGTGGCTTTGCTGTTTTGCAGCATAAATAATTTGAGCTTCGGTCGCAGTACGTAACGGACCATACCAAATCCAACGACTCAACCCATATAACACCATTGCCCCAACCGCAATCCAGCCTAACAACGAACTATAAATAAACATCATCACTAAAGTCACAATCGTCATAATGCCATCTAAGATTGCTTCAAGGAATGTCGTTGTCAAAGTCCGCTGGATATGATCAATCGAACCAAAACGTGAAATGACATCGCCAAGATGACGCTTTTCAAAATACTGGACAGGGAGTCGAATCAGATGGGTAAATACATTAGCCCGCCACTGCACATTGAGGGTTGTTCCCATATAGAGAATGGCCCAAGATCTCATAACACTAACAGCTTGTTGCATGAGCATGAGTAAAGCGAAGCCTATTGCCAATGTCGCCAATAAATCACGATCTGCAGTCACAATTACATTATCAAGAACCCATTGCAGAAAGAATGGACTGACTAAAGCAAAGACCTCTAAGGCCAATGCAAGAAGTAAAATTTGACTCAAAGAACGCCATAATCCTTTTACCTCTCCCATCAAACTACGAACTTTAATGGATTGTTTTTTTTCTTGTCTCTTAAAATCTGGATTTGGCCAAAGTTCTAATGCAACGCCAGTAAAAGACTTAGACATCTCATCCATGGAAAGTTTTCGCTCTCCAAATGCGGGATCAAGAATGGTGACAGACGTATTATGAACTTCACTTAGAACGACAAAATGATTGAAATTCCAATGCACAATACAGGGTAACTTAAGCTGGTTAAGATCTCCTAATTCTAGTTTCAGAGGTCGTGTGACTAAATTCATGCAATGCGCAATATTAATCAAATGAACAAGAGTCATCCCCTTCATGGAAACTGGATAATTTCGCCTTAATGATGATAAATCTGTTCGATAACCATAAAATCCAGCAATCATACCCAAGCATGCTAGACCACACTCTGCAGCCTCTGTTTGTAGGATAAGCGAAGGCTTATTCGAAAATCCAAAAGAAATTTCATCCAGAAAAGACATAAGAAATATTCTACGTGATCGTTAAAGTTTGCCTGTTAAACTGAAGAGCGGCTCTAACACCCACTCATATAAATGCCGCTTTTCTTGAAGCATGTCTGCATCTAGGAGCATCCCTGCCTGTAACTCTTGTGGGTTTCCGTAAGCTTGAATTGTTTGCTGGTTGAGTCTGACAACTATGCGATATAAAGGCTGATTGCTGACCGCTGTGCTAGTCATAGGAATATTTGTCATTTCACTACTGGGTAATGCTGTTTTGGAGACAGATAAAACAATCCCTTTTGCATGCCCAAACTTTTGATACGGGTATGCTTGGTAGCGTAAAAGAACTATATCCCCAGGGCGAACAAAACCAATGGCGTTACTTGGGGCATAAAGTTGCGCTTGAAGCACCGAACCTTGAGGAATAATACTGACAAGTGGTTTATTTATATCAATAGCTTGACCAACATCAGCACTAACAGCCGTTGCTATGCCTGCCTTGGAAGCGGTAATGACTAAGCCTCGCTTGGCTTCACTTTCGGTTAGCTCTTGCTTAGTACTTGTCAAGGTACGATTTATCTGAGCCAATTGATTTTGCTGAGTCAGTGATAAACTACTCAACGCATGAAGTTGCTCATTTAGATTTAATCCAGCGGTAATACGCTCTCTCTCCAATCCCTGTAATCGAATACGTTGATCTAATAAATCTTCTTGTTTTTGTTGAAACTGCTCTTTAGAAATATAATCTTGTGCTAACAGAGATTGATAACGTGTCGTTGTTTGCTCGGCTAAAACAGTTCTTCTTTTTTGTTCATCGATTTGAGCATCTAGATTGGAAGTCTCAGTGCGTAGATCTGCAATTTTTGCCAGTAAAGCAGTATGTTCAACTTGCTGAATCATTTTTGTTTTGATGAGTTCAGCACTCAGTGATTGTGCACGTACTTGAACTTGCCCACTAATGGCAGCTTGCGTATCCCCCTGTGTACGGCTTTGATGCTCACTTGATAATAAGTACAGTACATCACCTTGCTTAACACTCTGTCCTTCTACAACATTTTTTTGTAATACGACGCCTGATTGTGACGCATAAATTTGGATTAAACCTGTACTAGGAACTAAATGCCCATAAACTGTCCGCCTCTGAGTATATGTTCCAAAAGTCAAGAAAATAATTACAATACCCGCAAGAATCACAGCGAGACTTGTCATTAAACTCAAAGAAATTGGTCGAATTAGAATAGTCGTACCAAGCCAATTCACCTGCCCTCCGTGCAACGCTTCAGTTCGAAAAAGTGATTTATTGCCCATAACTCAACCCTATACTAAAATCCAATTATCAATACATGAGATTGAGATTTAGACTTAAATCTCTGAATACATTTATTTATTCGGAGAATAAGAAATACCGACTGATTTGAAACTTAGATATGTATCCTATTGTTTAAATTTACTAAGTTGCTCATCCATGAGCATTAGTATTAACCACCTGTTGAGCCACCACCACCTGCTGGAGGTACGACTACAGGAGGCACAACAACTGGCGGCTTACTTCCACATGAGTGAGATGGGGCACATGAATGAAATGGTTTATGTTGAGAGCAATCAAATAAAGAAAAAAGACAACACCCACCAGAAACTTGTTCCAATTCAGACTTCATTAACTCTTGCATTACATCACCTTCAAAATAATTAGTCAGTTAGGTACGATTACTCTAAAGTATCGTCAAAAATATTTTGATCAGCTTATTTAACCAATCAAATAAAAATTAAATCAACCATAATCAAAATATAGCATCACCTCCAAATATATTCAGAAAAACAATATTCAACTCAAGATAAATTTAACTAAATGAATTCTGATAACTGGCACAAGCCTGACTATTAAAATAACTATCAGAAACGAGCATATCATCATCAAAATCAATTTTATACTGACAACTCATATCCATTCCACCAACATTCTTAAACTTAAATACATAGTTCCATGTGTGAACTCCAAAGATTCCCGTCACAAAATGAGGGAGTCCCAGCAACAATATTACTTGTTTCTTATCCATACCAACTTCAATCTTATTTATTGCATCATTATTGGCGACGGATCCATTATTCATAAAATGATTATTACTCAACGCCGTTATTTTGACATCAGGAAAAGTAATACCATCTTTATAAATATTAATATCATTTGCAAATGTAAATGTTGATATTAAAATCGACATTAAAAATATTAAAATTGCTTTCATCACATAAACTCCAATTCAACTTTAGTGGGTTGTATGTGATCAGTTGTCTGACCACATACTTCTGATTCAAAAATTATGGTAAAAGTCCTGCTATACCAATTTGACCACCTGTGCCAAATGAATTGGTAGATATCCCTCCTATAATCGACCAGCTTCCGTCATCTGAAGTACGCCGTAATTGAATACCAATCGCATCCTGACCGCCATATGTACCTCCACCAATTGCATACGTTGTACGACCAGCAACAGTGGGCGCAGAAATAATTGACAATCCCGTTGCTGCCGCAGCATATGCTTTACTCTGAGTTTGTGAGATCTGATACGACAAACTAGTTGTGGCTTGATTTAACTGGTTGAGATTGACTGCATCAGTTGGTGCCGTAGCCGCTGCAACATTGGTAATTTGACGTTCATTACCCTGCGAACCGACAGATACAGTATTTGCTCTACTTGCAACTGAGTTAGCTCCAAGTGCAACAGAATTAGTTGCTGTTGCATTAGAACCATTTCCTATAGCTACAGAGTTTTCACCCTGCGCTATAGCATTTGGACCAATTGCCACACTATTAGCGCCTATCGCCTGTGAGTCAGGTAGCGTTGAATTACTATGGAAGTACTTAGTACCCGTATCATAGACTTTACTCAAACCACTGCTGATCGATGATACAGAACTGTTCGTGTTGCTTAAGCCACTGCTGATCGAGGATACTGAGCTATTGGTATTGCTCAAACCAGTTGAGACATCACTCAAACCGCTGCTAATCGATGACACTGAACTGTTGGTGTTGCTCAGACCAGTCGAGACATTGCTCAAGCTTGCTGAAACACTACTTAAGTTCGTGCTCACTGATGAGACAGATGAGTTCGTGTTACTTAAG
>JASLHI010000012.1 GCA_030149815.1 Aquirhabdus sp. | reverse complement strand
ACACGCTGTTCACTCCGTCCTCGATCGCCGCGTTGCCGCTGATCGTCCCCGACGAGCACCTGGAGGCCGGCTGGGCCGTCAGTGAAGGCCGCCAGTACGCGGCCAATCTCGTCGGCCCGCCGCTCGGCGGATTCCTCTACGGGATCGGGCAAGCGGTTCCGTTCGTCGCCGACGCCGTCTCGTACGGCGTCTCGGTCCTGACCTCGCGCGCGATCACCGGCGACTTCGCAACGCAGGCGGAGCCCACCGAGGAGCGCCGCGGGCTCTGGACCGAGTCGCTCGACGGCCTGAAGCTGCTCTGGCACGACTCGTTCCTTCGGGCCGTCCTGATCCCGGCGCCGTTGATCAACTTGGTTGATGAGGGTTTGGGGATTCAACATTTTAATAAGGCCTCTTACAGTGCCCAAGTTGCAGATGTTCCAGTAGGTATGCATCTGTATTTGCAGGGTGGTTTTAAACGTGCTGAACAAAATTGGCATATTTTTATGTTGAGTAGGCTTGCTGTTGATCCGCGGTATTTGAATGCAAGTTTATAGTGTTGTGTGCAGCATAAGGTTTGGATTTGATTTAGATGCATGTTTCGTGCGGTAGGTGGTGATTCAAAGTTTGAGCGATCAATTGAATTTGTGTTCAAAGATGCTCTTGAGTTCACGTCGGTTGAGGCATGGATATAAACTCAATGCGATAAATATGGAGTGGTTGCGATGAGTTCTAATGTTGTAAAGACGAAAATAAGTAAAAATGCGGTGAGTTTAAAAGCCTCTGCATTCAAACAGCGCGTGACGAATTATGTGGATCGTACTGCGAGTACCTTTGGTGATGCAAAACGTGTCCGACCTTTGTTGTTTTTGGCTGCTGTATCAACTTTATTGGTCATATCGTCGCTCGCTTACTTGATTTATACCGTGCCAAAAAGTAACCAGATGATTCATGATGTGGGTGATTTACGCGTTTTATCCGAGCAGATCGCTAAAAACGCGAGTGAGGCATCAACAGGACGTGGTGGTCAGGCGTTTAAGCGATTAGCAGTTTCTCAGGCTAAGTTCGGGGAGCGTTTAGATAGCTTGAAAGCCAATTATGGTACAACTAGTGAGGATATGACGACTGTTCTTAAGGCTTGGAGTAGTACTAACCAAGCTGTGACGGATATGTTGAGTAATGAAGAAGTTGTGAATGATGTTCATGATGTAGGTGTTCAGATCCGTGATGCGGCTCCTTTGATACAGGATAGCTATAATAAAATCAGTGATCGAATGATTAAGTCGAACGCATCTGCTCTACAGGTTGCATTTGTTCGTGATCAAGTATTGTTATCTGAGCGTATTTTGAAAGCGATTACTGTAGTGTTGTCTGGTGATGACACTGCTATTTCTTCAGCGTCTGGCTTCTCTGATGATACTCAACAATTTGGTAAAGTGTTGAATGGTCAGCTTAAAGGTGATTCGAGCCTAGGGATTGATGTTATTTCTAACCCTGCTGAACGTAAGTCTTTGGAAGAAGTCTCTAAGATTTATAATGATGTTTTGAAACCATCTGCTGCGAAGATGTTTATTAGTTCTCCGCAAATTACTCAGGTTCGTGATACTGGTAAGCAGCTTTATTCGTCGTCTGCAACACTTCAAGGGCAGTTGGGTACTTTGACCGAAGCTGTGCAAAATAAATATCGTTCAGTTTTTCCTAGTGCTTTGATGATTCTAGGTTTGATTGGCGTGGCTTATGCGTTAGTTCGCATGTTCTCAATGCGTTCACGTATTGACCAAGAGCGTGCAATGGCTGAAGCACATAAAGAAGCTGAACGCGCACGTGAAATGCAAGCTGAAAGCGAACGTAACCAAACAGCGATTTTGCGTCTGTTGGATGAGTTGGGTGACCTTGCAGATGGTGATTTGACTGTAAATGCGACTGTATCTGAGGATTTTACTGGTGCGATTGCTGACTCGGTAAACTTTGCGATCGACCAGTTGCGGTTGTTGGTTTCTGCGATTAATACCACAGCTTTACAAGTTGCGGGTTCATCTCAAGAAACTCAGATGACTGCGATGCATTTGGCCGACGCTTCCGAGCATCAAGCACAAGAGATTGCAGGAGCTTCTGCAGCGGTCAACGAAATTGCGGTTTCAATTGACCAAGTTTCGATGAATGCGATTGAGTCTGCTGCGGTTGCGGAACGTTCTGTGGGTATTGCTGTGAATGGTGGTGATGTGGTTCAACGTTCAATTGAAGGTATGAACATTATTCGCGATCAGATTCAAGAAACTGCGAAACGTATTAAACGTCTTGGTGAGTCATCGCAAGAAATTGGTGATATCGTTTCTCTGATTAATGACATTGCTGACCAAACCAACATTCTTGCGTTGAATGCTGCGATTCAGGCGTCGATGGCTGGTGAGGCTGGACGTGGATTTGCGGTGGTTGCTGACGAAGTTCAACGTTTGGCTGAGCGTTCAGCTGGTGCGACTAAGCAGATTGAAGGCTTGGTTAAGGCTATTCAAAGTGATACCAACGAAGCTGTTATTTCTATGGAACAAACTACGAGTGAGGTTATTCGTGGTGCTGGCTTGGCTCAGGATGCGGGTGTGGCTCTGGATGAGGTACAGCGCGTTTCTAGAACATTGGCTGACTTGATTCAAAACATCTCCTCAGAAGCTCGTCAACAGGCTGCGTCAGCGGGTCATATTTCAAATACGATGAATGTTATTCAAGAAATTACGACGAAAACCACTGCAGGTACAATGGCGACAGCAAACTCAATTGGTAATCTGGCAGATATGGCTTCAAACTTACGTGAATCTGTTTCAGGCTTCAAACTTCCTGATGAAATGACTGCAAGTTAATCGACTGGCGGTATATATCGTGAAGTTATCCGAAATAAAATCAGATCCAGCAGAAGCAGCAGTTGCTTATGCTGGTCAATCTCATGAAGCATTTGATGAAGAACAGTCGGCCTTGTGGCACTCATTAATTGAGTCAAGGATTGGCATGGTGTTGCCTGAAATTCAACGTAGTTTGTTTGAGCGACGTGTCAGGGAAAGGATGAAGTTATGCGGGCTTGATGTCATGTCGTATTATCATCTGGTGCAAGTTCACTCTTCGGAGTGGCAGCAGCTCGTAGAGGACTTAGTTGTTCATGAGACCGCTTTTTTTCGTCATCTACCTTCTTATGAGTTACTTGAACAGAAATTACCTCATTTTGAGGGTGCTGTTCATATATGGAGTGTAGGGTGTTCAACGGGTGAAGAAACTTGGTCGTTGGCAATGATTGCTGATATACATGCCCAACATGGGTTTAGCATCATGGCTAGCGATATCAGTGAATCTGTATTGAACATAGCGCGCAAAGGATTGTATTCATGGCGTAAAGCGGAAAAAATTCCAGCGAAATATCGTGAATATTGTATAGCTCTACCTAAAACACAAGTGAAGACTACTGTACATGCTGCATCTATGACGACTCAAGATTGGCATATTGGTGATCGTTTACGCGAGCGTGTTTTTTTTCACCGGTTTAATTTAATGGATACGGGTAGTGCTCCCTTTAGAAAGCTACAAGTTATTTTTTGTCAGAATGTCCTGATCTATTTTCGTCAATTTGATCGACGAGATATTTTAGATGCATTAGTTCAGCGGTTAGATCGGGGCGGGTTGCTCGTTTTAGGACCTGGAGAAATGGCGGATTGGGATCATCCAGCCATGAAAAGAGTCAAACATGCAGGGACGTTGGCGTATGAGCGAGTCAAAATATAATCATAACGATAGGTATCTAAATCGTTACTTGGTTTTGTCGACTTTACAATATAAGAAAGTGGGACTAGATTTCGCGACGAAATCTAGTCAGCAGCTTCGTCTGTTATGGGTGCTTCTTATTCAACTTCAACAAACTATACAGAAACAAATCATACAGAAACAAATGTTGAGCCAAGGTGTACTTTGGTCTCTATGGATGGATAATCGTATTAAGAGCAAAATATTATGAGTCTCCAACAGTCTTATATCGCACTAGATTGGGTCAAAGATGCCTTAGATGAAACCCTACAAAAGGTGAAGTCTAGTCTTCTAGAGCAGACGCCATTTTCTTTACAGCTTGCTTGTGATGGCTTGCATCAAGTCAGTGGGACTTTGCATATCGCGCAGTTGACTGAGACGTTGGTGTTATCTGAAGTACTGGAAAAGATTTTACAAGCTGTTGTCGATGGAAAATTAAAACTCTCTAATGTAGAGACTGATATTAATCGAACATTAGATTTGTTAGCGGAAGAGCTTGATCATTTACAACGAACAAAAAGCAGTCGCCCTGCGGTTGTCTATGCGCAGGTAGAGCTTCTCAATGGTTTACTTCTCAACGAGCCAATTCATAAAAAATTATCATTTACTCCAGATTTTTCATTATTAGATAAAGAATTCTCGGCGCAAAATCGTACTGCACCACAATATGAAAAGTTAACCCAAGCCTATCAATATCTATTAGCAGTTTGGCTAGGAGGAAATGTATCAGAGCAGACACTGGCTGATTTTACACGAGTTGCTTCACTGCTAAAGTTGAGTGCTCAAAGTCGTATTGAATCAGTGATTTGGGATGTCGCAACTATATTTCATCAGGCCGTCAGTAACGGGTCTTTGTCAGATCCAGAGAAGATACGTCCATTATTGATTAAGCTTGAACGCGCACTTGTTATTGCCGATAAAACCGAATCAGAATCGAATCATGCGCTGCTAGGTGATCTGCTTCTTTCCCTTGATCCACAAAAGATTTCTAATCCTGAGGTATCTCAACTTCGTCAATTATATGGGTTGGATTTACCTGAATTGGGCGAAGTGTCGAATCGTTTATTAGATTCTGCGTTACAGCAAGTACTTGCGGCACGTGATGGTTTAGCGATCAATCGCAATACCGCCGCAATTTCATTGCGAGAAGCTACACGTCTACTCGAAGCGTCTGGTTGGCACCCTTTGGCGAAGGATACAGAAGCAAAGTTACACCAACTTATTGCTGAGTATAATGCTGAGCCACAAGTTATTGATCGTTTTGCTGTGGATTTGAATCAGCTCGCAGATAAAATTAAACAAACGATTGATATGACCTCTCAATCGGATAAGTCGACAGGTGGTGGCATCATTGAGGATGCACGACACGCTGCGGTACGTGAGTCGCGGACTGCACTTGAGAAAATTAAGGCCGCTCTAGCGAGCTATCATCAAAGTCGTCGAGATGTTGCGACATTGGCTGCCGTCCCTGATTTACTTAAAATGGTGGGCGGCGCTTTTACAATGCTGAGTTTGCCACGAGCAGCTGATTTGCTCAAGCATACAGTTTCTGCACTTAAGTCAACAATTTTAAAAGAAAAATATATTCCACATTGGAAACAAACTGATTTATTGGCCCAGTTAATTTCATCGATTGAATATTACTTAGATCAACTCGCGGGCCAATATCAAGATGATAAGATTCTTACTCTTGCTGAAGAAACGCTGAAAGAGTTTAAAAAACCACGTGGTGGAGTAGAGCCTACACCTGCAGGTGGTGAAAAGTTATATCACGATGAAACAACTACTGCAGTTTTGGATCATATTGCGATTCAAAATGAAAGCACTGATGCTATTCCTGAGTCTGAAACTAAGGTGTTGCCAGCAGTTGCACCTGTTGTAGATAGTGTGGCTGTGTCAGCAGTTGAACTTTCTGATAATCCTTATAATGATGATTTTGAACAAGATGATGAAATTCGTGAAATCTTTATTGAAGAGACGGAAGAAGTTTTAGAGTCGATTGCAACGTATTATCCAAAATGGAAAGCGGATTTTAAAGATGAAGCTTCGTTAAAAGAGACGCGTCGTGCTTTTCATACCCTAAAAGGTTCTGGACGGATGGTCGGTGCGCGTACAGTTGGAGAGCTCGCGTGGTCGATTGAGAGTTTATTGAATCGATTGTTGGATCATAGCGTTCAACCAAATCACGCAATGACACAACTGATTGAAAGTGTGTATACAGCTGCGCCAATTTTGATTGAAAGTTATAAAGAAAAACGTTCAAACACCCCAGAAATGCGTCAAAAAATTGCGACTTGGATATCAAATGCTGATGCATTGATTCATTCACGTGGCGTGATTGAAAGTGAAACCCCAGTTGCTAATGTGGATCGTGTTGTTGAAGATGAGTCAGTAGATGCGGATGAATCGCCTGTTGAGATCGTCGCAAAAGATAATGTTGCGAAGAATAAGGATCAAGTAAACGCTTCGAATCAAGCACTTCCTATTCACTTGTTAAGTGATCAAGCACCTAAAGCATTACCACTGGATGATTTTGATCAAGATGCTGAGATTCGTGAGATTTTCTTAGAAGAAGCGGGTGATGTTCTACTTGAGTTGAATGAGCATTTTCCGCAATGGGCTGTCAAATTCGAAAATGAAGCTGCATTAAAAGTTATTCGCCGCAATTTCCACACCTTAAAAGGTTCTGGGCGAATGGTGGGTGCGCATGCATCTGCTGAGCTTGCGTGGTCAATCGAACGCTTATTGAATAGCGTATTGGAACACTCAATTGCGGCAACACAAAGCATTGTACAATTGGTTGGTGAGGTTGTCGCAATCATACCAAGTCTTGTGGAAGACTTTGCCGCAGCGCGTGCACCAAGTATTAATCTATTACCGATTATTCATACGGCTTGGCTGCTTCAAGCTGGGCATGATGTTAGTGCCACACAAATTCAGAATGTCATTCAAAAAGCTGATGAGGGATATTCTGATATTCCAGTTTTGGATGATGAGCAATTCTTGCTTGAAGATTTTGATGCCCTTACTGCAGTGTTAAATAGTCAAGACTCTGCACAAGAGTTTGTTGCTGCTGAACCTATTAAGGCTGAAGCTGTTGCTGCTCCAGTAAGCACAAAGAAAGAAGTATCCATTGATGAGCTAGATCCTCAACTTCTTGAAATATTTGTGAGTGAGGCCGAAGGATATTTAGACGATATTCGCGCTTTTGTTAAAGTGAATTTGGTTGCAGGAAATCATCAAGTTTTGACGACTGATGTGTTGTTGCGCGCTTTACATACCCTACGCGGTAGTGCGGGGATGACTGGTATTGAGTCTATTTATCAGCTTGCACATGTGATGGAGCATGAGTGTAAACGGCTAATGCGTGAACACGTTGCAATGACGGATGCGCATATCGATGCGCTGGTGGATCTCGATCGATTGACGACGTCTCAAGTGAACTTATTGAAAGAAGGCAAAATGCCTGCTCTAGATGAAGCGAGCTATGCGTTTATTGATCGTGTCGAAGCATTAATGCCTAAAAAAGGTGATGCCGCGGCTGATGAACCAGAACCAGTATTTACTGGATTGGTGACTGAGTTGATGGATATCGGTATCGATGATGTGCTAGATGCTGAATGGACATTAAAAGAGCGTTTGTCTGAAGCTGATGCTTTAGCGCATATCGCCGAGTTAAATACTCAGATGGTGAAGCTGTCTGATGCTGTCGTTCATGTGCCAATTGCACCACTGACTTCATTGGTAAAATCATTACAGCATGCATATCAACACTTACTTGCTTATCCAGCAGTGCTTCATATTGATCACGATACTTTGGCGGATGATTTATTGTCTGGACACGCGGCTTTAACGCGGATGTTCGATGCGCTGGCTGCCAGTATTCAGGTTAAGGCTGAAGATTCTGTTATTGCACGTTTAGAGTATTGGCAGCAACAAACTCCATCTGAATCTAAACCTCTAGCACAAGCACAACAAGAGGTTGTAGAGCCAGTTGCTCAGGTACAGGAAGTAAAAACTGTAGCAGAAGCTCCAAAAAGCGCTGCAAGTTTTGAATATCCGATCGACAGTGAAAATGATTTAGAACTACTTGAAGTGTTCATGGAAGAAGCTGAGGAGCTGGTTCAAGAAATTGATCAAAGTTTTACAAGCTGGACTGTCAACACCAAAGATAAAGAGCCTTTAAAAGCGTTACAACGTCACATGCATACCTTGAAAGGTGGTGCACGTATGGCGCGTGTTGAAAGTCTAGGTGACTATACGCATGAGCTTGAAACTGTTTATGAACGCTTAGTCGAAAATAATGAGAAAACCCCAGAAGTGCTTGTTCGTTTTTTACGTCATGCACAAGATCAAGTTGCACAGCAAGTTGATCAATTGGCTCAATCTCAAAAGTCATTTTTTACACCGACAGAAACTTCGACATTACAGCAATATATTAAGTCTCGTGATATCACAGTATTACAAAGCTATTTTGATTTGATGGATTCTAATCGTAATGTGGGTGCGACTTCTTCCAAGGTTGAAACACCAGTTGCACCAACACCTGTTGTAGAGCAAGCAGTTGTTGCACCTAAAGTTGAAATTATTGAGCCAGCTAAGCCAATACCACAGCCAGCACCTATTGTTGATGCTGCGCCTGAGCTTCCAGTCGTGGGGCAAATGCAGGTCTTGGCTGAGGCATGGGATGAGGGCAATGCGCCTGATCCTGATGTATTAGAAATTTTCTTGGATGAAGCTGGAGAAATTATTGATCTCACCAGTACTCAATTGGCGAAATGGCTGAAGGGTTCAAGCCAGACCAGTGATCCAAGTCATAAAAAATTACTGCAAGATTTACAGCGTAATCTCCACACCTTCAAAGGTGGTGCTCGGATGGCTGGGATTGATTCATTGGGTGATTTGTCTCATGAAATGGAATTTGTTTATGAGGATTTAGCACTTGGTAAGAAGGAGGTTTCTCCTGCAATTGGTCAGTTATTGAATCAAAGTCATGACTGGCTGGCGGATGCGATTGCGGTGCTTGATCGCGGCGAACGTCCACAAATGCCTACTGCTTTGATTGATGCGCTGAAGTTATTCCGTAAAGATCCAGCACTATTGATTGCAGCTACCCAAGCCAAACCTGCCGTCGTTCATGAAATAGAAGCCACGAAGACAGTTGAAACTGTAAAACCTGTTACTAAAACAGTCGCTGCTCCTCAGGCTGAGACGATCATTACGCATAGTGATGATTCTGGTTTACCTCCAACAACAGGCTTATTTCCGAAAAAACATGAGTCAGAAGTTTCTTCAACTGAGATGGTACGTGTTTCCGCAACATTGATGGAAAAGATGATCAACTTGGCTGGTGAGAATGCGATTAGCCGCGCGCGAATTGAAATGGAGTTAACAGGCTTCGCGTATACCGTTGATGAAATGGGTGTGGCCATTCAGAAAATCGCAGAACAATTGCGTCGTATGGATGGTGAGTTAGAGTCGCAAATTATTGCACGACATCAAGATGAAGTCAGCCAACATGACGGCGGTCAATATCAAGACTTTGACCCGCTAGAAATGGATCAATATTCTTCGATTAATCAGCTTTCTAAATCATTAGCTGAGTCAGTATCTGACTTGTTAGACTTTAGAAATACATTGATAGAGAAGTCACGTGATTCTGAAAGTTTATTGCTACAACAGTCACGGATTCAGTCTGAGCTTCAAGAAGGTCTGATGAGTTCACGTCTGGTTCCATTCTCTCGTCTAGTACCTCGCTTGCAACGTGTTGTTCGTCAGACTGCGACTGAACTGGGTAAACCTGTTGAGCTTGTGATCCTGAATGCTGAAGGCGAACTAGATCGTAGTGTTTTGGAGCGTATGGTTGCACCGCTGGAACATATGCTACGTAATGCGGTCGATCATGGTATGGAACCGCCTGCGGATCGTGCGTCACAACAGAAACCAGAAAAGGGGACGATTACTTTATCGGTCATGCGCGAAGGTAGTGAGGTGATTATTACCTTGCAGGATGATGGTCGAGGAATCAACGTTGATGCTGTACGTCGTAAAGCGATTGAGCGCGGCATTATCGATGAGGAAACTGTACAAACTGATCACGATATCATGCAGTTTATTTTCCATGCTGGATTATCGACAGCGGCAGCAGTGACCCAAATCTCTGGTCGCGGCGTTGGTATGGACGTTGTACAGAGTGAGATTCGTCAATTAGGTGGTGTGGTTACTGTTGATTCGACTGCAGGTAAGGGTACGTGCTTTACATTGCGTCTGCCATTGACTGTAGCTGTTACCGATGCATTGCGTGTTCGTGTGGGTGATCGTATTTTTGCAGTGTCTTTGTCTCAGATTGAACGTATTGTTCGAGTAAATACCACTGAGCTTGAAAAATTCTATCAGTCTAATCAGCAGACTTATAAAGTAGATGGTCAGGATTACCGTCTACGTTATTTAGGTGAACTGATCGGTGGTGCTCATACACCGACGTTATATGGTCAGAATATTCCATCGCCTTTATTGTTAATTAAGTATGAAGGTCAGCGCTTTGCCATTCAGGTCGACCAGTTGATTGGTTCGCGCGAAGAGATGGTGATTAAGCCTGTTGGTGCGCAATTAGCAAGTGTGGGCAGTATTTCTGGTGCCACAATTCTCGGTGATGGTTCTGTGGTCATCATTCTTGATCTGGTTGCATTGGCGCGTTCTGCTGGTAGTGTAGCGCGGACAAGCGCACCGCAAGCTGAGCTTAAAGCAGCTTCTGCTGGCGTAGCACAGAAACAAACTATCATGGTGGTCGACGATTCTGTGACGGTACGTAAAGTCACCACGCGCTTGCTCGAACGTCATGGCTATCAAGTGATTGCAGCAAAAGATGGTGTTGATGCGATGAGTAAGCTGGAAGATGCACATCCAGATTTGATGTTGCTCGATATCGAAATGCCGCGTATGGACGGTTTCGAGGTGGCAACATTAGTACGTCACAGCCCAAGACTGTCTTATTTGCCGATTATCATGATTACTTCACGTACAGGTGAGAAACATCGTGAACGTGCATATAGTATTGGTGTGAACGGCTATATGGGTAAACCATTCCAAGAGCAAATTTTGCTTGAAAACATCAGCGATCTTTTGCTGGAGTCTCAAGCTGAGATCGCACGTAATAAGACTTTGGCATAATTATTATGATGCATTTTGCCGCTCCTCGGCTGTTAATTGTGGCAGACAATCCAATGCAACGGATTGCGATTGCCGAAGCAGTCGAACGGAGTGGATTTGATGTGTTGCATAATATTCATTCCAGCCGTTTAAAGTCAGAGCATTGTGAGTTATTGCCGAATCTTTGGTTGTTAGATGTTGAAGATGAAGATGAGGTTCTTGATTTTTTGGGTGATGATGCGCCTTTGATGATCGGGATTACTCAAGCGCCATCACCAGTCAATAAGAAAGCATATGATCGATGGGTACAGTCACTCAGTCAGAAACTCAATAAGGTTCTAGGAGAGGCGGCGCCTTTATTGACGCTTCTCGATGAAGAATACATGGATGATGTTGATGCCAGTGTTGCTGATGTTGGTATTGCTATTCATGAAGATGAACCAAAGCCGCAACCTGAATTAGTTGAAACCGTACCGATTCAAAGCAAGAACAGAAGTTATGTCACGGGTATTACTCCACCGAATTGGCAATATGTATGTGTACTCGCTGCATCAATGGGTGGACCTGAAGCGGTTAAGCGTTTCTTGGATCATTTGCCTGTGACATTGCCTGTGGCTTTTGTTTTAGTGCAGCATATAGATCCTAATATGCAGGCTGTTTTGCCTCGGGTTCTCGGCAGACATAACGGCTGGCAATTCGATACGGAAAAGAACTTTGCACAATTACCAGACGAGCAAGGTTCATCAATATATCCAAATTTGCAATTGATGAAAGGGCGTGTACTGATTGTTCCTGCACTACGGCAAATTGATTTTGGTGATTGTGGTGAGGTATTTGCGCATCCTTCAAAGTCGCCTAATTCTGTTCAATATGAACCTTGGCCTGGTCAATATAAACCGTCAATTAATGACGTGATGCGGCGTGCGGCTGAAGCATTTGGTTCGCGCCTGATCACGATTGTATTTAGCGGAATGGGTGATGATGGCAGTGCTGCTGTGAGTAAGGTTCAAGAAACACGTGGTAGTATTTGGGCGCAGACCGCAGGAAGTTGTGTTTGTTCGAGTCAGCCAGATAATGTGAGAGCATCTGGTCAAGTGAGTTTTAATGGTAGTCCAGAAGTTTTGGCTGAGCACTTACAGCAATTTATTGCTGAACAATCGATTTCAGTGATTTGAGTAATGATCTGATGAATAGTTGAGAGATAAGGAAATTTATCATGAGTAACGCAAGTCCAAATAAAGATGTGCAATCAAATCAAAGTATGAGCTTGCTGACGACATCTGGTACGTTAGAGCTATATATTCTAGCTGTCGGCAAAGGCACATCGTGGGTATTACCCAAATCATTAGTACTTGATGAGCTTACTTTGACACCAACATCCCTGATCAATCAGCAGGTTGAATGGAAAGGTCAGAAATTACCTTTGGTGGTTGTCGGCACAAAAGCAGATATGACCCATGCCTTGTTGATTGAGGGAGAGCAGGATAACTTGCGTTATGCGATTGCGACACTCAAGTCACCTAATATTTCCAAAATTCGTATTTCTTCACTGAAAGACATTGAATCTGCATCAGATGTATCGAGTGCAAAAACAGATCAATTTGTTTTCCAATATGTAAAACATGATGATCAGACTTGGATTGTTCCTGATTTAGAAAAACTTGAAAAATCGTTTAAAAAGAAATAAATATTTTATGTGTAGCAATGGATATAAAAAAGCCGACATGATTGTCGGCTTTTGAGTTTTTACTTGGCGAGAAGTTTGGTCAGAATACTTTGATAAATATCGGTCAAAGGTTCTAAAGACGCAACATCGACATGTTCATTGATCTGATGAATTGTTGCGTTTAGCACACCGAGTTCCAGAACTTGTGCACCAGTTGGTGCAATGAAACGTCCATCACTCGTACCGCCGCTGGTTGAGAGTTCGGTTTCAATATTAACAGTTTCACGAATAGCTTCTTGCGCCGCGGCGACCAGTTCGCCTTCCGCAGTCAGGAATGGCTGTCCTGATAGTGACCAATCCAGTGTGTACTTCAAATTATGTTTATCAAGGATAGCGTGAGTCCGCGATTTCAATTGTTCTGCGGTGACTTCGGTTGAGAAGCGGAAGTTGAAGACGATATTGATATCCGCTGGAATCACATTATTTGCGCCAGTGCCTGAGTTGAGATTAGAAATCTGGAAGCTGGTCGCTGGGAAAAAGTCATTACCATGATCCCAGATTTCATTGCTGAGATCCGTAATCGCAGGTGCAGCGCGATGAATAGGGTTGTCCGCAAGGTGAGGATAGGCAACATGACCTTGTTTGCCATGTACGGTGAGAATACCATTTAACGAGCCGCGACGACCATTTTTGATGACATCACCGAGTGTTTTGGTACTTGACGGTTCGCCGACCAAGCACCATTTAATTTTTTCGTTGCGTGCTTCTAAGGTTTCGACGACTTTTACTGTACCGTTAATCGATGGGCCTTCTTCGTCGCTGGTAATCAAAAACGCGATTGAGCCTTGATGATCAGGATGTTCAGCAACAAATCGTTCACAGGCGACAACCATCGCAGCCAATGCGCTTTTCATGTCGGCTGTGCCACGACCATAGAGTTGTCCATCACGGATTTCTGGGACGAAAGGTGCTGATGACCATTTGCCGAGGTCACCTGTCGGGACAACGTCAGTATGACCTGCGAAGCAGAATAGTGATCCAGTTGTGCCACGTCGTGCCCAGAGATTGTCGACATCACCGAAACGCATCTTTTCGATATGAAAACCGATTTTGGCAAGGCGTTCTGCCATGATAGTTTGGCAATCGGCGTCGATGGGGGTGACGGATGGGCGGCTGATGAGGTCAAGGGTTAAATCTAAAGTAGCGGACATTTGATGAGATTTTCGTCTATGAAGTTATGGGCAGATTTTATCTGAAATTGATAGCGTTGTGCGGTTCTTGCTTTGATGTGGTATTCAATCCACAACCCTCACCGTTTGCCCCGCAAATTTCACAACCTGATTAGCGACAATTTTATTACGTTTACGCAGCTCTACTTTGCCATCCACAGTGACATGTCCTTCATCAATCTCATGTTTTGCGGCTGCGCCACTTTCGCACCAACCTTCGATTTTCAGTAAATTACTGAGCGTAACAAAAGGACGACCTTCGAGATGAAATGTGTTCATGGGTATTTATTGCCAAAAAGTTAAATCAATGCGGGCATTTTAAAGTAAATATCGGCGGAGTGCAGATAATAAAACTCCGCCACAAGTTGTGTGTTCGATTAGCTTCTGGCGGAGTGTTAAGTCAGGCTGCTTCGACATGGATTTCAACGGCTTTCGGTTTAACTTCCTCTGTTTTTGGAATTTGTAAATCAAGCATACCATCTTTAAACGTTGCCTTGATTTTGGTTCCATCGACGTTGCTTGGAAGCGTAAAACTTCTCAAAAAACTTCCGTAGTAACGTTCGATGCGGTGGAATTTTTTTCCATCTTCTTCTTTTTCGTGTTTCCGTTCACCTTTAATCGAAAGCACACCATTTTCGACGCTGACTTTAACATCATCTTTGCTGACATCTGGGATTTCGGCTTTGATTGTGAATGCCTTATCCGTTTCGCTAATGTCTACTCGAGGTGTCCAATCCCCTGATTGAACAAACTCAAATCCATGATCTGAATGCATCGCTTTCGCATAGCGATCAAATACATCTTCAATGTCACGTAATGGCTCCCATCTGACAAGGCTCATGATGTTTCTCCTTGATTTTACGGGATTACAACGATCGGAAAATGAGTACCCGTTTCAACTCATTTTTCACCAAATCCATTTGCCCTTATATTAAGTATCAGGGCATTTTAGATTGTTTCAAGGATTTTTGCGATGAGTGGCTTGTATTAATATTTTGATTTAATTTGAAAAATAAAAATATTTTATGGTTGTTAGCTAAGGTTTCTTTTTTAAGTTTGCTAAGCATGCTTGTTGTAGATGGTCATTTAATATATGAATATAGTTGAATTTATAAATTGGAGTATTCAGATTAGCTTGAAGTAGCAAAATAGGTGAGGAAATAAAAAGTATGCAGAAAGCAATTGATGTTATTAATCTGAATTGCTCTTTTAGTCTCCGCCACTTTGTTAATTTAAAAGAAATACGATCATGAATATCTTTATTTTTTCTGGATGGTGCGTAACCATCCTCCATTATTTCTTTATAGTATTTATAGCTAAACAGGGTGATGAATAATAATAAAATTCCGCCAATAAAAAAAATTACTCCTAAAAAAACAAAAGAACTATTCCATTCTCCAATAGTTGCGCACGTTTGCATTAAAGATGATGTGTAGTTTTTGAACCATTGAAATAAAACGACAAAGATTGCAGCACAGCCAAACATAAGAATTAGTTTCTTAAACTCAGTTGGATCTTTTGGAATGATAACTGCTGTTCCTGCAGCAATTTCTTTGGCATAGCGTTCTTCTAGGGTTGTTCTTGTACTTTGAATTTTGAGTTGCTTGCGGTATTTTGGAACAAACAAGGTCAATAGAATCGCAAGTCCAGCTAGACTTAATGAGCCCCAAAATAAGAAGAACAGAAAGTGATACATGGTTATTTCCTTATAGAGTTTTTAGAAGTTGTTAAAGTTTTTCCTTAATTAAACTTTCTGACCATTTACCGCGCGTTTCGACAGGCTCAACGAGCTATAGCGCTTTTTCTCACCACAACCACAATGCCACATTCATATCCGCATAGCCATATTGATGATTCAACGCTTCTTTCAGTGCCTTGCTCGCAGTTTGTTTGGGCTTCATTTTCAGTTCTTTAGCCGCGGCTTGAATTTCTTTTAATTCATGAGGTTCTAAATAGAGAATTTCGTGTTTGGTGACTTCATTTTTTTGATACAACTTGAGTAAATGACTGCCAATCGTATCGACGGTTAAACCACGTTGTTCAGCAATTTGCGCGCGATCTAAGCCGCGATTGACCAGTTCTAAAGTCGCGGTAACGGTATCTACTTTTTCCAAAACTGGTTCGATGTAGTCGGGTGCTTGATCTGTGGGCAATGCACGGATTTCTGCCAAACGATCGAGAAACGCCTGTCCATAACGCGCGAGTTTTTGTTCGCCGACGCCGTTAATTTGTTTTAACTCAGCTAAATGACTCGGATCACTGATTGCCATTTCTCGCAAAGTCGCATCACTAAAAATAATATATGGCGGAACTTTTTGTGCCTGTGCGAAGGCAAGGCGCAAGATTCGCAATGCTTCAAATCGACGTTGGACTTCGACAGGTAGATCGCTGGCTTTGCCAATCGCACGATCTTTACGCGGAGTTTTTGCTTTGGGCAATGCGAGTTCGCGTAGCCAGAGTGTGGATTGACCTTTGAGCAGTTCGCGGGCTTTTTCCCCTGCAATCAAGCCACCAAAACCTTCTGCATCAGGCAATAAATATCCCAGCGCAACCAATTGCCTAAACACGTTGCGCCATGCGGCTTCTGATAAATCCTGACCGACGCCAAAGGTGGGTAATTCATCATGTTTTAACTGTTTGATCCTATCAGTTTCTACGCCGAGCAAGACATCGACCAGATGTGCAGCACCAAAACGATTGCCTGTACGAATCGCGGCGGAAAGGGCTTTTTGTGCGGCGATTGTGGCATTCCAAGTCTCTGGCGGATTAGCGCAAATATCACAGTTGCCACAGGGCTCTGAGCCTGTTTCACCAAAATAGCTGAGTAAGACTTGCCGACGGCAATTTGCAGTTTCGCAGTAGGCGAGCAAGGCATCCAGCTTGCCTGATTCAATTCGTTTCACTTCGGGTGGCGCGTCGGATTGCGCCAACATGCGGCGCACCGAAACGACATCACCCAAGCCATACGCCATCCACGCTTCGGACGGCAAGCCGTCACGCCCAGCGCGTCCAGTTTCTTGGTAATAGCCTTCCAGCGATTTCGGTAAATCTAAATGCGCGACAAAGCGAACGTTAGGTTTATCAATCCCCATACCGAACGCGACAGTCGCACAGACAATGCGTCCTTCTTCATAGAGAAATTCTTCTTGGACTTTGATGCGTTCGGCTTGCGGTAAACCTGCGTGATAGGCGAGGGCGGGTAAACCTTTGCTTTGTAAAAACTCCGCAGTTTCTTCCACGCGTTTACGCGATAGGCAATAGACAATCCCTGCCGATCCTTCGGGTTGCTGCTGAATGAAGTCAAGGAGTTGTTTACGACCATTATCTTTTTCGGTGATGGTATAGCGGATATTCGGACGGTCGAAACTGGATAAAAAGATTGGTGCATTTTGCAGGCTCAGCACCTGAATAATATCCGCGCGTGTACGTTCATCTGCCGTCGCGGTGAGTGCCATGCGCGGGATGTGTGGATAGCGTTGCGCGAGTAATCCAAGTTGCTGATATTCGGGGCGGAAATCATGTCCCCACTGACTGACGCAATGTGCTTCGTCGATGGCAAACAGTGAAAGTGGTGCTTGATCGAGTAGATTTAAAAAACTCGCATTGAGCAATCGTTCTGGGGCGACGTAGAGTAAATCCAGTGCGCCAGTTAGCAGGTCTTGTTCAACTTGTCGTTGGGCTGGAAGGGGAAGCGAACTATTGAGAAATTCTGCACGTACACCCAACTCGCGTAATGTGTCCACTTGGTCTTTCATCAATGCAATCAGCGGTGAAACGACGATGCCGACACCTTCACGGAGCAATGCTGGAATTTGATAGCACACACTTTTACCACCGCCTGTCGGCATGAGTACCAGTGTATTTTTGCCATGCACTGCGTTGTCGATGATTTGGGCTTGTTGTCCACGAAAATGATCATAACCAAAAACACGCGAGAGGGTTTTGAGTGCGGCAGTTTGGGATGGTGTTTGTGTGTGGTTCAGCATGATGGCATGTACTTTAACGAATGGGTTACGAGCATTTTTTATGGAGGGAAGTATAGCGTGAATTGAGGGAGTCTTTTATTATTTGAGTGCCTTAGTAATTCTTGTATGGTTCACCATGATTTAGCGTCTCATGGCGGCATACAACTTCGGTCTAAATTCTAATATTATGCAAAGTTAATACCATGAAGAATAAAAATTATTACATAGATAAAATCGAATACTTCTCTAAAGACAGAACTTTGGAATTGACGTGGTCAATTGATGTTGTATGGAATTTTTTCGAGGTGCCTGAAAGTGTATATTTATCTTTAGCTGGAGCGCAAAACAAAGAAGAGTATTACCGTGAAAATGTAATGAATGCTTATTCGCATAGACAAAAATGGCGAAACGCGAAAGAGTTGTTGAAAATTTGTGCAGATATACTCTTTATTCAAGAAAAGAATGTGAGTGTAAACTCACGAAGTCTTAGCAATGAGTTACCAATCCATTTGGTTTCATTTTGGGGGGATGTGGAAGCGATCAGGCTTTTGGCATCAATGGGTTCAGAAATAGATAGTCCGGGTGATTGTAATTGTACGCCACTCTATGACGCAGTTTCATCGGGAAATATTCAAGCAGTTGAAGTTCTCTTAGAATTGGGTGCTTCACCATTTAGCATCAATGATCTTAATTACACACCCTATGAGCTTGCGCTTGAAACGACGAATTCAGATATGATCAATGCTTTTAGCTCATACATTTGATGAACTGTTATGGTGTCGGTGTATTTTTCAGAACTAAAAACAGATCAACAAAAAAACTCGCCCAATGGCGAGTTTTTATTTTGAGCAATAAATCTACATTTTGTCTTGTGTCATTTTATCTTGTGTCGTTGCAGCAGTATTCGTGACTGCATGACCCGCAGAAGATACATCCTCTCCCATTCCCTTCATGGTGTTGCAACCTGTGAGCATCATTGCGGCCAAAGCAGCTGCTGTAATAACTTTAAACATAATTATTCTCCAAAAGTGACACTTTATTGTGTCATTCGAGACTAGACCTTGATCATACTTTGAACAAGTATCAGGACGTAGCTGCAACGTAACGCTTAGTAACCAAACGCGAGGTATATATAAGTTTCTATGCTATAGCCCTGTGTTATAGACGAGAGTTGTATGTTTTGCTAAACGGAACGTGAAACGTGTTAACACGAATCATGCGTTCGATTGGAGGTTTTTCTTGATTTTCTATGTGTTCAATCAATTGGCCTAGATAGAGTCCATGTATCAGATAAACAGGATTAATTTGAACGTCTGGATTGGGTTCAGGTGTGAGCCATTCTCGTCGTGCAGCGCGTCGCCAATTAATTCTAGTGGGTAAATGATAGCCCCAAGTTCCGCGTAAATGATGTGGATGAAGCCATGTTGCTAATGACTCTTTCACAGTGTTTGTCATCAGATCAGGATAAAACAAACGGCCTTTAAAAATCGCAATGCGCTTATCAATTGTTTTCTTACCGAATTCAGGTAAATCAACGTGATCGACATTAAATTGCTTGTCTAAGGTATGTTTGATTTTGCGTCCAAACGTGTCGCGGTCATTGAGTCCACGCCACTCATAAGGTCGCAGTGCGCTTTCGCCTAAATAAAATTTTAAGCTGAGTTCCCAATGTTCGATCTCACCTGTGATTTTATTTTCAATGATGAAATCGACTTCACCGATTGTTCTTTTTTCATCTTTTAACTGAATATTTTTTGCGAGTAGCTCAAAATCGTGCCAATCCCCTGAATGATCATTCAGCCAAAAACTCAGTAATGCCTCAAAGCGAATGCCAAGTCTCGAACTCGGAAGCTTATCAAGTGTTTGATTTAATTCAGTTGGATCTAGGTCTAAAGCGAGAAGGCGAGGCAAATAACGCAGATAATGACTTTGCCAAAATTGCTCGTCAGGAAGATCAATCTGATGATGTGAAGTGAATTCAGCAGGCCAATGGCTTATTAAAGGCGGGCTTGCCAATGCGAAGGCGAGGTCGCGGACGACGGGTTGGCGGAAATTAAGCCACTCGAATTTGACTTCAGAAGGCTGAAAAACCGTCATATTTTGTACTCTATTGTAAATACTCACCTGTACAGTCGATCAGCTTACTCGCACAAGTGCGCAGCTTCAAGTACAATACACGCGCTCGATGAGGAAGCGCGTTGATCCAGTGCGCTTACGAGACTTGATATTACCCCTATCTTTGCCCAATTATTGGAGAAAAACGATGAAGCAACCCGTCCGCGTTGCCATTACTGGCGCAGCTGGTCAAATCAGCTATTCATTACTGTTCCGTATCGCTGCTGGTGATATGTTGGGCAAAGACCAACCAGTTATTCTTCAACTCCTCGAAATCACCCCAGCACTTGAAGCGCTGAAAGGCGTGGCGATGGAATTGGATGACTGTGCATTCCCATTGTTGGCTGGTATCGTTCAAACTGACAACCCAAATGTTGCATTCAAAGATGCAGACTACGCATTGCTCGTTGGCGCACGTCCACGTGGCCCAGGCATGGAACGTAAAGATTTGCTCGAAGCAAACGCTGCAATCTTCTCTGTACAAGGTAAAGCAATCAACGACAACGCTAACCCGAACATCAAAGTTTTGGTTGTTGGTAACCCAGCAAACACCAATTCATTGATCGCTCAACGTAACGCGCCAAACATCAACCCACGTCAATTCACTGCAATGACTCGTTTGGATCACAACCGTGCAATGGCACAGTTGGCAGGTCAAACTGGCACAACAGTGAACGACGTGAAAAAAATGACCATCTGGGGTAACCACTCAGCGACTCAATATCCAGACATTTCACAAGCAACTGTCAAAGGCGCTGCTGCTGAAGGTTTGGTTGAGCGTACATGGTACGAAGGTACATTCATTCCTGTTGTTCAACAACGTGGTGCTGCAATCATCAAAGCACGTGGCGCATCTTCTGCTGCTTCTGCTGCAAACGCTGCAATCGACCACATGCGTACTTGGGCTCTTGGCACTGACGCTGGTGACTGGGTATCAATGGGCGTATACAGCGATGGTTCATACGGCATCGAAAAAGGTCTGATCTACTCATTCCCAGTAACATGCGCAAACGGCGACTGGTCAATCGTTCAAGGTTTACCAATTTCTGACTTCTCACGTGAAAAAATGTCAGCAACTGAAAAAGAGTTGGCAGAAGAGCGTGATGGCGTAAAACATTTGCTCCCATAATTGCCTAAGCAATTTTGAGATGTGAAAGAAAGCAGATCGAAAGGTCTGCTTTTTTTATGGGTCAAGGCATGATAATAGTAGTGATGCAGATAACGAACGAATGGTTAAAAGGCGAGTCTAATGAAAAGCATGAGAATAATTGGTGTGGCTGGCTTGCTATTTACGCTTTCGACATCGTCCTTTGCTGATGGGCTTTCATTGGTTGGTGCTCAAATTGCTCAGGCTTATAACGTCGATGCGCAGCAGAAGAGCTATCAACTGGATTTGCAACATAATGAGCAGGTTGAAAAAGAACGTTTAGAGATCGAGCGTCGTATCGCACAGTCTGATGCTGAGCATAAATTGCAAGATGGAAATGCTGCGATCTTGGTACATGATGATTCTGATTATCGGGTGTTGCCAAAAAGCTGTATGAAAGAGGCTGTGGCTGAGTTTATGTGTTCTGAGCGCGATAACTATTACAAAGTCACGAAGTTGCCTGATGGCTATCGCTGGATAGGGTTTAATACGCCGAAAAATATGAATTGGAGTGGTCAACTGACTCAACAAGGCGAGCGTACGGTTTATAGCGGAACCGATGCGAATGGCAAGGCGTTTCGGAAAACCTGTAGTGCATCGGCGTGTTTTTGAGTGATTTGGATCTGTTTGTATGAGTGTAGCTTAGTAAGAACATAGGTTGTTGATTTTTTTATGCTATAACATTAAAACTATTGTTTCATTTTGAGCTTTGTTTGTTTTGGGGATAAAGTGTGAGAAATAATGCTTTTAGGGAAAAAAAAGAAAAGGAACGAGACCGAAAGTTTTCGGTAGATATGCGTGAATATGATCATAGCCATTCGGAGCAGCTCACGAGGCTTGCCTACTCTAAGAATGTAGAAAGAGATTTAAGAGAACTTCTTGCAAAGTCACAAGCCCAATATGATAAAACTTTAGTTGCTCTTTCAAGTAGTGCTTTAGGGGTTTCTCTAGTATTTGTTAGAAATTTTTTGTCCAGTAAACATCTGGTTCTTTTATGTTTGATGGAGTTATCTTGGGTTTTATTTGCGCTGAGTTTAATTCTAATTCTTACCTCTCATTATACAAGTACAATTGCTCTGAAGGGAGCGATTAAAGATTTATACATACCAGACGCAAAGGTAAGAAAGTCGTATACTGTGACAAAGAGATTAAATTTATGGTCAGGTATAGCCTTTCTTATAGGTATAGTATTTCTTGTTATTTTTTCAATAAAGAACATAAGTGAGATTGTTATGAGTGATCAGAAAAAACCTATTAATCCTACAATATCTGTAGTTCGTGATCGGAATAAGAGTGAATCAACAGTTTTAAATGAACGTTCCGTACCAAATAAAATCAATCACGGTACTGTTTTGCCACAGCATACTGATATTATTAGAAATGTCTCTCCAATTGAGAAACCTAAGACAAAATAGAAAAGTAAGCTAGCTCCTGCTTTAACACGGCAGATCCTAGCTATGGGTTAAGGTAACGGCATCCTCAATACCCCTGGATGTTGATTGACAATTTTCCACGGAACAATAGCCCAATCTGGATCATCACAAGCTCGTGCGACACGTGCAAAATATGCAGAGAGATGAAGTCCTGTGGGTGTAAAATAAAACGCTGGAAATTGCCAAAGTTCTGGGTCGCGGTAGTCGCAATCTTCGTCTTTTTTACTATCAGAACCTACCTCATTGGGGTAGAGCTTAGTCATCGTTTGGTTAATCCAAGGACCTAAAATGTGAGTTGCATAATCAAAGTCGGTCAGTTGACCATTTGCATCGCGCTTGAGCGTAATCCGTTTGGTTTTACCAACCCATAAGACATCTTCAAGCTGCAATTCTTGCCCTGTTTTTACATCAATGTTGATTGGATTATCACTAAAATCAGGATGAGCACCACCACAGTAATAACTCGACTCCACGCTGCTACTGAGCACTTTGTCATTTATAAAACGTGGTGTGACCGTGACGTCATAATCACCACCAGAATTGCGGGCGCCGCCTAATTGACAAGAAAAATAACTGTTCACTTCCTGCCATTGTCGTGTGGTCAAAGCTTTATTAATTCTCGTCAAAGTGTCTGCTGGATAACCACTGATAACACGAAAGAAACTTACTTTACTGATCGGCTCTAGCCACCATTGCAAATCATAATTGCCAAAATGCGTGATGTTTTGCTGGCGTAGCGAGAGTTTAGCTAAACGAATTTGATCATAATCGGTGCTATCTGAAGATAATTGATATACGTTTTGGCGTGCTTTCTTCTGAATTGGAGTCAGCGAGATAGCGATATTTTTGGGATGTTTGACGTCATGTCCATGCCATTCACCTCTATAGCCATCATGGTTAGGATACAAATCCATATCGAATCGTTTGTCATCACCGTAGTTCTGGTTTTCACCGAGTTGTATATGACCATCTGCGAGCTTCATTCCATCTAGTGCAATATCCAAAATATGCTTGGTATAAAAATAGCGTCCAGTGACTGTGTTGTCAGTGCTTGTGGTCAATTCCATAACGACTGGGGCACTACCAATCATGCCTTCAAATAATTGAGGCTTTGGCTCGGTTTGAGCATAGATGATTTGAGAAGCTGTGAGCTGGATACTGAGGACTGCTGCAACAATTGAGATTTTATTAATCATACGTTGATATTTCATTTTTCTATCGTTCATGGCTCAAACCCTTCTGATCTGATGATGAGAGGAAATCGTATTGATTGTAGCAACGAGAGATTATCGGTCGTTAGTCAAAAACTGTAGTTTTCAGCGTACAATGCGGCATCCGAATCATTGAAGTATGTGTCATGACTGAACCTGTCCGCCTTGCTAAACATTTAAGTGATTTACTGGCGTGTTCTCGCCGTGATGCTGAGACCTATATTGCGGGCGGTTGGGTATCTGTAGATGGCAAAGTGATTGAGCAGCCTAACTTTATGATCCTCAATCAAAAAGTTGAACTGCATGAAAAAGCAAATCTTAAACCGATTGTGCCGATTACGATCTTGTTTAATAAGCCTGCGGGGTATGATTTTGGCTTAACGCATGATCTGTTAAATGGGAAAAAGCTACGCGAAAAAGACAGTAAAAAGACCGAAGAAGAACTACTTGCGGAAAAAGAATTAAACGACGACTTATTAAAACATGATGCTCTGCAGCTGATTACTGTTGATTCACAAGTTGAGGGTGACCGCTCGAATATTCGTCCGCTACAGTCGCATTTTCGCAAGCTCACGCCGACATTACCACTGGAAAGTGCTGCAAGTGGTTTGGTGATTTATACCCAAGATCGTAGCGTTGCACGTAAATTGATTGATGAGGGCAACCGTGTCGAGCAGGAATTTATTGTACAAGTGAAAGGTGAGCTCTCCGCACAGGATTTAGAGCGATTAAATAAAGGTTTTTATTACAAAGGTGAATTGCTGCCAGCCGCCAAAGTGAGTTGGCAAAATGAAAATCATCTGCGCATCGCGCTAAAAAATGTCCAACTCGATCAAATTGAGAAAATGTGCCACGGTGTTGGCCTCGATATTCTCGCGATGAAACGTGTTCGCATCGGTCGAATTTCGATGTCAAAACTTGCTGTCGGAGAATGGCGTTATTTGCTGGGATATGAGCGATTTTAAAAAGTGCTGAAATTGACTAAAACGAATGTTTATTAGCCATAAAAAATAGTTCTTATGGCTTATGAAATAAATACTTACATTTGCTATTTTTTAAATAGTATTTTTAAGATATCTTTCCTATTAAATTTTCTCTTAAAACATTAATTATTATTAATATATTTTGATAATTTTGAAAAAATAAAATTTGAACAAACGTTAGATCTATCAGGTGACTTTTTATTTTTTTAGGCGTAGATTCGAATCGTTGGGGTAACTGATGACTCTAACTTTTATCAAACTATAAAACATGGATATATCAAAATATAAACATGGATCATTTACTAAGGAGTAGTTGAAATGGCAAAGCTTTTACTTGACGGACTGACAAGCCTTGATGGATTTATGTGTGCTGCTTTGGTTGATTCTACTAGTGGTCTGGCTCTGGCAACCGCTGGCGGTGGGGTAGATCTCGAACTGGCTGCTGCTGGTAATACTGAAGTGGTGCGTGCAAAGCGTAAAGTGGCAAGCGCTTTAAAATTGAATGATCATATCGAAGATATTCTGATCACCTTGGGTAAACAATATCACTTGATTCGTCCATTAGAGCGCAATCAGGATATGTTCTTATATGTTGTTCTGGATCGTGCAAAATCTAATCTAGCAATGGCACGTCATACAGTGAAAGGTTTTGAGAAAGAACTTGATTTCTCTTAATTCGAAAAAATTTTCATCACTGTTTTGATTATGCTGAGTCAAGCAAAGTGCATGGATGTATCTTTGCTTGATCTTTGTAAGGAATAAAATTAATCAAAAAAGCACTCATAAAGTGTATGGATGTACAAGGATGAAGTCTTTATTTAAGGTGTCTATTTTAGGGTTGGGTCACTCGGAGGTGGTTACGATCCGTCAGCATGTTGCTGCCATTCTAGAGGGGAGTGAAATTGATTGGGTGGGTGCAAACCATGACAATCTCGATTTTCTAATCGTCAATTCAAATTTTATCAATGCTAGTAGTATTCAAAATTTACTACGAAATAATAGAGTTCCTGTTTTGTTGGCTGGGCATTCTGTCAAAGAAGATCATAGCAATACAAATACTATCAATTTACCGCTTGTTGAAAATACGCGACTTAGGACTTGGATTCACGAGAGTGTTTTAAATGAATCTGTAGCACCCGTCCAGCCTGTGCAATTACAGGAACTGGTGATTACTCAAGTTTTATCTGACAATGCCAAAATTTTTCAATACTTGCGTACATCTCATGATGGCTTTCTGCACTTATCGGATCGCTGTGGTGCGGTCGGAACAATTGATACCGTCAACCAAATTATTTATTTAGTTCAAGAGCGCCGTGTTCCAGTGGATATGCAGGGTCGTCTAACTTATGAGCATTTACCTTATTTTTCAGGAACTCGTTGTGCGGTCGATTTAATGCAATGGCTGTGGGATGTTGCGTGGTTTGAACCCAGTTGTTCCGTTTTTGTTGCACCAAGTCAGTTGGTGAAGCTGAAATTTTGGCCGCAGCCATCGCGTGTAGATGATCGAAAGGATTTGTTGTTGATGTCAGCTAGATTAGCTCGCAATGTGGCATCAGCTCAAGATCTAGTGAATGATTTGAAAATCCCTTTGCTAAGGGCACAACATTTTGTATCAGCGCTAGTCATGGTTGGATTCGCTGAAATATATACAGATACGATGCCGAAAGAACAACCGAAGGCTGAAAAAGTCGTCCATCAAGAGGAGGCAACAGGGCTTAGACGTTTATTGCTTGGAGTCCGACGGCGCTTAGGGTTGTAAAGTGTAGGGATACAGTGGCAATGGTATGTCGTGGACTTAATTTCAGGATAAGGATATGCAACGGTACAAAATTGTGTTTGGCGGGGGGATGGGCGCAGGGAAGTCGCAGGCTATCCAAAGCATTTCAGAAATCACTGTATTTGCCACAGAGGCTTTAAATACCGATGAGGTTGCGCATAGTAAGCTGCTGACGACGGTAGGTATCGATTATGGAGAAATTACAATCGATGATCAGATCAAGATTGGATTATACGGTACGCCTGGGCAGCGACGTTTTAGTTTTATGTGGCCGTCAATTGCGCATGGGGCGCTCGGAGTCATTGTTTTAATTGATCATAGTGCGCCAGATCCATTGGCTGATCTGGAAATGTATTTGAATGCATTTGGCGGTGATGGACGTACTGTGATTATTGGGGTTACGCATGTGGATGTTGGCAATAATTGTTCTCTAAAGCCATACCGAGAGTGGCAAATTCAGAACAGTAAAGAATATCCAATTTTTGCGGTTGATGCGCGTAAACGTAGTGATGTATTGCTGTTGATTGAGACAGTCATTGCTTCTTTGGAAGTTCAGTTGCTTGCTTAAAACAAAGTTTGATTAGGATTGGAAAAACGATTAAGTCTGGGCAATTTATTTTAGAAATTTGGTTAATTGATTAAGGAAAGAAAATGGCCATTATCGGTAATACACAACACAGGCAGCCTTCTTCATTATTTTTGAAGTTTGCCAAACGATGCGTTGATGAGCTGTGCTCAAGTGTCCAGAGTGTTAATAGTGTCGTATTGGCATCTGGTGATGGATTTGAAGTTGCAAGTGTGAGTAATCAAAATAGTTTTGATAGCAGTAAGGTTGCTGCTGTCAGTAGTTCTCTTTTGTCGATGGTCCATGCATTTACTTCTGAAATTCGGTTGACTAATTGTCAGTCATTTATTTTAGATGCAACCAATGGCAAGGCGATTATTGCGCATGTGCCGTGTGATAACTATCCCATGGTTCTCATGGTGTTAACGGATGAAAAAGCACTGTTGGGGCAGGTGCTTCACGGTATGCGTTTTTGCTCTCAGCGATTGGTTGAGGGTGATCTTAAGTTAGCAAATTAAACCAATAAAATTATAGGTTTATTTTTTTAAGTATTGTTTAATTGCTGGTAGACGAGTCATAAATTCAGTTGGCGATGTCTGAGAAAGTTGAAGATTAAAATTAGAAAAAAGTACCACGGAGGGTACTCATGGAAAAAGACATCCACTCAGATGCGCATGAGATTGTGAGTGCATTCCAGACTCAGGGAATGCCATTATCTGCAAAATTAACAGAAATGCTCAACGAGCATTTTAGTCATCAATCGGAGCGTCGTGGCTGCGGCTATACACAGGCTACGCGGGTTTTGGCTGGATTCATAAATGAGCCTCGATCTCCCTTTGAGTTTGATGATTTTAAGCTTTTTGCTGATTCAATCATGAAGCCTTTGCGTGATGTGGTCGCCCAAGCGGCTTCACATGGATTGCATTTAACCAGTTGGCGTAATCTTGATATTCATCCCATCGTACAGAAATTTCTGCGTCAACATACACCAAAAGCAAAATCGAAGACCCTTCATTCTGGTTCTCATGTGGGCGAACCTGATTTTGTCCAGCTTCTTCGTGAACAGGTTGAATGGCAGCATCGCTTACGTCATGTTCATAAACTGGTGAGCCGTGAGGAGAGTCTGCTTGTCGTTGCGCTGATACAGGATATTATTTTACCGCCAGAGGATACATCTGGGCTCGAACATTTACAGGTTTTAGATGAGAAACCTAAAGTTGGTTCATGCCCGATGGCAGAAAAATTTTTTCTGGAAATTGCATATCGTAAGATCCCACGCCGTGGATTTGTGAATGTATTTGTGGATGAGCAGAGTCGACCTCTGCTCATGGAAAAAATTAATATGGGTGATGATCATTCTTGTATTAGTTTGAGAGTGATTGTGCTAAATGGCGTACGTTTGCCAGTCGGAAGTTCGTTTGCTGTGGCGTATGATCCTGAGCGTGTGCATCAACAAAAGAGCAAGTTCTTATCTGGCTATATTATTCCACTTGCTGATATTCAAGGGTTTTGGTTTTTAAGACTGACGACGCTTGCAGTATCACCAGAAAATAGAGAGCGCGCATTTAGTACACATTTTCGTCAACAAATTGAAAACGATTTATTTAGTCCTGATGTGGCTCAGTTATCTCAGTTGATCGAAGTTGCTGAACAACAAGTCGCTAGTGCGGATGCTTCGGTCAATATAGGAATGAATGTGGGGAGCGATCAGATTGTTTAAAGCCTGTTATTCTCCACGCTATATTGCTGCGACACATACCAATAGTATGGAAAAGTTGCATAGTGTTGCACAGGCTGTTGTTGATCAATCCTTAGCTGAGTTAGTGGAACCAGACGAGATTGATCCGCAAGTTCTGAGGACTTTGCATGACCCGAGTTATGTGGATGCATTTTTGCAGGGAAAAATGCCTCTAGCAGGAATGTCGCGATTTAAATGGTCTGAGCAACTGCGTGATGCAGTATTGCTGATTCAAGCGGGACAGTTAACGGCCTCTGCAATTGCGTTGGATGAAGGAATCAGTGCCAATATCGCACAAGGTTTCCATCATGCGGTTTATGAGTGCGGTGGTGGATTTTGTACATTTAATGGTTTGGCACTGGTTGCACAGCAGTATCCAGATAAAAAAGTGTTTGTTCTAGATTGTGATCAGCATGGCGGTAATGGTACCGCCGAATTTACAACACGCTTGCCGAACTTATTTAATTTTACGATTTTTGGTTTGCGATATGGCTGCCGAGATTTTGAACGAAGCATGGGTCGATATATTTCAAGATTCGATGGGACGTTTGCCAAATATGAGCAAACGTTGCATGAGGCATTCGAGCAAATCCTGATTCAAAAAACCGAGTTATTGATCTATCAGGCTGGTATGGATTGTCACTATGCTGATCCTTACGGCTCGAGCTGGTTTGATTCTGAGGCAATATATCGGCGTGATTGTATGGTGTTTGAGTTTGCTAAAAAGCAGGGCATTCCCATCATGTTTGTGTTGGCTGGCGGCTATCAGGCTTTGCCTGAGCTAGTGAATCTACATGTCGGTACATTTCGGGCTGCAGATCATTTTTATGGAAATAAGAGTTAGGAGATTAGGTAATACTCCGCATGATTGATAAAATTTGTAGGAGGATCAATCTCACAAAAACAACGAAAAGAAATACAAAAAATCCTTAATTGATCACATTTTAAGCGCATAATATAAGTAAGTTAAAAGATATTGCTGCCATTCTTTTTTGATCCAAAAAGATTGGCAGCAGCGTGATAGTGGCGCGCTGAGACTAAGCTGAAGGAGATGCCAGATGAAGTCAAAAATATGGATGATGTCTGCCGTATTTGCCATGATGGGCAGTTTAATGGTTGCACCTAATGTTCAGGCTCATTCAGGCTATTATCATGGATATGGCTATCATGGACATGGTGGTTATTGGCATGGCGGTCGCGGTTTTTATGGCTTTGGATTGGGGCTGGCGACTGGTGCGTTGCTGACTTACCCCTACTATGATTATGCTTACACAGGCTATTACTCACCAAGTTATGTAGAACGTAGTTCTGTGACGGTATATGACAATAGCCCTTCTCAAGTCGTGCAATCGGCGCCTAACACCTCGACACTTCCGATCTGGTATTACTGTGAATCGCCGAAAGGTTATTATCCTTATGTACAAAGTTGTCCTTCTGGCTGGCAGAAAGTTCCTGCAACGCCGCCGCATTGATACGGCGATGATTGGTATATAAAAAAGCGGATAGATTTTATCCGCTTTTTTCGTTTCAATCGTACTTACAGGGCTTTAGCGTTCAGCAAGTTAGGCCACAAGAGTTGTGCATTCAGTAGCAGATCCGCATAGGTGCGAAGGGCTGTGACTTTGGCGCTCGATTCATCTTCTACGGCGGAGAGTGTTTGGCGCTGCGCTAGGAGGAGTTGCTGAATATCGCCTTCGCCTAATGTATAAGCCTTTTGCGTGAGCTTTGCATTTTTAGCCATCAGAGATGCAGTTTGCTGTGCTAATTGCCATTGTTCATATGCATCAGTCGCTGCGTTGTAGCGATTGATACTTTCAGCACGCTGCTCACGTTCGATGAGGACACGATTGAGGCGGACGCTTTCTAGCTGGGTTTGCATACGCTCGATCTCTAACGCACGTCGTTGACTGCCAAGAGGAATACTCGCCGATAGACCTATAATACGCTCATTGCCATGCGCTTCACTGGCGGTAAAGACTCCAAGTGTTGGATCGGGTAGACGATCAGCCTTGGCTCGATTCACTGCCGCGGAAGCGATATTGATCTGAGCTTGGGCAATTTCAAGCTCAAGATTCATCGCAAGCTGTCGTGTTTGCCACCATGCTGCGTCATGAGTCACCTTGATCGGTGTTGGCAAATCTCTGGTGATGAGCTCATTGGTCATGGAGTAACGTGTAGTCAATTGTGTCAATTTGCTGGATGCTAGCGAAGACGCTGCGCTGACTTGACGCTGGACGGTTGCCAATTCTGCCATGGTAAGTTGTTGTTCAAGTTGAGCAGCATCGCCAGCTCGCACGCGTTTACGTACTGCCGCGACATTATCAGAAACCGCGATTTGTTGCCGTAGTAATAGCGACTTCCGAGTATCGGCATCCAGCCAGTCCAACCAAGCATTGAGTAAACCAGACACAGCTTGACGACGTACTTGTTGTGCTTGAAGCTGTGCCAGTGCATTTGTGGCATGGCTGCTGGCTTGATCTGCACTGACTTTGGCTGGTAAACGCACTGTCCGCTCAATACCCACATTCCACTCATTAGAGTTTGAGTTGTTACCTGACCCTGTACTATTCCGATAGTCGCGCCGTTGATAAGTGCCGCGTGCGACCCAGTCGTAGGGAGATAATCGTTGTTGCTCAGCGCCAATCTGAGCAGAACGTAATGTACTTTCTGCGCTGGCGATTTCAGGATCGTTGACAAGTAATTGCCGAGCTAATCCTTCGGGTAGGAATTGTGGAATGATCACTTCTGACTCAGCTGCCGAGGCATTCAGGCTCAGTAAGAGTGGAAACATGATGAGAGAAAAAGGTTTCATTAAAGCACTCCTTTTGTCAAAACAGGCACAATCCAAAACAGCACGCTACTTTGGGCAAAATCTACACGTAGTGTAGTAATGAGATCATTGGCATCCTTCAGTGTGAGTTGTGCCTGAATAAGCACTGCATCACCTCGACCGAGGACTTGTTCTCCTTGATTGAGATCATTCAAATGACCACCATGACTCGCGGCGGGTTGGCTGACAAAGTGAGACAACTGCGGATGCATGAGGAGTTGATCAAGCAGCTTTTCCTCAAGTTCAGGAGCCGCCAATAAATAAAGACAAACTTCAGTCATGACGTTCCTCCTTTAAGACGACCTTTTTGAATGCAAATCGGGAATACAACATGGGTAAGATAAATAAGGTCAGTACAGTCGCTGTGATGAGACCGCCAATGACTACGATGGCGAGCGGACGCTGAATTTCAGATCCGGGGCCAGTTGCAAACAATAATGGCAATAGACCAAATGCAGTAATGGCCGCCGTCATCAATACGGGGCGCAAACGACGCCCAGCACCTTCGCGCACGACTTGATCAATCGGCATGCCTTCGGTATGGAGTTGATTAAAGTAACTCACCATCACCACGCCATTGAGCACTGCAATTCCGAGTAACGCGATAAAACCAACCGAGGCGGGCACAGAGAGATATTCACCAGTCAGCCATAAAGCCGTTATTCCGCCAACTAAGGCAAATGGAATGTTACTCAGCACCAATAGCGACTGACGCACCGAACGGAAACTAGAAAATAGAAGCATAAAAATCAGCACCAAGGCGATCGGTGTGACCAAGCTTAGGCGCGCGGCTGCGCGTTGCTGATTTTCAAATTCACCGCCAAAAGTGACACGATAGCCTTCCGGCATTTTGACTTTGGTTGCGATGGCTTGTTTGGCATCTTCAACAAAACCAACCAGATCGCGTCCAGTGACATTGCTGACCACTACGCTATAGCGGCTACCCATTTCACGATCAATTTTAACTGGGCCTGCAACACGCTGAAGTGTGGCAATACTACTGAGCGGAACAGACTCACCAGACGGCGTGATGATACGTTGATTGGCAAAATCACCGGGTGACATACGGATATCTGCTGAGCCTCGAATCTGAATTGGAATGCGGTGATTGCCTTCTAATACTTTTCCTGCTTGTATCCCTTGAATTTGCAGGCGTAGAGTTTCTTGCACATCTTCTACTGATAGACCAAAACGACCTGCGGCCAAGCGGTCAACCGCCACACTGAGGTATTGCACGCCATCATTGACGATGGTATTGACGTCTTGACTGCCTTCAACGGTTTTGAGGACGCTTGAGATTTCAGCAGCAAGGCGATTCAACGTGGGTAAATCATGACCATAAATCTTCACCGCCAGATCACCACGGACGCCCATAATCATCTCGGAAACACGCATTTCGATGGGCATGGTAAAGCTATAGGTTGTTCCCGGCAGTTGATCGAGTACTTTGCGTAATTCGGCAAGTAACTCTTCTTTGGACTGTATCCGCCACTCATTGCGTGGTTTTAAAATCAGAAACGTATCGGTCTGATTTAGCCCCATGGGGTCTAGCCCGATGTCGTCTGATCCTGCACGAGCCACAACGCCAATGACTTCTGGCACAGATTTCATCACTGCCTGTTGGATCTTTAAATCCAAAGCAGCCGATTCTTCTAGGCTAATGGAAGGGAACTTTTCGATGCCCATGACAATGTCACCTTCATCCATTGCAGGAATAAAGGTCTTACCAACCTGCGTGTAGACAACACCAGCAAGGGCAAGCAGGATTGCTGCACTGACAAAAACGATCTTTTGATGCAAAAAGGCTTTATCAAGAAGTGGGGTGTAAAGACGCAGAAGTTGGCGCGGCAGCCAAGGTTCTTCATGCGATACGGATTTCAGCAGAAATGATGCGAGTACTGGAATCACCGTCAATGAGAGGAGTAATGAGCTAAACAGTGCAAAAACAATGGTCAATGCAACGGGAACGAAGAATTTGCCTTCCATGCCTTGCAGGGTAAGTAACGGCAAAAACACGATGATAATGATCAACATCCCTGTAACGACAGGCGCAGCAACTTCTCGAACTGAACGATAGATGATGTGCAGACGTGGCAGTTTACCTTTAGATGGATCATGTGCCAGATGCTGAACTACGTTTTCGACCACGACCACCGCCGCATCAACCAGCATGCCAATGGCAATCGCAAGACCGCCTAAACTCATTAGATTGGCTGACATACCGACTTGGCGCATCAGAATAAAAGTTGATAACGCGGATAAGGGCAGGATTAGAGCAACCGTAATCGCAGCTCGAAGATTACCCAAAAATACACCAAGCAATACTAAGACTAAGATAATCGCTTCAGCTAACGATTTGCTCACGGTATGTACTGCTTTATTGACCAGATCAGCACGGTTATAGAACACCTTGATTTGAGTGCCTTTAGGCAAACTTGGCGTGAGTTCTTTAATCCTTTGCTCAACACCTGTGACGACCTGTCTGGCATTGGCACCAGCAAGACCAAGCACCAGACCTTCGACAGCTTCATGTTGACCATCTTGAGTCACGACACCGTTGCGGGTCATTTCGCCGATTTTCACTTCAGCAACATCGCTGACGCGTAATGGCGTCGTGCCGTCCACTTTAATCACGATGGCTTTCAGGTCGTCGATGCTGGAAATATTACCTTTACTACGTATCAGCAGAACTTCACCTCCTTCAATGAGACGACCCGCGCCATCATTACGATTGTTGGCTTCAATTTTTGCCTTGAGCAAATCTGGTGTGATGCCTGATGCGGCCATACGGATTGGGTCGGGAATGACCTCATAGCTACGGGTGACACCGCCTAGCACATTGACGTCGGCGACACCTGATACGGTTCGCAGTGCAGGGCGAATGATCCAATCAAGTAGAGATTTTCGCTCCATCAGGCTCAGATTGGGATTGTCTACCGTGAACTGGAACATTTCGCCTAGGGGTGTGGTGATGGGTGCCATACCGCCTTCCACGCTAGCAGGTAACTCTGACATAACTCCTGTGAGTCGTTCAGCGACTTGCTGTCGCGCCCAGTAGATGTCTGTACCATCATTAAAGGTTAATGTCAGGTCAACGATGCCGTATTTAACCGTTGTCCGCAGCATTTCTTGCTTCGGAATACCGAGCATTTCGGTTTCAATCGGTACAGCGACACGACTTTCCACTTCTTCTGGGGTCATGCCGGGTGCTTTCAAAATGATTTTGACTTGCTGGCTGGCGACATCGGGGAAGGCATCAATTGGAATCTGATTAAATGAATACCAACCTACACCTGATAGCAAAGCCGCCGTAATCAAAATAAAGCTGCGCTGTGAGAGCGCGAATTGGATCAATTGCGTGATCATGGTTTTATTCCTCCGCGCCACCTTGCCATGCAGCCTTTAGCGCGATGACGCTGGTCGATGCGATACGATCATTCGCTTTCAGTGCGCCGCTGATTTGGGCGCGTTGTCCTGCACTGGTGAGCACCTTGATGGGGATAGCGCGAAAACAATCTTTGTCACGGACAAAAACCACAGCGTTCTCACCTTGACGGGCAATCGCTGAGATTGGGATATTCCATGAGTTGCTTGCGATCAACGGTAATTTCACTTGAACAAATTGACCTAAATGCAGCGCAGAAGCCCCAGACGTTACCTTGGCGCGAACAGATGAGGTTTGACCATTTCGACTCAATGGATGGATGCTCATAATTGTTCCAGAACCGCCTCCATTGATTTGGACGTGTTGACCAGATGACCAACGGCCTATATCGCCACTCGGAACTTGAATATTCAGCCAAAAGGTATCGAGTTTGGCAAGTTGCAGCAGTGGATCAGCAGCAGCGACGCGTTGCCCGAGTTTTGCTGACAGGATCATGATGGTTGCTGCATTCGGAGCTGTGATGGTGAGTTGATTGCTGATCTTGTTGCTTTGACTCATTCGATTGAGTGCAGCGCCGCCGACACCCGATAGGCTCAAAGTCATTTTCGCTTGTTGCAGAACAGCTTGAGCATCACGCAGCACAGAGTCCGCCTCAATGACACGTCGTTCAGCGATAATACCTTCCTTAAACAAAGCACGTTCACGGCTTGCCGTTGAGCTGGCAAGACGTACACGATTCTGGGCTTGGATCAATAAGAGTTGCTGTTCACCGAGTTGTGGACTGCTGAGAATGAGTAGTGGTGTACCTTTAGCGACTTGTTGGTTTTCTTGCACCAAAATTCGAGTGACCAAACCTGCAAGAGGAGCACTGACAATGGTTTCTTGCTGTGGCGGTAAAATGACTTGGGCTGGAAAACTTGCATTGACGTTATTCGACTGAGTACTCAGCGCGACAAGCTCAATACCCAGCGTACGCATTTGAACATCAGTCACAGGAAAACGATTATTGGCGGCGGCATGTAAATAAGGAGCAGCACTGAGCAGCAGCATGGCGACTGCGCTCGTCAAGGGACGAATAAAAGACATGACTATCCTTTAGATTAAATTTTAAGAAATTGGGATACGCGGCGTGGCCGCAATGGTTTAAACGAGAAGATGCCCCACACGAATGGCAGAGCGAGATGTGGCTAAATTCGGAGTTGGGTTAACTGAACAATTGCAATTGAGGAGTTGCGACTTAATGGTGGTGAATTTGCTGGTGGTGGTTGTTGTGCCACAAGCGTTTTTTGTGCGAATGCAGTGTAACTAAAGACAGGTGGCGGTAAATAAGCAACTAACACATCGGTAGCAATCTTAACTTTTGCTAATTTCACATGACTAGCTAATGCCGAAAACTCTGGATGCGCACAACTCAGCTTGATGACATGATCACTATGGATGTGCGGTGCACCATTGGCTTTAGGTTCGTGTGAATCACGGTAGCCTTGATGATGGAGTATTAAACGGTGACGATCGTCATCAACAATAATTTGCGCAGTCGGCTCTTGAACGCTTGCTTGATAGAGTTGCATCGCATTGGCGACACCTGTCGAAACCCAGATATAACTGAGCAGACAAAGTAGCTGAATGATAATGCGAGATAGAAGCATAAGCGACTGTGTGGATTTCGACAGAAATTGAACGAGCAAATTCTACAGTCATCGAGTTGAAAACTGTATATAGAAAATTGTTAAAAATAGAATATCGGATCTTTGAGAGTTGGAAATGTTTTGGGGGTGGTCTCATCAGTAGATCAATATTTTGGACTCATGAAACCATGGCGGATTAGTTAGGATAGATTTGATCAATATAGAGTGCAATCTGTTCGGCGACGATGTGCGGTTGACTGAGCAGCCACCAATGACCTGCTTTGATCGATATCGATTGGCTCTGTGGCGCCCACTCTTTCATCCCCTCAAACAAGATCGGGGCAACAAAGGGATCATGAGTCATGATCAGCAGTTGTATTGGTAGATGGGTGCTGCGCAGGCTGGGCTGGGTCAATACAGGGATCAGATTGGCGCGGTACAGACCGAGACCGTGTGTGGCGTCACTGACGAGATTTGGATTGGCGGGAACAGCAGTGCACTCCATACGCCCAACCAGATGAGGCCATAGTTTGCCAAGACCAAATTGCCATGTGAGTTCAGGCAGAATCGGCAGTTGAATCATGGCCATATAGGAAGAGCCGAGAGCACGTTGCACGAATTGCCGTAGTTCAGAGGCTTTGCCAGAGCGTAGACGACGTTGAAACCAGTGACCAACATGATCAAGACTTGGTGCAGCTGTGCTAAAACCTGCGATACGACCCTGAAGACGATTACTGAGAATCGCATCCCAACCTTGCAGTGCTCCCCAGTCATAACCGACGAGATGAACGGCGCGATCAGGGCTGACAAAATCAATTACGGCACCAAGGTCGCTGATCAATTGATCAAATTGATAAGCACTGGTGGCTTTGGGCTTGGAGGAGAGACCACTGCCGCGAACATCATAGGCGACAACATGAAAGCGCTCAGCAAGTTGTTCGGCAAAAGCCGTCCAGACGCTGGCATCATCAGGATAACCATGAATACAGACTAAGGTCGGCTTACTGTTATGGGCTTGTCCCCATTGGTAGACGGCAAGATGAATATCTTCCAAACTGATGATATCGTGTTGCGGATGATGAGGCATAGCGTTGTATTCTCTATAGAAACAATAAAATTCCGCCACCAATCCAGTGATCGGTGGCGTGTTGAAGACGTGTAAGTTTAGTGGCGCAGGCCGTTCGCAATCACACCAGGAGACGCATTGATATAGGCCAAGGCTTGTGCGGTATTGCCTTCTGAGAGCGGTGAGTAGTTGCGCGAATAAAAGCTGCGAGGCTTGGCCAAGAACCATCCTAAACTCATCATGTTGTTATTTTTACTTGAGCGCGCCCATGCTCGCCAAAAGCCAAGTTTCAATAGGCTTTTGATCTCAGCTGGGGCTTCTGCATCGGCTTGTGCCAACTGTGCAGCACCAGCCGCCATAATGTAGGTAAACATTGGCGCAACGAAGCTCATGATGAGCGCTTTCATACTGTGGGTTCCACCGAGATGGCGATAGAGGTCGTAAGCGACTGTACGATGTTCGACTTCTTCGGCACTGTGCCATGTAAATAAGTCACTAACTTCAGGATCGGCGCCGCGGGCTGCCCAGTCGCAATGATCCAGCACGTATTGACCAAAACCGTTGGTGTAATGCTCTGCTGCCGCGACGATGCCGACGCGGAAAAGCAGCCATTGGCGTTGCAGTGCTTTAGGGATTGTTAAACCAAATGGCTTGTTGGCGAGCATATGCTCAAATATCCACATTTCACGTTTGTAGTTGTCTGCGATATCAACGCCGTAACGTGTTAGATATTCATCAATCGAAATACGGTGTGCGCTGGAGTGTATGCCTTCTTGACGGATAAAGGTTTTGACATCTTCACGCAGTGCATCATCGGTGATGAATGGCAGAGCTTGGTTAAAGACACGACAGAAGAAAAGCTCACCACGGACCAGCGTAAAACTAAAATGATTGATGATGTGACTGCCGAAGGGATCGTTAGGAATCCATTGTAACGGCGCATTCGCCCATTCGAATTTTATGGGACGCGGGATGAGGGTGGTATCGGCAGTGGTCGCGCTGCCTGGATGGACGATTGAAAATTGAGCTGAACTTTCTGCGTAATGGCTCATAGGGTGACTCCTAATCAACATATAAAAAAGAGATGGTTTGAAGATGCTTAGACCAATTTGAGTGATGGATAGCTGCTGTTAGGTCTTGATTTCATTGGTATACATGTGAACTCTTGAATGAATTGAGATTGGATCTGATTGTTTATTGATCTAAACAGAATATTATTCTGTTATTTAGAGCCTGTCAACGCAAGCCAAAAGACACCGCGTGGACTGAGGAGTCACGCTGTGATCTGATACTGCTGGATGTGTAATGCTATAGGTTCGTATCGGCTGTGAATTCAGGCATAATCACGCCTAAGATATTGTTTTATGAGGAAGGGATGATGAGCAGACGCAAGGAGATCATCGCAGCGGCACTTTCTTGCTTTGTTGAGCATGGTGTGGAAGCGACCACGATTGAGATGATTTGTAAGACCGCAAACGTGAGTGTCGGCAACGTTTATCATCATTTTGGCAATAAAGAAGGGCTGGCAGCAGAGGTGTATATTACTGGATTGCGCTTATTTCAAAGTACATTGGCTACGGCATTACAGCCTGTAACTGAGATCGAGCTTGCGGTGCGGACACTGGTTTATGCCAATATTGATTGGATCGTGGCGAATCCTATATGGGCGAATTTTATTTTTCATCATGGACGGACGTTGAATCAGGCCGAGCGCCGTCAAGAGTATGGTCATGAGGTCAAACAAACCAATGATGCAGTTTGGGCAGGTTTGCGAACTCTCGAAGGTGTAGAACGGCTCAAGGCATTATCACAAGAGGTCTTTTATTCGCTGATCATCGCGCCTACGCATGACTACGCCAAACGCTGGTTAGCGGGTCGCAGCAAAACACCATTGATGGATCTTCGTGAAGTTTTTGCAGATGCAGCTTGGGCGTCAGTCTGTCAGAGTTAAATTCGATGGCATTGGTTTTTCTATCATCATATTACAAATTCTGAACCGCCATCTTTTAGAGTCACTCGGTAGAATTTCCAGAAATAGGTCATCCCTCGCATTCAAGGGATAGGTTTTCTCTTTCAGGTTTAGCTGTCACAGCTTGCCGTTCGTGAGTGGTTTTCGGGTGACCGCTATACTGGTCATGGCGGTATAACTCAGAAAAGTTATACCGCAAGTTATACCGTTTTTGCGTGGATTGAATTTACTTCTTTGGACTTCATTAGACAACAAAAAAGCCCAAGAGCTTGAAGCTAAAGGGCTTTTAGGATTACATAGGACGTCTTTGGAACAGAAGATGGTGCAGAGCGGGACTTGAACCCGCACACCCGAAGGCGAGGGATTTTAAATCCCTTGCTTTCATTATTGACTAATATTGATTGTCATTGATTTTGTTTAGAAAACATCAACATATGCTGGGCTCGTTAAATTTTTATTTGACGGGTATTGATCAATTTACCTTAAAATTGCTTACAATATGCTTACAACTTTTGAGGTGATAAAAGTATGAGTAAAGTCAGATTTACTGCTGGTCGAATTGCAAATTTTGAATGTGCGGCTAATCAAAGACAGGACTTCTTATGGGATTCAGAAGTTTCTGGTCTTGGACTTCGAGTCACAGATCAAGGTAAAAAGACTTACATATTCCAAGGGCGTGTAGGGAAGAGCTCACTCCGTATGACGATTGGCAATATAAAAGACTGGTCAATTGATGAGGCGCAAAAAGAGGCTCGTCGGCTTCAAACGCTATGTGATACTGGAGTTGATCCTCGAGTTCTGCAAAGGAATAATTTACTTGATAGTGCTGCTGCTAAGGCAAAAGAAGAAGGTCAGCAAATGCTATTCGGAACAGCATGGGACAAATATATCGAAGCGCATAAGCAGGTATGGGGAGATCATCACCTCAAAGATCATCTAAAGGTCGCGCATGAGGGGGGTAGACCATATAAATATAACAATAAGAAAAAAACTATTGCTGGCCCCGTAGGCCCTTTATTGGTTATGCGGCTAATCGACATTACTTCTGAGTTTTTAGAGAGCTGGATTAAGCAGGAAAATGAGACTAGGCCAACCCAAGCGGCATTAGCATTTAGGCTAGTCCGTGGCTTTTTAAATTGGTGCGAAGATCAAAAAGAGTTTGATGCTTTGATCAATCTCCAAGCTCATAAATCAAGAAAAGTTAGGCGTGCAGTTCATCAGCCGCAGACAATGATGGGAAGCCTGCAAAAGGATCAACTTGAGCCTTGGTTTAGAGAAGTAATAGCGTTGAATAATAAGATAGCTTCTGCATACCTTCAGACGGTTGTTTTGACTGGTTCAAGACGTGAGGCTGACGCTTCTCTTAAGTGGACAGACATTGATTTTCAATGGAAGTCCATAAATCATTGGGATAAGGTAGAGAGCCGTAGAAAGTTGATCCCATTAACGCCCTATGTTGAGGAGCTGCTTAGGGGGCTTCCGAGGATCAATGAATATGTTTTTGCTTCAAAGCGATCAGAGACAGGTTATATAGCTGAACCACGTACTGCACACGCGATGGCACTGAAGGCCGCTAATCTGCCACATGTTACAATTCACGATTTACGCAGAACTTTTTCCAATATGTGCGAATGGATTGAGCTACCAGAAGGTGTTAAGAATCAGATCATGGGGCATAAGCCAACAACAACTGATGAAAAGCACTATACGCATCGACCCGTGGATTTACTGAGAATGTGGCATGTTAAAATTGAAAAATGGATACTTACTGAAGCAATGGTAAATTTTTCAGGAGCTGGGTATGACAGTGTCGATTCGCCCTTTATTTGACAAATAGCTATTTGTGCAGTGACATCTAGACATTTAGTGATCGATTTCATAGTATGACGCTACATTCGGCGCATATGGTGAGCTGAATGTTGTAATTAATCGGCTCATGGAATCAAAAATGCAAACTACTCACTGGGTCTGGCAACAAGAAGATTGGCCAAATTTTACGTGGCAAGACAATCTCATCCAGCCACTCTTGCACAGTGCTCGTCTCAAGCAAGGGGTTTTGCTTGGGCGTGCGAGTACGGTTTCTAATTCGGATCATTCAACTTCAGAATTAGATGCTCTCCTACAAAATATCATTACATCCTCAGCAATTGAAGGGGAGGCACTAAATGCTCAATCAGTTCGCTCATCACTAGCCAAGCGGTTGGGTTTGGACGGTGAATTGAGCTATCCGACTTCAGATCGTTCTGAAGGTTTAGCTGAAATGATGATAGATGCGATCACGCATCTGGATCAGCCTTTATCACTAGATCGGTTATTTCAGTGGCATCAGTGGTTGTTTGCAGAAAATGATATATGGTCGGGCCGGATGCGCGTTGGAAGCTTGCGTGGTGATGAGCCAATGCAGGTGGTGTCTGGTCGAATCGATAGACCCACCGTACATTTCCAAGCACCAGACCGTCATTTATTGGATGTCGAGCTTGAGCGGTTCATTACTTGGTTCAACTTAAGCCGACAAGATGGAAGTCTAGACCCCTTGCTTAGGGCTGCTATCACACATTTCTGGTTCGTAACGATACATCCATTTGATGATGGTAATGGACGAATCACACGCGCTCTTACCGATTTAGCCCTCGCTCAAGCGGAACATCATAGTATCCGCTTGTATGCTATGTCTGCGGCGATTCTAGAGCGACGTAAGGATTACTATCTAATTTTGGAGAAAAGTCAGCGGGGAACCGTTGATATTACTAAGTGGCTCTCTTGGTTCTTACAGACCCTAGAGTTAACGCTACAAATGGCTTTGGATCGTATTGAAAAAACGCTGAATAAGACGCGGTTTTGGCAACGATTTAAAGAGATACCTCTGTTGCCTGAGCAAGTTAAAGTTATAAACCGTTTGTTAGATGGTGGTGAGAATGGGTTCGAGCATGGTATTAGTGCTTCTCAGTATCAAAAAGTTGCCAAAGTGAGTAAAGCGACGGCAACCCGCCATCTTGCGGACTTGCTTGATAAAGGGTGTATTGAGAAGTTGCTTGGAGGTGGTAGAAACACGCGTTACCAAGTTGTCTTTAATCAGTGAGTGTGTGGTACTCAATATTATACTAGAGGTTGGTTTTTGCATCATCAAGTGAGCCGAATGGAGTCGGTATCTGTGAGTGAAAACGCCTACATAACGGGATTATTGTCCTATTAAGAATGCTATCCAATTGATTGATCCGTTCATATTTCAAGATTAGGACTTATCTCATTTGATCAATTCTGAAGATTAGATAGCCCAATAAAATTTATTAGTGAGTATTTCTATGTTTGCACTTAAAAACCTTAAAGTTAAAAACAAAGGAAATTTCTTATATGATTGCAGGTTCTATGATACGCAAGTTGGAAAAGATGAGCCGGTTCTATGTACTCTGCTTATTGGTGAAAATGGTGTTGGAAAAAGCTATTTACTTTCATTGATTGTTGACATCTTTAGGTTTATTGAGTCTCGAATAGAATCACCAAATACGGGAAGTTTTCGATATGACTTCTTTAATGTTGAATACAATGTTGAAGGGGTGAGTTTTTCGGTAATTTTTGAAAATAAAGAGATGAAATGTGCGAAGGAAGGAGTTGTTATTGATCGAAGATATTTGGATACGCCAAGAAAAATTCTTGGAATTTCCTTTATGGTTAATGATAAATTTACTTTTTATAGTGAGGATGTTGAAAGAAATTATCCAGATGATCTGCCTGAACTCGATATCTATAAGTATCTTGGTATTAGGACGAGTTCAAACTTAACGTATACTAGTTCAATTCAGAAGAAGGTTGTGTCAGGCCTGATAAAGATAGCTTTAGATCAAGCAAAAGTGTCCGCCTTAAAAAATATATTGGATTTTGTTGCTTTAGGGCAAAAAGTCTTAGTAACCTCAAAGATTAATCTTAAAAGCATGTTTCGCCGAAAACATGACTACGCAGGCATTATTAATAAATTGACAGAAGATCAACGACTGAAAGGGAAAAAATATAGTTACAGAATAAGTAGAATGAGAGAAAACATAGATAATATTGATGATTATTTGGCAGATATTGAAAGATTTTATAACAATGAAAGTGGGGTGCTGTCTTACTGTTGGGACTTAAATAAAACACAACCGTTTGAATTTCTGAGATACTTAAATAAATTGAGCATACTTGAGGATTTTGGTTTCGTAGGTTTGCCACAAGTTAGTTTCTATAAAAATGAGGTTTTTGATTTTAATTATACTAGCTCTGGTGAAAAGCACTTAGTTTATACCATGGTTGCTCTGATAGCTAACATTACAAATGGTTCGCTAGTTTTAATTGATGAGCCAGAATTAAGTTTGCATCCGCGCTGGCAAATGAAATATGTGCATCTTTTAAAGGATATTGTTTCTTCATTTAAAGGTGTGCATTTTATATTAGCCTCACATTCACATTTTATTGTATCAGACTTATCTTCAAACGATTCTTCATTAGTAATAATGAAAAAAGGGAATAATGAAAATGAGGAGCGTATTTGCGAAATGGTGAATTATAGTACATATGCATGGTCCGCTGAAAATATTCTTTATAAAGTATTTGGTCTTAGAACAACAAGAAATTTTTATTTTGAGAAGGATTTGTCAATGCTTTTGGGGGTTATTTCTGGTAGGTTAAAAGAAGAAGAGATTGGGAGTAGCGTTGCGAATCTTATTGAAAATTTGGAAAGAGTAGTATTAGATAAAAATGATCCTCTTGTTGGTGTTGTTCAACAGGCAAGAGGTTATTTTAATTATGATTAAGAAACTTGCACATGCACCGTATGTTAATAAATTGTTAAAAAAGAAACTAAGACGACTGCGCCCTTTTAAAGGGGGGGAGTGGGAACTTAAAACAAAAGAAGTTATTGCTTTTAAAAACACTATTAAAAAACAACTAAATATAATTCAAAATGAAAAGTGTGCATATTGTGGTTTTACCCTATACGTTACCTCCGATTCTCAAATTGAGCATATTGCGCCGAAAGGTGGTTCTAAAAGACCTAAGTATGTCAATTTTTCGTTCTTAAGATTTAATTTGGTTCTTTCATGTGTTTTTTGTAATGGCTTCTATAAGAAAGGTACTTTTGATACTGTAGTAAAAGAGGATATAAATTATAGAAAATGTGTTTTTAAAATTGTACACCCTTATTTTGACGACCCAACCGACCACTACAATTGGGTTTCTAATCTAGATATGATACTAATAAAGGCTGTTAGTGAAAAGGCTAAAAATAGTATAACGATATTTGAATTGGATTCTCTTAGGCATTCACAAGAGCGGGCTAAGAATCACATAATGGAGGAGTTAAAATCCAAAGGATTGGGTGATTTAAGTAAAGCAGTTGATTTTATATCTTCATATAAGCCTAGTAAATAACTTAATACTGTCGAACATTGGTAGAAAGGCAGATGTCCAGACTAGTCCCCTATAAATAAGGCTGATTCGCAATTTTTATCTATTTATGCTGTTGATGGTCATTTTTAAACGAGCGTCAACAGCTTTTTTTTGCATCATTCTGTGAGCCGAATATAGTTGGTATTCGGCTCAATTACATAGATTTCATGAAGTAACTCTTTGGCAGTGCGATGATAGGCATTCAGTCAGTCAAGGCGTAAGTTAGGCGGTATCTGCTTCCTCAAGATCAGTTCCATCACTCATCACAAACTCACGCAAAAATTTATCAACCTTCACATTGACCTTAAACAGCGGAATGCTCTGACCTTCAAGTTTTTCAAAATACTGTTTGGCTTTGTCTTTATTCACGTCACTTTTTAGCTCGTCGAAGCGACCAAACTCATTGATATTGCTGTCATTGACCTGAGCACTCATAAGTTGGCGTAGTTTGGTTTCATCTAATCCAAGCATTTCAGCGACGTTGTGAATCCGATCATCTTTGGCGGTGCATTGATATTCGGTGATGTAATCGCGTAGTGTCTTGCCTGCTTCGACTTGTACATTGCCGCGCTGAATATCATGCAAAAAGATATTGGCAAATTTCTGTTCTTCCTGTGACAGACTGGCAAATGTTTTATGCAACTCATCCAAGGCTTCTTGTAGGTTTTGCGACTCGCCATCATTAAGTAGTTTTAAATACTTATCAAAGCGCGAGTTCATATAGTCAGAGTCAATTCTGCCTGTATCAATTTCCGTCAGATAACCTTCGATGTCATAGGGTTCACTGCCGCCACCTCCGCCACTGCCCGATGTAAAAAGCTCCTTATAGCGCAATGCCAAAATCAGGTAGGTTTGCTCATTGAATGCAAGTATGACGGACGTTGCAGGCTCATTTTCATGTTCAAAATGGTAAGTCAATTTATCCCAAACAAAGCCTTGAATTTTTGCCGCTTCCAAGTGATCGGTGAGTTGTTTAAACAGTTTGGCGAATTTGCCACAGGCTTCTTTTTCAGTTGGTAGGTTTTCAAAATCGTTGATTTTTGCGTTGTGAAACAGATAACTGATTTCAGCAAAAAAATAATTGATTTGATTTAAATTTCTTTCTAAGTTTTCGACAAATAAACCAAAAGCGCGATCACCAGAATAAAGCTGAACTGCCATTTCAATGTTGCGCTGCATGGTGTGTGGTTTGCGATAGTAGCGAATCGTGCCGAAGGGTTTGTCATTGCCAAATAAACGATTGGTGCGCGAAAAGGCTTGAATAATATTTTCATATCTTAAAATCTTGTCTAAATACAGTGTATTGATCCATTTTGAATCAAAGCCTGTCAGCATTTGATCAACCACGATCAGCAAGTCTAATTGCTTTTCTGGAAAACGCTCAATTAGTTTATATTGCTCTTTATGCGCGAGGCGATTAGCAATATCTTTTTTAAATCGAGCATGAGTGGCTAGACTAAAATCTTGTTCATATTGAGTATTATAATCTTTGATAATTTCAACTAGACCGTCCTCTTTAAATACAAAGCCAGCTTCATTATCAATATTTGGATCGAATAGGGCTGTGACTTTTAACTCAGGTTTGGCTTTTTTTAGATGGCGATAATAGCCAATCGCTTCATGGATACTACTGGTGGCAAAAATCGCATGAAATTTATTGCCGCGACTCAGTGTCATCCAGTGCTCTAAAATATCTTCGATGACCTTATTTTGATGCTGTGGCGTTTGATATTGCGCCGTCGGCACATAATCTTCGATACCTTTCACATATTCATTCGCAGTATCGTAATGCCCAGCCATTTTGACCTGATTCATGACATGGTCATAAATCTTACTTTTCTTTTCACTTTGAAATACTTCTTCAAGTGAGTTTGCTTTTGCCTCTGCCAAAGCAACGACTTCACGCAAATCTTTATCCTTAAACGTCGAAACTCGATATGGGTCAAACCCAAGGACGTTTTTATCGCGTATGCCATCGGCAATGCTGTAGCGGTGCAGTTCATCGCCAAAGACGGTGGCGGTGGTATTCATTTTGCGTTGGTTTTCTTCTTGAATCGGCGTACCTGTGAAACCAAAGAAAATGGCGGATGGAAAGGTTTGTTTAATGGTGATTAGCATATCGCCGAAGGTTGAGCGATGCGCTTCATCAAGGATGAATACAATGCGTTTGGCATTCATGCTTTGAATGTCATGGGCATTCAGTCCGTCTTCTTCATCCTTGATATTACTCATTTTTTGAATGGAGGTTACGATTAAAGTATCGGCTGGATTATGACTTTTGAGTTTAGTGATGAGGATGTTGGTATTTTCGGTGGCTTGGACTGATTCATTGTCGTCGGCAAAGTTACGGTATTCTTTTAGCGATTGCGTGCCGAGTTCGATGCGATCCATCAAGAAAATGACTTTATCGGCATCTTTGGAGTTGGCGATGAGTTGGGCGGATTTGAAGCTGGTCAGGGTTTTGCCTGATCCTGTAGTGTGCCAGATATAGCCGCCGCGTAAGTTTGCGGCATCCCATTTGAGGGTTGCAACGCGGTCGGAGATGGCGTGTGCGGCATAGTATTGGTAGCTACGCATGACTTTGAGCACGCCGTCGGAGTTATCAGCGACAGTATAAAATCCAATGAGTTGGTGTGCCATCGGAATCGACAGCAGTGATGATGCGATGTCTTTCCAGTGGTTGATAGGTTCGTTGTTAAAGTCTGCCCAATGGAAATAATAATCTGAGTTGAATTTTCCGTCAGTGCCTGCGTTGGCAAAGTACACGGTTTCTTCAGGAGTCATGGCGACAAAGATTTGCACCAATGAAAATAGTCCCGAGAATATCCCTTCGTGCGAGTATTTCTCGATTTGGTGGCATGCCTGACTGATTGGGATGCCTGATTTTTTCAGTTCGAGGTGAAAAACAGGCATGCCGTTGATGAGTAGCATGAGGTCGCCACGGCGGTCGTTGAGGATGGGCGATGCGGTGGGAAATTTGGGCTGTTGGACGATTTGGTAGCGGCTCTGACCTGCTGCGATTTCATGGCGGTCGTAGATTTTTAAGCTGATTTCTTTGCCGCAGTGGAGTGTGTCGTCGGAGTTGTCTCGGGTAATAGAGACGCTTTTGCCATTGATAAAGCTATTGAGCCTTAAGGGTGTACGCAGCACCATGATTTGCTCAAGAATTTGCTGCATTTCGCTATCGGTTAGCGGGCAACCGTTGAGGCGGTCTATACCACGATTGTTTTCAAACAGTATATTTGCCCAGTTTTGCAACAGTTGCTTTTCAGTCGCATTTTTTAAGACTTCGGTTTCCCACCCTTTTTGGAATAACACTTCGATCAGTGCGTGTTCAAAGTCGGTTTCTTTATTAAAGGTCATTGTTCAATTCCATGTTAAACAAACATTTTTTCTAAACAGGCTTGTTTAGTGTTTTTAAGTTTTGCCAACTGCTGAGTTTGTAAAGCAAGGATGTCATCTAATTGTTTGAAGAAGTTGCCGATTTTGGTTTGCTCTTCTAAAGTAGAAGGCACAAATAATCCCACTAGTCTTATTTCACTCATATTTATCTTTTTAGGAAACGCAATATGTAGTGTTCTTTTCCATATATCTTGCTGTACTAAATTTGAGGCGAGCGCGATAACTAAATAGAAAGGATTAATGTTTTTAGGTTTCATTAAAGCCAAAGTAACATAATAAGCTAGTAGCTCATCCGAGATCACAACCTTTGCCGTCCCCACGTCACCTATTCGCGTCATCAAGACATCATTTTTTTGTGGATAAACTTTAAAATCCCTTTGGAAGTCTTCTTTTGAAATAAATTTCTTCGACTTTAATGAATCTATGTTTTCAACACTTAAAAACATAACACCCGAATCTGTATATCTAGGAGTCTGATGAGTTCCATCATAAATTTCTGCAACATCATCCAGAGTTTGTTTCTTCCACTCCCCGCTAAACCCCTTAAACCGAATTTCAGGCTGCGTACAACCTGCTTTCGGAAACATTTTCTCTAACATAGCTTTTTTTAGATTCAGCGTTTGCGTATGTTTGCGCTGGTGTAGCGCGATGGCTTGATCGAGTTGTTGGAAAAAAAAGCCGATTTTGGTTTGCTCTTGAAGATAACTTGGTAAGTTTACTTCTAAATTAGCGATGGATTTTTGACTCACTCCCTTTGCTGTTCCACCACTAGATAAGGCTTCTAACTTATTCAAAACAATTGGGGAACGAAGTAATACGGCAAGAAAATCATCGGTAATTTTTTTCTGATCAACATTAAAGGCAATTGTTCGCTGACTAAGAATATAGCCCTTATCATCCGGAACCTGAGCCACATTGCCCATGGGGGCTTCCGTTGTAAATAAAACTTGATTGGTTTTTAACTCATTCCCCCCCATCCATTTTTGATAAAGCTCCTCATCGCCATAGTGCGCATCTGCATCAGGATCAATATAGCCATTTTTGACATTTAATGCTGACAATGCCAAATAACCCTCACTGCTCCAATCCAAACCTAATTTTTTAGGGGTTCTTCCTCTAAAATCTATAATACTTTTGATATTGTGAAGAAAAGTTGATGTTTCCCACTCTTCACGAAACCCTTTAAACCGAATTTCAGGACTTTTATGATTTAACATTTCATGCCCCTTTTAACAAAGTTTGCAGTTCACGTAAACCTTGCTCATCAAACGCATTACCTGTTAAGCCATCGATTAGATCGGCTAGAGTATCCTCAGCATTTTTAAGCTTTGTAGTCGTTTCTACATAAGTTTGAGCATATTTATCCGCTAACTTCTGCACACAAGTCGTCAAATGAGTCAGCATTTCATCTGGTAACCGTTGCATGGTACTGACTATCGGCTCAACCCATTTTGCCTCTAACAGACCCAACACCTGATCATCACTCAGATTCTCAATCGTGACTTTGGTCAGCGTATGCAAAACAATCTCATCTGCTTTAATCTGCGCTTTCAGTTCTTTTTCCTGATTCAATAGTGTCTCAGCTTTGAGTAATTTTTCCTCCAAAGAATCTTCAGGGAAAGTAAACACCGATTGAAGTGTTTTCAGATACGCATTCACTTTGGCTTTAGCATAAGTGCCATTTTTAGCAGCTTCCATCTGTGACCAATCAACGTTGCGATGTGCCCGAATATACGCTTCAAGTTCAGACTTACTGGCCTTGTTTTCGAGCAAATCCAAATAGCCATTTAAAGTAACAATCGCTGGGGTCTCAATATCGGCATAACTTAATTTCAGCGTTTTTACGATTTCAGCGGCTACAAATGCATCATTGGCATCATTAAGGATACTGCCGTCTTTTTCCTCCTCAGTCAGAGAATCCAATAACGCCTCTATGTCAGCACTTGTTTCTGACAAAGCACGTTCCTTGTCTTGCAGACAATTTAACTCCTCGGATAACAACCGCTGTTGGACTAAATCAAATGGCAGTACATAACCAACCCAACCGTCTTGAACTTCTTGATCTTTGCCGTCTTTCTTCTTTATCACTATGTGAGGATTCACTTTTTTCGCTGCTGCTAAGCCTTCGGTTTGAATCACCTCCAAATCAGCTGCGATGCTTTGCCATTCATCATACAACGCTTGATATGACTGATATTTATCGATTAAAGGAATGTCCTCAAGTCGTACAAAAATATTTGCACTTAATATATTTTCTTGTTTAGAAATCTTAAGCGTCTTCATCTCATCAATGAGTGATTGCTTTAAATACGCATGGAAGTCTTTAAATTTTTCAGAAAATTTTGCATTAAACAACACGACATCAGCATGTTGCGTAATCGCGAGCTTAATATCACCCGCGACTAAACTTACATAAGGAGTTCCATTATCCTGAAACAAGTCACGTTTAAGTTGCGGAAAAGCCTGCCAATAAAAATGAAATGCATCGATTTCTGATTGAGGAATCCCGCCAAACATCGTCGCATAAATATCCCACGTTTCAGCATCTTCTGAAGAATCTACGTATCGAGGAATATTTAAGTTGTATCCCTCATCACGGATTTTTTTTAAACTCACAACCTTCGAGAATTTATCTTTATTTTCACGATGAACTACAACATCAACAATTTTTTTAATATGTGAAGCTTGTAGTTGATTGTTTTTTCCCACTTTCACGAAACCTTTAGACGCATCCACAACGAGGATATCGTTATTTTCACGCTTTTGTTTCAACACCATGATGACGGTCGGAATACCCGTTCCAAAGAAAATATTGGCAGGCATACCAATAATCGCATCGATATGGTTTTGTTCAATTAAATTTCGACGAATTTTCTCTTCTTCACCGCCACGGAACAATACGCCATGTGGCAACACAATGGTCATAATGCCATCAGGTTTCAGATGATATAAATCATGCAACAAGAACGCAAAATCTGCTTTGGTTTTTGGTGCTAAGCCAAAGCGTGCATAGCGAGGATCACTCTCTTTATGTTTTGGATCCCAAACTTGGGAATACGGCGGATTCGATACCACGGCATCAACATATAAAGGATTATAGGAATTGATTGGATCACTTTCTTCAAAATAAGGCCAGTCATCCTCTAAAGTGTCCGCATTACGCGCAACGATGTTATCAGGCAAGATTCCACGCATAACGAGATTCATACGCGTGAGGTTATAAGTGTTTTCTTTCAGCTCTTGGGCATAATATTTGATGTTATTTTCATCATTGACATGCTTTGCGACCGACTGACCAATATTAATAAGCAATGACCCTGATCCACTTGTCGGATCATAAATTTTAATTTCGTCTTGATCTTTTACATGTTGGGCAACAATCTCAGACATCAGCACCGATACTTCATGCGGCGTATAAAATTCCCCTGCTTTTTTACCAGCATTCGCAGCAAATGAACCAATCAAGTATTCGTAAATAAAACCCAACACATCATAGTCTTGCTTGCTATTCATTGGAATAACTTTAATCAGTTGAATCAAGTCATTGATAGCTTTGGTTTGGCTGTTAGCGTTATCGCCAAGCTTACTTAATCCTGTTTCTAGCGTCTTAAAAATACCCTCAAAGACTTTTTTATGCGAGCTGCTAATGAGCCGAGAAAACGCTGATAACGCATCACGCACATCTGCTACATTAAAATCACTGCCTTTTTCCAGCCACGTAGAAAACAGATTTTTATGCGCGATAAAATAACCAATGCCATCCTGAATAAACTTAACCGTATCAGGGTCTTCTTCGGTCAGCGCTGCAATATCCTCTTTTGTGAAATCATTATCTTGTAGAAAACATAGCTCTTTATCAGAAAGAAATTTATAGAACATAAACCCTAAAATATAGTCTTTGTATTCATTTGCCTCAATTTTGGAACGCATTTTGTTCGCAGATTCCCAAATCTTGGCGGCTAACTGTTGCTTATTCATAGGTTCTCTACAATCGTTCAAATTTTAAAAAATAGTTAAGTGAATATAGACACTTTTAGTATGAAAAATAGTGGATTAGTAAAATTTATTGCAGAATCTCAATTAAAAAACTCCCTATAAGTCATATTTAGCGCCACACGATCACAAGCATAAGGAATCTACATGCGCAGGCAGATCAGGCATAGCTTGCCTCCCTAAGGTACATCTGCAACTCCTGAAACTTTTCGGTTCGACAACTCTTTGCGCCACCTTTGTAGTTCTTCCAAGTCTGTTTTTAACTCAGCGGCTTCAGGTACTTGAAGAGGATTTTCTTGTGATTGACTATGCTCGAAACCAGAAAATTTAGTCATCAAACCATCAATATATTTAATATCTTCAGGTGTAATGGCTTTTAACCTGACCAAACGATTTTCGGTGTGTACACCTCGGCGTTGTCGAATAACAATGTCGGCTAGTAAATCAGATTCAATGGTTCGCTCAATCAACTTACGAAATTCACTGCATATACTCTGCGCTAAAGTTCTGTAAGCATCAGATCCATGATCTTCTCCAATCTTTTTGGCAGTTGCAAGCCTAGTTAACAAGTCTTGATTTGCAGTATTTGTATTTCCAGCCCAAATCGGTGGGGAAACGGGTAGACCAGATACGTTGCCATATGTCTCAATACAACGAACAAGGTGATGTTGTTTATGCCATTCTTTTCCCATTTTCTTAGCGGCATCTTCTAAATGCCCATACAAAGACAAACGATGCGTAAACACCAAAACTTGTCGTGTCTTGGCAAGTTCGACTAACCGACTCGCGACGGCAATCTCGAAGTCCTGATCCAGAGAAGAAATAGGATCATCAAAGATGAATGTTGATGCATGAGGTTTCTCGGCAACATCTGCCAGAAACGCGGCCAAGCTTATTATTCTACGCTCGCCCTCGCTCAAAACTTGATCAAGCTTGGTATTTCCATCTACAACCCCTTCTAATTGAAGGGCGTGAAATGCTTTTCCCTTTACTGATCTGGTTTTTACCAACTTGATTTTGATCTTATCGGCTCTCAGGGCTTTCAACTCTTTATTGAAGCGTTCAACGTAGGCTACTGTAATTGCTGCCTCTGCGACCAGTCCACCTTTCACAGTAATCTGTTGAGTAGATGTTAATTTTATCCAACCATCATATTCAGCCCATGATTTCAATCGCGTCATTTCGGCGGTTATTGCTGCTACCTGTTGAGAAGTCCACTTCTTTGCTTCAAGTTCAACTTTATTTTGGGTAGCAACTTCACGATTGAACTCAGTCGCATCCAGATCAAGCTGTTTAGCTTGTTCTTCTAATGCATTAGCTTGGGTGTCAAGTATTTCAAGAATACTTTGTGGAGCGGGAACAGCCTGCGCGTCCTCTACGAGTTCTTGAAACTGGATAGCTTCACGTGACTTTGCAATACTCTTCCAAAACGCTTTGATGCCTTCAACTAATAGCTGATCATTCAGTCCCGCCGCTTGACAGCGCTCTGTAAGGACATCTTCAGTCAAAGCTACTGGAAGCTGAGCCAGAGCAGATCGATACGCTTTATCAGCAATCTTCGCCGCTGCTTCAATTTCTCCCCTTACAAATTTCTCAAAATCTTGCAATCGTTGTTTTGCTTCTAAAGCAAGATCCTGATGGCAAAGTACGCAACGTGCTTGATCAATTACGGGGAATTCTTTTTGTGGATAGGCGATTTGAGAGTAATTCCTAGCAGCTTCCCAGAGAAGCTTCCAAGTTTCTGTACCCACACCATCCAGCTTGGAAGATGTAATTAGGGCCGCCTCTTGTGCAACTTTTCGTTTAGCATCAGCTTCGTGTTGATAAATGCGTATCGCAGCCAAGGCATCATCCGTATATGCAACCATTGCGGCTTTAATTTGATTGGCTATTTGCTCAATCTGTGTCTTATTAGACCGCTTCTGACGAGCCAAAGATTGAGGATCAGTCGCCGCAAGACGTTCATTAAACTGTGTTAACAACCGCTCCTCGGAGTCCGTCCAAGTTTGAATCTTCTGAACTACGGTTGCATTACTATTAGCCTTCAACCCATTGTATTGTATACCTGATGCTGTCTGCGTAAACTGTGGTGGCAAAGCAGGCAAAACCTTCTGCAAAGTGGCCTGTTGTACCAACAATCTGTCTTTCACCCTGTTAACAACAACCACTAACTTCTCAAACAGTGAAACCAGTGGTGGCGTGTAGGTTGCTTCGTTGTCCTTGGACAGATAATTGTTCGCTATATCTGTATCAAAAATATCAATGACTTGAATAGGGAGCAATGGCGTATCGTTGGCTATCCAGTCAGTCGAATGCTCACCACCATAAGCAATATACGAAATCTTAGCCTTGCGCTTGTCCTGAGCAGGCTCTTGCTGAAAGACATTATGTTTTAAATCTTTGGCCAGAGGCTTACCAGCTGCTTTCTTAAGCAGTCGGGTATATCCTGATTTGCCAGATCCGTTATTTCCGTAGATAACACACAGGTTACCTTGCTCAAAGTCTAACGAATTTTGTGAGCCCAAATTTTCGATGCCTGAGATTTCACCAATGGACTTCAAGCGGACTTCTGAACTTTGAGCAACACCAGATGCAAGTTCCACAAAGGGGTGGGTATTAGTGATTGTTTGCCCTTCGGCAGTCTTTAAGCTCTCGGCTAAAGCTCCGATGTCATTGTCATCAAGAGCTCCCTTTGTTAATAGCAAATCTGCTGCTTGTTGCACCCAACCTTGTTGTTTGTGCAACCAGTTCTTAATGTCTTGATGAAGTTCCGTCATTGGCGTTTATCTCCCTACACCTATTATTGTCAACAATTAATTAAGATCACTCACTACTATTGGATGGATTTCCAAAGGTCACAGCTAGAGATTTTTTCACGGCATCATGTTTGTAGTCGGCGGCGTCCATGTTTGCTGCGCTCCAGAGAGTCTTCTGGATGTCCTGAATCATAGTGTGTCTAAGCTTGTGAGCGGAGCAATATTTAGAGAAATAATTAGATAATTATAGCTGTGAACGAAGTTTGTTGCTTTAGCAGTCTTTAAAAACATCTCTACTCTAAAGCAGTCCAACTGCCTTTGATTTTGCCTTGTTTTGGACGTTGCTTTGCATTTGACTTACAGGGGTCAAGGGGGTGCTAGCACCCCTTTGCAAGAGGGCACAAATGACACTTTTTTCGGAACGGAAAAAAGTGACTTTGTAGCCTATTCTTGCCAGATTTGTTTCTAATTCAGTGGGTTACAGCGTAGTTTTGTGATTTTCTTCATTTTTGGGAGATTTGGCATCTTTTAGAGAGTTTTTTCTAAATATGGAGAGTGCATTATACCTGAAAAAATTACTGTGGGTTTTCTCGAAATTTAGTGCGGCAAAGGATCAACAAAAGAACTGCATATATGAGCTAGATATACATAGAATTGCTAGAAAAGATCAAGGTTTCGAGGTTGCTTTGACTGTTGCCATTTTGACATTGCTCGCTTTACTGAAGATTCAACACTTTTTGTTTTTATTCCCATGCCAACGACTAAAGTGATACACATCGGTATTAGCACTTCTCGCACAGGATTAGTTTTGTCAGCGAAGTAACCGCCAAATTCGAGGTTGATAAATCCATGCAAAGCAATCCAGAATTGTAGTGCAATGAGATCAGGGTCTACTTGAATAACACTGTTATCTGTGGCTAGACGGACGCAACTTCTTTGAAGTAATAAGTAGGATTCTTTGTGCGATGCCGAGGGTTCCTTCATTAAGTCATAAAAATGTGTATTTTCTACAGAAAAATCTCGGATAGCAAAAGCCATCATACAAAGGTCGGTCATTGGGTTGTCAGTTTCTACAATATTTTTGAGCACAGCAGTTAGTCGAGAGTACCCTTCGCCGGCAACGGCTTGGAGCAGTCCTGGCACTCCACCAAAATAATCGTATACCCCCATAGTCGATACACCTGCTTCAATTGCAACTTGGCGTGCTTTCACCGCGGTTGGCCCGCTTTTTTCCAGTAGTCGGATGGCCGCTGCTAAAAGGCGTGAAGGAATATCTGTTGAAGTTGAATCAATAGCCATATCGCAATCTCTAGATAACACTGTTATCCAATTAAGATAACAGTGTTATCGAGTCCTTATTGCTAGATAGGCATACTAAAGTGTAAGTAATTGTAAATAATTGTTGATTCAAGTGCTTATTTGTAGTAGTAACTTGCATTACCGGTAAGCCTTAGGGCGAAATCAGAAAAAATTATTATAAATCAGTTGCTAACTGATTGTTTGCGATTTTGATATTGTTGAGTTTTCAGCTTCTTTTGTTAGCGTTTACCTCATTTTCACTGCGTGCCCAGTGGTTTACAGCATCCCAATCTATCTGATCTAATAATTTCAGTGCAATTTATGTGCATATGTCGGATTGGTTTATTTGGCATTTTATTTTTAATTTTGACGGTCAGTAATTCACTGTGATGTATTTTGGGATTTAGAAGGTAAAAAGTGATGAAAAAGAAGATTAGCCAAACGCTTGAAGAGTTGCAATGTGCAGGTCGCACTTTAATCGACACGTGGGAAGCCGCTGCAATTTTATCAATGCGGCCTCAGACTTTATATAAATGGTCGTGTTACCAAAATGGACCAATTTCGTCAGTACACGTGGGTGGATCCGTTAAATGGCGTCTTACTGACATTGCTAAGCACATTGGTGGTTCTAAGCATTAATTTGACGGAGCCGACCTATGCCAAACAACAAGTTACCACCAGAGCTTAAGCGTAATAAATACGTTAAGGTTTCCGTGAATCAGGAAGAGTGGACAACAATTGAGCAAGCTAAGCGTAACAGGAAAGGTGCGACTTGGATCAGGGAGGCGGTTTTGTGGGCTTGCAGCCAAGATTTACCAGAGCCACAACCTGTGCGTAGGACTCCTGAACCTACAGCTCTACTTAAAGCAATTTGGACTGAATTGGTAGCAATTCGCGCTCAAGCAGCTGGTATTGGGCGCAACGCCAATCAAGCCGCGCGAAAGTTAAACAGTCACGTTATATTTGATTTTATACCAATATTTATTGACATCGACCGTAACGTCACCGCGATTAGGGAACAGCTTGAAGTAATTTATGAGGCGGTGGGTGCGAATGCCAGTACATGTGATTCTAAAGCCAAAGATGTCGTCTACAGGTGTTCGACGCGTGACGAACTATCTTATGGGGCGGCGCTATCTTCTTGACAAAAACGATATTAGACCATATGCGAGATTGCTTCGTGGTGATCCAGCGGAAGTGGTTGAGGTTGCTGAGTCATTACCACCTTCGCAGAAACAGAAACATACGGTTGGAGTTTTATCTTTTGCCGAAGCAAATATTGCCGAGGAGCTTAAATTCCAACTTATGGATGGTTTCGAGAAAGTTTTGCTTGCTGATTTGGATCAATCTCAATATTGCATTTATTGGGCCGAACATCTGGATAAAGGCCGGCTGGAACTTAATTATTGCATTGCCCATGTTGAATTGGCGTCGGGTAAGGAGTTGACTCCTTATTTTGATCGTGCAGACCGTCCCAGAGTCAATGCATGGCTGGATATTATTAATATCACTCATAATTTTGCAGACCCCAAGGATCCAAGTCGTGAACAAGATTTTAAATTTTCACGTAATTTACCGAAAGGAAAGCGTCAAACCCATGAGCTTATAGGTGAGGCGGTTAAGGAGGGTATTGAGGCAGGAACAATAGAATATCGACGTGATGTGATTAAGCTCATAAAAAAACTTGGCTATGTGATTGTGAGCGAAAAACCAAGCAGCATTAGCATTAGACCCAAATCCAGTGATCCAGATACAATACCAGTGAGATTGAAAGGTGGATACTACGAATCAACACTTGATAAAAGCGAAGGCTATATCCAACGAGCTGAAGCTAAACAACGAGAGTATGAATCAACAGAGAGTCAAAGACTTGCTGCAGCAATGTCAACTCTTGAAAGACTCATGCGAATCAAATGCGACAGATATATTGTGCGCTACGGAACAATTGGGGAATCTGATTTTAGATGTGCGCAGCCAAGCGCAGCAAACAGCCACGAGTTATCAGATGCAGGCAGTGGAACGGAGCGTTCAGATCGATCAGCTCAAAAAAATGGTCTTGATCCTAGACGCGCTAAGACAAGCACAACAAACAGTCGCGAGTTGTCAGGCGCAGGCAGTGGAGCAGAGCATTCAGATCGAGCAGCTCAAACAATTGATCTTGAGCCTAGAAGCCACCCGGATGGAAAGTGCGAAAACATTGCAGAGGAAAGCAATCTTATTCCGCATCAGTCAAACCTTTCTGCTGCTCGTGATACTGGCAGTAGTACTTATCAAATAGAGAGGGATAGTCCGTATGAGCGCCTTGACCCCTTTAGAGCTTCAGCTCATGCAAGCTGTGCAAGAACTACAGCCAGCGCTAGAAATATGCGTGACCGCTTACGAGCAGCAGAGCACAGCAATTCAGCAGCTGCAATTCAACGAGATCAAGAGAGAGCAAGAGCTAAATTCAATACAAATACAAGTTACCCATTTGTCGCAGTTGCTGGACGAATTCGAGCTGCTGTTGCAGCCATCAGTACGTTTGTTAAATTCGCTAAATCAACAATTGTCAGATTTATTAAGCAAAGAGTAGCACTGGAAGAGGCTCAATCTCTTATTGCAAAGGCTAGGGCGCAAGAGGTGGTTAATGCTCGCATTAGACCAGTTCTTGATAGGCTGATGAAAGTGGTCGAGCGCAAATTAAATGGGGATAAAGCGTTGTCGTCAACTGGGCGAGCTTGGAAGGTTATGTTCTCAAATTACGCAAATCAAAATCCAGAATTGACGCGTCTGCGCGAGCAATTCCTTTTATTTTTTGAAATTGAAAGAGAGAAAAAACGTAGCAACATTCATCTTAATGTCGAATTGGAGGCTAAAAAGGAAAAGGCGATTTTAGATTTTTTTGATTTCCATGCAGATCCGCAAAAGCTGGAGTCATTCTCACAAAGCCTAATGCAAGTTGAGGTGTCGGCAGATGTCTATGATTTGCCACTGGTCAGAAATGATATGCCTAGGATTCCCTCCAGAAGTCCTGAACCACGTAAATCAAGGGATAACGATAACGACTTTGGTATGCGGTGAATTTATTAAAGAGTCTCACTAACTACTGCAAGCCCTTCATGTGGGTCAATTTTCAATGCTCTGCAATACCATACATACTCAACAACATCTAAAAGTCTCTCGCCGTCCTCAACTTTTTGAACATAAGAATGAGGTTTTCCTAAGCTCTCTCCCAAAGCACGCATACTTAAACCGCTCTCTTCGCGCTTTGCTTTTAGCCAGAGTTTTAGCGCATTCATTTCTGCTGTATGGGTGCTTTTTTTCATGTACCTATTCTAGGTACATTGATCTTTGTACCCAAAATGGGTACATTGTTGTATGTACCCATTTTGGGTACATGTTGTCTTCACGAACTGTATCTATGCTTAATTCGGGCAAGTTCGCAGATGGACTAAATACTATCTTGGAATTTTAAAATTAGGACATTTTATGAAAGTAGCAAAAGTGTTGAGTGGGACGATTATCTTGTCGCTCTCGTTAGGTTTCGCAGGATGCGCATCCACGACTGGCAATCCAAATTTATTGCATGTGACTTCAAGTGATCTCTCCAGCCACTTGTTACGTGGCAGAAGTACTGAGGCGGACGTGATCAATTATTTAGGGGAGCCCATGTCAAAGCAGGTCAACGAAGACGGTGAATACTGGAGCTATGCGTACACCAAAGCCGCCGTGAATGGTTTGGCTTTTGTTCCATTTGTTGGACAGTTCTTAAAAGATGAATCGGTGAGTTCAAAAAGTGTGCAAGTACTATTTGGCAAAAATGGCATCCTAAAAAGCTATACCACAGGGCAAACCGCGATGGATGTACGCTGAGTTGCTTGGATATGAAAGCTGCTTTAAAGCTTAAAAAAATATACACAACGTCGATAGTTCCATTAATTTAAAGAGAAACTTCATGAAACTGAAAATCATCGCTTATGTTATTGTTGTTGCAGTAGTAATTACGGGATGTCATGAAAAAACAGCACGGGAAAAGAGCTAGCTGTTGCTGCGGCGATGAATAACCAAGACAACATTGCGCCTCCAGCTCCAATTCAGGTGCCAAGCCAAACACAAGTTGCAACTCCTGCAACTCCTGCAACTCCGGCATCGAAGCCTAAACCATGTAAGCCTTCAACTACTGACTCACAAGGGATTCCTGTTTTTAGTGGGTGCCTATAGCCGTATTTAAAGTCTTAATTAGTTTGTCACCAAGTAAACCACGTGTGATCTAGTCCCTTGAGGAGTATCAAGCATTGATGCTTCTTCTAAGGGACTTTTTGCTTTCTTTGTCTATACCATCTATCTCAGGCTAATAGAAAGGCGTAATCCATCATTCTTGGGTGGTAGCCTCAACATCTTGAGGAACATATTGCAGCAAATCACCAACACCTATATTTAAAAATTTGCATAGCTGATCAAGCGTGTCGAAGTCTATCCGTGTCGAATCTTCATTGTAGAGCTTGTGCAAGGTCGTTTTGCTCAGTGTGGTTGCTCTGGCTACATCTGCAACTTTAAGTTTTCTATCAAATAAGAGTTTCGGGAATTTGCTGATAATCATGACAAATTTAACCTTTGTGGTAAAAATTTAACTATTGTGATAAAAAATACTTGCATAGTTTAAAAAATGTGCTAAATTAAACTATGATGGTAATTAATCATATCATGGTTTAAAATTTAGGAGTAAGTTAAATGAGAGGTCAACATGCTTGGGGTGCTTGGATCAGTCCAAAGGCTAATAAATTAGCGAAGGAGCTCATCATCGAATTCAGTATTCAACTGGGGTGCGGGATTTCACTTTTTCTTGATGTTAATCATGCGTTCGATAATCACATGGCAATCAGAGTATGGGTGCAACGGATGCTGGACGAGGGTTTGGACGAGTTAAGTGACCCAATTAATGTACTGAGCCAGCAATTTATCGATTGTATGCCTGAGTATGAAGGCTTTAACTACTAAGCTTCTGATGAACATAGGCTAGTTGGGCGACGCAATATTGATGAAAGTTGCTTACAATATGCTTACAACGATTTTTGAAGGTAAAATGAGGAAGGTTGAATTTAGTATTGGTGTTGTGTATTTTAAATATTATTCAATGACTTACAATATGGTGCCCAGAGCGGGACTTGAACCCGCACACCCGAAGGCGAGGGATTTTAAATCCCTTGTGTCTACCGATTTCACCATCTGGGCAGATGGGTTTTTTACAGCCAATTCTTATTAGAAGCTTTCGCTTAAAAGCATAAGAAGAATATTGGAGGCTGGAGCCGGAATCGAACCGGCGTCAGCGGATTTGCAATCCGCGGCATAACCATTTTGCTATCCAGCCAAGGAGGCACATATTAGCAGGTGATCTTAAAAAAACAAGCGGTTTACCCTTGAAATCGCGCAAAAAAACAACCTTCGAACGCAATTTGCATTTTAAGCGATGCCGCATGCGGTATCATACGTGCCAAATTTTGATCTTCTTGGAGCATTTTCATGGCAACGTTATTGAATGGTCGCGCCCTTGCACAACAAATAGAAGCCGATTTACAGGTTCGTGTGGCGGCACTCAAAGAAAAATCGGGTCGTACTCCGATTTTAGCGACGATTTTGGTCGGCGATGATGGTGCATCTGCAACCTATGTGCGTATGAAAGGTAATGCGTGCGCTCGTGTTGGTATGGATTCGTTAAAAGTTAAATTGCCTCAATCGACGACGACAGAACAATTACTTGCTGAAATTGCTAAGCTCAATGCAAATCCAGATGTGCATGGTATTTTGCTGCAACATCCTGTGCCTGAGCAAATCGATGAGCGTGCGTGCTTTGATGCGATTGCGTTGGCAAAAGATGTTGATGGTGTGACTTGTCTAGGTTTTGGTCGGATGAGTATGGAGGAATCCGCATATGGTTCAGCAACTCCACAAGGTATCATGACATTGCTCACAGAAAATGGTATTCAGATCGAAGGTAAACATGCCGTTGTGGTCGGTCGTAGTGCGATTTTGGGTAAGCCAATGGCGATGATGCTACTCGCTGCCAATGCAACCATAACCATTTGCCATTCACGCACCAAGAATCTTGCTGAGTTAGTCAAGCAAGCCGACATTGTAGTGGGTGCGGTTGGTAAAGCTGAATTGATTAAAAAAGATTGGATTAAACAAGGCGCAGTTGTGGTTGATGCGGGTTTCCATCCGCGTGAAGGTGGAGGTGTGGGTGATATTGAGTTAGTCGGGATTGAACAAATTGCGAGTGCCTACACTCCAGTGCCTGGTGGTGTAGGTCCAATGACGATTACGACGCTGATTCGTCAGACTGTTGAAGCTGCTGAGAAAGCATTAGGCTAAGTTGATGACTGCACCAAAACATTTGTTGGATGCGTTGCACCAAGTTATTCCTGATTCAAAACTGCAACGCCAGACTCTGCCTGATACGTCGATTGATTTGTGGTTGATTCCCCCTGATTTGCCAACAGAAAAGATGGATGATGAAGTCATTCGACGGATTTGGACCGATACACCGTATTGGATTTTTTGCTGGGCATCTGGATTGTCGATGGCGCAGTGGCTGCTGGCTGAACCTGAGCGAGTACGTGGCAAGACGGTTTTAGATTTTGGGGCAGGTTCTGGTGTGGTTGCTATTGCGGCGAAAATGGCTGGCGCAGCGCGGGTGATTGCCTGTGATATTGATTTGGTGTCATTGGCATCCTGTCGCGAGAATGCGGAGCTTAATAACGTCACATTAGAGTATCTAGCTGATCTGTATCAATTGAGTGAGCAAGTTGATATTTTACTTGCCGCCGATGTGCTGTATGACCAAAGCAATCGTTTTTTCTTGGATGAGTTCTTACGATTCGGAAAAGAGGTTTGGGTAGCAGATTCGCGGGTCAAGAATTTTAGTCATCCGCAATATGTCAAAGAAGGCGAACGTAGCGCCTCGACGTGGCCTGATCTCGATGAGGCGCATGAGTTTAGGAATGTCAGTTTTTACCGAACGCTGTCGAATTAATAGTTTTAGTGTTGTACGCGTTCTTTAAGGTGCGGCAAGTATGACAACACTGCTTGGGCAGTTTGATTTAATGTATGCTGGGCAAGCATCGTATTGTCCTTGAGTATTATAACAAGAACGAAGTTCTGTTAAGACGGGATACTCACGTCCTGGTTCTGCTGTGCAACGCAACAGAAGGCTTTTATCGGTCAGTCCAGGGTTAAGCTGCTGTAGTTTATTGATAATATAATTTTTTGTCAGCACGGTATCGCGCGGCGATGCGAGTTCTGACGGAATTTTTAAGCGCTGCGCATAAGTTGCGATAGTTCTGAAGTAAACTGTTGGCGACATCCCTGTACATGAACCATTACGTTGCCAATCTTCGTCACGCAGTTGCTTATCGGGCATTACGCGTTCGACGACACGCTCTTGTAATGGCGATAAGTTGGTTTGGTCATGACTGCAATTTTCGATACGTTTTCCGCTGGCGCGTTCCGCTTGTAGACTGGAAATGGTCAGTGTGAAACCATCCTGACATTGGCGCAATTTCTGTAATTCGGGATCTAATGCACATGCTGCTGGAGTCATGCGAATGATCAATGTAAAGCTCGAAGGAGTGTTTGCGTTTTCATCAGCATGTGCAGTCATAGAAAATAAACTGGATAAAGCGCTAATCAGCGCTGTGATGAACAGCGTTGGCGTTGATGAGGCTTTTGAGATTTTGTTTACGCTTAATTTGGATAACAAAATATGTCGAAAATGGATGATTTCAGCTGATTTGAGTGAAACATAAAAAATAAACCGACTTGCTGCGATAGATAAGTGACTTCGCAAGCTTTGACGTACCGCATTCCACATTTTAGCTTGCTTAGATTGCATATCATTACACCCATCACGCATAGAGCGCAGACCTCCGTGTCGCGCGCTCTTCGATCTGTTAGCTATTGGTTTCATATTCATATTGTAAGGCGTGCAATTGTTAAACGGTAGCAAGGGTTTGTAGAAGAACCGTATACACTCTGGGTCAAATTCTTGGAGTGCAATGACCTAGAGTGTTACAAACCGACAATAAGTGCTAAGGACCGACAATATCTTGATTGTTCGGTGTGGGAATCGTTCCCATTCGCTTGGTGATCGACTGTCCGCCTTGATTAAAAATCAAACCGTAATGCGTTGCATTGGTCATGACTTGTTTCACATAGTTACGAGTTTCTGAGAATGGAATCGTTTCGGCATATTGATCTGCAGCAAGAGGTGCGTTATCGGGTTGCCAGCGTTTCGCGCGAAGAGGTCCAGCATTATATCCTGCCGTTGCTAGAACAGCCTGGTTGCCTAGCTCACCATAAATATGATTGAGATAAAACGTACCGTAGCGAATGTTGGTTTCCATATCAGAAAGTTGTGATGACTCGTAGCGTTCCCCCATGCGTTTTGCGACCCATTGCGCTGTGGATGGCATGACTTGCATGAGTCCGCCTGCGCCAACATTTGATTTTGCTTTAATTAGGAAGCGACTTTCTTGGCGAATAAGACCATAGACCCATGCAGGATCAAGACCTACCTTAAGGCTGTAACGTTCCGTTAAATCACGGAATGGCGTGAGATAACGTAGATTGTCATTACGCAGTTTAGTAGTACGTTCTGCTGCGTAAACTGCACGATCAAACCAACTGATTTGATTTGCTTGGTCTGCGGCGGCGATGAGTAAGCCATCATCATGTATCAGATAGGCTTGGCGCACCGCCCAATTCCATTCGCGATTGGTAAATTCAGCATCTGCATTGATGCTGTGCAGGGTAAATGCACGTTGAAAATTAATATCATTTTTCAAGCGTTGATAATCCGCTGCACTAGGCGAATAAGCGGGTGGAAGTTGATTGAAATTTAAACCGAGTCTGTCCCGAGATAAGAGACCGTAATAGTCATCATCGGTGGCGAGAGCCGTATAAAATGTTTTAGCGACTTGCTGAGCTTGAGCGTCAGGGCGTTGTTCAGTTGCACGAGCAAACCAATAGCGCCAAACACGCTCATTTTCTTTCTCGATACTCATGCTATCAAGTGCACGTATCAGACTATCCCAATCACTAAACCGAATGGATGCGCGAGCGAATGCTTCGGCTTCTTCATCACTAAAACCGATACCCATACTTCGATTAAACCATGCGATCACACGTTGATCAAAACCATATTTATTGGTATTGGTTGCATGATTCATCGCGAGAATACGATAGCCGTATTGCAGTGTTGCATCAGGCAATCGATTTTTATCACGTGTCAACTGAGCATCTGCCGCATCTGGATTGTCACTTGCTAAGCGTGCAATCGCATATAGGTAATACATTTGATCTTGCAGTGTTGCGATAGGTGCGTTGGCTAAATAGACAGAGGATGATGAGGCAATGCCCGCGAGTTTGGAAGAGTCCAAAGGAATGTTGAGGCGACTTGCGACAGGGAGTGCGCGACTCACTTGTCCAACGCGAAGTAGTGTTCTGAGGCGTTGTACTCGGTCATCGTCAGTCATGAGCGGGCTGATGAGTAGCTGATCTGCAACTGCTGCGCATAAGTCAGTCATTTTGGTTGTCGTCAACCACACATCCGCACGTAGTGCCGACAAGGTCAGAATGTCACCATTTGCCGCATTAGTCAGTGCTAATGCACAGTTTTCATTTGCATCTGGATTGGTTAAACGTCCAGCGAGTTGCTTGGTCGAGGCGAAGTCACCAGCGCGCGCTTTTGCCTCAATATAGTCGCCTAATAGTTTTTCACTGATGGCAGCGTTAGGATAACGATCAAGGAATGATTTAATCGTATTGGGGGATTGTGTAGCTAAGTTATTGTTGAGTTGCCAATATTCTGGATAGGGTGCAAGTACACTGTCTTGCATTTGTTGGCGGTACATATCAAGTGCTGTCAAATTACCTGATTTTGCCGCGCGTTGTGCGGCGAGAAAATCACTATCTGCGGCTTGGGTTTGACTGGATGCAGAAATTACGCATGCTAATAAAGTGCTTCCTGCACTGATGCGTATTGCCAATTCAAGTTTGGATATCCGATCACCTAGATAGTTTGGCATTCCCACTCAACTTATATGATTAAAATTAAAGAAATAGTTTAAACAATATTGCCTGCTATACAAATCCATATTGAGTGTTTTTGCCTGTCTTTAAAAAGCATAAAACCAAACATCATAAAATCGTTCAGACTTCTCGTGTAAGAATGTGTAATTGTAAAAGCTTCTGTCGATGACGATAAAGATTGCTTATGTAAATTTTTAAGAATTTATTGGCATCATTATCGATATCGTATTTTTAAAAATAACCATCTTTCAAAGTTCTGGCTGCTTTAGATAATGTACGCTGAGGATGCCAGACCATCCCTAATGTGCGCTGTAGAATGACGTTATGAATCTCCAATACATATAAATCATTATCGACTAATGTCTTGGGCAAAACAGACCAGCCTAGTCCGATAGAAACTAACATACGAATCGAGTCGAGTGGATTGGTGCTCATACTGGTTTTTAAGCTCAGTCCCGCTTGATGGAATGCGGCAAGTGTAATTTGGCTGGTATAGGTATTTGCTGCGGGTAAGATTGCAGCATACTGTGTAAGATCTGAGAGGGTTAAGGGTGCTTCTTTTGATTTTTTAACCAAGGGATGAAATGGCGCGACAACAAAGACTAAAGGATCATTCCAGATTTCACGATAAGAAAGCCTAGCATCAAATGCGGGTGGTAGTGTTAAAAAAGCCAACTCCAACTCACCTGATAATACCGCCTGATGCGCTTGTTCTGAATCTACAAAGTGTACATCCAATTGAACTTCAGGATGCGCTTGCACAAAGCTTTTCAGTGCAGTGGGTAAATGATGTAAGCCAATATGATGACTTGTGCCAATCCGTAATAACCCCGCGACTTGATCTTGTGCGTGGCTGAGCGCGTGTTTGATTTCTTCATAATCGAGTAACCAGCGTTTTGCGCGTGGCAACAAATCTTGCGCGGCTTGAGTCGGCTGAATCCCGCGTCCGATAGGGGTAAATAACGACACGCCGAACTCTTCTTCTAAGATGCGTAAACGCTTACTGACCGCGGGTTGCGTCAGAAATAGTTTTTCGGCGGCACGAGAAACAGAGCCAGTTTGCATGACGGTAACGAATGCTTGAAGTGAGGCGGTGTTCATGGGGATAGCCTTTGATTTTTTTGAATGAGAATTCTAAACGTATAATAGTTCATTGAGCCTGTCGAAATGTACGGCGAAACGCGGACGCATCTGAGTAGCCGCCACACTTCGACAGGCTCAGTGTTCTAAATGCTAGATTTCAATGGATTCATTCCAAAAAGTTTACTTAATGATAAAAATCATAAATTAGTTTTATTGAAAAAACAAAGTTAATATGCACACATCCCAGCTTTTTGAATTCAACATTTAATCAGCAAGGCAACTCAAACCCAGAAAGCTAATCGATTAGCAGAGCGACCAGATCAAGGTGAGTAAAATGACCGCAAAGACATTATATGACAAACTTTGGGACGATCATTTGGTCAAGCAGCGTGATGATGGATCGTGCTTGATTTATATTGACCGCCAATTATTGCATGAAGTAACAAGCCCACAAGCATTTGAAGGTTTACAGCTTGCACATCGTAAACCGTGGCGTTTGGACGCCAATGTCGCAACGCCAGATCATAACGTTCCAACCAGTAAAGCGGAGCGTGCGGAAGGGATTGCAGGGATTCAAGATCAAGTTTCTCGTATCCAAGTTCAGACATTAGATGACAACTGTAAATCGTTCGATGTGGTGCAATTCGATATTAATGATATTCGTCAGGGTATCGTGCATGTGGTTGGCCCAGAACAAGGCTTGACTTTGCCAGGCATGACTGTGGTCTGTGGTGATTCGCATACAGCAACGCATGGTGCGTTTGGTTGTTTAGCACATGGTATCGGTACATCTGAAGTTGAACACGTTTTGGCTACGCAATGTTTGATCCAAAAGAAATCGAAAAACATGCTCGTTCGTGTTGATGGTGTACTTGGTGCGGGTGTGACGCCAAAGGATGTTGTTCTTGCGATTATTGGCAAGATTGGTACTGCGGGCGGCAATGGTCATGCGATTGAATTCGGTGGTCAAGTGCTCCGTGATATGTCGATGGAAGGTCGTATGACCGTCTGTAATATGGCGATTGAAGCTGGCGCACGTGTCGGTATGGTTGCTGTGGATGACAAAACCATTGCGTATTTCAAAGACAAACCTTTTGCACCAAAAGCAGATCAATGGGAACAAGCCGTTGCCTACTGGCAAACTTTACATAGCGATGCAGATGCAGCATTTGATACAGTCGTTGAGTTAGATGGCAACAGCATTGAGCCACAAGTGTCGTGGGGAACTTCACCAGAGATGGTGATTGCGGTGAGCCAAGCTTTGCCATTGATTGAATCCACTAATGATCCTGTTAAGCAAGAAGGCATGAAGCGCGCTTATCAATATATGGATTTGACACCAGGTCAATCGTTGTCAGAAATTCAATTGGATCGTGTGTTTATTGGTTCATGTACCAACTCTCGTATCGAAGATTTACGCGCTGCCGCAGCGGTGATTAAAGGTCGCAAAGTTGCAAGTACGATTAAACAAGCGATGGTTGTTCCGGGTTCAGGCTTGGTGAAACAACAAGCAGAAGCAGAAGGTTTAAACACGATTTTTACCGAGGCAGGTTTTGAATGGCGTGAGCCAGGTTGCTCAATGTGTTTGGCAATGAACGCCGACAAGCTTCAACCGGGTGAGCATTGTGCATCGACCAGCAATCGTAACTTTGAAGGTCGTCAAGGCAATGGTGGTCGTACGCATTTAGTGAGCCCTGCAATGGCAGCCGCAGCCGCATTGGCTGGGCATTTTGTTGATGTTCGGACATTTTAAGGAGAGCCGAGATGAAACCTTATACGATTGAAACAGGTCTTGTTGCTCCACTTGATCGTGCGAATGTTGATACAGACCAGATTATTCCAAAGCAGTTTTTGAAATCGATTAAACGGACTGGTTTTGGTGCAAATTTGTTTGATGAATGGCGTTATTTGGATGAAGGCTATCCTGGCCAAGACAATAGTAAACGTCCATTGAATCAGGATTTTGTGCTAAATCAACCTCGCTATCAGGGTGCAAGCATATTGATATCACGCCAAAATTTTGGTTGTGGTTCAAGTCGTGAACATGCACCATGGGCACTTGCCGAATATGGCTTTCGCACAGTGATCGCATCATCTTTTGCAGATATTTTTTATAATAACTGCTTAAATAACGGAATGTTACCTGTTATTTTAGCCGAAGATGTGATGGATGTTCTGTTTGCTGAGTCATTCGCGACAGAAGGTTATCAATTGACCGTAGATTTAGAAAAGCAATTGGTTATTCGTCCAAATGGTCAAACTCATGCCTTTGAAGTTGATGCATTTCGTAAACATTTTTTATTAAATGGTTTAGATGAAATTGGCTTAACCTTACAGGATAGTGATGCAATTCATGCTTTTGAGGATAAGGCAAAACTGATTCGTCCGTGGGTGTTTAATACACTTCATGTGTGAGTCTTGTATGGCGTATACTCTCGTGCATGAAAATAGAAAGTAATTTTGTTACTTTCGGTTTGCGACTGCACGAGATGTGCGATATACGGAGCGAGAGCATGGCTATCCCAAGCACTGCCCAATTGAGGAAGACGTTGAAAGCTTTAAATCGATTATCGAGTCAGCAAGTGATGAAAGCATCCATCGCTGCATTGACCATGGTTTTGATTGCTGGATTGACTGGCTGTAATTCATTTACGCCACTGAAGGCGAAGTCTGCATGGTTGATTCAAAACTTTAATCCGATCAATCAGGATACGTCTGGGATTGCCTCTGTTCATTGTGCAGGTGGTGTAGGGTGTCAATTCGTCAGTTTAAATGGTACGCAATTGCTGAATCCGTTGACTGGAGAGCCAACTGAGCATGGTAAAACAGATGCTGTTTTACGCTTTGAGTCGCCAGCATCAAACAATAGTTCTCAATACTATCTCGCTCTACCTGCTGCGCCACACGATGTAGAAGTGCTATTTTTCCCAATATCTCATGCACGAGTTGAGAGTTTTACGTTGACGCATCGTTTTAAAGCGGGCCATCGTTATGATCTCAAACTGTATCGCCAAGAGCGGGAACAATCGGCAAGTCTTTTGAGTTTGGCAGGCCCTGCGCCGCTTTGTATCGATTTACTGGATGACGATAAAGTGGATCGTCGTTTTTGCCGAAATTATGGTTTTCAAACAATGACGACTTCTTTCGTAGAGCAAAAAATTAAGTAATTGATCGATTCAATATGGATTCTGATCTACGCATTTTATAGCTTTAATGGTTTGTCAGAGTAGTTGTTTATCTTTTTGTTTTATCAATGGAAAAAATTTAAATGTCTCAGCATATTCTCATTCTCGCCGGTGATGGTATCGGCCCTGAAATCATGGCGGCTGCCGAAAAAGTCTTAAATCGTGCCAATGAAAAATTCTCATTGGATTTGACATGGTCACATGGTTTGCTCGGTGGTTCTGCGATTGATGCGCACGGTGTACCTCTCCCTGATGTCACCTTAGATGCAGCAAAAAAAGCAGACGCAGTGCTTTTGGGCGCTGTGGGTGGACCAAAATGGGACAATATCGAACGTTCTATTCGCCCAGAACGTGGTTTGCTAAAAATTCGTAGTGAACTGAATTTGTTTGCTAATTTACGTCCCGCGATTTTATATCCGCAATTGGCTGATGCATCCAGCTTAAAACCTGAAATCGTTGCAGGATTGGATATTTTGATTGTCCGTGAATTGACTGGTGGTATTTATTTCGGTCAACCACGCGGTATTCGTGTTCTGGAAAACGGCGAGAAGCAAGGTTTTAATACAGACGTTTACGCAGAAAGTGAAATCAAGCGTATCGCGAAAGTTGCATTTAATATGGCGACCTTACGTGCTAAAGATGGTGTTGCTAAAGTATGTTCAGTCGATAAAGCCAACGTTTTGGAAGTCACAGAACTGTGGAAACAGACTGTAACGGATTTGGCTGCAGCGGAATATCCTGATGTCAAACTATCACATATGTATGTCGATAATGCGGCAATGCAATTAGTGCGCAATCCAAAACAGTTTGACGTGATTGTGACTGGAAATTTGTTCGGCGATATTCTTTCTGACGAAGCTGCAATGCTCACAGGCTCAATTGGCATGCTGCCTTCAGCAAGTTTGGATGAAAATGGCAAGGGGATGTATGAACCATGTCATGGTAGTGCGCCAGATATTGCAGGTCAGGATTTGGCAAATCCACTGGCAACGATCTTGTCTGTTGCGATGATGCTACGTTATAGCTTCAAACAAGAAACTGCCGCCAAAGCGATTGAAACCGCTGTGGGTGTAGTCCTTGATCAAGGTCTGCGTACAGGCGATATTATGTCTGCTGGCATGACTAAAATCGGTACGCAAGCCATGGGTGAAGCTGTACTGAAAGCGCTAGGGTAATGTTGAAATAATAAAAAAGCCGCATGTTATGCGGCTTTTTTTGTTGTATTGAAAATTCTTACTAATACAGCAGATTCTTCATTTCGCGAATTAACGTGCGCGATAGGTAATACGACCTTTGGTGAGATCATACGGTGTCATTTCGACTTTGACCGAATCACCTGTCAGAATACGGATATAGTGCTTACGCATTTTACCAGAGATATGTGCGATCACTTCATGATCGTTCTCAAGACGGACACGAAACATAGTGTTTGGTAGGGTTTCTGTGACAACGCCCTCAAACTCGATCAGCTCTTCTTTGTTGGACATATTTGCTCTACATAGTATGACATTCTGATGAGTCTCGTCTTAATGAGGAGAACGTGCGAATGCCAGATGAATTCAGGAAGGACGACATTTTAGCCGTTTGCTTATATATACGCAACAAAGCAAACACTTTTCTTTACGCATCATGATTTGATTGTTATATAAAAGCGATGTTGCTTAATATCCGCTCATGATTTAAAAGACTTTATATCGTACAGAAATATGTGCAGACTTTAAGCGGAAGGTATGCATAGATCGCTAATGTGCTGATTGCTAGCATTTCGTTGAGCGGATAAAGTGATATGATATGCGCGAGTCAAATAGATTTAATTTAGAAAAACTACATAATGTCTTAAAGTTGTTGATGTACTGAGGATAATGTTATGCAGAGAATTCAGACGGATGCCGCCATTCTATTTAAGATGGTTTATGAAGGAATGCGCCGTGCAGGATTTCCCGTCGATGAAATTCTTGCAAAAGCAGGCGTTGAACTCAGTCGTGTAGATGATAAAGCCCGTACGCCTAATCATATGCAAGTGGCTTTTTGGAAAGCTGCAGAGTCTGTGACCAATGATCCTGATCTAGGGATGCATTTGGCTGAGCACATGCCGCTATATCGTGGGCAAGTTGTTGAATATTTATTCCTGAGTAGTGCATCGTTTGGTGCAGGTTTGCGTCGAGCATTGGCATATCAGCGTTTAGTGAGTGATGTACTTGATGCATCTATTCATGTGATTGATGACCAAGTTTGCCTTTCTAATACAACTGTTTTTTATAAAGATACGTTATCGCTGAGGCATTTTACTGAATGCTTTGCGGTCAGTTTGTTGCGATTTTTTCGGTTTGTGACTGACGGAAATTTTCAGTTCACAAGAATTGATTTTGCTTTTGCAGGCGGTGCTTCACCGGAAGAGTATCAACGTGTTTTTGGTTGTCCTGTTCATCTGGGACAAGCAGAGTCTCGTGTTTATTTTGATCTCAAAATTATGGATCAGCCATTGTGGCAATCGGAACCCGAGTTATTACGCTTACATGAACAATTGGCTTTAGAAAAGTTGCAAGAGTTGGTGCGTTCTGATCTAGTCAGTGATGTGAGACGCGCAATAGGTGAAACTCTAGAAAGTGGGGAAGTCTCACTAGAAACAATCGCAGAACGATTAAATATTTCTTCCCGTCGTTTGCGTACACAGTTAAGCGAAGCTGATACGAGCTTTCAGCAAGTACTATCTGATTATCGAATGAGACTCGCAAAGCGACTATTATCAAAAACTGATGAGAGTGTTGAACGTATTGTTTATCTCACGGGATTTTCTGAACCGAGCACATTTTATCGTGCATTTAGACGTTGGACAGATGAAACACCTGTCGAATATCGTAAGCGTAAGCAAAATAATCAATTAGCATCATAACGCTTCAGTTCTATTTTATTCGTCAATATTGAGCCAGACAGGTCCAAGTGGCAGATCTGGTAAATGGAACTCTTCTGGATAATAAGCATTAATAAAATACAGCCCATCAGGTGGCGCTGTAACGCCTGCTTCTTTGCGATCTTGAACTTGAAGTAAATGATCAATCCATTCTATTGGACGTAATCCTTCCCCGATCTCGAGCAATGCTCCGACGATATTGCGGACCATATGGTGTAAGAAGCCATTGGCTTGTATGTCGAGTACGATCAACTGACCGTGCCTAGTCAATGTTAAATGGCTGACATGGCGTACAGGTTGATTGGATTGGCAGGCAACAGCTCGGAAACTTGTAAAGTTATGCGTACCGATCAGTTTTACTGCAGCAAGCTGCATTTTTGCTAGATCCAGCGGTGCATAATGATGTGTGACTTGCCCATTGAGTAATGCTGGGCGATATGGATGGTTATAAATCACATAGCGATAGCGTCTGGCAATTGCTTTAAAGCGAGCATGGAAATCATCTCCCATCGGTTGCAACCAGCGAATTGCAATGTCATGTGGCAGCGCTGTGTTTGTTCCCCGAATCCAACCACGAATAGATCGTTCAGCATTTGTTTCAAAGTGAGCAATCATGTTGCAAGCGTGAACGCCCGCATCGGTTCGCCCTGCTGCATGCAGGATGACCGGATGATCTGCAACTTTAGATAAAGCAGTTTCGACAGTTTCTTGGACGCTGAGAACACCTGCTTGCTGAGTTTGCCAACCACGATATCGGCTACCGCAAAACTCTAAACCTAAAGCAAGACGAGGCATAACACTTTTATTCCTGTGTAATGGATTGATGAAGTATTTCGTACTCATCATTGAAAGAGGAGACTGAAGCGAGATATTCAAGCCATTGGCGACGACGTTCTGCAACAGATTTAGTGGTCATTTGTTGCCACGCCAAACGTGCAAAGATTGTTGAAACGGGCAATGAGCCGCCAGACAAAACTCCACATGCGGCAAGCCAATTTCCCGCAGCATATCGAGGCTCGACTCCACCAAAAGGGACTTGTGTACTTAAAATAACCATGACACCGCGCTGATCCGCTGCCAAAATAGCTCGATGAATTCGTAAATCATCCAGTAAATTTCCTAAACCGTAAGCCAGTAAAATCACTGCGCTTGCGCCTGACATCAACGCGTGTTCAAGTTGTGAAACGAGAAGATCTAATGGCAGTGGTGATACATAGTATATCTGTATATTGATTTGAGAGAAGGCTTCTCTGAAACGTTGTGGATCTTTAAATAGCGCTTCGATCTGAGGATTGTTTTGAGAGGAGTTGGTAATGGGCAATAATGTTGTTGATTGTCCTATAAAAGCAGCATGGTGGTGTGTGTGTGTTTTTTGTACACCATCTGCGATCCAATTTTGGTGATTAAATGCGACACGAACCCATCCATGGCGGCTGGTGTCATTGGTGAGCGCGCTCAGTGATGACTTAATGTTATCTAAGGCATCACTTTTAGGGTTGAGAGAAAGCTGCTCTGAATCTAATAATGGAAGTTGGCTACCTGTGACAACAATTTTGAGTAATGTAGTTTGCAGTGCGGCTGCAAGAAATGCTGCGGTAAAGGAAAGCGTATCCGTTCCGTGCAGAATAATCCAATGTTGAATATGAGTATAAAGAGGATTTAATAGAAGCTCTAATATTTCGCGCCAATCGTCTGGAACTAATGCACTACTGTCTTTGATTCCCCCTGAAAAGTAATGCCACTCGATCTGAGATGAATTATTTCGAGGCGCTCCTAATTCGATGTCTATAATTTTAGCTAAATGAGGTAGAAATACATCAGCAGGCAATGGTTTAAGAGGACGTCCTGCACAGCCAATAGTTCCACCCAAATAGAGTATGCCTAAATGGGATGGTAAGTTTTGATTGAGCATAAGCAGTTTCTCTAGATTTTGATTGGATTAAGTATTTATTATGAGTATGGGTATCAAGAAAATGGCGACTTAAGTCGCCATTTTTGAACATATGTTGAAGCCGCTTATGAGACCAATTTTGCAATTAGTTCACGCGCTTCAGTTTGTTGAGCACTACCGCCTTGTTCCGCAACCTCATTGAGAAGTTCCCGTGCACTGTCGATCTCACCAAGAGTAATATAGCTGCGGGCAAGATCTAAACGTGTTTGGAACGTGTCAACAGATTGCAGGAACGGAAACTCTTCTTCTAATGAAGATAGGTCATCGCCTTTGATGATTTCACCGAGTGTTGGTTCAGTTGCTGGTTTGGCGGTGCTAGTTAGCTCTGATTTGATGGTATCTTGCTTGTCTTCATCGACAGAAAAAGAATCATCAAAGTTAAAATCGAGATCAACTAATGGTGTTGTATCGAGTTTAGTTTCCGCCTTAACTTCAGGTTTTGATGCTGGCGCTTCTACTTTAAGTTCGACGGGAGCTGCTTCAGCAATCTCGGTTTTAACTTCAGCTTTAGGTATTTCTGGCACTTTAAGATCAAACGCAGAGAAGTCAAACTCATCCAGATCGGCTTTTGCTGATACTTCCGCAGCGCTTTCTTGTTCTGCAGGAACTGTTGGTTTTAGGTCGATCTCATCTAATGAGAAGTCGTGTTCTACAGGAGTAACTGCTGCTTGTTCCAATGAAACGATTTCAGTTTCAGGTGGAAGATCATCTGACTGTTTTTTTGTGGATGTAAAGTCCAAACTCTCTGTCGTATAGTCATGCGCTGGCGTTGCTGCTTCTGGCTCAGGTTCTGGCACAACAGCTTTACTTAAATCAAACTCAATAGCATCACTTTCCTCTACAACGATTGGACGTTCAAGCTGACGGTGTAGTTCTTCAGCTTGAATGTGTGCAAATGGATCGTCTAACTGCTGTAGCTGCGCGAATTGAGTATCGAATGCTTCATGGTCATCTTGTTTCAGGTAAATCTCAAGCAGTGCCAGCATAAGGTCACTGCGGTTTGGATCTTTTTGTAGACCTTTATTCAGGATACCGACGGCTTGAGGAAAACGTTGCTGAGCAAGTAATAGTTTTGCTTCTTCGAGTGCGTCGACTTCAACAGGTTTTACGGGTTGAACTTCTTTTACTGCTTCAACTGGAGGAGCTTCTACAACTGGAGTAGGCGCTGGCTCAGCTTTGGCTGTAGGGGCTTGTGGTGTAACAGGTGTTTCAACTTTTGGAGGCTGAGGTTTAACTTCAGCAACGGGTGCTTTTGCTACTGGAGTTGACGCAGGTACTTTGTTGTCTACCTTCTTATCTTTAGGCTGTTCAGTCCACTTTTTAGGTAAAAGTGTGATGCCAATCAGTATAGCGAGAACAACGAGCAACCAAACCCAATTTGGAATACCTGTTGATGAACCGTCTGCTGCATAAACAGATTGAGATGAGAGCCCAATCAATGCGGAAGCGCTCAATAATTTAATATGTTTAACGGCTAAATGTTTTTTTTCATTCATGATTTTGCGTCCTATTTGCGTTTTGGGGTGCTGTGTCCTTACGATTTTTGAGTCGTTGCATGAGTTCAGCGAGTTTAGCATTTTGTAAAGCAAGTTTTTGGTCATTTGCTTTGATTTTCGCTTCAAGTTCGCTGACTTCTTGGCTTAATGTGATGTTTTGTTGACGAGCAGTTGTGATTTTGAGATTAATTTCACTGAGCTCGTGTTGTTTGGCATCGCTTTGTCCCTCTGTTGCACTTCCTTGAGCACTGCCATCTTGGGTGGGGGCAACCAAAGTCATTTTTGCATCAGGGAGGTGACCTCGACGAATATAAGGCGTTTTTGTTTCGTTGGCTTGTTGATTTAGCGAGCGAATAGTCGGAGTTTTGTTATTTTCAACATCATCATTTTCAACCTTAATTTTTTGCAAATCTGGCTGTACAGATTGAGAAATATCTTGTTGATTTGGTAAAACGATCGTTGCACCGCTTCGAATATGATTTGGATTGCCGTGAATAAATGCAGACTGATTATTTTGTTGAATCGAATGCATGATTACTGTCACAGGAATATTCATGTCTTTTTGCATGCGGGATGCAATTGCCCAGAGTGAATCATGACGTTGTACGGTATATGATTTTTTGTCAGTTTGTACTGGTTGATCTGACTGAGCTGGTTTGTCTGGTGTCGGCACTGTCGGTGATGCTGCAGGAGGTGCTTCTACTATGTGTGCGACAGGAGTCGCTGGAGCAGGGGGCGCAGTTGGAATAGAAGCAGCTTGAACAGGTGCTGGCTCTACTGCTGCAGGTGTTGGAGCTTGAACTGGTGTTGGTGCTGCAACTACTGGTGTCGGCGCTGGTGCTGGCGTGATTGTTGACGTTACTGGAGTTGGTGCAATCACTGGAGCTGGAGTAGGAGTGACTGTAGCGGGCACTGCTCGCATTGGCGCTGGTGTAGTTGCTGGAGCAGTCTGAACTTTATCAAATTTTGGAACAGCCATCGGTGGAGGTGCACTCGTTTTTGGTATCAGTGGCGTATTTACTTGTGCTGCCGTAGAAGGTGCATTCTTAGTTTTTGGTAGTGGTGTATCATCCATGGGGGGGGGTGCGTCAGTGCTTGGTATGAGTTGTACCGTTCTAGAAGTTACAGATGATGTGACTTTGACTACATTTGGATTGTTGTTTGTTGTTGGCTGTGGTGTAGCCGCGGGTACCGTTGGTGTAGGTGCTGTTTCTGCCAATTGAATTTGTTTGATTGGTAGGTTGAGGCTTTCTGTTTGGATGCGTGTGAGTGGAGGGTCAACCAGAGCAGTTACCTGTTGCAGTCGAACATTATGACCAAAGCCAATATGAACTACAAATTCGATATAAGGATCATTCAATGGGTGATCGCTGGTAATGCTAATAATGCCACGTTCTGGTGACGTAATCGTTGTAGTGAAGCGTAAATCATTTGCAAGGTTTCTTTTATTAATGCCGAGCTGAATAAATTCACTATCACTCGCTAGTGATGCGCGGATTGTTGAAGGATCAATGCCTGCGATATCAGTGATGACTAATTGAGCTCGGAAAGGTTCGCCCATTGCAGATTTTACTTGGATTGGTTGAACAGATAGAGCGAGTGCATGTTCTGCAACAAAAAAATTACCTAGCAATAATGCGGATAAAAAAGCATTCTTTCTAAATTTTTTTGTGCTTTGTAAGCTAGCTTGATGGGAATTCACTAGAGTCATTGATTTATTGTTCAATCTCGTGCCTTCCACTGACACAGCGTCTTTCGGTAATGCCATACCAACAATCCTGTTGCACTTTATTTAAATATTGAATTCAAAACCGCGGGTTCCAGCGATTCTAAGCATTCTTTGAGGCACACCCCAAGGTTGAAGAGTGCCATCGTATCACAAGTTTAGCGACTTAAATGTTCGATCGTTACTCTGATTAGCCACGGTGTTCGAGTAATAGACGAAGCATGCGACGTAGAGGTTCTGCTGCACCCCAAAGTAATTGGTCACCTACGGTAAATGCGCTGAGGTATTCATTCCCCATATTCAATTTACGCATTCTACCGACAGGAATTGACAAAGTACCTGTCACTGCGACTGGTGTGAGGTCATTCATGCTAGCTTCGCGAGTGTTCTCAATCACCTTGACCCATTGGTTTGATTCGCGAATGATCGATTCAATTTCGTTCATTGGTACGTCTTTTTTCAATTTGATCGTTAACGCTTGTGAATGGCAACGCATTGCACCAATTCGTACGCATAAGCCATCGATTGGTGTAATGTTTGCGCCAGTTTGACCTAGAATCTTGTTGGTTTCAGCCTGACCTTTCCACTCTTCTTTAGATTGACCATTATCGAGTTGTTTATCGATATAAGGAATCAATGATCCCGCTAATGGTACACCAAAGTTTTCTTTAGGAAAGCCCGCACCACGTTGCAATTCAGCAACTTGACGATCGATATCGAGAATTGCACTGGCTGGGTTGTCGAGTAATGGTTTTACACCATCACGTAAATATCCCATGCCGCTAATCAATTCACGCATATTTTTTGCGCCAGCACCTGAGGCCGCTTGATAAGTCATTGCGCTGACCCATTCGACGAGACCTTGCTTATAAAGTCCACCCACAGCAAGTAGCATGAGCGATACGGTACAGTTGCCGCCGATGAAGTTTTTAACGCCTTTGCTGAGTGCGTCTTGAATCACATTTAAATTCACTGGATCAAGCACAATGACAGCATCATCTTCCATGCGCAAAGTACTAGCGGCATCAATCCAGTAACCTTTCCAGCCATTTTGGCGAAGTTTAGGGAAAATTTCGTTGGTGTAGTCACCACCTTGACAAGTCAAGATGACATCCATGTGTTGGAGTGAGGTGAGATCGTGGGCGTTAATCAAATCAGGTGCAATCTTGCCGCCAAAGTTTGGTGAGGTTTGACCTGCATTACTGGTAGAAAAATAAAATGGTTCAATATGCGCAAAGTCGTTTTCTTCGACCATGCGTTGCATTAACACTGAACCTACCATTCCACGCCAGCCCACCAAACCCACTTTCATCATGTTCTCCAATTATTCGAAACGGTTACTGAATGTCTTGCATATAAGAAGTTGGAGTGTAGCATCGTGCTCGCCGAATCGCCAAAGAGTCCGTGTCAAATGTGTGAGAAATTATACTTTTTTATACTAGCTATCTAAAAAAGCATTCATGTTTCTGGTGACAAATCCATTCTTATTTTTCTCTGTATCTAATCCTTACTTCAATTGACTTCATATTTCCAAAGTAAAGCACTCTATTGATATCGAGCTGATGTCATTCATCGCTTACCGTTTCATGGAATTGTCACAAAAATTCATTGATCAGTCATGTGGCATTGCTATTTTTTGATCATGAAAAAAGATGAGTTATTCAAAGTATGGCGTATTTATACCGCAATGCGGTTTTGGATCAGAAATAATCATCATACGGGGAGTAAACAATGATTGTCATTGAGTTTATTTCTGGAATTGTGGTGTTTTCGACACTCTGGGGATTGTTACCACGTAATGAATGGTGGGTACGTTGTTTTGACTTTCCTCGCTTGCAATTTCTAACCGTCGGTGGATTGGCTTGGTTAGGCCTGAGCTATATTTTTTATCTAAATCGAGCAATATCGGATCTTACTCTTTTACTGTTGTTGACAGGGTGTCTGCTTTACCAAGCATGGATGATTTTACCTTATACGTTGTTTTGGACAAAGCAGGTGTTGCAAGCGCAACATCCAGATCCTAACAATACAGTTTCCTTGCTGGTTTCTAATGTTCTTACTCCTAATCAAAATTATCAGGCACTCATTCAACATGTTCAAACATATCAGCCTGATTTATTAATTACATTAGAAACGGATTTGCGCTGGGAAAAAGCTTTATCTGTGATTGAAAAAGACTATCCACATGTTGTTCGTGTACCGCTCGATAATATGTATGGTATTCATCTGTATAGTCGTCTGCCGTTGGTAAATCCAGAAGTCAAATATTTATTTAGCCCAGAAATTCCTTCGATCCATACGCAAGTTCGATTGCGCTCTGGCGAACTGCTGCGTTTGTATTGTTTACATCCTAAGCCACCCACACCCAATGAAGCATGGGATTCAACACTTCGTGATGCTGAACTGCTTGTTGTTGGGGATCATGTTGCTCATCAGCAAGAAAGTTGTATTGTTGCTGGTGATTTGAATGATGTGGCGTGGTCTCGGACGACTCGTTTATTTCAGCGTATCAGTGGCTTGCTTGATCCGCGTGTAGGTCGTCAGTTTATGAATACATTTCATGTGAATTATTTGTTGCTGCGTTGGTCGCTAGATCATGTGTTCCATAGTACTGATTTTTCATTAGTCGATATGAAGCTGTTAGAGTCAATCGGATCAGATCATTTCCCTGTGTATACCGTCTTGCATTATGATGAGAAAATGAAAGTTGTGCAGAAAGCTCCAGTTGCAAGTACAGATGATGAAGTATTGGCTTTGGCAAAGATCAATGCAGGTAATCTCCAAGCTAAATCAGAAGCGCCTAGTCACCAATGTGATGTGCTAATTCTTGAGCGTTTGTGAGTTTGTGACTTCTTTATGAGAGTTGTTGGTAAATTTAATTGCAGGTCTGTTTCAGTGATTTATTTGGTGTAACTTGAAAATATATATTGTCAGACAATTAAAATGATAACTGGTACACAAAATAATTCAATTGTAATGAAATGCAGCACTTATGGTGGTTTTGTTGGGCATAATTGTAAGAAATCACGTACAAATATTGAGGTTTCTATCTATTTCATGTCCGACAGTTTGTGTTGATAATGCTTCTGTCGGCACATGGAATGGATAAGGATGTTGTCTCAGGATGGGTCAATAGCCGACGGTGTATGCTCCTGACGAGCGCTGCCACGGAGTGGACGAGAACAAGGAAGACAGGCGATAATAACTAAAAATATTCTGGCTCGAATGTGCAAGAGATTGCCATTCGAGCTTATATTTTGTAAAGACAAAAAGTTCGTTCTTGTTAAAAATTATATTCTAGCGTGCTATTCAGTTCAAATTTTTCCTAATTTCTAAGTCGTACCATTTCTGCGTACAAGGCGATGGTTTGATCCGTCATTTGTGATAATTGGAAATCATGAACTGGCGCTGGTGATTGAGGGTTGGATAATAAATTTTCAACGACCTGAAGAAGTACATCGTCATTTTTAGCCTCAACCAACCCTTGTGGATAGCAACGATTCAGAATTTCTGCAACGCCACCACGATTCCAGCCGACGACGGCTGAACCCACCGAAATTGCTTCGAGGGTTGTACGTCCAAAAGTCTCCGCTTTTTCGGACAGTGAGAAAACAATATCGCTGGCAGCAAGCCATTCACGCATATCACTCCGATGCCCCACAAAAGTCACATGATCACTTAGTCCTAATTCTGTAACGCGTGTTTGCAACTCTTCAAGGTAGGCCTGTTTTTTCTCATGTGCGCCACCGACGATGACGCCGTGAATTGCAAAACGGTCTTTGAGTAAGGATACAAGTTGTAGTAACGATTCGTGACCTTTAAGGCGTGTAATCCGACCTGGTAATGTCAGCCAAATTTTATGCTCAAGCTGCGGAAATTCACATAATGTCTTTTGCCACCATAATTGCGATGGCTGGTAGTTATGTGGGAATTCGTGTGGATCAATACCTCGATAGATTCGAGTAATTTTATCATGAGGGCAGGCTGGATAATTTTGGTGGATATATTCCACAACACTATCAGATACGGCAATGACACGATCAGCACGCGTCATGATTTCGCTATAACGGCTCACAGAATAAAAACCATGAACGGTGCTGATCAGAATTGGGCGATCTTTTTTGGCAATCTTACGTAAGGCAAGATGGGTGAGCCACGCTGGAATTCGTGAACGAACATGAAGAATGTCCGCTTGTTCTTGTTGGATAAGTCTTCGTAAAGGGCGAATTTGCCAGAGGCTACTCAGTGATTTTCGATGTATCGGAAGCTGAATGTGTCTAGTTCCTTCAGCTTCAAGTTGCGCCACCATACGACCACCATTTGAGATGACGATGGATTCATGTCCAGCAGCAACCAATGCGCGTGCGATTTCAAGAGTTCCTCGCTCCACACCACCACTATTGAGTTCAGGAACCAGTTGAATGATTTTCATAGGTATACTCGTCACATATTAGGTGTGGGTGTTTGGCTATTTTTGTCAGACTACGTGATGAATGATATGTCTATAGCATCATGTTTTAGGCGCATCAACAGGAAGAGCATAATAGGATGGTGTACCTTTAGGTTGTGATTTAAAACGACGATGGAACCACATCCACTGAGTTGGTGCAATGCGAATCAGCCCTTCGAAAAGATCATTGACGCGTGTTGCATCTAATACGGGATCATCAGAAGGGTAGTGCAATAATTCAGGCGTAATCGTCAGCTTATAATGCGGGTTTTTATCATCTTCGCGATAAGAGTGAAACGCCATGATCACCGAGTTGTTAATTTTAACCAGTCGGCGAGGTGCAGTGACCGTTGCGGCTGGAACACCAAAGAAGGGGGCCATCACGCCTTGTTTTAAACCGTAGTCTTGATCTGGGGAATACCAAACGATTTGACCCGATTTTAGTGCGCCGATGAGACCACGCATATCATCATGGTCAATTTGTTGTTCGAACATGTTTGAGCGTGCACGCGTAATCAGCCATTCAAATAGAATATTATTTTGTGGGCGATAGACAACGTACGCAGAAAAAAATAACGATGATAAATAACCGCCCAAATCGAGCGTAGTGTAGTGTCCTCCTAATAAGAGTACACCTTGTCCACGTTTTTGGGCTTCAAGGAGATGATGTAAGCCATGAATCGTGACTTTGTCATTAAATCGCTTGGGCGTGTACCATGCACTGAGACTTTCAAAGAAACCGATCATGCCATTTCGGAAGACATCAAGGCTCATTTCAACTCTCTCGGATTCCGAGAGCTCTGGAAAGCATAAGGCGAGATTGATTTGGGTGTCGAGTCGTCTGCGTTTTGCGAGTCGCCAAAAGACCGCACCAAGCCAACGACCTGTCGCGAATTGCGCACGCCAAGGCAAATGCGCGAGTAACCAAAGAAGTACAACACCAAGCCAAATCGCCCAAAATTGCGGCATTAAGAACTTGGCTTTAAACGGTGGAGTACTGCTTACACTCATAACATCACGATCATCATTAAATTGAACTGGCTAAGTTTATTTTAGAAAAAATAAACTTATTTCTTCCAAAAAGTAAGTCCGCTATAGATTCTGTGCCAAACAGATCCTTTGTCTGTTTGTGCATCATCAGAACTTGTACCGTAATCCACAGCTTTATCCGATGGTGTATCAGGTTGCTGCGGTGCGGCAGGTTTGTCACTGAAATGGAAGACGCCATTGTGAGGTGTGTCACCTTCGCCACACTGAGCTGCTTTTTTCCAATCCATGATCTGTTGAGGCGTTGAGTTTTTAAGGTCGATATAGAGCGGGTTGTCTTCTTGTTTCCTGTTAGTTGGTAAGCGACCTGGAATCTGAATTTCAGACGCGAGTAGACCCAAAATTTCTAGCATACGATCTGAACGGTAGAATTTTTGTTCATGCTGCAGCACATAGCCCATATTGCCACGCCGCGTGATCAAATAGCCCATGTAGCGAGTTGTATTGAGGTCTTGGTTAACATCTTTCACTGTAATCTCAGATTGCACGACAGCGTAAAGCGCCGCACCCATACGACTATTAACGTTACGTTGTAGAATAATACGACCGTTTGGATTCACTTTTTCCATGTAGTAACGGAAAATCAAATCACGGGTTGTCGTATCATCCGCAAATTCAGGCAAGACGATATTCGGATTGTTGATCAAGTTGACCGCATCAACCCGAAAGAAACGTCCTGCATTGTCGTAAATATTGAGGCTTGAGCCTTCGGGTGTACAGCTATCACGAAGACGTACATCGCCACGAAAGTTCTGTGCGCCTAAGTCAATGGTGTACGCTTGCGCTGGTGCATCATAAAGATATCTGCTTTGTGGGCTGGTTTGACTGGTGAGTGTCAAACTGTGACATCCACTGAGCAATAGGCCACCAGAGGCCATACCCAAGATACTGATTGTGCGAATGCGTTTAAACGTCAATGATGACGCTTGTAGACGCTTTGCAAAACCTAAGCGCTCCATGCCATTGTTCTTCATACTGCTTTAAGCTCCTTGACTAGCCGCCTCTAAGGTCGTCCAGCGTTCTAGTTGATCTAGTATTTGTTGTTCTATCTCGGTCAGACGGGTTGAAGCGAGCGTCGCCGCAGCAGAATCGGTCATAAACCATGTTCCATCTGCTAATTTTTCTTCCAGAGTCGCTTGTTCCGCTTCGAGTGCTGCAATCACTGCAGGCAATCCGTCCAATTCTCTTTGGTCTTTATAACTCAATTTCACAGTTTTTGGTATTGCTTTTGATGTAGTCGGTGCAGTTGCTGTTTTAGTTGCAACAGGCGCAGCCTTCTTCATCCGTTGCTGGACTTCACGTTGAGCGAGATAGTCTTGATATCCACCGATATATTCTTCGACGTGACCTTTGCCATCAAATACCCAAGTCGAAGTCACAACTTGATCCACAAAAGCACGATCATGGCTAATCAGCAGCAAGGTGCCCGGATAATTGGCAATGGCTTCTTCGAGTAATTCCAAAGTGACCATGTCCAAATCGTTGGTTGGTTCGTCGAGAATTAACAAGTTCGAGGGTTTAATCAATAAACGAGCAAGCAGCAAACGATTACGCTCACCACCAGAGAGTGCTTTAACTGGTGTACGCGCGCGAGCAGGTGAGAATAAAAAGTCTTGTAAGTAGCTCAGAATGTGACGGCGACTACCATTAATATCAATGAAATCTGATCCTTCACTGACATTCTCAAGAACAGTCTTCTCTAAATCGAGCTGATTGCGTAATTGGTCAAAATAAGCCACATCAAGCTGTGTTCCTGTTTTGACTGAACCTTCTTGTAATGCAACTTCGCCGAGTAAGGCGCGAATCAGTGTAGTTTTACCAACACCGTTATCACCGATCAAACCAATCTTGTCGCCGCGCATGACCATTGCTGAGAAGTTTTCAACAAGTTTACGACCTTCATAGCCGACCGTGATATTTTCAATATCAAAGACCAATTTCCCAGAGCGGTTAGCATCTTGAACAGTTAGCGCAACATTACCTTGCTTGTTACGTCGAGCTTTATGTTCTTCGCGTAGTGCTTCAAGTGCGCGGACACGACCTTCATTACGAGTCCGACGTGCTTTGATGCCTTGGCGAATCCAAACTTCTTCTTCAGCGAGTTTTTTATCAAAGTTTGCAGCTTGTTTCTCTTCAGCTTCAAGTTGTTGGGCTTTGATTTCTAAATAGCGTGCATAGTTGCCTTCGTAACCGCGAAGGATTCCACGATCAAGTTCGATAATGCGAGTTGCCAAGCGATCAACAAATGCGCGGTCATGGCTAATAAACATTAAGGTTAAGTTTGACCAATCCAACAGGAATTGTTCAAGCCATTCAATGCTTTCAACGTCTAAGTGGTTAGTAGGTTCGTCAAGTAATAAGAGTTCTGGTTGAGTCAATAATGCGCGTGCAAGCAGTACGCGACGTTTACGACCACCTGATAAGTCTGATAAGTCGGCATTGCCATCGAGGTGCATTTTTCCAAGAATGGTATCAACTTGACGCTCTAATGCCCAGCCGTCGCCGTCATCAAGTTTACTTTGCAGGTCGCTCATGCGTTCACAGGCTTCCATATCGCCGAGCGCACAGGCTTCGCTTTCATGGTGATAGTCGATGAGCACTTGAGCGATAGGTCCAGCGCCAGCAGCAACGATGTCTGCGACTTTGCCTGATGACATCGGAACATCTTGCTCTAGCATGGCAATGCGTAGACCGTTTTGTTTGGCAATTTCACCTTTGTCGGGCAGGAGTTCACCACTGGTGAGCTTGAGTAGCGTAGACTTGCCTTCGCCGTTGCGTCCGATCAGACAGACGCGTTCGCCACGTTCAATGGAGAGGCTTGCACCATCAAGGATAGCAGGGCCGCCAAAAGCCAGTTGAATGTCGCGTAGGGTGAGCAATGCCATGAAACTATTTTTCCGTATGAGCTGTAAAATATCAATTTGTTGCGTGTTTTTTGCGTGAGCGATCTGCAAAAATACAGATCCATGCTTAAAGACGATTTATGAAGGGCGATATGATGAACGAAGATTGTGACAAACGCCAGTTCGGTGATGCATCTTTAGATGAACGTCGACATGAGCAGTTGATTGCGCGGATTGATGAGTTGGAGATTCGTGTGGCGTTTTTGGATGATTTGTTGGATTCGCTGAATGCGACTGTGGCACAGCAAGCGCAGCAATTGATGGATTTACAGGATCAGTTTAAGTTGTTGTATAACCGTGTGGATTCGAGTGGTAAAGGCGAGGGGATTGAGCCGTTTAATGCAGCGCAGGAAGTGCCGCCGCATTATTGAGGTTGTTTTTAGTCAACATAGAAGCTCTCCCATTTCAACAAGATCATCGGTCAAAAGCTGAAAATCAAGATTTTGTTTTACACAAATTTCAACTCCATTCCTAATTATATGAAGGTCGACTAAATTTGTTTCTTTACTGATATTGTCTATATGCAAAAAATATTTAGCTTCATTTGTTTTACTTGTATTAGATTCATCAATATATGGAATTATGGTGACATTGAATTGAATTTCGTATTTTCGAAGAGCATCTTTTAAGATCATGTCTGAAACATTGAAAGCGAGATCATTATGGGGACATGGGCTTCCTGTATACGTCATTCGAGAGTTTTTTGGACCAAAAAGTAACGGCATAAAAAATCCAAATATTTGAGTCACCTTTTTGAAGTGATTTGGTTAAGTCGGTCAGAGAGGCGGGGCTTGAGAAACCCATTTCATCGTAAATATACATCAGCAAATTGATGGGTTAAAACCCATCCTACAGTTAAGTTATCTTTTAACTCCCAAACACTTATCCCCAAAAGTTAGGGATAAGCATGTGGATAATATTTGGATAACTTTTAAATTCTTAATTTAAATCATTGGTTTGCGCTGATAATTTCTAAAAAATGCACACCTTGTGAGCGATTTCACTCAAAAACAGGTCTAAAAAAGCTTCTTTCATAACTAATGATGCAACGCGTATCTTCTGCGTATTGAAACGCAGCTTGGCATTCAGAGTCTTGAAATGATTTGATTCGGTATTCCTCATACAACGTCAAACTCGGGAAGCTAAACATGGCTAATGCCACATTGTTTGTGCCTTCTGATGGCATGAAATAACCATGATGTATGCCGCCAAACTTTTGTACTAAGGGAATCCACAATTTGCCGTAATGTTCAAATTCTTTGAGCTTATAAGGATCAATGATGTAACGAAGATAGCAAGTAATCATGATTGTCTCTTTGTGTTATCTCTAATTGTGCTTTGAAGTTCGTTATTCTATATTTGAATCAATCTCTCATTAAGAGTCAGACCAGTCAATAATTTTTAGCATAAGACTTTTTAATGGTAGATTATCCTTAACTCCCAATAACTTATCCCCAAAATCTGGGGATAGGCATGTGGATAGTATTTGGATAACTTATTTTTATAATTTATAAATCAATCATTTAAATTTAATGAGATTAAAATAGAACATAATTTAATGGGATTACTATACATTGATCTTTGAGTTTTCCTAGAATTAACCGACTTTTACATTGAACTTGATCATGACTCATTCATTACATGTGGCATCACTTCATCATTATCCTTTGAAATCCGCACAAGGTATTTCTTTGGCGCAAGCACAGATGAATCCATTAGGCTTGGAGCAGGATCGTCGTTGGGTCTTGATTGACGATGTTGGTAATTTCTTGAGTCAACGGACATGTGCTGCAATGGGTGCTATTCATGTGGAAGCGCATGAACAGACTCTGATCATCCGCTTAAATGGACAAACACATACCGCAATTGCAAATCCTCAAAACCTCATTTCTGCAACAGTGTGGGGCGATCAAGTCAATAATTGCTATGCAGTGCAACCTGAAATTGATGAGTGGTTATCCGAAGAGTTAAGTGTTGCCGTTCGTTTGGTCTATTGCCCAGAGAGTGCGATTCGAATTGTGGATGAGCGTTTCGCGGGGCAAGGACATCGAACGGCTTTTTCTGATGGCTTTCCATTGTTAGTGATTTCGCAAAGTTCTTTGGATGAGTTAGGACGGCAGTGGGGTGAGCCGATTGACTTTCGTCGTTTTCGTCCAAATCTGATTGTCGGTGGGGAGTGTGAACCGTTTGCCGAAGATCAATGGCGCAGTATTCAGATTGGCGATGCTATTTTTGACTTAGTCAAACCTTGTTCACGATGTGTGATTCCAAGTTTAGATCCTGAGACTCAAATCCAAACGGACGGCTTTTTGAGATTTCTTGCAGGCCAACGGCGCAAAGATGATGGCAAAGTCTATCTAGGGCAAAACGCAATCTTGCGCCAAGCAGTGGCAACAGATACAGATCATCGATTGACAAATGATAGAAGAAGTCATGCACAAAGCCTTGCTGAAAATCTTGGATTGCTGCACACTAAAAAAGAGGATTGTAAACAGCCTTTCAATTTAGATCCTGTTATTGCACCAGTTTTGATGGTTGGACAGCGTGTTTGGGTTGAATAGATGATGAATGTGGGGGCTTTGCTGTGAGCACCCATGGAATGAACCGATGATGGTTCGAGTGAATTTTGTGAATAAAAGAAGTATGGCATGACGAATGCAAGTTATTGGGTGATTGGTATCGTTGCTGTTTTTATGCTCGGTACATTTATGAGTGCACGAATAAGTCCTCGAGAAAAAGCACTGATTAGTCTGCGTGATCGTGCAAAAAAAATGGGGTTTATTTTACGTTTGATTCCAGCGCCACAGTGGATTCAGCACCATACGATAACAGGCAAAGTCGGTGGCATGGTTGCCTATTATAGTTTGATCTTGCCTGAGTCTACTCATGCGTTGGTGCAAGCACGACTTGTAGATGGTCGACTGGTTGTAGAGAAGGGCGAGCCCAAACTAGAAGGGTTAGTGCTCGATAGTCGATTGAAAGGTGTGTTTGGTATTGAGATTCAATCGAATAGTGTTGGTGTTTTTTGGGATGAGGAAGAGGATTTACACGGTGAGCAATTAGAGACCTTGAAATCGGTTCTTCTTGCCTGTGCAAATCAAGTGTAGTCATCATTTTAAAACAATTGAGTGGCTATGCTGTTGATGCGGTTTTAATGCTGCATTAAAACTGAATTGATCAAAGCATGATGTTGTTTTGTATGGTTTAACGATTTTTTGAAATCATTTTTTTTGGAGCCTCATATGGCAACCCGTCCACGCTCAACCACTACAAACACAATTAAAGCTGGGCGGCGTACGACAACGAAGACGGACTCAGTCAAAAGTTCGCCTAAGTCGAGTAAGGCAAAAACCACAGCGGAAGATATTGTAGATACACCCGTTAAAAAAGGTGCTAAGCCCCGCGCATTGGTGATCGTCGAATCACCTGCAAAAGCGAAAACGATCAATAAATACCTCGGCAGTGACTATATCGTTAAGTCGAGTATCGGTCATGTGCGTGATTTGCCTGTCAGTGGCGGTGGTGTCAAAACTCCGCCAGCAAAGGCGGACGCAAAAGCCAAAGTTAAACTAACCGATGAACAAAAAGCCGCCGAAAAAGAAGCAAAATCACGTGCAGCCTTAGTGAATCGCATGGGCGTTGATCCAGAACATGATTGGGCAGCGCATTATGAAGTTTTGCCGGGCAAAGAAAATGTGGTCAGCGAACTGAAAAAACTCGCCTCACAAGTTGAAGAAATCTATCTCGCAACCGACTTGGATAGAGAAGGGGAAGCGATTGCTTGGCATTTGCAGCAAGTGATTGGCGGGAGCCCAGATAAATATAAACGTGTGGTTTTTAACGAAATTACCCAAAATGCCATTCAATCGGCATTTAAGGTGCCTGGTCGATTGGATCTTGATAAGGTGAATGCACAGCAAGCGCGTCGTTTCCTTGATCGTGTCGTTGGCTATATGGTTTCGCCGCTGCTCTGGGAAAAAATCGCGCGCGGTTTGTCCGCAGGTCGCGTGCAATCCGTTGCAGTAAAGCTGGTCGTTGAACGTGAACGTGAAATTCGTGCGTTTATCCCAGAAGAATATTGGGAAATATTCGCTGATACGATGTATACCAAAAAAGATCAGGTGCCGATTCGTTTGGAAGCAACCAAACAGGCGGGCGCAGCGCTTAAATTAAAAAATAAAGCAGAAACGGATGCGGTTGTTGCCAAGCTCAAGCCTGCAACATATACCGTAGCTGCGCGTGAAGATAAGCCAACTAAAGTAAATCCTACCGCGCCTTATATTACCTCGACATTGCAGCAGGCGGCGAGTACGCGTCTAGGCTTCTCGGTTAAGAAAACCATGATTCTGGCTCAGCGTCTGTACGAAGCGGGTCATATCACTTATATGCGTACGGATTCGACGTTTATCAGTGCAGATGCATTGGCGATGGTACGCGGGCATATCGAAGATAAGTTCGGCGCAAAATACGTCCCTGCTAAACCCAACTTCTATGGCAATAAAGCAGGTGCACAAGAAGCGCACGAAGCAATTCGTCCGTCTAATATTGCGCTGTCAGGTGATCAACTGACGACGATCGAACGTGATGGACAGCGGTTATATGAATTGATCTGGCGTCAATTTACGGCAAGTCAAATGCCGCCAGCAGAATATTTATCGTCTTATATTATTGTACAGGCTGCTGATGTTGAGTTACGTGCGCGTGGTCGAACCATGGTGTTTGATGGTTTTACCAAAGTCATGGCACCAAGTAAGCAAGATGATGATCTACTCTTGCCAGCCGTGAAAGCTGGAGATGTTTTAGAACTGATCAAAGTTGATCCGAGTCAGCATTTCACCAAGCCGCCAGCACGTTTTACCGAAGCCAGTTTGGTCAAAGAACTGGAAAAACGTGGCATTGGTCGTCCATCAACGTATGCAGCGATCATTTCGACGGTTCAAGATCGTGGTTATGTCAAACTCGATAATCGCCGTCTGTATGCAGAAAAGATGGGTGATATTGTCACTGATCGTTTGAGTGAAAATTTCTCTAATCTGATGGATTATGCGTTTACTGCTGAACTTGAAGGGCAGTTGGATAAAGTTGCTGATGGCGAGCGAGATTGGAAAAACGTACTGAATGAGTTTTATGGCGATTTCAAACAAAAGCTGATTCGTGCCCAATCACAAGATCCTGATCAAGGGATGCGTCGTAATTTACCAGTTGAAGTGAGTGAAGTTTCTTGCCCAACCTGTTCGCGTCCAATGCAAATTCGTACAGGCTCAACAGGCGTATTTTTGGGTTGTTCTGGCTACAATCTACCACCTAAAGAACGCTGCAAAGGAACAATCAATCTTGCACCCGTTGAGTCACTTGCTGCTTTGACTGAAGATACAAGTAGCGAAAGCGAAGATGGAAGTGCAGCAGAAACCGCTGACTTGATGGCGAAAAAACGCTGTCCAATCTGCGATACTGCGATGGATAGCTATATCATTGATGGCGGTCGTAAGTTGCATGTCTGTGGAAATAACCCAGACTGTTCGGGGCATAGCGTTGAGGAAGGCTCATTCAAGATCAAAGGTTATGATGGCCCAACGATCCCTTGCGATAAGTGTGAAAGTGGTCAGATGCAATTGAAAACAGGTCGTTTTGGTCCTTATTTCGCTTGTGATAGCTGTACCAATACACGCAAAGTTTTGAAAAATGGGCAACCAGCGCCACCGCGTGCTGACGCGATTCCGATGCCAGAGCTGCGTTCAACCAAGCATGATGATTTCTTTATCTTACGTGATGGTGCAGCTGGGATGTTTCTTGCGGCAAGTAAGTTTCCGAAAGTGCGTGAAACGCGTGCGCCTTTGATCTCAGAGTTACGTTCGGTGAAAGATAAGCTGGATCCGAAGCATTTGTATCTACTGAGTGCGCCCGATACTGATCCTGATGGTAATCCGACTTTACTCAAATTTAGCCGTAAAACTGCGAGTCAGTACATTGCATCTGAACAGGATGGCAAACCGACGAAGTGGTCGATGGTTTATACCGATGGAAAATGGGTTGATGCCTAATATTTATTAGTCGTTTTTCTTTGATTTTGATGAAACCGCCACCATGATATGGGTGGCGGTTTTGTTTTTTAATCATTTTACTGTTTGATTCATTATTTATAGTCTGGAAAAGCTTATGTCTCGTGTCGCTCGTTACCATGCTGACCGTACCAATCAAAAGCTCTATTTTGCCCGCTTGTCAGTATTACAGGCGAACAAAGCAGAAAATCCTCAAATTGCTCAAGCATCTCGTGAGGCGGCTGTGTTTCAGCTACACGGAGCAGTTTTGGCATTTTTGCAAGAGTTGGTGCGCTACTACAAATTAACGGATCGTCATCCTACTTTTGCCAGTATTAAAGAAAAAATGGCACAACGTGGGCAAGTCTCACCAGAAATCACGATTTTGGAGCAACTTTCCCATTCAGGTTTCTTAGCTGAATTAAATCGCGCGTTTGCTGCATGTGAGTATGCACCAGAACCGCTAGAGCCAGTTTTTGATGATAATGCCTCGTCAAATCTAATTATCAAAGTCACTCATAGTCCTTTAGCATGGCTGCCAGATATCCAGATTTTGAAGGAGTGGCATCAGGAATTGGTTAATTTGATCGATGGTTTCCGCAACGAAATGGTCGAATTCTGATTTTTGACCATTTATTTCGCAAAAAAGTGTCATTTTTTAGTAAAAAAGCCACATTACCTCTTGAATTATCCAGAAAATATCTGCATTGTTGCGTTACATGTAAACCAACCTGAATTTCAGAAATTGTTTTAGGTAACACGTCAGGGAAGTTTAAAAACAAATAGGGTTGGCGAGTACTAACCCGCACAGGTAATGAGGTGCAGATATGACTGTTATTCGTAAGACTGAAATGTTTATGCCAAGCGAAACCGTACTTGAGTTGGTACAGTTGCAAGCAGGTGTGATTGCATTACGTTCTGCTGATTTTGCAGAAGATTCGGCTCAGAATGACGTTGAAGGTCTGCTTGAGCTTGCCTCAGAAGTTGATATGTCTAATCGTGCTGAAACAACTTCTAGCGAGCCACTTGTGACCATCAAGTTTTCTGATGAGATTCAAGCTGCGCTTGGTGATGCATTGCAAGGTATTGGTCAACAAATGATTCAAGCCGCATTATCGGCTTTAATGGAGCAGCAATCAGCAAAATGGCATGCTGCCGTGATGGATGAATGCCCAGCCCACTATAGCTAAGATGTTGTAATTTAATATTTATAAAAACGACACCATATGAGTGTCGTTTTTTTATGCACAGAATTAATGGTAGTGCATTGAGCCTGTATGTGCCGTCGCACTTCGACAAGCTCAGCAACTGCAAGCTCAATGAGCTATGGCGTGTTAATGATGTCCTGTTGTTTCATGCAACGACTTCACCAGATGCTCTTTTCCCAGTCGATGAAAGACATGTTCTGTCATCGTGTCTGCTAGCGTTTGTTTGGACATAAAGACTTTGCCGATGTTTTCTTTTTCGAGTAGCTGCGCTTCAGCAAGACTTTCAGTACAAATCACCGCTTCAATCTTTGGATTGAGTATTCGTGAAATTTCAACCATGCGTCTTACATCAAACACATCTGCGGTTGAAACAACCAATAGACTCGCCTGCGCAATGTGCGCCTGAATGAGCACAGCAGGTTCACAAGCATCACCAGAAACAGCAGGGATGTTTTGGGCGCGTAGCGATTCAATAATGTCGCGGTTTTCATCAACGACCACATAGCGAATGTTTTGCTCTTTAAAAGTTTGAGCGATTCGTCGTCCAACAGCGCCGTGTCCAATCAATACAACTTGACCATCGAGATATTCATTGTCCACGCTCATGGGCAGCATGGAGAGCGGATCTCCGCTACGTTCAAGCTTTCTGGCTAAATGGGAGCGAGCCCTAATCCAACGTTGTGCAGGTTCGATTGCAGCAAATATTGCGGTATTTAAGCTAATTGAAATGAGCGCACCTGCCAGAATCAGATTTTGACCATCCAGCGTGAGTAATTTGAGCGATAGTCCAACGCTGGCAAGAATAAATGAAAACTCACCAATCTGCGCCAAGCTTGCACCAACAGTGAGTGCAGTATTCAGTGGGTAGCGGAAAAATAAAACTAATGCCATCGCAGCTAAGGTTTTTCCTACTACAATTACCGCAACGACAGCCAGAACTTGGATAGGATGCTGAATCAAAACTGCTGGGCTAAATAACATTCCGACAGATACAAAAAATAGAATGGAGAAGACTTCACGTAGTGGCAATGTTTCTTCTTCTGCGCGATGACTGAAGTCAGATTCACGCACAACCATACCTGCAAAGAATGCACCTAGGGCAAACGATACGCCAAATAATACATATGAACCGTAAGCAATCGTGACTGCGGCGGCGACAACGGATAATGTGAATAATTCCCGTGAGCCTGTGCGTGAAACCAAGAGCAGGAATTTTGGAAATACACGTCTTCCCACAATCAGCATGAGGGCAATAAACGTAATCACTTTTGCAAGCGTGATGCCGACGGTGACTAAAAGGTTACTTGTACTACTTGCTGTTGTATGTGGCGATTCACCACCCAGCATAACCGCCATTGGGGGTAATAAAACCAAAACAAGAACCATCACCAAGTCTTCAACAACGAGCCAGCCAATCGCAATTCGACCATTAACCGACGTCATTAGCCCACGTGACTCAAGTGCTCGAAGTAATACAACGGTACTCGCAACAGATAAACATAGCCCAAAAACCAGCCCAGAACCGAGACTCCAGCCCCATAGAGACGATAAACCGATGCCCATGAGGGTTGCTGCAGCGATTTGTAATATTGCGCCAGGAATTGCGATTTTGCGTACTGCAAGCAGATCTGTGATTGAAAAATGCATTCCCACGCCAAACATCAAGAACATGACACCGAGTTCGGCAAGCTGATTAGCAATATGCATATCGGCAATCATGCCAGGAGTATTCGGACTAATCAGAATCCCAGCCACTAAATAACCTACAAGTGGAGGGAGACGCAGGCGCGCTGCAAGATAGCCAAAGACCAAGGCGAGACCAAAACCCACGGCAAGGAGGACAATCAGACTAACATCATGTGACATGTTGTACTCCAATGAATGCGAGACAATCGTAAAGTGTGATTGAATCAAATGAGAAATTTAATTTTTGATTGCTATCGTCGTGCGTGCTGTAGGGCTGTAACGTGTAGTTAAATCAATGTTGTAATGAATAATATAGCAAAAATTTATAGGAAATTTATATGTGATTGTTGTTTTTGAAACAGTTGCTTATGCACGAATTAATTTTTATTAGATCAGAAGCATTTAGGGTGAAAATATAAAGTAAGAGTATAAGTTTACAAGAGAAAATTTTGTTATGTTTGGGGTTTGGGAAAATATCTTTAGGACATAGGGGACTGTATGAAAATAATAAGAATACTCTCAGAGAGCACGTGCAAAATGTGGTTGTGGTTGCTCTTGTTAGCTTCGTCGATGAGCCATGCTGTGACGTATTTTGAGCAGTGTGATAGTGCGCTCAAGAAACCTTCATTTCATTTGTTGGCGCAGTATTTGGATGCGCATAATGGATTGTTAGATCAGGAAGATGGTGATTCAGTGCCAAGCATATGTTTTCAATTGAATAGTTATAAATATTTGGTCATTGCAGATATCGTACATACGGGAGGAGCAAATTCAAATGATGGTATGTTTATTTGTGATTTTAATAAAAAAGAGAAAAGTGATTCGAATGAGCGATGTATAGGATCTGAATCCGAACAGGGATATGGCGAGCAACCAGATGTAATGAAAGAGTTTAGCGATGGTAGAGGAAAACATTTTGTACTTTTTGATGCGATTGGACAGTCTATGGGGGCATCAAGGAAAGAGTATGAAATATTCTATTTAACTACACCAAGCGCAGAGACAAACGGACTGCCCTATGTTATGCAGGGGTTATTTGTATCGGGTAATCAACTAAAATATGGTCTTGATAGTCATACTGTTTCGCAGTTATGTAAGTTTGATGTTGATGATGTTAAAGAAATCATAGATGTTAATAGATATATTGATTTTACGGATGATGAGTATAGGATCGGCTCAGATGATGCGGGGGATGCGAATATTCAGTTTACGCATGAAGAAGAGGATTGTCATACCCATAAAATCAAGCATTACACCCGCGAATTTGTTTTCAAGAATGGGAAGTTTCAAGAAGTGAAAGCTGGTTCAGTTAAAATTAAAAAACAAGTGGTTGCGCCTGTTACGTCCAAAGTCCAATGAATTAAGAAAAGAAAGACAAAAAAAACCTACATCAATGTGTAGGTCTTTTTTTAGCATCAAATCAAATTATTTGATTTTAGCTTCGTTAAAAATAACGTGTTGACGAATGGTTGGATCAAATTTTTTGATCGCCATTTTTTCTGGCATAGTGCGTTTGTTTTTTGTGGTGGTGTAGAAGTAACCAGTACCAGCACTTGAAACTAAGCGAATTTTATCACGCATGATTTAGGCTCCTAAAAATTGGTCTTAGACTTTTTGACCAGAAGCGCGCAAGTCAGCGATGACTTTCTCGATTCCGTGTTTATCAACAATACGCATTGCATTTGCAGTTAGGCGTAGGCGGACAAAGCGTTTTTCAGCTTCAACCCAAAAACGCTTGTAATGCAGGTTCGGTTCGAACCGGCGTTTGGTTTTGTTGTTTGCGTGCGAAATGTTGTTCCCAACGATCGGACGCTTGCCGGTTACTTGGCAAACCTTTGACATGATGTAGCTCCACTTTACTTTATATGACGACTTAGCCGACTATGAGGACATTTTTGACCAACTACTCATACGTAGATTTAGCCGCCGACGTCGCATAAAAGACTGTTTAAAACTGATTAGAAAAAGCAAGGCGCGTTTTATACCAAAAAAACGCGCCTTAATCAAGTTGAAACTCAAAAACCACCCCAAAATTTACATATTTTGAGGTGATGGGCGGTACGCTTTTAGCGAACGAAAAAGTTCTTCAATAATGAATGTTGTGGTTTGTTGAATGGTGGGAAAAGCAGCTTGACGCTATAGAGTTTTCCAACCTGCAGCACTGAACGCGCGTGGCTCATGGTGAGGAAGCCTTCATGACCATGATATTTGCCCATACCTGAGTTACCGACGCCACCAAATGGCAGATCACTATGGACGATATGAGTCAACATGGTGTTGATGCCAAACTGTCCAGAATGCGTGTGATCCATGAGGTATTGAGCACGTTCTTCGTTGTAGTCGAAATAGTAGAGCGCGAGTGGACGCGGACGATCATTAATATAATCAATAGCTTCTTCAATCGTATCGTATTCTACGACGAGTAGCAGTGGGCCAAAGAGTTCTTCCTGAGCAACCAACATATCGGATGAAATGTCTGTGATGATGGTCGGAGCAATTTTATGTGAACGGCTCAAATCTTCATCGGCTGGATTCACTTCAATGACTTTTGCACCTTTTTGACGAGCGTCATCTAAATAGCGTTGTAGGCGGCCATATTGTTTATCATTGACGATACTGGTGAAGTCTGGATTATTGAGCAAAGTTGGATAGAACTGGCTCATGTTTTTACGCATCTGTCCAACAAACTCTGCGGTTTTACCACGAGGAAGTAGAACAAAATCTGGTGCAACGCACGTTTGTCCTGCATTCCATAGTTTGCCAAAAGTCAGACGTTCTGCGGCTTCTGCGATAGGGAATGATGGGTGGATCACAACTGGAGATTTTCCACCTAATTCAAGCAGTACAGGCGTCAAGTTCTCAGCTGCTGCTGCCATGACAGTTTTGCCGATGGCACTTGAACCCGTGAATACTAAGAAGTTGAATGGAAGACGACAGAATGTATCCGAAACAACACCGCCACCATTCACGACTGCGACCAGATTCTCTGGAAATACTTCCGCAAGAACTTTTTCTAGTAGCGCACCAAAGGTTGCTGATGCGCTAGATATTTTAAGCATCGCATGGTTGCCTGAAGACAGTGCACAAATCAATGGGCTAATAGATAGTAGAAGCGGATAGTTCCATGGAGACATAATTCCAACAACGCCTAATGGTTGATAAGCCACCCAGCCTTTCGTTGGTTGATGTAGAAGATTCGTTGAGCGTTTGGATGGTTTCATCCATTTACTAATATTTTTAGTGACATAGTCAATTGAATCTAGGCATGTCATGACTTCGCCAATTTTGGTTTCGTCAATTGAGCGATTGCTAAAGTCTTCGCAAATTGCTTGAGCAAAATCATTTTGGTACTGAACCAGAACGCGACGTAAACGTGCTAAGCGTTCAATACGCTCTGCGGCAGACGGCATGGAGTTTGCGCGATAAGCGGCTTTTTGCGCTTCAAAGATATCATGCATACGTTGCACATCAGGACGAACGGCTGTACTGTCAGTTGCTGGTTTGGCTGCAATATTCATGGCTAAATAATCAATCTGGGAAAAGATGAATACGTTTTAGAGCAATTACTCTAAACTGTCAAATGATTTTTGCTGAACGGTCGGTTCAGTGAAATGAGGACAAATGTATTTTTAATGGTAAATTTGAGTTAAAACATAGTATTCTTGGGCAAAATGCTCATTTGTTAAAAGGCTGGAAAAAAGTGATATGAAAACTCGTGATCGTATTCTGCAGAAAAGTTTGCAATTGTTTAATGAACAAGGCGAGCGCTCGGTATCTACGAATCATATCGCAGCTGCATTAGAAATCAGTCCAGGTAATTTGTATTATCATTTCCGCAATAAGGAAGCGATTATTGCTGAGCTACTAATGGTTTATCAGGCTGAAATTTTGGGTTTGCTTAACGTTCCAGAAGATAGACCATTAAATGTTAATGATAAGTTTCTCTACTTCAATGTGCTTTCAACTCAGTTCTGGAAATATCGTTTTTTGCATCGAGATGCCAATCATTTAATTGAATCGAGTGATGTCTTAAAAGAACGCTATCCAATCTATGCGCGTCATGTGATGCAACGTGGTATGCAAATTTACCAAGGATTTGTAGATTCTGGTTTGATGAAGGCGTCTTTTATAGAAATTGAGGCTTTGATTATTAATATCTGGATTGTCATGACAAATTGGTCAAATTTTCTGCTCATGACTGGACATATTACGCAAACAGATGCGCTGGATGAACGCTGGTTGCGACAAGGTCTGCGCCAAATGGTTTTCCTTGAAGGACCGTATCTCACTGGTGAGGGGCGCGCTGCTTATGAGCCTTTGCTGCAAACCTTTGGCGATGGTAGTCAAAATGGCGGATGGTTCGGCAATCCGCTATAAAATGCACGATTAAGTCTCTATTTTTGTAAATATAGTGAATCTAGATTGCCAATGCTTCCTGAGTGCAGTAAAGTCGGACAATGTGTATACGAAAAGTAGACGTATATTAATGGATAGTAGTTTAAAAAATAATGGGTTATGTGATTGGTGGGGTGTAAAAATAATGGAATCTAAATTAAGAGCAGGGCTTAAAATGAAAAATGTTCTCCAATTGACAGCGCTTTCTGCGGCAATTGCCTTGGCGGGTTGTGGTGGTGGAGGTGGTTTTTATGGTTCATCGACTAGTTCAACAACTGGGACTGCAACTTCAGCCGCAGTTGCGACAAACTACCATATTGTGTTGAATAGTAGTAAATCGACTTTGGTGATTACTGGTGATACAGCAGTTATTACTGAGAAGTTAGTTGATGTGAATGGTGGCGGGATATCAGGTCAAACAGTAACATTGTCTATTCCAGATACGTTGACCAATGGCGTTACGATCAGTGGCGCATCTACTGCTACGACTGATGCTAACGGTAATGCAACGTTTACTATTAATTTACCGGCTGTAGCAAGTAGTTCCTCTGAATATGCAACATTACTCTCTAAAGGTGTAGTGATTAATGGTTCGTTCACAGATGGTACAGGTAAAAAAGTTTCTCAATCTACTACACTAGGCATAGTAACTTCAGCGACGACTACAACACCAATCTATCATCTAGTTATGTCAGCGAATAAACCCTCGATGGTGATTACAGGCGATACAGCTATTATTACTGTCAAAGCTGTGGATGTAAATGGTGGTGCTGTTTCTGGTCAGAACATTACATTTACGATTCCGAGTACATTGACCAGTGGTGTGACACTTAGTGGTCCTTCTGTAGTAACTACAGGTACTGATGGTACTGCAACATTTAACGTCACGTTGCCGAATGATTCTTCTCCTGTCAGCCTTGCATCTGCACTTGAGGCGAGCGGAATAACATTTAATGCTTCTTTGACAAATGGAGATGGTTCTCTAGCGAATCAATCAACGGTGATCAATGTTGTACCGACAGCGGTAGCAACGCCGGTGGCAAACATTACCTTTGGTAATTCGGCTCTTTTGCAAACAAGCACGGATGGTACATATTACACCGAATCGCTATCAGCTAACGTTGTGGATATTGATGGTAAACCGATTGCAAATCTGCCAGTTACAATGTCTATTAATTTACTTAGTTTCGAAAAAGGTGGCTATAGATATGTTACTACGCCAACTAGACTTTATACCAGTCATACCATTTGCTCTACTAAGCCGTTCCCAAGCTTTGCCCAAATTGCAACCACCTTTGTTGCACCATCCTCAGGAACCAGTGTAACTTATACAACAGATAGTACGGGTAAGTTTGATTTCCAAGTTCGTTTTTTGCGGAGATATGGAACATGGCAAACTGTAGATCTGATTGCTACTGCTACAGTGAATAGCACAACCGTAACATCAGATATACCATATAATCTAAGTGTGCTTCTGTCAGATTTTAATTCCCCAGCAGGTCAGCCCTTTGATACTAGTCCGTATGGTACAGGTACAGATTGTACAAATACTAATTAATTAGCGGATTTGTGAAATTAAAAAACCTCTGATTTGCAGAGGTTTTTTAATTCCTGCTTTGAATATGCTATAGCGTGAATTAAATCATTAATTTGCAGACCAGCCTTCAAAATGTATTAGAATGCTGACCGTATAAATTTTCATATTGCTATCGGATAGCAAGATTAGTCGCGTGGATAAATAATGAACATCGCTCACACCGCACGTCTTCTCATCACCTGTGCTGATCGTCCAGGAATTGTGCAAGCCGTTTCAAGTTTTCTTTATCATCATGGCGCAAATATTATAGCCTTGGATCAGTACGCGACCGAAGAACAAGGTGGCACGTATTTTATGCGTGTCGAATTTGCTCTAGATCGCCTACAGGAAGTTCGTGATGTTTTGATGCGCTCGTTTGGTGATACTGTTGCAGCTCAATATCAGATGAGTTGGCAGTTGACGCTTGTGGGTGAACGCAAGAAAGTCGGGATTCTCGTTTCTAAATACGATCATGCGTTGTTGGAATTGTTGTGGCGTTGGTCGCGTGGTTTATTGCCGTGTGAGATCACGCAGGTGGTGAGTAATCACGAAGATTTACGTGGCGCAGTTGAGCGCTTTGGTGTTCCTTTTCATGTGGTCAAAGTCACTAAAGAAAATAAACCAGAGGCGGAAGCGCAGATTCATGAGTTGATGTCTGGTAATGATGTGCTGGTGCTTGCGCGTTATATGCAGATTCTTAGTTCTGATTTTGTTGAAAAGTGGCATCATAAGATTATCAATATTCATCACTCATTTTTGCCAGCTTTTGTCGGCGCTGACCCTTATCGTCAAGCCTATGAAAAGGGTGTGAAGTTGATTGGTGCGACAGCGCATTATGTGACAGCGGATTTGGATCAAGGTCCAATTATTGAGCAAGCTGTTGAACGCGTCAGCCATCGCTATACGGTTGAGGATTTGCGCGAGCTAGGTGAAGATGTGGAGCGTAATGTATTAACACGTGCGGTACGCTGGCATTTGGAAGACCGTGTCATTGTCCATGATAATAAGACGATTGTGTTTGACTGATAACAGGTTGTATAGAGCCCCAATTATGGGGCTTTTCTTTGGAGTTTACCTTTGACTGAACATGATGATTCTCCGCGGCATTCCCAGCGCTATACGCTTGGGTTATTACTGAGTCTTTATGTAGTACAGGGTTTGCCAGCGGGTTTTTTAACACAGGCTTTGCCAGCAATTTTACGCCAGTATCATGTGTCACTGGTTGTGATTGGTTGGACTGGTCTGTTGTTATTTCCTGCTGCGGTGAAGTTTCTTTGGGCACCATTAGTTGATCATCATTACATTGAAAAAATTGGTCAAAGTCGCTGCTGGATTTTGCCGTCTTCACTGCTTTCGATGCTGATTCTGTTTGCTGTGGCGATGTTTGAGCCATCATCTTTAGTCCATTCTCAATCGGCTGCAGTGTTGTTTGGTTTATTAATTCTGTTGGTGATCGTGGGCTGTACACAAGATATTGCAACGGATGGTTTGGCTGTGCGTATGCTCAATAGTGACATGCGTAGTGCGGGGAATGCGATTCAAGTGGTCGGCTATCGCATTGGTCTAATTATTGGTGGCGGTGTGCTACTGATGGTGATGGATTGGTCATCGTGGCGTGTTATGTTTTTTTCAATGATGGCTTTAATTGCTTTGAGTACAATCCCTGTCTTGTTCTTCAAAGAACCCGCTTGGATTAATAAGCACGAACTCAAAAATACGTTACATATTTCTAAACCACAAACTCATTTATTGCGTGATATTCGTAGTCGTTTGTTTAAGCGATTGCATAAATTGGAGCAGCAGTTCGGTTATTTTTGGTCAAATCCAGAAATGCGTTTATGGTTGCTGGTTTTATTGGTATTTAAGATTGCTGATTATATGTCCAATGGCATGGTGAAACCGCTGATGGTGGATATGGGGTTTAGTCTGTCTAAGATTGGTTTTTGGGGAACGATTGTTGGCTCAATGTCATCTTTGGTCGGTGCCGCAGTCGCCGCATGGTTAATGCGACATATTAGTCGGGTGACGGCGCTATGGTCTTTTAATGGATTACAAGCACTGACCACTGGTTTATATAGTCTAATTGCATGGGCATTTACTCAGCATTATCCTTTGGTGGGGTGGGAATTGTACGCGGCAAATGCCATTGAACATGTTGCCGCAGCAATGGCGATGGTGGGCTTGTTGACCGTGGCGATGGATTATGCGCGCCCGCAACATGCGGGCAGTGATTTTACCTTTCAGGTCTGCGCGACGACGATTGTGGGCGGGATTGGTTATCTGATTAGCGGCTATCTGGCGAATAGTCTGGGTTATACCGCTCAATTTGGTTTGTCAGCAATATTAGGCTTAATACTTCTGATTCCCATCGTGCGGTGGGGCAGATATTTAAAGCGTACGCATGTTTCTATGTCATTGGACTCTAAATAAACTATTCTAACTTGCTGATTCTAAACGACCGATACGCAAAGAAAGAGGCCACTCGATCTTGCGTAGCTTTTCAGGCGCACCCCAAAGTGGTGCTAGTGCTGCTTGAAGCTCAGGGATAGGATTGTGCCCAGTGCTTTCGATATAACGCTTGGTTGCTGACCATGTCGCTTGATAGCCAACAAAATGCGCTAATGACCAATGAGCTTCGAGTTGAAATTTGGGTGCTTTGATTTCTGTAAATGGAAACGGCAAGTCACGATAGCCTGTTTCAACCCATCTACGTTCAGCTGGCCAATAATTGCCAATGACATCATGATAATAATGTAGTGAAGGCACATCGATTTTTGGATTAACTCGATGGTGCGCATAGGTAATCAAAGCAATAATGCCATTCGGTTTTAGAACACGTTTTGCCTCTGCATAAAACTTTTCTAAATCGAACCAATGCACGGCTTGAGCAACAACAAGTAAGTCGACGGAATGTTTTTTTAACTCGGAATGTTCCGCCGATGCAACGCGAAAAACTACGTTATTAGCCCCTTGTGCTTGTGCAATCTGGTCTGCAGATGCGTCTGTTGCAACGACATATTCAAAATGATCAGCGATGCATTTGGCTGCTTGTCCATTGCCTGTTGCACAATCCCATGCGAGTTCACGTTCGGAACAGAGTTCTGCGAGCCATTCAAAGAGTTCAGGCGGATATTCTGGACGATAGGTCGCATATCCAGTTGCGAGTACTGAAAAGTGGTCTTTAAATGTCGGCATAAGTACGCTCTTTTTGCATTGTTTTTTACATGGCTTTGTGGATATTAATTACTTTTTCGAAGATCTTTAGGTGTATTTCCAGTCCAACGTTTGAACGCGCGGGTCAATGCACTTTGGTCTGAGTAACCGAGGAGGTCTGCAATATCAGTCAATTGTAGACGATGATCTTGTAGATATTGCTCGGCTAAATGCTGGCGCGTTTCATCCAAGAGCGGTTGAAAGCTAAAACCTTCATCACTGAGATGGCGCTGTAGTGTACGTGGTGTTATATAGAGTTGACTGGCAACTTTTGCTAAAGTTGGTGTGTCTTCATGACATAAGCGGACAATTTCTTGGCGAACTTTATGCGCCCATTCACCACCGTCTTGCGGTAAGGCAGCGAGTGCTTGATCTGCTTGTTTAGATAGCAGATCTAATAGGATTCGATCAGGTTGTTTGACGGGTATTGTGAGTAATTGGGCAGGAAGCCTGATGAGCATATCTTTTTGGTCAAACTGGACTGGACAACCATAGAATTCTTCGTAGTAGGCTGGATTTTGTGGACGAGGAGAGCGTAATTGTACTTCCAGAGTGGAAGCGCTAATCCCGATTAGCTGATTGGTAAATTGCATCATCGCCGCTAACCCGAGCTCATAAAAAAGTAGGTCGTTTAAATCAGGGAAGTCCCATGTCAGAACAAGCACATCGTCCTCAAAATGAGTCGTCATCACAAAGTGATCGTTGAGCAATCGGGCGTAGCGTGTTAGTAAGGCGAGTGCTTCGCCAAGATTGGCACATGCCAAAATCAAATAGCCCAAGACCCCGAAATGAGCAGCAGTAATATGCCGAGCAATTTCAATCGCTAGATGCGGTTCGTTCATTTCTTGTTCGATGCGTTTCAGCATCTTTGTAAACTTTGCGAGCGCAATTCTCTCATCTAACTGCGCTGTATCAGGCGTTATTCCAAGCGCATGTAGCATCTCATCTGGTTTGGGGTGATGATGCTTAATATATTCAACCAACAACAATACATAGGTCTGGTTGATGTAAGCGTCTTGGCGACTAGAATATGTTTTCATGTCGTCATTTGTATAAAGAATGACGAGCTTTGTCAATTCTTATCCGTTAATTCGCGCAATACTCTCAGCATCAAAGCATTTCCTGAGAGATCAACAATGAACATGGCCATAAATTCTTCTTACTCAACGGATCTAAAAAACGATATCGTGGTGCGCGAAAAGCTGGATTTTAAACTCGATCACACAATCCCTAAGTATTGGCATGGTGGGGATGCGTTTGTGACACGGTTTTGGGATGGAATTTGTGCAACCTTTCCTGAAGGTGAGCGTTATTTTATGAGTAGTGTTCGTCAGTTTCGTGATCAAGTGACGGATCTCAAGTTGGCGCAAGAAGTGAAGGATTTTATTCGTCAAGAAAGCCAGCATGGTATTGTACACACTGAATTTAATCAGATTCTGCAAGACCAAGGCATGCCTATTGAAGCGTTAGTTGCATTCCAAAAAGAGCTATTTACCTCGCGATTAGAAAAACGTTCTCCTGAATTTAATCTTGCCGTGACTGCGGCTTGTGAGCATATTACTGCATTGATGGCTGAATGTTTTTTTGAACATAAGGCGACGATGGAACATGCAGATTATCGTGTGCGTGCAATGCTGGCATGGCATTCGATCGAAGAGATGGAACATAAATCGGTTGCTTTTGATGTGATGAAAATGGCGGATGTTTCGTATGCGATGCGGGTATGGGGCATGGTATTTTTGACCACGAATTTTACGATCAACTCGTTGTACATCTGCAATCAATTTTTGAAGGCGGATGGGTTTAGTTTACGTGAGCGGATCAAATTGGCTCGGAAAGGTTTGCCTGCAATTTTTGGGCGTAAAGGCATGCTAGCGCCGATGGCTAAGCCTTGGTTGAACTATTTCCGTCCAGACTTTCATCCATGGCAAACACCTGCGGTTTCTCAGTACCAAGTTTGGCTGGATACCTTTGCACAAACAGGTGATCCGATTGCAGCAGGTGAGGCGTTTCATCAGGCGGGAAAATAGGTATCTAAAATGTAAAAATCACAAAGCCTAACATAATGATTAGGCTTTTTTATTCCAATCTCGAATCACAAGGTGTATGGTATAGACTGTGGGAACGGTTCTGTGAAGAATTGCGTGTATGCTGTGGAAAAAGCAATACGGTTTAAAAGAAATAATGCAGTGCTAGAGTGCTGAATCCAGATAATAAAACAAAGAATGTTAATTTATGCTTATCCCTGAACATGATGTCATGGGTATAAATCGACATTTCAGGAGAACAGAATGAATATGGTCGTATCCAAAGATTACGATAATATTAAGCAGAATATGGTTGTGCGCGAAAAACTAGATTTTAAGCTAGATCATAGTATTTCTAAATATTGGTTTGATAATGACCCATTCATGACAAGATTTTGGGGTGGAGTTTGTGCGACTTTTCCTGAGGGGGAACGTTATTTTATCAGCAGTCTTCGTCCATTTCGTGATCTCGTGACAGACCCAAAATTACAACAAGAAGTTAAAGATTTCATGTGCCAAGAAGGACAACATGGAGTAGTTCATACCGAATTTAACCAGATTTTACAGCAACATGGGATGCCTGTTGATAAGTTGATTAAATATCAACATACGATGTTTAATTTTTTATTAAAGTGTTTTTCTGCTAAATATAACTTGGCGATTACGGTGGCGTGTGAACATATCACGGCGCTGATGATGGAATGCTTCTTTGCAAAAAAAGAAACAATGGATAACGTCGATTATCGCGTGCGTGCAATGTTGGCGTGGCATTCTATTGAGGAAGTTGAACATAAAGCGGTAACCTTTGATGTGATGAAAGTCGTGAACGTGTCTTATTTGACGCGTGTTTCTGCGATGTTTTTTTTAATATTCTTTTTTACCTTAGATTCTCTGCGGATGACGAATTATTTTCTCAAAGCTGATGGTTTTAGTTTTTTTCAGCGCATCAAGATGATTCGAGGTGGTGTATCCAAGCTTTTTGGGCACAATGGGATGCTCGAGCCAATGGGTCAGACTTTTTTGAAGTATTTCCGTCGTGACTTTCATCCGTGGCAGCAGCCGACTTTAGCGCACTATCATGTATGGTTGGATACTTTTGCTCGAACTCATGATCCGATTGCGGCAGCCGAGGCATTTCATCAAGCTTCAAAATGATGCATAACATTATAAAAAAGCCCAATCATTTGATCGGGCTTTTTTTATGAGTGATTAATCACTATTGGGCACTACGATCTGTATTGGTCGTGTGCCGATCTTTGCGCCTGTCATTTCATCTATCGCGATTGGTTTAATTTCTGTGCCTGTTTCTGCATCTAAGAAGCGGGTTAGCTTGCCTTCGCCATGATGCTGGCGTCCCCATGCTCCGATCATAAATAGCACTGGGAGAAAGTCCTGACCCGCTGGGGTTAATAGGTATTCTTCACGGGGTGGTCGCTCGGAATAAAGACGTTTTTCGAGCAATCCCTCTTCTGTTAGTGTTGCTAAACGCTTGGTCAGCATCGTTGGTGCGATGCCGAGGCTTTTGCGAAATTGGTCAAAGCGCGTGAGACCTGCATGAGCATCGCGAAGGATCAAAAAGCTCCACGCGTCGCCAACGAGTGCGAGGCTGCGTGCAATTGGGCATGGGTCTGTACAAATATTTCTAGTGTTCATACTGTTTCGATAGTGACTTGGTTTCAAAATGGTAGTATATTACTTTCAAATCGATAGTAACACGTCGACTTCTCGTAATCCATCCCGCACGGAGATTTGAAAGATGAGTAATAATGATCGTGGTGTCGCCCTGATTACAGGAGCATCTTCAGGCATAGGCAAAGCAACGGCACAGACGCTCAGGCAGGCAGGTTATCGTGTGTTTGGAACCAGCCGTAAGACAGTCAGTGAAAGTCCAGAAGGCGTGACGATGCTAATCTGCGATGTGACGGATGAACTTTCCGTAGAGAACATGGTTGCAGAAGTCTTGAAGCAGGCAGGACGTATTGACTTGCTGATTAATAATGCGGGTATCGGGTTACTCGGCGGCGCTGAGGAGTCTTCGACTGCACAAGCACAGGCACTATTTGATGTAAATGTGTTTGGCGTGACACGTGTTACTAATGCCGTTCTGCCGACAATGCGTAAGCAGAAACAAGGCAGAATTATCAATATGAGCTCCATTTTAGGTCTGATTCCTGCGCCTTATAGTGCGCTGTATTCATCCACCAAACATGCGATTGAAGGCTACTCAGAGTCGCTAGATCATGAGCTACGGACATTAGGTATTCGCGTTGTATTAGTTGAGCCTGGATTTACAAGGACTGCATTTGAAGAGCGCATTATCCAGCCAGATCGGACCCTTGCTGTTTATGACTCGGTGCGTGCGGATATGGAAGTGTTGATGCGCCAAGGGGTGAGTGCAGGTGATGCCCCAGAGGTTGTGGCAAATGTCGTCTTAAAAGCGGCGACAGCAGAAGTTCCTAAAAGACGTTATACCGCAGGGAAATTATCAACGCAGGTCAGCTTCTTACGTCGATTTCTTCCAGAATCGATCGTCGATAAGAATTTTAGAAAATTTAATAAATTACCCGCTTAATCAGAGGCTGGCTGGCAAGTGATTCAACATAAAAAAGCCCAATCATTTGACTGGGCTTTTATTATTGCTTAAACGAAATTAAGCCTTTGCTTCTTCAGCCTTCGGTTTCTCACGCAGACGAATACCCAAGTCACGTAGTTGATTTGGTTCAACTGGTGCAGGTGCTTGGGTCAGTGGACATTCAGCAGTTTTGGTTTTCGGGAATGCGATGACGTCACGAATCGATGATGCACCCGTCATGAGCATAATCAAACGATCCAAACCAAATGCCAAACCACCATGCGGAGGTGCGCCGTATTTCAGTGCATCAAGTAAGAAGCTGAATTTATCCGCTGCTTCTTCATCAGAAATACCGAGTGCTTCAAACACTGCTTTTTGCATTTCTAAGGTATAGATACGCAAGCTGCCGCCACCGAGTTCAGTACCGTTCAACACCATGTCATAAGCAACAGAAGTTGCTGAGCCTGGATTAGCTTTCATTTCTTCAACGCTGACTTTGGGCAGGGTGAATGGATGATGCACTGAAGTCCACTGACCTTCACCAACTTCTTCAAACATTGGGAAATCAACAACCCAAAGTGGTGCCCATTCACAGGTTGCCATGCCGAGGTCGTGACCGATCTTGATACGCAGTGCACCCATTGCATCATTAACGATCTTCGCTTTGTCCGCACCGAAGAAAATCAAGTCGCCATTTTGTGCGCCAGTACGTTCGATGATGGTTTGCAATGCCACATCAGGGAAGAATTTAACGATTGGTGATTGCAGACCTGTTTCTTTGCCATCTAAACCGTTGTTGATTTTGGTGATGTCATTAATCTTGATGTATGCCAAACCTTTTGCGCCGTAGATGCCGACGAATTTGGTGTAGTCATCGATCTTGCCACGTGACAAATCGCCAGCGTTTGGCACACGAAGTGCAACCACGCGCCCTTTAGGGTCTTTTGCAGGCGCTGCGAATACTTTGAATTCGATGTCTTGCAGCAGATCCGCGACATCAACTAATTCCAGCGGAATACGCATGTCTGGTTTATCAGACGCGAAGCGGCGCATTGCTTCAGCATAGGTCATACGTGGGAACTTATCGAATTTGATGCCCATCAGGTTATCAAAGAGTTTGACGATCATGCCTTCCATCATGTTCATGATGTCTTCGTCGCTCATGAACGATGTTTCAACGTCGATCTGAGTGAATTCAGGTTGGCGATCCGCACGCAAGTCTTCGTCACGGAAGCACTTCGCGATTTGGTAATAGCGATCAAAACCAGACACCATCAGTAATTGTTTAAACAACTGTGGTGATTGTGGCAAAGCAAAGAAGCTACCCGGTTGTGTGCGTGATGGCACGAGATAGTCGCGTGCACCTTCTGGTGTCGCACGAGTCAGAATTGGGGTTTCGACGTCAAGGAAGCCATTGTCATCCAAATAGTTACGGATTTGGCTGGTCACTTTCGAACGGAAACGCATGCGTTCTAACATTTCTGGGCGGCGCATATCGAGGTAGCGATATTTGAGGCGGTTTTCTTCAGAAACGTTAGTGAAGTCATCATTGAGTGGAAATGGTGGAGTTTCAGACGTAGCCAAAACTTCGATTTCTTTTGCCAAGACTTCAATTTGACCACTGACCATGTTGGCGTTTTCGGTGCCTGCATAACGTGCACGAACGCGACCTGTGATTTTCAGCACGTATTCACTACGTGCACGGTCAGCCGTTGCAAAGGCTTCTGGGGTATCTGGATCAATCACGACTTGCACAAGACCATCACGATCACGCATGTCCAAGAAAATGACGCCGCCATGGTCACGGCGACGATGTACCCAGCCGCACAGGGTAACAGTTTGTACTAAAAGGGCCTCGGTCAATGAGCCACAGTAATGAGTTCGCATCATGGCGTAAGTAATTTCCAACGAATTCTATAAAGGGCAAGATTATGCCGTATGCGGCTGTTTACAACAAGGTCTTGCAGGTGGGTATCGTGATCAATCTTGAGGATTAGGGGGATAGTTTTGAGGATGAATGTTGCAGCGACCTGTTTTTCAAGGCGCTGCGAAAAGTTTAGATATTCTTAGAATTTGTATGAGCCGCTCAGACCGACGACCCAAGGGTCAACGATGAGATCTCCGACTTTAGATCCGTTGACTTTCATTTTGCTGACAATATCAACTTTGCGAATATCCAGAGCAACACCATAAGGTGTGTTTGGAATATCATATTGTACCCCGATGAGTCCAGCCATACCCATGGAGTTGTCTCCATGTGGTTTTGAGCCAGTTAATGGACCATAAGCTTTTTCACCCCAGAGCAAAGTGTAATTGAGTCCTAACCCAAAATAAGGTTTGAAGCCGTTGTAGCTTGGGAAGCTATATTTAAGCGATACAGTTGGCGGTAAGTCTTTAAAACTGGCAACTTTTGTACCGTCTAAATAAACGTTATGGGTGAAGGGTGTGGCGAGGAGTACTTCCGCAGACAGATTGGGATTTAGGGCGTACTCAATCGATGGTGTAAATTGCACATTATTTGAGGTTGATGCATGAAACCCAGCTAATGTTCCGCCATCACCTTTAGGAATAACATCAGAGAATCCAACTTTGACAGTCCAAGGAGATTCTGCGTGAGTCAATCCTGCACAGCATAATACGACGATGGCTAATAGTGATTTTTTCATAATAATTTCCTATTTTTCCATAAAATGAATAGGCTCTATTGGATTAATAAGAGTCTATGTCCAGATTGTATTTGGATTAAAAAGTACTAAAAACGTACCTATTAGGTAGGAAGCTTTTTAAGCTCCACTTATTGTAAGAGTCCGTTTTTTAATACTTATTTATTCCCTTTCAAAACAGCTTCGTGCTGTTCGACTTTATGCACATTCCATATTCCAAAAAGCGTGAATTAGCACTCAGTATCTGTAATATACATGAAATATACAAAAAGGTAAGAGATGGTGTTAAAAAAAGTTAACTTTTTTATACATGTTTTTAAGTATTTGAATATTAATATAATTTATTGTTATTGTTTTTTTGTTTGTATAGGATTAGAGTCGACTCATAATTTTAATTAAATTCTTTGTAAATACATTTCTGGTGTTTATCCGAGGTGTATTGCATAAAGCTATAAATAAGTGTGACCTGTTTTAGGTTCTGATAAAAAATAAATTTTAAAAGAAGTAAAGCTTGTCGCAAGTTAAATCAAAAAGAGGATTGCGTCATGAATAAAATTTATCGAGTGATCTGGAGTAAAGCACATAGTACTTGGATTGCAGTATCCGAAATTAGCAAGGCTAGCGGTAAAGATCGCCATTCTACTGTAACAACTACCAATGATATGCATGAACGACAAGCTGATACTCAAGGAGTAATGCTACGTAGATCCTTGCTCTCAGTCGCAGTTGGTTTATGTTGTTTGCAGGCGAATATGGTCTATGCCAATTATGCGGCAAATATAGGTGATACAGCGAATGCAACGGGTGGGCTTGCGATAGGTTCAAATACGGGTACTGGTACGGGAACGAGTGCTGCTGCGGGTGGAGTCAATTCTATAGCCATAGGGAGTGGAGCGACTACAAGTAATGATAATGATGTAGCGATTGGACTGAATGCAATAGCAGGAGCATCTGGAGCGCCAACAGCGTATTGGAATACGGCGATTGGTTATGGGGCACAGGCTATAGGAGGATATTCATTTGCTGGAGGTGATCTTGCAACTGCTAGCGGACTTTGGTCTGTAGCGATAGGTTCGATTGCTTCTGCTACAGGGACGCGTGCTATTGCCATTGGTCAAGGAGCTAGTGCGTCATCCGACTATTCCATCGCATTAGGTACCGCAACTGTATTCAATACTGCGTTCTCAAATGCCATCGGTTGGAATGCACAAGTTCTGGGTGGGAGCAATGCAAATGCTTTTGGTACAGGTAGCCGTGCTTATAATGCCAATGATATTGCATTTGGTACTAATGCTGTTGCTGGGGTATCTGGCGGTGCATCATTCAATGTAAATGATATTGCAATAGGTAATAAGGCATCTGCAACAGGGGGCAGTTCATTTGCTGGAGGTGATGGTGCTACAGCAAGTGGTATTGATTCGACATCATTAGGTTTTCTAAGTGCATCGAGCGGTTCTACATCAGTTGCACTGGGTTCTAGTGCCAAATCGAGTGGTCATCAGGCAATCGCCATTGGTTCTGGTGCTGTTGCAAGCAATGAGTCAGATACTGCTATTGGTAGCGGAGCTAAAGCGGTCGGAAGTACGTCCAACGCGATTGGTGCGAGTGCGGTTGCTAACGGCGTTGTGTCCAATGCCATGGGGCAGGCAGCAACAGCCAATGGTGATTTATCCAATGCGATTGGCTTTAATGCCGTAGCCAATGGAACTGATGCTAATGCAATTGGTGATAGTGCTACAGCGGGTGCTTCAGGCAATGCTTTTGGTCATAGTGCAACAGCAAGTGCTTCGGGAAATGCTTTTGGTACTTCCGCGAATGCAAATTCTAATTCAAATGTTTTTGGTAATTCATCTAGCGCAAGCGGCAATACTGCGAATGCTATTGGTCAACAAACTAAAGCAACGGGAGATTTATCTAATGCCATTGGTGCATCGGCTCTAGCTGCAGGCGTTGATAGCAATGCTTTTGGAACAATTGCTAAAGCGTATAATTTACATGATATTTCGATCGGAACTTCTGCTGTATCAGGGGTTTCTGGTGGGACTGTGACCAGTGATACTGCGATTGGTCATAGTGCTTCTGCAACAGGCGGAAGTTCGTTTGCTGGTGGTGATACCGCGAATGCGGCTGGATTTTCGTCTAGTGCAATAGGCAATACTGCTAAAGCCTATGGGACCAATGACATTGCCTTTGGAACCAACACTGTTGCGGGTGTTTCAGGTGGCAGCGATACGAACAATACTGCAATCGGTAATGGTGCGCAGGCGAAAGGAGGCTCTTCATTTGCAGGCGGTGATGGAGCGCTCGCATTATCTGGGGGATCTACAGCTGTTGGGATTGGCTCACGCGCATTAAATGTGAATGCGACAGCGATAGGTGCGTATGCTGATGCTGTCGGTGTAGATGCGAGTGCAATCGGCAGCGCATCAGCAGCGGCAGATGGAGCATTCGCCAGTGGTGCACATGCCTACGCCAATCAGGCGAACGCCGTTGCACTGGGCAGTGGCGATACGACATCTGGTAGTCCTGGTGCAACAGCAACAGGGATCGCAGCGGTGGCAATCGGCGGCGCAGGAACAACGACTAGTTCAGCGACGGCATACAATGACAACGATGTTGCTATCGGTACTGGTACTGTGGCTGGAATTAGTGGCGGCGTCGCAACCAACGATACAGCAATCGGGCATGGTGCATCAGCGACAGGAGGCAGCTCACTTGCGCTGGGTGATGGTTCAATTGCGTCAGGTGCAAGCAGTCTAGCGATTGGAGTTGGAAACAACGTGAGTGGTACACATAGTGGTGCCATTGGAGATCCGAATGTCATCACTGGGAATGGTTCATATGCACTAGGTAATAACAACACGATTGGTGGTAACAATATTTTTGTCATCGGCAACAATGTCACAGCCAATAACAATAATAATGTGATTTTGGGTAATAACTCCTCCGATGGGCTAGCTGTTCCTGTTGCAGGTTTTGCGGGTTCGAGTCCAGTCGGACTGGTCTCTGTCGGTTCTGTGGGCAATGAACGACAAATTACTCATGTAGCTGCAGGTCAACTCACGGCAAGCTCAACCGATGCCGTGAATGGTTCTCAACTTTTTGCAACTAACACGTCTGTATCTGCGATTAGTAGTGGATTAAATAATACCAACTCAAGTGTTTCATCGATTAGTAGTGGTTTGAATAATACTAATTCAACAGTATCGTCAATAAGTGGTGGATTAAGTAATACAAATTCGACAGTGTCTTCAATTAGCAGTGGTCTAAGTAGTACTAATGCAACTGTTTCATCAATTAGCAGTGGATTAAGTGATACTAATACCTCTGTATCATCGATTAGCAATGGATTAAGCAATACCAACTCAGCTGTATCTTCCATCAGCAGTGGTTTAAGTATTACCAATACTGTGGTCTCATCAGTCTCCAGTGGATTAAGTAGCACGAACGCATCTGTGTCTTCAATCAGTAGTAATTTAAGTTCACTGACGACAAATATTGCTAATTCAAGCAGCGTCATTTCTTCAATATCTAGTGGTTTAAGTACGACGACGACATCAGTTTCAGCAGTAAGCAGTGGTCTAAGTAGTACAAATTCAACGGTGTCATCCATGAGTACAAGCCTAAGTTCTGTGAGCACCGCTGTATCAACGATTCAGAATACGGGTGTGATCGGTATGCGGATTAATAACACTGCGCATAGCGATTCTTCTGCAACAGGTTCAGATGCAGTTGCCATCGGTGCTGGTGCGCATGCATCAAGTAATAATTCGATCGCCTTTGGTACAAACGCAAATGCCAGCGATACAGATACGATTGCGATTGGCTCAGGCGCAAGTGCAAGTCACGCAGGTTCTGTTGCGATTGGGGCGGGGGCGAAAGCGATTGCAGATCCGACGGTCGCGCTGGGGAATAATGCGATTGCTAGTGGTAATAACTCAACTGCATTGGGTGCTAACAGTAGCGCCACAAATAGTAACTCAGTGGCATTGGGCCAAGGTTCTACAACAACACGTGATAACACTGTATCTGTTGGTTCGGCGGGTAGTGAGCGTCAAATCACCAACGTTGCTCCAGCAACGCAAGGTACTGATGCTGTTAATCTCAATCAGTTGAACGCTACCAATGCTGACCTTAGCTATCAAATCAATAGGGTCGGTGATCGAGCCAATGCAGCAGCGGCGGCAGCTTTGGCGTTACAACCAGCGGCATCTGTTCCGGGTCGTACGTCATTGCGTTTAGGTGGTGGTACTTATGGTGGTCAAAATGCGGTTGGCGTGACGTTGCGTCATACTAGCGAAAGCGGCAATTGGTCATTAGATGGTGGGGTGACGAGTAGCTCTTACAGTACAGGTGGGCAGATCGGGATATCAACGGTCTTGCCATTTTAATAGCCTATAAGCCTGATTTGACGTTGTGATTGAAGGTCATGAAGATTGTGCGAAATGATCAGAAACGTGGTCATTTTGCGCATCGTCGTGTTTTGCAAAGTGTATTAAAAATAATAAAAAGTAGAAAGAATCAAAGAAATGTAAGCTTATTAAAGATGAACATAAAATCTATACGTGGCATTGGATTAATCACTTACGCCATGAATGTATTCCACGGTGTGAAGTGTTGTCCACGATACAGCCAGATCTGTTCAAATTGGCTAATCACGGCCTCGCTTTGAGTGGGCTGTAGAAAGACGAAATCATCGATTTGGATATCTGATGATTTCGAGACATTGATCAGTTCTTGGTTGCTGCTTCGACCATAGAGTACGTTTGTTTGAGTTCCTTCAGGGTAAACATAATCTGCCATCCAATTCCCACCATAAACAAAGAGTGCATTCTTATGATGTGGCGCATTATCGAGGAGTTCTAATCCCGGAATTTGAGTAATCGGTAGTTTTTTGAGAACGGGTGTTGCAATCCATAAGGCTGACTGAAAGTCGACTAAAGTGGGGATATCAAAATCTAATGGTTTTAATAGCATTGAACCAAAAGAGAGATCATTACAAACACTGTGTTTAGTATGCAGACTGAAAGTTGGACTTCCTGCGCCATTAAAACAAAGGTTTGGAGTATTGAGGCTCGAAAATTCGTTACTTAGACAAGAGATATATTTTTGATATTGTGCTTGAGATTGTTCGTAGGTCTTTTCTACGGATTTAATGAGTTTTGGAATTTTACCCACATGAGCGTCATAGCCCATAAATCCGCTCAATTGTAGATGTTTGGGATTGTCTTGAATGAGTTTTAATAATTCCCGAAAATGCTCTAAATCTTGAATTCCGCCACGATGTAAGCCGATATCCAGTTCGATACTCACCAATTGCTTTAATTCTATTTTTTTTGCCAAGTCTAAACATTGTTGCAATCGATCAAGACTGTCAACTAACCATTGAATGCGTGCCTGTGCTGTATCTTTATGTTGTTCGTAAAAAAGTTGCATGGCTTTTACGGGCATGGGTTTTCCAAGCAAAATATCAGCTTGAGGAAAGGTGTTTACAATGAGTGCAATATGAGGCAAATGGAAAACCATGAACCGATTACAATTTAGATCTTTGGCAATATATTTGAGTAACTCGATGGAGGCGAGTGATTTTACAACCAATCGTGGTTGTGCCGTAGAAGGAAGCATCAGTTTGATTTGTGCCAGATTTACATCTAATCGAGCATGATCAACAATGAGCGTTGGTAAAGTGAAGTTTGCTTGCTGTAAGTCCTTACTGAGTATTCTAAAATAATTAAACATGGCTTTGTTATCCTTTTTTTAGCCAAAGAAATTAAGTAAAAAATAATGATTCTAAATGTGAGTTAATCCATTTTTGCTGAGGGTCAAGTTCCTGTCGTAATGCTAAAAAATCATACCAACGTGGATAAAGTATTTTCAACTCGTTTGCAGTTAAAGTATGCATTTTCCCCCAATGAGGACGTCCGCCATATTTCCAGAAAATCGGTTCAACGATTTTAAAAATTTCGCGACAATCTTGCTTGTGGTATTGATGCACTGAAATCGAGGCACAATCTTGCTGATAAAATGGACTGAGCCAAATGTCATCAGCTTTGACATAGCGATATTCAATCGGGAAAAAAACGGGTGCTTTATGCTTGCGCAAAGCATCGACGATTTCGGCTAGACATTCTAAGCCTCTTTCGGCAGGAATTTGATATTCCATTTCATTAAAACGAGTTTCTCGCACACTTGGAAAAATTACGGATGACCAGTCTACTCGTGTGGTTGGTTTGATAAATGCGCCGAGTAATTTTTGTACATAAGGGTTCAGGTATGGTGTTTTTCTGGCAATTTCAGAAAATATAGTCAATAAAGTATCATCTGATGGCCATGGTGCGGGGAGGGTTTTGATTCCTTCATCAGTTGGATCTAGTGTTTTTAAAATGGCATCTTGTGCGTGGACAAAGACCATGCATTCGATATGACGATGTTCAGTTTTCCACTGATTCATGTGGCTCAAGATATCTTTCAGTGGGGTCAACTGGATGTGTTCTTTTAAGCGGTAACGGGGTTGGTTTTGCATGGTGATTTGACTAAGCACACCAAAACTTCCAAGTGACACTCTACCTGCTTCAAAAATAGTGCTGTTTTGAGTGGGATTACATTCGAGAATTTCGCCATTTGCTGTGACTAACTGAAAGCCTTTAACGAAACCAGATAAACAAGTCAGACTTGTTCCAGTGCCATGTGTCCCCGTAGATACTGCGCCAGCAAGACTTTGCTCATCAATGTCGCCTTGATTCAACAGTGCTTGGTCGATTGGATCAAGGATTACCCCGAAGTTTTTTAACCGCGTCCCTGCTTGTATGGTTGCCTGATTGAGCTCTTTATCATGGCGAACTAAACCCGTTAATGAGTCGAGTGAAATTAATGTGTCATCAGTACAAACCAATGAGCTAAACGAATGACCTGCGCCGACCACGCGACATTTTTGAGCTTGGCGTATGGTTTGGCGGAGTTCTGTAACGTCAGTGGGCTTTACAAATTGAGTAGGATTTGATTGTTGTAGGCCAGACCAGTTTTTCCAAAGTATTTGATTTGTTGTGTCCATATATTGTGTCATCGCGTCCTGAATTCCATTGAGGCGTGAAAATTATTAGGTTAGTTATTTAATCAATTAAATTCTTTACTTACTCTGGAATTTACTTGAGTGCGTAGCACACTGCAACTGATATTTGAAAGGAGTCGTGAGTGAGTGATTGATGATGGACTTTAAACTTCGGTAAAATATAAATGATGAATTAAATAAGCTGGATATGGGTGTGTGATGAGTGATGATTTTGCAGCTGATTATTCAGCTAAATTGGAAGATAGCTTGGACGATGATTTAGATGTAGCAATCGAAGAGTATTCGCGCCAGCCTTTCTTCAATCCTGATGCACCCAAAACGACTGCGTTTTTGAAGCTACAAAAGAAGATTCGCAAACAAGTCGGTGAGGCGATCAAAGATTTTAATATGATCGAAGACGGTGATAAGATTATGGTTTGCGTGTCGGGTGGTAAAGACAGCTATACCATGCTGGATATTCTGCTCATGCTACAAGCGATTGCGCCGATTCGCTTTGATATTGTTGCGGTTAATCTGGATCAGAAGCAGCCTGACTTTCCAGAACATATTTTGCCTGAGTATCTCTCACGTCGTAACATTCCGTATTACATTTTGGAAAAAGATACTTACAGCATCGTGAAAGAGTTAACCCCTGAAGGGAAAACCTTTTGTGCGGTGTGTTCTCGTTTACGTCGTGGTTCTCTGTATGGTTTTGCTCAAGAAATTGGCGCGACCAAAGTTGCGCTTGGTCATCATCGTGACGACATCATGGCGACGTTTTTCCTGAATCTCTTCCATGGGGGGACGCTGAAGGCGATGCCGCCGAAATTGAAATCTGATGACGGGCGTAATATTGTGATTCGTCCGCTCGCTTATGTTGCGGAAAAGGACATTATCAAATACGCCACTCAAAGTCAGTTTCCAATCATTCCGTGTAATTTGTGTGGTACACAAGCAAACTTACAGCGCGCTGTGGTCAATAATATGCTGCGCGATTGGGATATTGAGCATCCGAAGCGCTTGGCAAGTATTTTTACGGCGTTACAGAGCGTGCATCCATCACAATTGGCTGATCGTGAATTGTTTGATTTTGAGTCACTGAAAGCTGATGTGAAGGAAGATACTTGTTCGGTAGATGAGAAACGATTGGATGTGGTGAATTTGACGTTGGCTTAGGTTTTCGCCTCGTTTCATTCATCTTTCAGCCCACTCATCTCGCAAAATACTATACGACGCTGACGACCGAATCCGACCATCCCAAACGATTCGGTCATGGCGTAAAATGCCTTCAAATTTTGCCCCAAGTTTTTCAATTGCTCGACGTGACCTCACGTTGAGTTCATCCGTCTGTAAAACCACACGATTCATGTTTAATTGATTGAACGCAAAGTTGATGAGTAGGATTTTACATTCGCGATTTATGCCTGACTTTTGAAAAGGTAGCCCTAGCCAAGTCCCGCCAATTTCGATGGTTTTGTGAGCTTCATTGATATTGAGAAATGATGTACTGCCGATGAGTTCTTGCCGCTCGATATGTTTGATTGCGTAAGCAATGCGAGTACCTTGCTGTTGCTGATCTAGTGCGGTTTGTACTTCTTGCTGCATTTGGGCGAGATGAGTTGGTGGGCGACGTAGCCACCAAGTCCACAGCGTGGGTTCTTGGGCGTAACGAATGAGTTCTTCGCAGTGAGAAAGAGATAGGGTAATCAGTTCGATGTGTTGTGATTTCATGTATTTCATCGAAAAGTTGGTTGATTAAAATCTACCATGAAATGCGCTTTTGAGAATTTTTTAGAAAAAGAAATTAGATTTTTGGCTAAGGTCTTGTGCAGGGATTAAATCTTTTATCGATTCAGGTAGTGGAAATCCGAGATCTGTCATCCCAAGCCATTTTAATTTTCCCGTCTTTACTTCATCACTGGTATAAAGTTCTATACCAATTTTAGATAAAGCTAAGAGTAAAGCCTGTACACTATCCACGCCATTGGCATATCTAATAGATTCTTTTCCTATGCCTAAAATTTGATAAGGACAATAATGATGATCGGCTTCAGGATAAATCTCTGGCTTACCAATTTTGATAGTAATTTTTTGATCATGATCTAATTCAAGTTCACGTACAGCAATCACATATTCCAAGTTTTGTAAGTTCATTTACGATCTTTCATCGTAATCACGAAATTTTATGCCGAGTATTGCAAATTCACCCGCGCAATGCCATCGCTAATGTCACTTCTGCGAGTTCAGCAATCGAGATACGACCATTCGGTTTGTACCAAAGCGCAGTGCCAAATGTTGCACCACTGAGCAGCCTACGACTGATAAACGTATCGTGTTTAATTTTGCCTTCTAGTTTTAAATCATTGAGTACATCTAGCCATAGTGATTCGTATTCTTCACGCATGGCGAGTAACGGTTCTTGTTGTTGCTCTGTGATGGCGTTCCATTCATAAACGAGTACCGCCATCGCATGACTGGTGTTGCCATTAATCGATTCTAATTCTGCGCGGATTAAGCCTTTGAGACGTTCTGCGGGCGTTGCGCCTTGTTCAATCGCATTGTGCATTTGCTGCAAGTTATAGATGATCGCTTCTTCCATAACGGCGCAGAGAATCGCATCTTTACTTTTGAAGTGATGAAACAAACTACCTGACTGAATCCCAACCATCATTGCGAGTTCGCGGACGGTGGTTCGTGCATAGCCTTGTTCGTGGAATAGATACGCGGCAGCCCGTAGTACACGACCACGTGGACTATCATCCATTCCGCCAATCGGGGGGAGGGTCTGTAGTATTTCAGGTGAAATAGATTGGTTCACAGATCGCTTTTCCATTTAAAGTTTAAGGATGACTTGGCAGTTCTTACTTTCAGGATTTTACGAAAATCATTAAAAACATGGGATTGCACAAATTCTAACATTTTAGACTCAATCCCTTGAGCTTTTTGGTCAAAAAAGAATAACACAATGCTATTTACAAACCAAGCGCTTGCTTGGTAGTCTTGCTTCACATTCAAGCAAGGGTATTTTGCCGTGACTGACCACACACAAAATCTGGATTCATCAACTTCAGATATTAAGAAAAAAGACGCAGATCGGACTGTTCGTATTGGCTGTGCTTCAGGTTTTTGGGGAGATACCAATACCGCAGCTTTTCAATTGGTGCATATGGCGCAGATTGATTATCTAGTATTTGATTATCTATCCGAAGTCACAATGTCGATCATGGCGCGTGCAAAGATGAAAGATCCAGCGATGGGTTATGCGCATGATTTTGTAACGCGTGTCATGGAACCTTTGCTTAAAACGATTGCTGCGAAAAAAATTAAAGTGATCAGTAATGCAGGCGGCATCAATCCGCTGTCTTGCCGTGATGCGATCGTCAAGCTGATCGACGCTGCGGGTTTAGATCTGAAAGTTGCAGTGGTACTCGGTGATAATTTAACAGCAGAGCAAGAGACATTACGCGCATCGGGCGTGACTGAGATGTTTTCGGGTCAAACGATGCCTGAAAATATGGCAAGCATTAATGCCTACTTAGGCGCAGTGCCAATCCGTGATGCGTTGGATACGGGTGCTGACATTGTGATTACAGGTCGTGTGGTGGATTCTGCGGTGGTGATCGGGCCGCTCATGCATGAGTTTGGCTGGGCAACAACTGATTACGATCATTTGGCTCAAGCAGCGCTTGCAGGTCATGTGATTGAGTGCGGTGCGCAGTGCACTGGCGGCAACTTCACCGATTGGGAAGATGTGCCAGGTTACGACAATATGGGCTTTCCGATTGCAGAAGTGTCTGCTGATGGTTCATTTGTAATTAGTAAGCCAGATGGCACAGGTGGTCTCATCAATAAAGCCACGATTGGCGAACAGATTCTTTATGAGATTAATGATCCGCAGTCTTATATTCTGCCTGATGTCGTGGCTGACTTTAGTCATGTACAGTTAGAACAAGTTGATGTCAATCGCGTCAAAGTCAGTGGTGCCAAAGGTCGCGCGCCAACCAATCAATACAAAGTCAGCGCAACCTATGCCGATGGTTATCGGGTGCTGGTGAGCTTTGTGATTGCTGGGATCGATGCGAAACGCAAAGCTGAAAAAGTTGCCAATGCGATTCTTTCTAAATGCGAACGTGTTTTGGCAATGCGTGGCGTACCGGGTTTTACCGAAAAATCAATTGAATATATTGGTACAGAAACGACTTATGGACCACATGGACAGCGGTCAGATACACGTGAAGTTGCAGTAAAAATTGCCGTGACTCATCCTTTCCAGCAAGCCTGTCAGTTCCTTGCTTCTGAGATTGCACAAGCCTCTACAGGCATGGCGCCGGGGCTTGCGGGCATCATGGGTGGTCGTCCAAAGGTTTCACCAGTCGTCAAATTGTTCTCATTTTTACTCGATAAAGCGCATTGCAAGGTTGAGATTGATTTAAATGGTGAGCGCCGTGTAGTCAGTATTCCAGCAGGCGATGCGAGTGCGATGCCAGCGTCTATTGTGAGTGGCGAAGTTGCAAACTTGGTGGGTGCAAATGGGCTCATCTCTGTGCCATTAATTCAAGTTGCTCATGCGCGTAGTGGTGATAAAGGTAATGCCTCCAATATCGGCGTACTTGCGCGTCGCCCTGAGTATTTACCTTGGATTCGTGCGTCGCTGACAACAGATGCAGTAGCCGATTATATGGCGCATGTGTTGGATGGTGAAAATAGCAAGGTTTATCGCTTCGAGTTACCGGGACTCAATGCATTTAATCTGTTCATGACCAATGCGCTTGGCGGTGGTGGTATGGCGAGTTTAAGGATTGATCCACAGGGTAAGGCTTTGGCGCAGCAATTATTGGATATGCCTGTGCAGATTCCTGCTGACTTGTTGAAGTAATCATTGTTGAGGTTAGCTGTTTTAAGTAAATGGCTGTAAATATCAAAGTAATAGCTAATGCTGATGAATTAGTTGTGGTGATAGATTTCAGCGTTCATTCAGTTTGATTGACTGAAAAAAATCGGCGCTCAATTTAATTTAGGAAATGTTCATGTCGTATCAATCAATTTTTCGTCCAAATGCATTTGCAGGCAAAGTAGTCATTGTGACGGGTGGTGGTTCAGGAATTGGACGTTGTACCGCACACGAGCTGGCAGCTTTGGGTGCGCAAGTCGTGATTACAGGTCGTAAGCCTGAAAAGCTGGACGCTATTGTGGCAGAGATCAAAGCTGATGGTGGCAAGGTGCGCGGTTTGGTTTGTGATATTCGCCAAGAAGATCAGGTCAAAGCAACGATTGCAGCAGTGCTTGCTGAATTTGGACGTCTGGATGGCCTATTCAATAACGCAGGCGGTCAATTTCCATCGCCATTAGAGTCGATTTCATATAACGGATTTGATTCGGTGATTCGCAATAATTTACATGGCACATTTCTGATGATGCGCGAAGCATACAATCAGTGGATGGGTGAGCATGGCGGTAGCATCGTCAATATGGCTGCGGATATGCATGGCGGGATGCCAGGCATGGGGCATTCAGGTGCAGCGCGTGCTGGGGTTGATAATCTGACCAAGACTGCGGCGATTGAATGGGCAAAATCTGGTGTGCGCGTGAATTGTGTTGCGCCAGGTTGGATTATGTCGTCAGGTATGGATACTTACCAAGGTGCATTCCGCGCCATGATTCCTTTGCTTGCTGAGAAAGTTCCGCTCAAGCGGATGGGCACAGAATCTGAGGTGTCCTCAGTGGCGTGTTTCTTGTTGTCTGAAGCCGCGGCGTTTGTGAATGGCGTCACGATTCGGATTGATGGCGCTGCATCGCTAGGCACACCGTCATATCCATTAATCGATGCCAAGAATAACGCGCCGTTTAATGGCTTCCACCGCGCATTTATTCCAGATGTTTTGAAGTAAGTATTTCGTCATAGCCCACTATGATTAGAGCATGATTAGCACAAGTTCAGAGAGATAAAGATGGCAATTCTAGAAACGGCACTTGATCCGAATAGCCCACAGTTTGCTGCGAACCGTGAGTTTGCAGAACAGACTTTAGGTGCAATGCGCGCGATTCAGCAAAAGGTCATTGATAAATCACTACAGGCAAAGCCTAAGTTTGAGAAACGTGGACAGATTTTGCCGCATGAACGTGTGCGCTTGCTGTTAGATGCTGGAACGCCATTTGTCGAGCTTTGCGGTCTGGTTGGTTTTGAGATGTATGACGACAAAGATGGTTCTGATGCGGGCGGCGGCATTATCGCGGGCATCGGTTTTGTCGAAGGCGTGCGCTGCATGGTGACCGCAAGTAATAGTGCGATCAAGGGCGGCACGATTTCTCCAGCAGGCATGGTTAAGACTTTACGTCTGCATGAAATTATTCGTGAGAATAAATTGCCTGTGATTTGCCTGACTGAAAGTGGTGGTGCGAATCTGAACTATGGCGGCGAAGTGTTTGTGAATGCCGGTCGTACCTTCGCTAATCAAGCACGTTTGTCTGCTCTGGGTATTCCTCAGATTGCGGTTGTACATGGTAATGCGACTGCTGGCGGTGCGTATCAACCGGGCTTATCAGATTACATCATCGTGGTTCGTAAGCGCACACAAATGTTCCTCGCGGGTCCACCATTGTTGCTTGCTGCAACAGGTGAAGTTGCGAATGGCGAAGATTTAGGTGGTGCAGAAATGCACGCGATGGTTGCAGGTACGGCGGAATATCTGGCGGAAAACGATGCGGATGGTATTCGTCAGGCGCGCGATATCGTCAAAATGCTGAACTGGAAAGAGCAGACCGCAGCAACACCAAATGATTATTTAGAGCCGCGTTATCCGATTGATAATTTGATGGGATTAATCCCGTCAGATATTAAACAACCGATTGATATGAAAGAAGTCATTGCGCATATCGTTGATGATTCAGATTTCCTTGAGTTCAAGCAAGAGTTTGATGCGATGACCGTTTGTGGTTGGGCAAAGATGGGTGGTATGAATGTTGGGATTATCACCAACAACGGCCCGATCACTGTACAAGGTGCAACCAAGACCGCTCAATTTATTCATTTGTGTGAGCAGACACAGCGACCACTCATATTTTTGCATAACACCACAGGTTTTATCGTGGGAACGGACGCGGAGCAGAACGGTATTGTGAAGCATGGCTCTAAACTGATCCAAGCAGTTGCCAATGCGACAGTTCCAAAAATTTCTGTGATTGTGGGTGGTTCATACGGTGCAGGGAACTATGCGATGTGTGGTCGTGCATTAGCGCCTAATTTCCTATTTGCATGGCCAACATCGCGTACAGCGGTAATGGGCGGCGCGCAGGCAGGTAAGGTAATGCGTATCGTTGCTGAGGAAAAACAGCGTTCGACTGGACAAGAATCTAATCCGCAAATGCTCGACATGATTGAAATGACAACCGCTGCGAAATTGGATTCACAAACGACTGCACTCTATAACACAGCGCATGGTCATGACGATGGTCTGATTGATCCGCGCGATACCCGTAATGTGTTGATTTTTGTTTTGAAAACTCAAGCGGAGGCCAAGGCTCGTCAACTGAATCCAATTAGTTTTGGTGCGTCACGTTTTTAGTTTTTGCTGTGAAGTCTTCCCCTTAAAGGGGAAGGTGAGATGAGTTTTTAAATATTTACGTTAAAAATCAGATTAAAGGAACAGTCATGAAGTTTACCGCAGAACATGAAGCACTCCGTCGTACCGCACGTCAGTTTGTTGAAAACGAACTCAATCCGTTTATTCCAGAATGGGAAGCAGCAGGACGTTTTCCGATTCATGATGTGTTCAAAAAAATGGCTGATCTGGGATTACTCGGTATTTGTAAGCCTGAAGAAAATGGCGGTTTAGGTTTAGATTATTCCTACAATCTAGTGGTCGCAGAGGAACTAGGACGCGCAGCGTGCGGTGGTGTGCCTTTGGCAATTGGCGTACAAACCGACATGGCAACGCCAGCATTGGCACGCTTTGGTAGTAAAGAGTTGCGCGACGAGTTTTTAGTGCCTGCAATCAAAGGTGAATATGTCGCTGCGATTGCGGTATCCGAAGTGCATGCGGGTTCAGACGTTGCTGCGATTAAAACCACTGCAAAGAAAGATGGTGATGATTACGTTATCAATGGCAGCAAGATGTGGATTACCAACTCATTGCAAGCCGATTTTTTCTGTTTATTGGCAAACACGTCAGATGGCAAGCCGCATAGCAATAAATCGATGATTATTGTGCCTGCAAAAACGAAAGGGATTAGTTTTTCTGAACCTCTGAATAAATTGGGTATGCGTTCAACGACAACTGCTCAGGTCTATTTTGACAATGTTCGCGTACCACAGCGCAATTTGGTCGGTGGAGAGGGCATGGGTTTTATGATGCAGATGATGCAGTTCCAAGAAGAACGCATGTGGGCATGTGCCAACGCGGTTGGTGGTCTGGAGCACTGCATTAAACAAACGATAGCCTATACCAAAGAACGTACAACCTTCGGGCAACCACTCATCAATAATCAGTATGTGCATTTCCGTTTTGCTGAATTGATGACGGAAGTAGAAGCATTGAAAGCTTTAACCTATCAAGCATGTGAACAGCATATCGCAGGTGAAAATGTCACGATGCTGGCTTCGATGGCAAAACTGAAATCAGGACGTTTGACGCGTGAAGTGTCGGACGCTTGTTTGCAGTATTGGGGTGGTAATGGATTTATGTGGGATAACCCAGCGTCACAATTGTATCGCGATGGTCGTCTGGGTTCGATTGGTGGCGGCGCTGACGAAATCATGTTGGGCATTATCTGTAAGCTCATGGATATTTTACCAAGTAAGCAGAAGTCTTAATTCTTTTGCCTCCTTCCCCTGAGGGGGAAGGTCGGGATGGGGGTGCTTTTGATTTTTGCTTTAAAAGCAGCCCCCATTGAAGCTGAATGAATTTTTATAAATATGAATGAGTACGAACTATGACTTTGCCTGCTACCCAAACGCTTATTCTTGAACAGCACGGCGCAATTCTGCATGTGCGTTTAAACCGCCCTGAAGTGCGTAATGCGATGAGTTCAGAAATGGTTGCCGATTTAATCGCTGTATTTGCCAGCATTAAAGACGATGCGACTGTTCGCGGTGTTGTCTTGCGCGGTGAAGGTGGTAGTTTCTGTGCGGGTGCTGACCTCAAAGACATGACAGGCTTACGCATGCAAGCCGTAGAAAAGGGCAGTGAAGTCTACGTGAAGTTTAACCGTAGTTTTGGCACGTTGATTCAAACCGTGAATGAGGCACCGCAAATTGTGGTGGCTGTGCTGGAAGGCGCGGTGCTGGGTGGTGGCTTTGGTTTGGCTTGTGTGTCTGATGTGGCGCTGTGTTTGGACAATACTAAGTTTGGTTTGCCTGAAACAGGTTTGGGCGTTATTCCTGCGCAAATTGCACCGTTTGTCGTGCAACGCATTGGGTTAACTCAAGCTCGTCGTTATGCGCTTTTGGGTAATCGCTTCGAAGGTGCAGAAGCTGAGCGGATTGGTTTAGTACATCAGTCTTTAGCAACGGTTGAACAACTGGATGCCGCATTGAGTGAAGTGCTGAGTCAGATTAAACGAACCGCACCGAATGCCAGTCGTGTGACCAAAGATATTTTGCATCGTGCGGCAGGGCAAGAACCTCTGGAAGGGTTGCTCGATGATGTTGCGGTCAAATTTGCAGAAGCCGCGACGACCGAAGGTTTAGAAGGAACGCTGGCATTTGTCCAGAAACGTTTACCAAGCTGGGCTGAGTGAATCGTTGATCTACAAAAGGTCAGATTTTTAAATCATTGAATGAACAAATTTATTAAATAAGATGTTGTTGGAGGCTGTATGGCATTTACCAAAGTCCTGATTGCGAACCGTGGTGAGATCGCAGTGCGTGTGATGCGCACCGCAAAGGCTCTAGGCTATCGCACCGTTGCAGTTTATTCGGAAGCGGATGCTAATGCGCTCCATGTACAGTTTGCCGATGAGGCGGTTTGTATCGGCCCTGCAAAGGTCTCTGATTCTTATCTGCGTGTTGATCATATTCTTGAAGCAGCGCGTAAGACTGGCGCAGATGCGATTCATCCTGGCTATGGCTTCTTGTCAGAAAACTCTGCATTTGCCAAAGCCTGTGCTGAAGCAAATATCACCTTCATTGGCCCAACGCCTGATGCAATTGAGCTGATGGGCAGCAAGCGTTTGTCCAAGATCGCGATGCTTGAGGCGAATGTGCCGTGTATTCCGGGTTATCAAGGTGGCAATCAAGAACTTGAGAGCTTAATTGCGGAAGCGAAAAAAATCGGCTTCCCGCTCATGGTCAAAGCGTCAGCAGGCGGTGGTGGTCGCGGGATGCGTTTAGTGCATGCCGAGAGTGAATTGAAGTCTTCACTGGAAACAGCACAATCAGAAGCACTGAATGCGTTTGGTTCGAGCGAGATGATTCTGGAGCGTGCCGTGATTGCACCGCGCCATGTTGAGATTCAGGTGTTTGGCGATACGCATGGCAATCATGTGTATTTGTTTGAACGCGATTGCTCGATTCAGCGTCGTAATCAAAAAGTCGTTGAAGAAGCCCCATGCCCAGTCATGACGCCTGATCTGCGTAAGCGTATGGGCGAGGCGGCTGTTGCAGCGGCAAAATCTTGTGGTTATGTCGGTGCGGGTACGGTTGAATTCTTACTGGATAGCCAAGGTAATTTCTATTTCTTGGAAATGAATACCCGTTTGCAAGTTGAACATCCAGTAACCGAACTGATCACAGGCTTAGACTTGGTCGAATGGCAACTCCGTGTAGCAAATGGCGAGAAATTGCCGCTTGCACAAGAGCAGTTAACGCTGACTGGTCATGCGGTTGAAGTGCGTTTATATGCCGAAGATCCGGGTGTTAATTTCCTCCCACAAACAGGTGAAATCCTGCTGTGGCAACCGCCGATGTTGCCGGGTGTCCGTGTCGATCATGGCATGACAAGTCTGGGTGAGGTCAGCCCACATTATGATCCGATGATTGCCAAAGTCATTGCTTACGGCAAAACGCGTACTGATGCGGTTCGCCTGCTTGCGCGTGCATTACAAGACACGGTGTTGCTTGGAGTGAATAGCAATAAACAGTTCTTGGTGAATATTCTCCAGAACCCAGTGCTGGTGTCAGGCGATACCAATACTGCCTTCATTACTGAGCATTTCTCTGATGATGTCAGTTTGAAACCTGCGGTCGCTTCGCATGAAGCACTGGCAATTGCAGCAAGTTTGCTGGTTTACAAGTCTGACCGTAGCGGTTGGCATACAGGCATAGCCATGCCGATTCCGCTGAAATTGCAAGTCGGTGAAGTGGTGCATAAACTGGCGATTGAGCAAGCAGGTCATCACTTTACGTTGCAACATGACGGTGAAACGGAAAGCCTTGAAGTTTTATCCTGTACCGCAAATCAGTTGGTCTATATCTGGCAAGGGATTCGTAAAACGGTTGCTTATGTGCAAGCAGGCGATACGCAATACCTCGATATGGCGAATGGTAATTTGACGATTGTCGATGTGACCCATGCACCGCCAGCAGCAGCGGATGAGGCGGGTGATGGTCAGATTCGCGCGCCGATGAACGGTGCCGTCGTCAATATCCTTGTCGCGGAAGGCGAGAAAGTGGTCAAAGACCAAACGCTCGTGATCTTGGAAGCGATGAAGATTCAGCAGCAAATCAAATCGAACTGTGATGGTGTCGTCGGTGCGATTAGTGCAGCGGTTGGTTTGCAAGTGAAGAAACGTCAGGTGTTGTTGCAGGTGACAGCGGATTAATAAAAGCAAATCCTCTCTTGTCCTCCTTTTACTAAGGAGGGTAAAAGCTCCTCCCTTTATGAAAGGGAGGTCGGGAGGGATTTGCTTTTGATGTTGAATGAAGTATAGCTAGCTCATTGAGCCTGTCGAAATGTGCGTTTTATGAAAGGTAAACCAGCACGATATTCACTTCGACAGGCTCAGTGAACTAAAAGTTGAGTGGATGAGTTACTTCGGTGTTTCTTCGGCTTCTTTTACGCGAATAACACTGCCGCCAATCTTCTTGGCGTTTAGACGTTTGATGGCGGTACGGGCTTCGTAGAGTTGCATTTCAACGAAGCCAAAACCTTTGGATTTACCCGTTGCTTTGTCCATGACTAAAGTACAGGATTGAACCTCGCCGAATTCCGCGAAAAGTGCATGGAGTTCGGCTTCAGTCGTTTCACGTGACAAGTTACGGGCGATGATTTTCATAATGTGTTCCAAGTTTTGAATAGCGTTTGAAATGTAAAAATGGGATTACTCTGATTGCGATTTTTGCCAATCCGCATGACCAAATTTGATGTATAGGTCTTCGACCTGCGTTCGCGCCCAAGGTGTTCGGCGTAGTAAAGTTAGGCTTGATTTAATACTCGGCTCATGACTGAAGCAGCGAATATTGACGAAACGAGCCAATTCTTCCCAGCCGTATAAAGTGACGAGACGTTCAAGCAAAACAGCAAGCGTCAAACCTTGTAAAGGATCGTTACTTTGTTTGCTTTGAGAATGTGAAGTTGGATTCGATGTCATCTAATGCGCTTCGTTGTCGTATGTTTTGCAGTGAGCTAATGGTGTCATCATACCTTGTATTCAGGTTGAGCGATAAAAAAATCCGCAACCGAAGTTTTTTGAGTAGCGGTTTTTAGTACTAATTTTTGAATTGAATCTTTTTGAAGTGAATTGTTTTTAAGGAAAAATAAGCCATGTATATCTCTAGTTTTAATCATGATCTTTCACCTGAACTCGTTGCCCTACGCGATAGCGTACGTCAATTTTCTGCAAAAGAAATTACGCCATTCGCTCAAGACTTCGATAAGGAAAACCACTTCCCGCTAGAACTGTGGCGCAAGATGGGTGACCTCGGCATCCTCGGTATGACCGTTGCTGAAGAATACGGTGGCGTGAATATGGGCTACTTGGCGCATGTGATTGCATCCGAAGAAATTTCACGCGCGTCTGCGGCGGTGGGCTTGTCTTATGGCGCACATTCAAACCTTTGTGTAAACCAGATTCATTTGAATGGTACTGAAGCACAAAAGCAAAAATATTTACCAAAACTGGTCAGCGGCGAGCATATCGGCGCATTGGCAATGTCTGAGCCGGGTGCGGGTTCTGACGTAGTCAGCATGAAATTACGTGCAGACTTACATACAGATCAGGACGGTGATCATTACGTCTTAAACGGCAATAAAATGTGGATCACCAATGGTCCTGATGCGGATACATTAGTTGTCTATGCAAAAACTGACTTAGCTGCTAGCTCAAAAGGCATCACAGCGTTCATTATCGAGAAATCTTTTGCTGGTTTTAGCACTGCACAGAAACTCGATAAGCTGGGTTTACGTGGTTCAAATACCTGTGAGCTGATTTTTGAAAACTGCCGTGTGCCAGTTGAAAACGTATTGGGCAAAGTGAATGGCGGTGTAAAAGTCCTCATGTCAGGTTTGGATTATGAGCGTATTGTGATTGGTGCAGGGCCACTGGGTATCATGGCTGCGGCGCTAGATTTGGTTGTACCGTATGTTCACGAGCGTAAGCAGTTTGGACAGGCGATTGGTGAGTTCCAACTCATGCAAGGCAAGCTTGCAGATATGTATGTCGGCTACAACGCATGTGTGTCTTACTTGTATGCGGTTGCGAAGGCGGCTGATCGTGGTGAGCCTGTGCGTAAAGATGCGGCAGGTGCGATTCTGTATGTGGCAGAAAAAGCGACTTGGATGGCAGGCCAAGCGATTCAAGTTTTGGGTGGCAATGGTTATATCAATGATTACCCAGCAGGTCGCTTGTGGCGCGATGCGAAACTGTTTGAAATCGGTGCGGGGACTTCTGAAATCCGCCGTATGTTGATTGGTCGTGAGTTGTTTAACGAAACGAAATAAGTCGTTTAAAAAGTCAAAGCCCAATGTTCGGTGAATGTTGGGCTTTTTTCTGTATTAGGTTTTGGTTTGTTTTTGAAGGAAGTTGATTTTTTCTAACGCAACTTTTTCGATAGTGCTTGATAGCTCTAGAACAACCTCAAATCACCCCACACAACTCACCAACTCCAAATCCTTGTTCGCCACAAACACATCGCTCTTATCGTAAAACTTGACCCGATAGAAGGTATGTTGATTGAGCAGAGCAGCTTGGTTTTCTGATGACAGGTTGGTCATCATGGCGCAGAGGTTCATTTTCATCTGGCGGAATTCAGAGTTGGCTTTGGCGACTTGTAGGCCTTTGGCAATATCATCGGTAAAGCGAAATTTGGCTTCGATCATGTTGCTGCCTTCCTGCATGTCGATATGCTCAAACGATATACCTGTCTTGATCTCGCGGGGTAGGGACAGGTCTTTGTTTTTGGCGTTGATCAGATGCGTGATCGCCTCAAATCGTGCAGCTTCGTCAGCATTATCAAACGCTAAGGCGACCTTGGCGATGGCAGGCTGTTCGACATTGACGGGACTTTTGGCGGCTTGGTCGGCCATTTTTTGTTTAACAAAATTTCTGCCAACAACCGACAGCACAATCACGCTTAGAATGATCACTACAAAGATGACAGTTTTTTTCATGTCGCGTCCAACACCTAAAATCTCGAAAATTTGATATGAAAAAAGGCGAAACCGCCTTTTCTTCTTGCCCGCTGGTTCAAAGCACATGTCGCAATAACCAAAGGGCATTGCGACATGTGTATATGATATACAAACACAATTTATTTGTGGGATTGTTTGGGATTTTACATGCTGTTCATGGGTTTTATTTCTGCTGTCGCAATGCGCTTGGGCTTATTGCGACCTACTCGGGCTGTTAGTATTTTGAATAGATATTTTGCATCAATGTTTCAATATGTGCAGAAGCTTTTAGCTCTCCGACAACAAGAGAGTTTGGGTGACCGCAGCCATTTCTGAGCTTGAGACATACTTCAAGCTCGTCTTTTACGTTTTTTCCAATGACGGAAGTTGCGGCTAGGATTTGAAGAAACTCGTGTTCTTTCATGCGAGCGAGATCATCAGAGGTTTTAGCTGATCTCCACTTTGCGTCTCTCTTCAAAGCTTCTGAATTGAATGCACTGAGATGATTTTCAACTATGTGGTCATAGAGAACCGCTACAGCTCCGACCCAGCACAAAACAATAGCTGATCTATATAGCTTTGCTTCAAAGGCTCTAATTGATTCTTCAACAAAGCTACGGCAGTTAGCGTTTGATATTGTTGGAAGCTGCTTTCGCAAAGATGAAATTACTAGCGGAGTAACATCAGGAAGCAGAGGGCCTGCTAACTCTCTGATATGTTTTTTTCCCGTTTCGGTTAATTCCCAACCCCCATCACTTCTCACAACGTTTGGTTTGCATCTGCTTAGGTAGTCGGAGACATTCCAACTTTTTATTTCTCTAAGACCAAGAGAGGCGGCAGATTGTTTGATATCTGCGACAGACTTTGGTTGAAGAGGATCTTGCGCAAGGCAGAGCATGAGCTTTTGTTTTGTGCTGAGATCCTTTCTTGCAAGTAGATCCTTAAGCGTGTCGATGTCAAACAAGGCGTGACCTCAGCTCTTGTTCAGTGGCATGAGTTAGGGCATAGACTTCACTTGATGGTTCATTGAGCTTGTCGTCTTTCATGAGAGTCTGGATTGTCTTTGAGAGATTTGAAACATAGCTCTCTTTGAAGAAAGAAGATGCGGATCTCATTTGTTCAGTTAACTGTTTACGAGGGAATCTATCCATTCCCTTAACTAAACGTAGGTGCGCTGCGGCGGCAAGCACGAGCTGTGCTCCAGAGTTGACACCAAGTTTTGAGGCAATCGATGCGGTTGTCATTTCAATGCTTGGGTTTTGTACTGCTGAGGCTTGGAGTTGTTCTTCTGCATTCCCATTGAGTTGATACGTGCTACCACCTGATTTAGCGTAGAGTTCCGATACGGCAGCGAGGAACGCAGGTAGCTCTTCTCTTAGAAATGCTTCGGAACCTTCATATTCAACTTCAATTGCTCCCATCTTTATGCGAATTTTGCTATTCATGTAGATCTTCCTAATCTAAAAAATGTTATTAGTTACTTTTATCTGTCACCATTGACACATAAGATGTCTAAACGTGACATATGAGATACTTATTTTGATTAATAAATATAGAGCTGAATATGTCATTCAGCTGTAGTTAGGTCAAGAAAACTTATCGGTTTTTGATTGATCGAAAACTACACAACCAAATTATGCAATCCGAACTTCCAAACGCTTACCTAATGCACTGGCAAACTTTTCAAGTGTTGACAATTTTACATCTTCGGAGTGATTTTCAATTCGTGAAATCGCTGATTTATTAGTATTTAATTTTTCTGCAATTTCAGATTGTGTCATGCCAGTTTCCTCTCGCAATTGACGTAAGAGTACGCCTATTTTGAAAGACTTATAGCCCTCATCGAAACCTTCTGCAAAATCCGCATCTTCGATTTTACGGTTCTGGATATAACGTTGTAGATCACTCATGACTTTCTCTCCCGTTTACGTTGGAAATAATCTCGCTTACGACTTTCGGCGATATCTATTTCTGCTTTTGGTGTTTTCTGAGTTTTCTTTTGAAAACCATGAGCGAGTACAACAAAATTGCCGTCATCCAGAAAACCCAATAACCTCAAAATATCATTGCCGATTTGTACACGAACCTCCCAAATATTGTCGGTGTTCACCAGTTTTTTGAAATAAGTGATAGGTACAACATCTAATTCCTCAACTAATTGCAAGACCCAAACAACCTTTTGAGCTTGTTTAGGTGTGAGTTGATCTAGAAAATCTGTAACAGGACACTCACCGTTTTCTAATTTATAAAATATGATTGTTCGCATTGCCAAAAGTTAACATGCAGGTTAACTTTTGGCAAGACATATACCAAACATCAAACTTTAAAATGTCATAAAGCCACCCAAGTGAAAGCAATTTTTTGTATAATCTCGCGACATATTTTTCACGTACAAAAAATGTACTTCACAAGAGCGCATTTAAACGACCACTTAAATAGAGGAATACCATGACTACTCGTATTGAAACCGACACGATGGGCGCGCTGGACGTAGAAAACAGCCGTTACTGGGGTGCACAAACCCAACGTAGTATTCAAAACTTCCCAATCGGTGTAGATCGTTTTAAATTCACCCGCCCAATGATCCGCAGCCTCGGTATCCTCAAAAAAGGCGCAGCAGAAGCAAACCGCGACTTGGGTCAAATCTCTGAAGAAGTTGCAGCTCTGATCATCCAAGCCGCTGACGAAGTGATCGCAGGTAAGTTAGACGCGCATTTCCCTCTCGTTGTGTTCCAAACTGGTTCAGGCACACAAAGCAACATGAACTCAAACGAAGTGATTTCAAACCGTGGTATCGAAATCGCTGGTGGCGTATTAGGCAGCAAAACTCCAGTTCACCCGAACGACCATGTAAATCGTGGTCAATCAAGTAACGACACATTCCCAACAGCAATGCACATTGCGGTGGTTTTGGAATTGAACGAAAAACTATTCCCAAGCGTCAAAGTTCTGCGTGACACATTGGCAGCAAAAGCTGAACAGTACAAAGATTTAGTAAAAGTCGGTCGTACCCATTTACAAGACGCGACACCAATTACTTTAGGTCAAGAAATCGGTGGCTGGGTTGCACAATTGGACTACTGTATTGCTGAAACTCGTCATGCACTCGTTGGTTTGTATGAACTCGCAATCGGCGGTACAGCGGTAGGTACAGGCTTAAATGCACATCCAAAATTTGGTGCGCTCGCAGCTAGCTACTATGAAAAAGAAACGGGTTTCCCATTCAAATCTGCGGCAAATAAATTCGCAGCACTCAGCGCGCATGATGCGCTCGTTCAAACTTCTGCAAGCCTGCGTACATTGGCTGGTGCGTTGATGAAAATGGCGAACGACGTACGTTGGTTGGCAAGTGGTCCACGTAACGGTATCGGCGAATTGAACATTCCAGAAAACGAACCAGGCAGCTCAATCATGCCAGGTAAAGTTAACCCAACACAAAGTGAAGCAATGACCATGGTTGCGGTGCAAGTGTTTGGTAATGACGCAGCGGTAGCGTTCGCAGGTAGCCAAGGTAACTTCCAATTGAACGTCTTTAAACCAGTGATGGTTCATAACGTATTGGAAAGCATCCAATTGATCTCTGATTCGTGCTTGGCATTCAACGATAACTGTGCAGTCGGTATCGAACCAAACTTGCCAAAAATCGAAGAAAACTTGGCGAAGAACTTGATGCAAGTCACAGCGTTGAACCCACACATCGGTTACGACAAAGCGGCAGCGATTGCGAAGAAGGCGCATAAAGAAGGCACAAGCTTGAAAGAAGCTGCTCTCGCGCTGGGTTACGTGACTGAAGCTGAGTTTGCACAATGGGTTGTGCCACTCGATATGACACATTCTTAATTCGTTAATTTTGAAATAAAAAAGCGCGGACTTAGGTTCGCGTTTTTTATTTCTTAAAAGCGCTTACTCAAAAAGTTTCTAAAAAGCTGATCTAGCTACTTAGATCAGCTTTTTAGGGCATCTGTTTAATCTTTTAGCAATATCTGTAATTGATAATATCGTCATGATTTTTATTCAAAAACGCCAATGAATGTGATGGTGTTTGCATTTATGATCCGTCAGCTATAGTTCATGACTGGAATCGATTCAAAGATTTCTTCCTCGTTTGTCTCTTGTTTTTCTCTTTAGTTGTATCTAGGAAGTTCCTCGTGAAAACCCGCATTATCTCTACGCTATTACTTGCAATCTTAGTCCCATTAAGCGCGCTGCTATCGACAGCATCTTTTGCTGAAGATTCCGCCTATGACATCGTTCAAAAATTTACGCTGGGTGATACCCCGAAGTATGATTTTGTTGCGGTGGACAATAAGCGTTTACGTCTGTATGTGACGCGCGGTGATCGAGTAGATGTGGTTAATTTAGATACCAACAAAGTAATGGCTGCGATTTCTGAGACGCATGGTGTTGGTGGTGTCACATTTGCGCAGGATTTAAATTTAGGCTTTACCAGTAATCGTCAAAACCATACGGTGACGGTCTTTAACTTAGAGTCTTTACGGCGTATTGCTGATATTCAGGTGACAGGTGGAGACAATATCCTCTATGAGCCCGCAGTGCATAAAGTCTATGTGTTCGATCGCAATAGCAGCACGATTGATGTGATCGATGCAAAAACACTGAAAGTCATTCATTCCATCCAGTCTTCAGGAAAACCTAGCCAAACCGTGACAGATAACTATGGACATATCTATGTCAATATCCAAGATCATGCAGGGATAGATGTGATTGATGCGACGACAGATAAACTAGAGTCAACATGGAGGTTAGCGGGTTGTGAACAGCCTTCAGGATTGGCATTTGATGTTGATCATTCTCGGTTGATTTCCGCGTGTCATAATCGCGTGGCAGTCGTGACAAATGCATTAACAGGTGCAAATGTAGCGCAATTCTCTATTGGGGATGATGCGGATACGGTGTTGTATGATTCTGAATCGCGCAATGTTTTTGTGGCTAGCGGCGGTGGAAGTGGCACTTTGACGATTGCACATCAGTTGAGTTCTGATCGTTATCGTGTGACGCAGAGCCTTACAACATTAAGTGGAGCGAAAACGATGACTATGAATAAACAATCAAAAGAGATTTTTCTCCCTGCCTTTGCGGATAATAAGCTCGTTGTTTTGGTCGTGAATACCAAAATTCATTGAAGTCGTAATTTTTGATCGATTGTTTACGTGAATAGCGAGTTTCTATTTTCCTAAGACTCTCGATAAGCATTGAACGAATACACTGAGCGGATTTGGTTCAATAAAAGCCCTTTCTATATGATAGATAGGGCTTTTATTTATTACGCAATTGATTTACATAAAGCTTTGAGACAACAGGGATTTATACGCTACAATCAAAGCGCGATTGGAGTTGTTGGGTCAGATCATATTGCTTAAAGGTGCAGCCATGGAAAGGGAAGATATTGTTCGAATTGAAGGTCGTGTGGCGGAAATTGGGACGGGATTAAAGATTGCACGTTTAGTGCCGAGTCGGATGCGCCGTACGATTGGTGCGTGGTGTTTCTTGGATCATGCAGGACCTGTCAATTTCGCGGCGGGAGAGGGAATGAATGTTGGGCCGCATCCTCATATCGGTTTGCAGACTTTTACATGGATGATTGAGGGGGCAGTTCGGCATCTCGATAGTCTAGGAAGTGATCAAGTTATTTATCCAAATCAAGTCAATCTCATGACTGCAGGCAAGGGAATTTCTCATGCTGAGATTTCACCAACCGATAAAGCAAGCAGATTACACGCTGCACAATTGTGGATTGCTCTGCCAGATACTCATCGTCATGTAGAGCCTCATTTTCAGAACTATCCCACATTACCCGTTGTCCATCAGGATTTATTTGATGCGACGATTTTGGTGGGGAATAGTTTTGGTGTGACTTCGCCAGTTTCCGTGTATACACCGCTTGTTGCTGTTGATTTATTAGCTAAGAAGACAGGAACATTTGAATTACCGTTAGATACAAGTTTTGAGCATGGTATTACTGTCTTGGAAGGCAAAGCACTGATTAATGGTGAGCATCTAGAAACAGGTTCGTTGCTTTATTTTGCTGATGGCCATACGAAGGTCACGATCAGTTGCGATGCATCCACAAGAATATTAATGATCGGCGGAGAGCTTTTTAAAGAAGACGTTTTATTGTGGTGGAACTTTGTGGCGCGTACTCAAGAGGAAGTTGAGCAAGCTCGCCGTGATTGGGAGGCCAAGAGTGAGCGTTTTGGCGCGCTGGATGAAGCGACTGCAGGGAAGCGACTCATTGCACCTTCTCTTGAGGGTGTTCATTTAAAAGGAGCACATTCATGAAAGCAATCGCAACCGCGACAGTGGATTCAACCCCGACGAATTATACGCATCACATTAAAACAGGCGATTTTAGTTTGTTGGCAGATGAGCCTTTGGCCTCAGGTGGACAGAATGCAGGCCCAGCACCTTATGAGTTTATTTTAAGTGGCTTGGGTGCGTGCACCGCGATTACCTTGAGGATGTATGCACAGCATAAGGGATGGGAAATTGGTCAGTTACGCGTTGAGCTGACTTTACTGAAAGACCGTGAGGATCATACGCGTATCGAGCGTGTACTCCGCACAGATCTGGAGTTGAGCGATGAGATCTGGCTAGGGCTGCTTAAGGTTGCTGAAAAAACGCCTGTTACGTTAACGCTGAGAAATGGCGCTGAAATTGTGACTGCGCGTGATTAATTCAGATAAAACTTACGCTGATATATCCCAACAGGTGCTGAATGAGGCCCTGTTGGAGTGATCTAGTCCAGTAAGATGAGCGCGGCGAGAGTAAATTTAGTCATACTGAGAACTTACTCTGCTGTTGTTGGATCAATCGTGGATGTGACTTGCGAGATACGATTTGCAGGAAAACCACCCAATCTTGCGTGCTCTCTCACTAATTCCTCACTTGGGGCGATATATTCACAGTAGATTTTGTCTGCGGTCACAAAGCTTTGAACCCATTGCACTTGAGGGCCCAATTGATTGAGTACTCCGCAGGACTTTTGTGATATGGCTTGTAATTCTTGACCAGATAGTTTCCCTGCATTAGGAATATCTCGTTCGATGATGAATTTTGGCATGGCAATCTCCTTGTTGGAGTTGATGTTTTACAAACTAGAGTTTTGAATGTTCTAGTTGTACTTCAGTTCTTTTTCTAGAATTGAGTCGATGAAGAGATTATTTTTAGTCCATTTGGAGATTATAGTGCGCCAAGAAGACAGTGAAGGCAAGCCCATTTTTGCGCATTTTTTCGCCGTATTTTTCCTGTGTAATAAACTTAAATTTTCTAGTTCTTGGTTCTTATGATCACGAATGTAAGGCTTGGTCGATTTGCTTTAATGAGTCTTCGCTTGGCTCAACATAAAGTTCGTAACGATTTCGTCCATTGGCTTTTGCCTGATAGAGTGCGGTGTCAGCATGATGGAGCAACTGTGCAACATCAATCTCTGGGGAGGGAACTGATACGCAAAGACCGATGCTAAATGAAACAGACTGTCCATTCGGATGAGGGATCGCGAGACTTGCAATTTGATGAAGGAGGCGAGCTGCTTGTTCTTTGGCTAGCGTTGTATCCATTGCAGGATAGACCAAAACAAATTCTTCGCCGCCATAACGTGCAGCTAACTCACCACTTCGTTTGGTCATTCTTGCAAAAAGTTGTGCAACTTGACGTAAACAACTATCACCTGACAGATGTCCAAATTTGTCGTTGTAGAGCTTAAAGTGGTCAACATCGATGAGCATGATGGTGAGCGGTTGATTTTGGCGCATTGCGCGATTCCACTCACCATCCAAAACTTCATCTAAATGGCGGCGATTTGCAATTCCTGTGAGGGAATCTAGACGTGAGAGTGATTCAAGCTGTTTAGCGAGATCTTCTCCTTTTTTGATCGTGATGCGTAATAACAATGTGTTCAAGAAATTCTTACGCTCTTGGTTTTCTAGCGCATAGCTCAGCCCTAAGCCTAGAATACTCGAACAGATATAAATTCGATCAAATAGCGACCAGTTGACGGCGATATGGGTGAAACTCATGATCACAATTGCCGAAAAGCCACCGATCAGATTTGCAATCATCCCCCAAACAAATGTTAACCCCACGCATGTGTAAACAATTAGTATGGCAAAAATGATCCCAGCGTATAACAGCGGGGAGTTTTGGCCTAATGGAAATAGATTGGTAATGGTGACTGTTGCTGCAATGACGACAGAACTTCCAAAAACACCATACACAGTAAACCATCGATTAAATCGTGGGAAAAAAGAAAGTGCCATTGTGCAGAGAATACTGACTGTGACGGAGATGACGATAGTAAGCCAGAGCTCAATACCAGATTTTGGAATAACACCAATGATCCCTGTAATCAGAATGGTGTAGAGGAAAAAAATAACGGGCATTAACACATGAAAGCGTCGAATGGAGCGCGGGATATGTTGATCAAGGAAGAGTCTTTCTAGTTTAGCTGGAAATGTGAGCAGACGATTTCTAGACTGCAATGCAGTTGATAGTTCCTCTTCACTGGCTTCCTGTGTATGCAATAGGTTATTCATATTCGTTTACATCAATATCCTTTTGATTTCGCTAATTTAGAATGACTTATACGCGTTTCCTAAAAAATCCATTTTTAGCATCTTACTAAGGTTATAGACCACGTTTAAAGATTAGACAATAGTTTTGAAACAATCTGTAGAAATTTGTAGGCTTATGCTGCAGCCCAACTGTTAATTTTTCGAAAGGTGAGTGATATCCGTGGCTCTGTAAATTTGTCCGATGCTCGCATCCCATGCAAGTAGTTTTGTTGACTATCAAGTCCCATGATGCACAGATCTCCGCCATACATGAAGAGTTCGTGCTCTTCATCAGTATGGACATCTTTAAAGACACCGAGTCGAGTTCCTCCGTATGCAACAGATAGGATCGGTTGATCGAGATCGGTTTGCAGACCTTTATTATTTCTAAAAGGAACAATCGAGCTGCCATCTTGATAATAGTTTGCATAGCACGCATTCATCGCGACACTGAATCGCTCATTCAGTTCATGCATTATTTTCAAGACAACAGGATCGAAGGGCTGTGATTTCTGTACCTGACCAAAGATCAGGTAGTCAGCACCCATGTTACAAAATCGTCGTCCAGAGGCTTCGTCATAACTCCATTGAAGGTTGTTTTTTAAATATTCCAATTGATCTATGGAGTTTTCTGTATAGCGACGAATCATAAAAACATTCGCCTTAGGAACTATTGATTCGTGATCGTACATAGGTGACCTCGACTATTTAATAGAACACACTAACTCGCTATTTGTTCGGCTTATGCAGGACTGAGCATTTTTGTTTCTATCCGATTGCGACCATTATGTTTGGCAATATATAAGGCTTCATCTGCGGTTTTGATCAATGTATAAGGCTCAATCGTTTGCTCTACGGCATGTGTGACATTGACAACACCAAAGCTTGCCGTAACGTTAATCAGGACTTGGCTTTCTGAAAGGATTTTTGTTTGCGCCAATGCAACACGGCACCGTTCAATAATCTTCTGAGCTTCGGCTTCATCTGCATTAGGAATGATAATCACAAACTCTTCGCCACCATAACGACCGAGTGAATCACATTCGCGGATGTTTTGGCGTAGCACTTGGGCTGCTGTTTTTAGAACCAGATCCCCTGTTGGGTGTCCCCACTGATCATTTACTTTTTTAAAGTGGTCAAGATCAAGAATCACAACGGATAATGGTTCTTGAAATTGAGTCGATCGTGCGACTTCAAGATCTAAAATATTCAAGATACTAAATCGATTATGGGTTCCTGTGAGCGCATCGGTACGACTCATATGGCGAATTTTTTCTTCACGCTCACGCCACCACATTAGCATTTGATCCGCCATCAGAATGATCGGAATAAAGAACGGCGCTGCAAAGAAAAATACACTATTCATCCAAAAGAGATGACTGACCTGATCGGTTGGTGTGACCATCACGGGTGCATAAGGGAGCAGACCATACGCTGTGACATAACTCAGCCCCACAAGAACCAGAAGCGCCGTAATCGTTGCACCCCAAACGGCTTTGCGATCCAAGAGAATGAATCCAAAAACAGGTGCACCGAGCAATACCAAACCAGCACAAAAAGAGGCTGTTCCGATGCTATAGCTCATGGCGACTAAGGTTAATGAGAAAAAGTGAAGTGCGATGTTTTGGAAAATAAGACTGTTTGGTTTTGTCTGTCGTAAATACAGTCCTAAGAGCAGAATTAAAATGCCAAAGATGATAAAGATGATTTCAATCTTCATAATTTCGGTGACTAAGGGAACATTAACCAGATGTTCACGGTCATGGCGGCTTAGAACATAAAGAGACCACAGTAAATATTGACAATAGATCGGTAAAATAGCGACGAGTAGAATGAGCCCCTTGTCAACAGCATTCCATTCTAGAGCTGCCGAAAGGCGTCTACGCCATGTTCGAATTTTGCGGATTTGCGTTCCCACATTTTTTCTGATGATGCGATGGGGCAGTACATCGCTATCTTTATAAAAGTTAGACATTTGATGAAGTGAACTTCCTGTTCAAGTTAATTTTCGTATTGCTCGTGCCATCATTGCTCAGTTTCTTACTGCACATCAACAATGAGATTCGTATCCCAATCATAACCTAAACTGGATGAAACGTTCAGCAAGATACTGACGAGATCGTATTTAGAAGAAAGCATAATTTATGAACTCGCTATACGGATGAGTTCGTCTATATTCACGTCATCGATTTGCGCTGAAGGTATAAAGTTGCGCGCATACTCATGCCATAACCGACTCTGTAGAAAATAAATAAACAACGCTTTATCTAAATGGTTTTCTTGACACATTTTCGCCATGATCATCAGTGATTCTGAAATGGTCTTTGCTGATTTGTAAGGGCGATCTGCGGCAGTGAGTGCTTCAAAAACATCAGCCAGTGCGAGTACTCGTTCCTCAACGGACATCTGTGCCCCTTGTAATCGTCTTGGATAACCTTTGCCATCCATACGTTCGTGATGATTAGTGGCCAGATCGGGAATCCGCTGTAAGTGTTTAGGCCAAGGTAATTTGGTCAACATGATCAGTGTTTGCACAATATGATTATTAATCGCAAATCGATCTTCGTTGGTGAGCGTGCCACGACGAATGCTGAGGTTATAAATCTCGCCATTATTTCTTTGATATTGCGGTAATTGCATATCAAAACCATAAGTGTTTCGTGGGTCTTCTCGCTCAACGACAGGTTTGAGCGTCTCATCCCACGGCACCATATGTTCAGGTTTATCCGCGAGTAATCGTTCAATCGCAGGAAGTGGCGCAGATGTCTTATCACAACGAGCGAGTTCTAGTGCGGATAGACCGAGATGATCATCAAAATTCCGTAGCCAAGTCTGTTGTGCGATCAATTCTAAACGTGCAATGACCTCATCACTTAAAAATTCACCACCCACATTGGATTGTGCGACAAAGGCAAAATCATCTTGTAGTTGAGCGTATCGCGCATCACGTTGTGCTTCAGCCGTAGCTTTATCTGTTCCTGCAAGTTGTGCAGTGAGTGAAGCGATATGTGCATCACGCCGTAAAACTTCAAAGCGAGTACGGATTTCATGAATGCGGTTGTAGATCGTTTCCAGCTTGGTTGCTTTGTCAATGATATGCTCTGGCGTGGTGATTTTGCCGCAATCATGCAGCCATGCAGCCAACCGAAAGGCTTCACGATCATCATGCTCACATTGAAAATCTGCAAACTGGCCTTGGGTTTCTGTGGACAAGCGATCCACAATCATCATTGCCAGTTCTGGTACGCGGCGACAATGTCCTCCAGTGTGGGCGCTTTTGGTGTCAATCGCATCAGCCAGAACTAAAATGAATGCATCCAATAAAGCTTTTTGTGATTCGATCAATTGCCTTGTTTCAATCGGTATTGCCAGCATTCCTGTTAAACGTTCGCTAAAGATCAAGAAGTCACGTGAAGTATGTTCTGAATCACCCGCATGTTTCAGAATAACATGACCCAAGACATCTCCATTGCGAGCCCGAATCGCAAACGCTTGGCATTTTGCATTTTTATCTAAACGTAAGTCTGGTTCTGAATAGAGCCGAATGGCAATCTCATCCAGATTATCTTGTGGACCACAGGCAGCGGATTTATTCCAACGCTTTTCTTTGTGGTGGAATAAATAAACTGCGCCACTTTCGCAGCGAGCTGCCTCGACAAACAGATCCAATACCTGAGCAAGCATCGTGTCAATCTGAGGCTCTGCTTGCAAAACTTGGCTGATTTTTAATAAGGCTTCCATGGTGCGACTGACATCATCTGTGACATCGGTTAACTGGAAAGCCTCGTAGAGTAGGGTGAAATCTGGTGCAGGACGACTAAAGTCAAAATTAGACATTTGCCTGACCCGCTGAATATGTTGTTCGATGATCTGACCGATGCGATGCCCAAGCCATGCGCCAATCGCTATGAGCAGTATTCCCAAGCAAATCGCTATCAATACCATTTTGCGACTATGAGCATTTAAATCTTTGAGGAGCTCTTGGGTCGGGGTGGCGATCAGTAATTGCAAGCCAATATCATGATATTGTGAGAGTGGAATTCGTCGACCAAGCCACTCTTGATTGTCAATTCGATAGGATAATACGTGGCGCTCTGATTGGAGTTGCCATAGCTGTAGTAATGGTGTGTTGCCCAAAGTTTGTATAGTTGGGAGACGTAGCGCCTGTGATGACGCTAATGGCTTAGAACCAAACGAAGATGTATTGGCAGCAATAATTCCACCTTGACTCTCGACAAGTGCAATTTGGCTGTTTGGCGTGATCATTACTCGCTGTAGCGCGCTTTTGATTCCAACCAATGGCAAATCCATCGCAACGATTGCATGTGGATTGCTGCTATGCATGGATAAGGTAATTCCCATCAAAGGTGCGTCGGTGTAGACATAAGGCTTTGAAATGGCAATATCGGCGGCTGCGAGAGCATTGCTATACCAAGGTCGTTGTCTAGGGTCATATACATAATCTGGGGCAGAGCGTTGTTCGATCAGATTAAGATTTTGATCGTAAAACAACAAGATATGTTCTCTTTTTTCACCATCTTGTCCTAGCGCTGTACGAATGACATACCGTGCCCGTGTTGGTGCATGATAGCTCTTCCGTAAAGCAGCTTGATTTAGTGGACTCACTGCAAAATAATCACCATTGTCATAGCCAATATAGACTGATGTCAGGATCGAGTTGGCGCGCAAATCTACAGTAAATACTCGTAGGCGTTGTATCCGATCTGCGAGAGAGGTGGCATTCACTACGGGATCAAGGGCTAGAACACGAAGCAATGCTTCAGCAGGGCCAACAATATGTTGCACGTGTTGTTCTGTAATCTGGCTGGTCATATCCGCTTTTTCGGCGGCAGCGTTCAGGAGTAGCGTGCGTGAGCCAATCCAATTGACGCCAATCAATGTGACAGAGGTAAGTGTGATCGCGACGACCATCATCACCGCCATCACGACACGAATACGCCATCTATGTTGTAGCCACTGCCTTATTCCTTCCATGATGTCCCATATCCTTATTTTTGTAGGTGACACTTGAAATGTAGCAGTATTGAGAGGGGCTTAAAAGGACTATTTTTTGGTCAAGGTTTAGTTGTTCTTTTGCATGGTTAAAATATTGCTTTACACAAAAGAAAAGCCCTGAGTGGCTAGTATTTTGTTGTGAAATCCAAAATGTCTAGTCAACAGAGCTTTCTTTATTTTCACTCATCTAAATGAATTTTAGATGAGTGAATAATTTACATATTAAGCAAAAGCAGTGAAGTAACCTTCGTCAAAGCCCATGATCAAGTCTGCACCTGATTCAATCATCTTCGCACGTGTATCCAATTCAGGCAGGATGCGAGTGACAAAAAAACGTGCAAGGTCGATTTTTGCTTTGTAGAACGCGCCGTCTTTCTGGCTCGCTGCTTCAACAATCATGGCATACATATGGGCATAGCAAGTCAAACCAAACGCATGCAGATAATCAATTGCAGCAGCGCTAGGCTCATTTGGATTTACTTTAGCACTTTCAATGACGCGAGTGGTCAATGCTTCTAAAATATCCGCAGATTTCAGCAATGCTGCTTTCATCCAATCTGTTTGCATGGTTGCTGCAAACTCACGGATTTCAGCCAAGTAAGTAGCGACGAATTTACCGCCATTTTTGGTGACTTTACGGCCGATCAAGTCAGCAGCTTGGATACCGTTGGTGCCTTCGTAGATTTGAGAAATACGCAGGTCACGCACGATTTGTTCCATACCCCATTCGCGGATATAGCCATGTCCACCGAAGACCATTTGTGAATCGATGGTACCTTCAAATGCTTTGTCAGTCAGGAACGCTTTAGCAATTGGCGTGAGCAAAGCGACACGATCCGCAGCTTTTGCTTTGGTCGCATCATCGCTGTATTTGGTCATATCCAGTTGTTGTGCAACATACATTGCGAAACAGCGTGCTGCTTCGTTATGCGCTTTGGTTTTGAGCAACATACGGCGTACATCTGGATGAACCAAAATGCTGTCAGCAGGTTTTTCTGGTGATTGAACGCCAGTTGCGCTGCGACCTTGTAGACGGTCAGTTGCGTATTGAGCAGCGTTTTGATAGCTCGCTTCTGAAGCACCAAGACCTTGGATACCCATAGATAAGCGTTCGTAGTTCATCATGACGAACATTGCTGCCAAGCCTTCGTTTTCTTTACCCACGAGGAAGCCTTTTGCACCGTCAAAGTTCATGACGCAAGTTGCAGATGCTTTGATCCCCATTTTGTGTTCGATTGAGCCTGGGCCAACTGGGTTACGTTCGCCAAGTGAGCCGTCAGCATTGACCAAGAATTTTGGAACGATAAATAGAGAAATACCGCGTGAGCCCGCAGGTGCATCAGGGGTTTTTGCCAAGACGAGGTGAATAATATTTTCACTGAGGTCGTGATCACCACCTGTGATGAAGATTTTAGTGCCGCTGATTGCGTAGCTGCCGTCTGCGTTTGGTACGGCTTTGGTTTTGATGATACCAAGGTCTGTACCAGCATGTGATTCAGTCAGACACATGGTTCCAGCCCATTCGCCGCTATACATTTTTGGCAAATATTGTTCTTTTTGCTCTTGTGATGCGCATGAGTTGAGTGCCATACATGCACCAACTGACAATAGTGGGTAGAGCATAAATGCTGGATTTGCAGAGAAAATCATTTCGTCGGTCATGACAGAAACCATTTTTGGCATGCCTTGACCGCCCCATTGCTCATCAGCACCAAGACCAACCCAGCCATCGTTTGCGTAGGTTTTGAATGCTTCTTTAAAGCCTTTTGGTGTGGTGACTGCGCCGTTATCGAACTTTGCGCCTTCTTCGTCGCCAGTGCGGTTCAATGGCAACAGCACGTCTTGGGTGAATTTTGCCATTTGTTCGAGAATCGCGCTGACGGTTTCGCTATCGATATGCGCGAGGTCAGGGGTGGCTTGCCAGAACGCATCTGCTTTAAAAACATCATTAAGAATAAAACGCATGTCTTGTAGGGGAGCGGTATAGATTGGCATGGGGCACCTGAATTTATTGGAAGTGACAAAAAGTGACGGAGTGAATGAGGCTTCCGTCATTGATATATTTTGAGTGGCGTTATTGTAGCAAAAAGTCGTGACCGGAATGTGTGGAATGACTGAAGAGTTTGATGGAAGATTTATCGTAGCCTAAAACCCGATTATTTGTTCCCAATATTCAAAATAGCCTTGAATCAAAAGTAAACCAAATGCAGTGCAATGACTAATCACAGTTATCCAATAAACCATTTGGAATTCTTGTTTTTTCGACTTGTGACGTAGTTTCTTTTGCGCGAGTAAGGCACCAATCCAGCCACCGAGTAAACTCAGGATGTGTAAAGTGCTTTCTTGGGTGCGCCATTGATTGTTTTGTGCGGCTGATTTATCGAAGGCGTAAACAATGAAGGTAATAACGCCTAAAGCAAAATAAACACACAGCACGGAGAAAGGAATTTTACCCATGATGACGAGGCTTAATAGCGTCATGCAATAAGTCATGGCAAAGATTTGACTAAAGCCCAACTTTGTGTTTCCTGATGGCTTAGTTTTGTCTTTTTTGTTGGCGTATCGCACTTTTTCCGCATTGGAGCGGTGTTGTTCATCGAGCTTGATTTCAAAGGTTAACGAGTCCCCCTCGGCTGGTCGAACTGAGCGATTTTCGAAAGCGTTGATGTGAACGAAAACCTTATCTTTTCTGCCGGGAATGGTGATAAAACCAAAGCCTTTATCGTCTTTCCACGTTGTTATTTTTCCTGCGTAACGCATTGCGATGAGTTCTCTTAAAATGTATGAAATAGGCAATAAAAGGGCATTGCAATAGCCTTAATCACAATGCGCGTTAATCATTCAATCAGGTGAGTTATTCTATAGAGGTGAGTTTAGTTTTTATGGTTGAGTATCGGATGTAGATTGTTGCAATGCGCTTGGGCTTATTGCAACCTACGCGAGCTTTTGCCATAAAATGGAGCGAAGTGGAATGGCAAAAATGCAAATTAAAAACCATCCGTTTGATTGCTGTGTTAGCTATGTTTTCTAAGTAATTTTTTGTACTTTTTTACGCTATTAGGAATAGTTACCGCTGCATGCAAGAAAACGACACAAAACAAGCCGAAAGTAATGTACCAGCCCATACCATAAGAAACCCTGTTTCCTATATATGCTATACCCATGAAAAAAATTGGAAAAATTATGTAGCTGATCAGAGAAACTCCTGCACTTGGTTCTCTTCCATTTTCCAAATGAATAATATTTCCTTCTATTCCAGACGCGTAAACGTTAATAACAACTGCTACAAGCGAAAGCAAAAATATGATTGTGTAAATTCCAACTGATACCATATTTATTCTCGATGGCTTTTTAGCTAACGCAGAGTTAACGGCGCGCGCTGCTGTGCTTGGGTGTAGTAGACGAAGTTAACCGCGTCGCCCGTTGAACGACGGGTTAGGCTTGCCCGAAACATGCCGCAATGACTGCTTGCCTGGCTGAGGTGCGAAACCCGATACCGCACGAGCTAACGGGATGATATTCAATTGAAGTAAGTGTTACCAAGCATGGCGGAACACTTCCAAGAGCATGGACAAAACCATCTCGAATGCCCTCAAGAACAAAAGACTCGAGGCTATCTCCGTCAGGCCATGCGACGTCGGACGAGAACTCGAAGCGATCCGATGGCTGGATGCGTAATGTCACGCCGCCATCTTTCCAGCGTGGCCCGGTGTTGCAGCGGACATTGATGGAGACTTCTGTGAGTGTTGGTACTTGAGGCATTTGAATCTCGCTGAGCCTAACTACTCTTATGCGGCAAGAGTGACAAATAAGATTCTAAAAGCTGCCGCATAAGAAACCTGTTTAGTGAAAAAAATCATGGTAAAAAAATTATTGATATCAAAGCAAAACTATCATAGTTTGAAAAAAATGAACAGAACATGGAGTCTTATTGGTCATTTACTCCGCCAGCATTTTTCCCTGCGAGAGGGCAGTCATCTAGACCACTTACTTCTTCCAAGTAAACACAATATTAATATGGTCTAAATCTTTATAGATGCGAAATGGATTCCATTCCATGACGTAGTCTTTAATCATGAATCCAATAACCATCATGACCATCACTAAAATACTCCAGCCCCAATTTGGTATCGTCACGGAGTAATCAATACCAACACCAAGCAGAATGATTCCAAAAATCACGCCTGTCATGCCAATGGTAGATTCAGCGCACATGCATTGTATTTTCCGTTGCAGTCCTGCTGGTGGCATCCCTTTTTTTCGAGCGAGTAGCCATAAGTCGCGAATCAGACTTTGAAATAACAATAAAGCCGACATACCCAGCAATAATTGTCCAATACTGATGCGATGGGGGAGTTCGGAAGCGCAGAGCCATAGACCCATCCCGATGATAGGAATCAGTGCAAGTTCAATTTTCTCTGCAATAGTCATCGTTGATACTCGACATCTCTGGCGTTAGCCGACCTATTCCTGAACGGATTTTATTCCACTTCTGAATGAAAGCACCACGGTTCGGTTTGATGGGGTAGAGCCGAAACCTTTGCCCCTGCTTCTGTGATGAAGTGCTTCTCGTAGACTCGAACATTCGGTGGAAAAGCCATCCAAGGAAGCGCAGATTCGGTAAACATGTGCAAGTCGATTTTATACCAACCTAAGTCATCAAACGTTCCACCCGAGATCAGTTGGAAGGCTGGAGCGCGTGAAATCGTTGTCCCAACTCGCGTACCGCAACGTGAGCAAAATTGTGTTGTGATCATTCGCTGATGGATTGGTGATTCATATTCATACGTGCTGGGTTGTTCGCCGCTGAATTCGACATTTTCTTTCAAGAAGAATACTGGGATTTGGAATGCAGAACCTGAAGCATGTTGGCAGTAGGTACAATGACAAACAAATGCATTTTTGGGCTGACCCGTGACGCGGTATCGGATCGCACCACAAATACATCCACCTTTGTGAATTTCTGTCATCGTTTTTCACTCCATTGATATTTCTAATGTTTAGTTAAATCACTCAAGCATATATTTATACTTATTTTTTAAGAGTGTTTTATTTCGCCTCATTGAGCATTTGAATCATCTGTTCTTCAACTTCTTGAGCGACCTTGATTAAGGTTTCATCCTGAGAAAGTGCTGAGAGCATAGGCAGTGGTTTAATTAAACCAATTTTGGTTTGATCTGCTTCAGTAAACAATGAAATACGACAAGGTAATGCCATATTGAGGCGCATATCGGTTGCAAGTACCTTTGCTGCTTGTTGAGGGTTACATACCTCAAAAACCTGACATTGCTCCTTAAAGTCGATGCCTTTATTTCGTAAAGTTGCTCCTAAATCATGCACATGAAGTACGCCAAAGCCATTGCGCTTAACGGCTGACTCCAAATCTGCTGAGGCTTGTTCAAATGTTTTATGTGTTGTAACGATGTAATACATGTTGCCTCCAGCATTTAAGAAATGCTCTCATGAAAAAGCCATCGATTAACTCTATACCCTGTAAATGCCAAAAACAACAAAGGCGAACCGAAGTCCGCCTTTGCTTTTACATCACAATTTTAATCATTCAATTAGAATGCAAATTGATCAACGTCCATTGCCATCAATGTTTCTAAACCACTGTCAATTGTCGCGACATGGCTTTGAGTACGTGGCAAGATTTTCTTGAAGTAGAACTGTGCAGTTTTTACTTTTGCTTCGTAGAACGCACGTTCAGTGGTGTCGCCAGCTAATTTCTCGAGAGAAACGCTAACCATACGTGCCCACAGGTAAGCAAGAGTCACATAACCAGAGAAGTACAAGTAATCAACGGCTGCTGCGCCGACTTCTTCTGGGTTTTGCATTGCTTTCATGCCGATACGCGTGGTGACATCGCCCCATTCTTTGTTCAATTCAGCCAATGGCTTCAGGAACTCAGCCATAGCTGCGTTGCCTGCATTCGCTTCACAGAACTTGTGAATAATTTTGGTGAAGTTGCGTAGCATTGCACCTTGAGTTGCAAGAACTTTACGACCGAGTAAGTCAAGTGCTTGGATCTCAGTAGTACCTTCGTACAAACATGCGATACGTGTATCACGTACGATTTGTTCCATGCCCCATTCAGCGATGAAGCCATGACCACCGTACACTTGCACACCATGTTTTGCAGATTCAGAACCCACTTCGGTCAAAAACGCTTTTGCAATTGGAGTCAGTAAAGACAACATGTCATCAGCAGCTTTACGTTGTTCTGCATCTTCGGTTACTTCAACCACGTCAGCAAATTGCGACAAGAAGTAAACCAGTGCACGACCGCCTTCAGCAAATGATTTTTGGGTTAACAGCATGTTGCGAACTGCTGGATGAACGATGATTGGGTCTGCCTCTTTATCCAACGCTTTAGGACCAGACAATGAACGCATAGCCAAACGATCTTTTGCGTAGGTCAGCGCGCCTTGGAATGAACCTTCAGAAGCAGCCAGACCTTGAATCGCAGTACCGATACGTGCCGTGTTCATGAAAGTGAACATGCAGTTCAGACCTTTGTTTTCTGGTCCGATCAAGAAGCCTTTTGCACCATCAAACACCATCACGCAAGTTGCGTTGCCATGGATACCCATTTTGTGTTCGATTGAACCACAAGTGACGCTATTGCGTGTGCCGACTGAACCGTCTGCGTTAACATTGAACTTCGGTACGATGAATAGAGAAATACCTTTTGTGCCTTTTGGTGCACCTGGTAAACGTGCCAACACGATGTGAACGATGTTGTCAGCGAGATCATGTTCACCAGCAGAAATAAAGATTTTTTGACCGGTGATTGCGTAGCTGCCGTCAGCATTTGGTTCTGCTTTAGTGCGGATAATACCGAGGTCTGAACCTGCATGTGATTCAGTCAGACACATTGTACCAGTCCACTCACCTGAAACGAGTTTGGTCAGGTAGAGTTCTTTTTGTTCTGGGCTACCCCAATGTTCAACAGTACGTACTGCACCGTGTGACAGACCTGGGTACATACCCCATGACCAGTTTGCAGTACCGACTAGCTCGCTAACTGCATTGCCGAGTGAACCAGGGAGGCCTTGGCCGCCATGTTCTACTGGTACAGAAAGTGATGGGTAGCCAAGATCGATGTATTTTTTATAGGCTTCTTTAAAACCTTTTGGTGTTGTCACAACGCCATTGTCAAACGTACAGCCTTCTTGGTCGCCTGAGCGGTTGATTGGTGACAGTTCGTTTTCGCAAAAATCAGCAGCAGCTTCAACAACACCATCAATCAACTCGCGATTGGTACCAGCATAAGCTGACAGCGCATCGTAATGGGCTTCAAAGTTCAGCAGTTCATGCATGACAAATTGAATGTCGCGAATGGGGGCTTTGTATTGTGGCATGGTGGGATTCCTGCGTTTTTGAATCAAAAAATAGGGAGTACAAGATAACAGGTGCGCAATTTAGCACATTGGCTATTGTTTTTGAGCGTTTATT